>CAUZBP010000001.1:0-291606 GCA_963578105.1 Planctomycetota bacterium
CATGCCAGGTTGAACACCCACCCACATGTGTCCGTCTATTGGTAATGCTGACCAAGTCGAGCAGTGTGAAAATTGTTTATTCAGCCTCACGAGTACCCGTTGGGCAAGCGGGACCAGAAGGCTGGTAGGCATATCTCAACATTTATGAACCGTTACTGAGAATTAAGCGATGGTGGTTTTCTAAACTTTTGCAGCAGACATGCAACGATTGCGTTTACAACCTATTTCCCACAGGACATTTAAGACAGATGGTGCCTCCCATGCAGGACGATCATTCCGACCAATCCGATGAGAATCTCGACAAAACTGATAATGGAAAGCCCGAGTCTGGTGGTATGCCGATGATCGAGGCGGACCGCCTCTCCAAGTTTTACGGTGTCTTCACGGCTTGTCGCGACGTTTCCTTCAAGGTTCACCAGGGTGAAGTGGTGGCTTTTCTCGGGCCCAACGGAGCGGGGAAAAGCACGACGATGAAGTTGCTCACCGGATATTTGGCTCCTTCGACTGGCGTTGCCTGGGTCGGTGGCCACAACATGTCGACGGATCGATTAGCCGGTTCGGCACGACTTGGGTATTTGCCGGAGAACGGTCCTCTTTATCCTGATATGACACCTCTCACTTTTTTGGAGTTCTTTGCCGACGCGCGCGGGATGCAAGGTGATTACAAGGCGGAACGTCTGGAAGCGGTCATTGACCTGTGTGCTTTGAGCAGCGTGGTTCACAAGAGCATCAGCAAGTTGTCGAAAGGGTTTCGCCAGCGACTGGGAATGGCGCAGGCATTGTTGCACGAACCGGACGTGTTGATCCTCGATGAACCCACTGCGGGTTTGGATCCCAATCAGATTCAGGAAGTTCGGGAGACAATGCGTCGTCTGGGCGAGGAAAAGACGATTTTGCTATCGACGCACATCTTGCAGGAAGTCGAGGCGATGGCGAGTCGCGTGATATTGATTGACGAGGGCAGGCTTGTGTTTGACGGGAGCGTTGACGATCTGGGCCAACGTGGGGCAGGTCTCAATGATGCCTTTCAACAGTTAACGTCCAGTGGAGCATAGGTGCTGACGTGCAAATCGCTACCAGGAGGGGATTTCAGGATGCTCAATTATGCGAACCGAGCTTGCTCAGTAGAGCGAAGTTCCAAAACGGAGAATTAGAATGACGTTATCCACTGAGATCCAGACATTGTGGCTCATACTTTTTGACTTGATAGTCGTTGCTTTGTTTTTGTTGGCGGCGCTGCCGTTTGCCAAGGCGAAGCACGCGGCTTATGCGGTGTTAAAGCGCAATTTTTTGGCCTATTTCAGCAATCCAACGGGCTATGTGTTTCTTTGCCTGTTCGTGTTGCTCACTTCCTTGGCTGCCTTTTGGCCGCACGATTTTTTCCAGTCGAATCTGGCGACCCTGGACCAGCTGAATTTATATCTGCCTCCGATCATGCTGGTCTTTATTGCAGCGATCACGATGAGTATTTGGGCGGAAGAACGGCGTCAGGGAACCGATGAATTGTTGCTGACTATTCCCGCCGGCGACTTTGACATTGTGATAGGGAAATATCTGGCCGCGGTTGCGATATTCACGGCTTCTCTGCTTTTTTCGCAGCTCACCAACTTTGCAGTTTTGAATTCTTTGACGCTCGGTGAAATGGACATGGGTCTGTTTGTCACTACCTACTTTGGCTACTGGATGATCGGATTGGCGATGCTGGCGGTAGGCATGGTGGCATCCTTTCTGACGAAAAACCTGACAGTCGGATTCATCCTCGGGGCACTCTTTAATATTCCGTTAGTGGCTTCAATGTGGGCCGATACGATTATTCCTTCGAGCTCGATTGCGATGTCGATTTCGCGGTGGAGTTACTTCACCCAATCAGAAGAATTTTTCCGTGGCGTCATCAGTCTGGGTGCGGTTGTCTACTTTTTGATGATTGTGGTCATTGGTATTTACTTGAGTATTGTTCTGATAGGTAGTCGACATTGGCTGGGCGGACGTGACGGTAGTTCACTGTTGGGACACTATATTGTGCGAGGGTTGGGCCTGGTCGTGATAGCGATGAGCATCAACGTTTTGTTTGCGAACTACAACGGTTTGCGAAGGGACATGACCGTCGGAAAGATCGGTTCATTATCCAAAGACACCAAGCAGTTGCTAAGCGATCTGAGTTCGGAAGGGCGACAGATCTACGTCGAGGCGTTCATCAGCGAATCGTTGCCGAAGCAGTATGTGAAGACGAAGGCTGACATCATTTCCATGCTGAACGAGCTGAAGGCCTTTGGGGGCAAGAATGTCAACATCAGCATCTATGATGGACTGCAGAATTCGAGTCCGGAAGCGGTACGGGCCAAAGAACAGTACGGAATTGAACCCCGCATGGTAGTCGTTCGGGAGCGAGACTCCATTGCCCAAAAAGAAATATTTCTGGGAGCCGTGTTTCGTTGCGGACTGGAAAAGGTGGTTGTTCCATTTGTCGATCGTGGGATTCCTGTCGAGTACGAGATGATTCGCTCCATCTGCACGGTGGCCGAACAGGATCGCCAGAAGATTGGCGTAGTGAAGACGGATGCCGACTTGTTCGGGGGGTTTCAAATGGGGATGGGGATGCCCCGCCAGGTTCCGAAACAACTGATTATCGAAGAACTTGAGAAGCAATATGACGTGGTTCAGGTTGATCCCACCAATCCGATTGTCGAGACCTACGACGTGTTACTGGCGGTGCAGCCTTCGTCACTCACTCCACCACAACTTGAAAACTTGATGGACGCCATCGACCAGGGTGTACCCACAGCAATTTTTGAGGATCCGATGCCTGTCGCCTTGAGCAGTCAGCCACCGGGCACCAGCGATCCACGCCGGCCTCAAGGGGGAATGTTTGGCGGAGGTCAGCCACCCGAGCCCAAGGGGGATATCACCAGGCTCTGGAAAATGCTGGGGATTTCGATGAAAGGCGAGGACCAGTTATCGGGTGCTGGAAAGGATGTCTATGTGGTTTGGCAGGACTACAATCCCTATCCCAAAACACGAAGTTTCCGAAACTTCACCAAGCAGTTTGTGTTTGTGGGACCGGACGCTCCGGGTGCTGAGGACTCTTTGAATCCTGACAACAAGATTTCCTCCGGTTTGCAACAATTGCTGTTTTTGTTTCCCGGCGCCATTACCCATGAAAAGAATGATTCGGATCTGAAATTCATGCCCCTGGTGACCACGGGTAGTTACACCGGTTACATCAAGACTCAGGATTTACGAAATCCTGGGGGAGATCCGCGCATGCAACGTTGGGCTGAGGTGCCGACGAATAATCGCTATGTCCTGGCTGCCCGTATTCAGCCCAGTGAGGAAGAAATGGAAGACGAGGGGCAGGCGGACACGGAAGAGGAGTCGGAGGTGGCTGAACAAGAGGCTGCTGAGGATGAGGGGAGTGGTCAAGAGCAAGTCGGCCAAGCGACTGCTGACAGTGAAGAAGCAGCGGACCAAGAAGAGGGGCCCTCGCGAATTAACGTCGTCTATGTGTCAGACGTTGACCTGTTAAGTTCGGCGTTTCTGGAATTGCGTGCTCAACCGGATGAGGAAGTTGAGTTTCAGTTTGACAATGTGACCTTTGTGTTGAATGTGCTTGATGTCTTGGCGGGTGACGACCGGTTCACCGAAATTCGGAAGCGGCAAACCAGGCATAGTACGTTGAAGAAAATCTATTCGCTCACTGCCGAGGCGCGGGAGGATGCCGAAAGGGAGATTGCTTCCTATGAGGTGGATTATGGAATGGCTGAGCAAGCAGCGGAAAGTGAGATGAAGAAGCATCTGGCGACGATCAATGAGGAAATCGACAAGATTCGAGAGACCGGAAAGAGCAGTGATCTCAAGGCGGCACAGATTCGTTTGGCCATTCGACAGCAAGTGGAAGAACGCCGCAGGGATGCAGAGATTGAAAGCCTGAAGATGGAACGCAATCGGAAACTGGAAGACATTGAACGCCAACTGGAACTGAAAACACGTGAGGTTCAAAATCGATTTAAATTTTACGCAGCGGCGTTGCCTCCGATTCCTCCTTTGCTCGTCGGTTGCCTGGTGTTCATTCGTCGTCGACTGAGAGAGCGCGAAGGGGTATCGAGAGAAAGACTCAGGTAGTAAACGTTGCTGATTGAAACTCCTTAACCCCGCCAAAAAAATTCTGTAGCCTATCAGGCAAGGTAATTGACCATGACCGACATAACCAAAACGGGAATCACCGTTGTCGTAGCTGCGATCTTAGCTTCGGCTTCGATTTTCAATCGCACCGAACCTTTCGGAAATCCATCGGACGATGAAATTGGTTCGTTCATGTTTGAAGATTTTCAGGATCCTTTGTCCGCCAAGAGTCTTGAGGTTGTACGTCACAACGAGGACCTGGCAGAGATCGATCAGTTTAAAGTCTCCAAAATTGCCGGTGTGTGGAGCATTCCGTCTCATAAAAACTATCCGGCGGATGCTGAGAATCAGGTTCGTGATGCTGCGACCATTCTCACTGATTTGGAAATCTTGGGAATCGCAACCGACTTGGCAAGCGAACATTCTCTGTTTGGTGTTGTGGAACCCGATCCCGAAAAAATCAGTGCAGGTGACAAGGGAATTGGGACGTTGATCGTGATGCAAGACAGCAAGGGCAGGAATCTGGCTCATTTGGTAGTTGGCAAACAGGTCAAAGGTGCCGAGGGTCAGCGATTCGTACGGAGGCCTTCTCAGGACCGGGTTTATGTGGTGAGTATCGACCCTGGCCGCTTGTCTACGAAATTCGAGGATTGGATCGAGACCGATTTGCTGGATATGAACACCTGGGATATCAAGCAGGTGGTGATCAAGGACTACTCGGTCGATACCGCTCTGACATTGAATGGACCTGTGATCAGTAGCTATGACCAACGAATGGGGATGCAAGTTTCGCTGGAAAACAATTCGGATTGGAAATTGGACGAGTTACTTGAGTATCGTGCTGAGGAATTACGTCCCACCGAACTCCTCGAAGATGAAGAATTGAACACCGACAGATTAAACGACATGAAAAATGCTTTCGATGATCTGAAGATTGTCGATGTCGATCGCAAACCGAAAGGTTTGGGCGGGGATTTGCGAGCCGAACAAGATTTCATGAAGGATGGCGACGGGCTGTCATCGCTCTTTGATAAAGGATTCTATCCCGTCGATTTGGAGCAGACAGGACAACTTGACCTGTTGTGCAGTGACGGGGAGGTCTCTGTACGGACGGAAGATGGTGTCGAATATGTGTTGCGGTTTGGACGAGTGGCCGGTCTGGAAGATAACACTGCTGAGTCGACGGACTTGAATCGTTATTTATTCGTTATGGCACGTTTGCGTGATGATATGTTTCCCGCTGTCCAAGAGACGCCGGATCCAGAGTCTGCCACAAGCGAGAGTGAAGCAGAGGCGGGCGGGGCTGAAGAGAGCACGGAAAACACGGAAGAAGAACGTGAAAAAGACGAATTGCAGGAGAAACGCGAAAAGGCCGAGCAAAAGATCAACGAGTTGAACGATCGTTTTTCGGATTGGTACTACATTATCTCGGAAGATGTCTTCAAAAAGATCCATCTTGCCCGAGCCGATGTCATCAAAACCAAGGACGCCGTCGAGGCGGGAACCGACATCGACTCCCTACGTGGTCTTCAAAAAGGCCTTGAAAAAGAAAATCCGGAACCCTAGGGCTCTGTCTCTGTAGACCCATTGCGCCGTTTCCCGTCAGGATTCCGTACGTCCACCACTGCCCTGGACCGGCACGCTTTGGCGTTTCGGATGCTGGATGCGGTGAAACTCGAAGTCAACGATCATGTTGCAGGCGGCGAACACCCGATGAGATGCAACGGATCACTCGCTGTGGGTGACCTTGTTCCTTTGGATTTTGACTTGATGGTCTCAGTCGATCGTGTTTCCCAGCGAATGCAGGAATTCGATGGAGTAGATGCCGGTATTGTGCCCGTCACTGAATTCAATGTTGTACGCGTAGTTTCCCATCGGGTTCATCGCCGAAATGGTAAGCGGCAAGGTTTCCTCGGGTGAGAGAACTGGCAACAGGGACGCTGACTCGTTGCTTTTATTCTGTCTCTTTTCCCGGCAAGTCGCGCAGGGGCAGTTTTCACGCAACTCGTGGGCCGAGTATTCACGCTGCTCGCCGCTGCTCCATTGGATTCGGAGTCGTTTTCCATCTAGCAACTCAAGTTGTGTGGGATGCATACAATTCGTTCGGTGTGAGGATAGTGAAATCACGAAATCTCACCGCAGTATACAGGGTTTTCTTCGTTGCCAGAATGTGTCGCGGCTTGGTCGTTTCAAGAAATCTTCGGTCTGCTGGCGTTTCCAAGACATGCCGGGTTTGCAGCCCTCGTGCAGGGTGCCAGTTGAGTTGATTATCAACGGGCAAGCGGTAGGTCGCCAGGAAATAGAGGCGGATGGCGAGGTTCACGAACTGGAATTCAACTATACGCCTGACATTTCCAGTTGGGTTGCGTTACGAATTTTCCCGAGTTCACATACCAATCCAATTTTTGTGGAAGTCGATCACCAACCGATTCGCTCCAGTCGCAGAAGCGCCGAATGGTGTCTACAAACGGTCGATGTATGTTGGGAAATGAAGCAGGGGAAAATTCGAGACCACGAACGAGAAACGGCCGCCGCGGCTTTTGAAGTTGCTCGGCAGGCGTGTCGGCGCATTCGAGATGAATCGTTCGATGATCGAGAAAAGTAGGCCGACAGTATTTTTGCGGGCGTGGGACGACCGGACTTCAGGTCACAGTCGATTGCTCTGCTTTGCGTTCTCATCTTTCATCGAGAAACCGTCTGCCTTTGCTTTCGAAGCGAGGTAGTGATCCGATAGGCACGCACCGCACATCGACTTTCAGTCCCAATCGCAGTTGCAGTTCCTTGGCGACGCGGTCCGGCAACTCCAGGCGGTCTTCGATTTCCACCGATAGAGAGTCCATTTCACCCGACTTGCGGGCTGTCATTCGATACTCAGAGATTTCCGAAAAACTGTGAAGAATCTGTTCCACAGAACTTGGAAAGACATTCACGCCTCGCACGATCATCATGTCGTCCGCTCGACCAAGAATGCCTTCCTCCAGCAGCACGAAGCGACAGTTATCATCAGAGGACCATCTGGGTCGGACCAGATCGCCCGTGCGATAACGCAGCACGGGACTGCCAGTTCGGCCGAGGGTTGTCAGGACCAATTCCGAAAGTTCGCCTTCAATAGCATGTCGTCCGTTTTCAACGGATAAGAATTCGGCAATGAAATCTGCTTCGTTAACATAGAGTCCTTTTCGGGCCCCGTCAGAATATCCCCAGGGTCCCACTTCGGTTGCCCCACCGTGATCAATCAACTCCGCGTCCCAGAGGTTTTCGATGCGCTGGCGGATGTTTGAGATGGATCCCCCGGGTTCGCCTGCGACAATGATGCGACGGATATCCAGAGATGCCACGTCGAGTTGGTGATCGCTTCCGACTTCCGCGAGGTGCAATGCGTAGCTGGGGGTACAGAACAGTACGGTCACCCGGCTACTTCTCATCAACTCCAGTCGTGCCAGAGTACTCAATCCGCCCCCGGGTACGGCCAGACAGCCACGGAAAGTCGCAGCATCATGAGCGCTCCAGAAACCAATGAATGGACCGAACGAAAAGGCAAGAAACACTCGGTCTTCAGGCTTCAAATCGGCTGCGTCGAGGACGAACTGCCACAGTCGGATCCACCAATTCCAATCGTCCGCCGTATCTAACACGACGAGGGGGCGTCCACGGGTACCGGACGTCCGGTGAAATCGAGTATAGTGCTTCACCGGAAATGTCAGGTTGGCCGCAAAATCATTCCCCGGATCAGAGCGGTGCAATTCTTCCTTGTGGGTAAAGGGCATCTCGCGGAGGGAATCCAGGTCGGAAAGTGGCAAGTTCAAGTCGGCGAGTTTCTCGCTGTAGAAACGGTTTTGGGGCAAGATCGAAGTTAGGAGCTTGTTAAGCTCTACTAACTGATGCTTATGTAGCTCGTCCGTGTCCAGACGCTCTAAACGTCGACGTTCTTCGAATCCTGCAGTAGCCATATTGGATTTCGCTTCAAAACCCCCTGCCTGGGCTCATGTGTAGGTAACGTTGGATAACGGATATTTTATCATGCCACCGAAGGCCGTGTGGTTTGCCGGAAGTCAGAACAGACATGGTACGGTCCTTTGGATCGACCGATGGGGTACGCGGAAGCGTTCCGCCGTCTCCGATCTCGCCTGAGGCTTGTAGTTGCTAGTTGTAGAAACATGGTTGCAATCAGTCTCCAGGGATGACTCATAGGTAGATGAGGTGATACCTCGTCGCTTACCGTGGTAAAAAGGGAAGTTGTGGCACTATTTAGTCAATGCGTCCCAGCCACGGAATACCAGTTTCCAGGCCGGTCCTGGCATCATACGAATTTCAGCAATGCGACGGTAGTAACCGCTGAAGGAGAGTAATTGGTGACCCCCGATCTAACTTGGCACGGGTTGGTTGATGTGCGATGATAGAAGGGCCGAAGAAAGATTTCGTTTTGTTTTGCGGAAGGTATTCGATGGCGGTGACAGACTCATCGGGTTTGCGGGTCGGTCGGTCAAACCTGGGGTACGTCGTATTCGTATTCGGCCGGGGCACGATGTTGGAGAGTCCTGCTCTACATGATTTTGCTATGAAGTGTGTCGACAGTGAAAATTGCACTTTGGCTATCGATCTCATGGAATGCGAATATCTCGACAGTACATTCTTAGGATGCCTGGTCGATTTGCATCGGTGCTTCAGGCGCGACAAGAAGGCTCGATACCAAGTCATTGCGAACGCGGCATGCAGCCAACGCTTATTGGCGGCGACGCAACTTCAAAAATTTTTGCCCGTTTCTGATCGACCCCAACAGACAATTGCCGATTGCGTCGAATTGCTATCGAGCAAACTCGAACGTAAGGAGTTCGGCCACCACGTGATGGAGTGTCATCGTCGCTTGGCCGAACTGGGGGGGCCAAATCAGGTGGTGTTTGAGCGTATTGCCAAGCAGCTCGCCGGCGAATTAGAAGATCTGCAGCAGGATCCAGCCTTCCATGGGCGATGGTAGAATTTTCAGGGGGTTTGGGGGTTGTAATGACTGGGCTCAATGCAGAGCCTGCCCCGGTCATTCTTTTTCAGCCGCTGGGGATGCGCAGGTTTTGCGGCTTTGTATGCCGAACGTCTGGATGACCGGATTTTCTGTGGATAGGTGGAAATGATGTGTTACGATTTCTGAAGCCACTTACCTCGTGAAATACCGACACATGGTGACTTTTTAAGCAAGTGCGAACTCCACGCAGTACAGAATTCCAACAGGACCCGGAACTTTGTCATGTTACGCCAGCTGATTTTGATTTTAATCACTTTGACGTCCCTGTTTTCCGACGTGTCGGCTCAGGACTGGGCCAACAAAGTGTTTTCCGTGAGGAATCATGATTTCGGGTCAGTCGCCAAGAATACGAAGGCTGAATTCGTATTTGAGATTGAGAATCCCTACGCCGTGGATTTACACATAGCATCGGTTAGGACAAGCTGCGGTTGTACCACCCCTGTGATCTTGAAAGACACACTGACGACCTATGAGAAGAGTGGGATTTTAGCCGTCTACAACACGGAAACCTTTTCAGGTAATCGACATGCGACTTTGACGGTGACTTTCGACAAGCCGCAATATGCCGAGGTCCAGTTGACCATCAAGGGCAACATTCGCACCGACTTTGAAATCAAACCGGGGTCGATCATGTTCGGCGCCGTCGATTCGGGCCAGGAAGCAGAAAAACGAGTCCTCATCCAACACCGAGGGACGCAGAACTGGCAACTGGTCGGAGTTCGCGGTGTACCGTCGTTCGTAGATGTCCAGGTCCGACCCGGTGACCAGCCTGTTCCTTGCTATGAAGTCATTGCGCGGTTGAAGAAAGATGCTCCGTTCGGATTTTTCCAAGACCAATTGACCCTGGTGACAAATAACTCAAGTTCGCCCCACCTGCAGTTGCGCATCGATGGGCGAGTAGTGCCGCCCGTGACCCTGAGTCCCGCATCCCTGTTCATGGGTGTTGTTCAACCCAGCCAGGTTGTGACGAAGAAAATCATGGTGCGATCCAAGCAACCCTTCCGTATCCTCTCCATTGAGCCCCGCGGGGGCGTTTTCGACTATGTATTGAGTGACAAGGCCCAAAAACTGCACATGGTGTCGATCACGTTTACTGCGGGTGAAAAGACAGAGAAAGTGGTCGAAACAATTAAAATCGTGACCGATTTGGGCGGTGGTGTTTCGGCAACTTGCCAAGCCTCCGCGGCCGTCATTGAATCTGTGGCCAGTAATTGAATTCCCGGGATCTCTCCTAGCCGGATGGAAGGTCCTCTGCTGACGTTTCGGTCACGTCGTTCAACGGCTTGACATGTAGGGTTCTTTCAAAAGCGCGATAAAGCCGTTCGGCCGATGTGGGAATTCCTGTGATCTTTTTGTATCCGAAGTAGAGCGTGGGTAACTTGTCACCACTGTCTTTCAGCAGTTGGATGCTGTCTTGGACCAGGTCCAGGACTTCCGAATTCTTCAGCTCGGTTTCCAAGCGGTCCTTGCCGATAAGGTCTCCGGCATAGTCGATTGCGTCCTGAAGAGACGGGATTTTTTCCTTGTCCTTCAGCATGTATTCATGGAACAAGGGGAAGGCTTTGGGAGCAGCATGCCAGACAGCCAGCGCCAGACGCGTATAGTGGCAGGAAAACTCATGGATCTCCTTGTTTTTCTGCATGTATTTGTTGCACTTTTTGTGAAGCCCCACAGGGCGCACAATGATGGCAATCTGATCTCCGTAGCGTTGACGGACAGCATCGATAAACGGGTGCAAACTTCGACAAGTCGGGCATGTGTAACTCATGAACTCGAAGAGAATGTGGCGCGCATCGGGGTTTCCCAGTAAGGGCTGTTCGCCGACATTCATTGCAGGGCCCCGGGCCAAGAGTTTGACGATTCTCTCGGGACGCACGACTGGTTTCATCGCCAATATTTCTTCGAACTCTGATGCGTTGGAAGCAGTAGGAGGTTGTTCTTGTGGCGGCTTTGTTTTTTGGGGGGCTGGCGAGCTAGAAGTTGCCGAGCCAGTCCCGTCAAGACGGACGCTGCCCGGTTTTTCAGTAGAGGTCGTGATTTGTTGACCCAAGCCAGTCTGAGAGGGCAGTGGGTCAGTGATCTGGTCGACTTCTGCGATTTCAAAAGTACTGTCTGACGAAAGCATCTGGCCAGTGACCAGCAACAGGATGCCCAGGCAGGCGATACAACCCAGCAGGGCCAGACGCAGACGATTGAACCCTCCGGTGATGGCGAGCTGGGATAGCGGATCAACGGGCTGGGCCACAGCCGACGCTTTTCCTGTTCCCAGAACATGGCCGCTCACACGACTGTCCGGAGAGGTGATGAAGCCGGGAGGAAGTGGAAAGTTACGCAATACGATGCAGGCGATGATCAGCCCGCAGGCGTGGATCAGCAAACAGTACAGGCAGAACTTTCCCAGGTAGAATTGCAGGCCCGAGAACCACAGGCCGGCCCCCAGGGCCACGAGTGCCAGGGGGGTTAACAACCACCAGCCAAGCTGACAGACGAAGGGTTTTGACACCCGGGTGACCAGCCAACTGGACGAAAAGATCAGGACGTAGATCAGCAGTCCGACAAAACTGACCGGAGTGTTGAACCACTTTGCCCAACGACTCGACAACACGGCACCACAATCGAGGCCTTCCATGCTGCAGCCTGGTACGCTACCACCGCCAAAAGAATACCAGGTGAGAAAAGCTCCCAGCCCCACTGCACAGAGTGCGCTGCCTCTTACGGCCCAAATGGCCGGCGCTGGCGGCCTGACTGGAGTTTGGTAAGGTCGAAGCGACATGGCGAAAACTGGTTGAAATCGTCAGCCAGCAGGAGGCCCCTATTGAAGATACACGCGGGATGCTTCACAAGTCACAGGCATGCACCATGCGACGTTTTCAGGCGCGGCGCTACCTTTCCATTATACAACAACTGAAACTGATTCTTTCGTTCCGGCCTTGTCGCTTGTTTGTCGTTCTGGTGCCGCCGGGATCTGGGTTTTCTAGAAACACTTACAGCGGTTCCTGACGTTTCTGACCGGCTCGATCCCCAAGATTTCCATAACGGTGATAATCGATACAAACACTCTGCTCTTGCAAGTACCACAGGAGTTCGATGCGTCCATGAAAGAACACGTTGTTGTGAGCCACGTAGTGTCCTGAAGTGGCAACGGCGTCAAATATGATTTGAGGTACACGTTTTCTGGAGGCATAGCGAACCCGATCGGTTTGTCCCGTACGGACCACATGAGCCAGCGCCTCGTCGGTCTCTTCGACAAACTCAATCGACCCCGCCCATTCCTCGGTCCATGCGTCCAATTGCTCGACGACCGATGAACTCCAGGTAGGTGGTAAGCTGACGGCGATTCTGCAGTCTAAGGATTTCGCAGCGCAAACTCGGGCAAAAATTTCGAAGAACGTGTCTTTCGGGTGAATTCGAATGCGAACCTCTCGGAAGGGAAGATATCGTCGCAGATTGTCCTGTCCCACGAGTTGCTGATGGTCGTGGGACAACCCAAATTCCTCACGGGAATACCAGTCGTAGCTGGCAATGGCCATGAGCGTGCGGTGCACCTCCTGGGCGGGAAAGTTGCCACCTTGTTTCTGCAGTTGACGCAGACGTTGCGCGAGCGCGTTCAGGTGGGGATTCCGGACTTCTGCTTCGATTTGTGATGTGCCGTTCTCCGTGAACTCCATGAGCTGGGCCACGTAGTTCGGGCCACCGGCCTTGATGCCTGGGCCGAATGCGGATTTGCCCATGCCTCCGAAAGGCTGGCGTAACACAATGGCACCGGTGGTGGACCGGTTGACGTACAAATTTCCTGCTTTGATGCTGTGTTGCCAGAGTTTTTGTTCACGTTTATCTAGGCTTTCCAGACCGGATGTCAGGCCATAACCTGTGGCGTTGACCAGGTCGATGGCTTGCTGCAAGTCCTTTGCTTTCATGACTCCCAGCAGCGGCCCGAAAAATTCGGTGTTGTGCGTAAAACTTCCAGGTTGGACGCCCCACTTCACGCCAGGTGAAAAGAGTCCAGGGTTGTGTTGTTTTTGTTCAGGCAGCAAGGTCCACGACTCCCCTGTTTCCAATTCCTTCAAGCCTTGCAACAAGACGCCGGATGGAGGCCGAATCAGGGGTCCCACCCGCGTTCTCAAATCCCAGGCAGAACCCACGGGTAGACTGCGGACTGCATCTCGCAGTGCTTGTTGAAATTTCGCGTCATCGTAGAGTTCTTCTTCCAGAACGAGAAGAGAAGTGGCGGAGCATTTTTGACCGCTATGGCCGAAAGCGGAATGGATTACGTGTTTGATGGCTTGGTCGCGGTCTGCCAGTGATGTCACAACGGTGGCATTTTTCCCACCGGTTTCCGCTAATAGATTCAAGTCAGATTTTTGACTCAACATCGTGTACGCGGTTTCCGTTCCGCCGGTCAATATGACGACATCCACCTCTGCGTGTGACACCAGTAATTGACCTGCCCCAGTACCGGAACAGGGAGTAAACTGCAAAGTTTTCTGCGAAACTCCCGCCCGCCAGAAACAGCGACAGAGTTCGTAAGCTACCAAGACGGTGTCGGAAGCGGGCTTCAAGATGACGGTATTGCCAGCTGCCAACGCAGCCGAGATTCCTCCACAAGGAATCGAAATTGGAAAATTCCAGGGAGAGACTACTGCTACGAGACCCTTGCCCCGAGCAGACACGCCATCCATAGACTGCAGGTCATGTGCGCTGCGGGGATAGAATTCAGCGAAATCAATGGCTTCGGAGATCTCGGAGTCAGATTCTAAAATGGTCTTTCCTGCTTCGGCGACTGCGGCCCCAATGAGATTACCGCGAGACTGACGCAGTTGGCCCGCTGCCCGGTCCAGAATTTTGGTGCGCTCGTCAGATTTCAAATCTCGCCAACCGTCCTCGTCGCGCCGACCGCAATCCACTGCCCGCTGAATGTCATTGGCACTTGCTTGTCGAAATCGTGCCACGACAGTCCGGTGTCGGGACGGATCGTAGGATTGCCGTATGGGTCGTTCGTCCAGAATTTCAGTACCGTCGATGACCAAAGGAATGTTAGTTGCGGAATCGTCGCACCTGGTTTTCCACTGCTCAAGAATCTCGTTGGCCCACTGAATGTTGGCTGGTAGACAAAAATCGGTATCAGGCTCGTTGCGAAACCCTTGCCAATCATCTTGTTGGGGAGGGCTCACTGGCACGGCTTGAGAGCGGTTCTGCTGTCGGCGGGGACCTTCGTCCAACTGGTTGATTTTATTGCAGGAATCCAGGAATTCCCGTTTGAGCAACTGCCAGTCTTCGTTATCGACTTGCAGGTGAAATGCGTGTCGCAAAAAGTTTTTGGGACCTGTGTTTTCATCAAGGCGTCGAATCAGGTAGGCGATTGCGTTCACGAAATCTTGTTGTTTGCAAGCAGGTGCGTAAAGGAGCAGATTGCGATTCAATTGGAACAAGGCTCTGCGCTGGTGGTTGGCCATGCCTTCCAGCATTTCAAGCTGCACCTGATCGAGTCCACCCGCTTCCCATGCGAGTACTAAACCGTAAGCCACGTCAAACAAGTTATGGGTGGCAATTCCCAAACGGACTGCTTCGAGATTTTCAGGTTTCATTCCCTCGTGCAACATCCGTTTGTAGTTGGCGTCAGTTTCGAGCTTCGTTTTGTAAGTGGCTTGAGGCCAGCCGCGCACGGAGGCTTCACCCCGTTCCATTTCCATGTTGGCCCCTTTGACGACCCGAATGGTTACTGGTGCTCCTCCCTTGGCGGTTCGTTGACGGGCCCAGGCATTGATCTGTTTCTGAACCACAAAAGAGTCCGGGATGTAGGCTTGCAGCGCAACTCCGGCTTGTACATGCTCCAACCCTGGACGATCCAGCGTTTGCATGAAGACTTTGGCCGTGATGTGTAGATCGCGATATTCTTCCATGTCGAGATAGACAAATTTGGCAACTTCCCGACCGTCAGCCCGCTGGAAGCGGGCTTTGCTGGCATTGCGGTAAAGATGTTCCAACCGATTCGAGAGTACGGAAACTGAATGTTCCCCATCGAGAGCGGAAATTTGAGAGTAGATGGTCGAGATCTTGACGGAAATGACCTCGATTTCCGGCAACTGTAGTGCTTGCAGGTAAGCTTGAAGTCGCCGACCAGCTTCTTCTTCTCCAAGCAGCGCCTCCCCCAAGAAATTGACATTCATTCTTACGCCTTCGTTGCGACGACGATTTAAATGTTGCGTCAGCATTTCCTGCTCGGCAGGCAGGATAACGTTCGCGGTTTCCTGGTGCATTTTTTCTTTCACCAAAGGAACGGCGACGCCAGGCAGGTAACTACCAAACGATTGAAATCCTTTGAGCAGTGTGCGGTCGATCGGACTGAAGAAACGTGGAATTCCCTGTGCGTCCAGGATGTGGGTCAGTTGGTCGACAACACGGGCTGGTACTTTGGAACGAAACGCCTGATCGGTCAGCTGTGCCAGTGTTGATTTGTCTTGAGGATTGTGGATCATCCGATCCAATTCTGCCTGCTGACGTCGCTCTTGGGGAGTTTGTAGCTCCGAGGCGTGTTGCTGGAGAAGGCGTGCCAGAAAGATCGCTTTTTGGGAGAGTTCGGAGTAGAGCGAGTCAGAAGCGGGTTGGAAGTCGGCGAAGACCTCGCTCAGAGATTGTTCGATTTCGAGTTGAGACTGGTTTGCCGCCATCGTACGTATTCGGGTGTACGGGGGAAACTAGACCCCTTCACGGTTACCTATCGCTCGATGCCGTAGTCATCGATTTTACGATATAGCGTTGCACGGCCGATACCCAGCAATTTGGCTGCTTCAGGAACGTTACCGCCACTGCGTTTCAATGATTCGTTAATGAGTTTGCGTTCCCAGTGGTCGATCCGTAGTGATTCCAAGTCATTCGATCCGGCGTCCCGTAATCCCAAATCGACTACTTGGATGTGTTCGCCGTCAGCCATGACCACGGCGCTGTCCACGACGTTTCGCAATTGCCGGACATTTCCGGGCCATTGGTAGGAAAGGAGCTTTTCTCGCGCGGCATCCGCCAGTTGCAGTTGGGGTCGACCGTGCTGACCTTTAAAATGTTCCAAGAAAAAATCGAGTAGCAGGCTGATATCAGGTCCGCGTTCTCGGAGGGGTGGAATGTACAATTCGAAAACGCTCAGCCGATAATAGAGATCTTCTCGAAATCGTTTTTCCTGAACGAATTCTCGCAGATCACGATTCGTGGCTGCGATCACTCGCACATCAACGGAAATTTCCTCGCTTGAACCGACCGGTTGAAACGGATGGCCCTCCAGGATTCGTAGAAGTTTTGCCTGGCCTTCCAGGGTCATTTCGCCAACTTCATCGAGAAACAGCGTTCCTGAATCCGCTTGCTGGAACCACCCGATGTGGTCGGAATCGGCGCTGGTGAATGCTCCTTTCTTGTGTCCAAACAGCTGGCTCTCCATGAGTTCAGAAGGAATCGCTGCACAGTTCACCGCCAACATGGGGCGATCGGCCTGTGAACTGGACTTATGGAGCGCCCGTGAAACAAGCTCTTTTCCTGAGCCACTTTCTCCACGGATCAAAACACAGCCGCTGGCTCGGGCCACACGTGAAATTTTTGATTTGAGTTCGGCCATAGGTTTGCTCTCACCGAGCAATTCGTTGAAATCAGCCGATTTACTGACGAGCCGGTTGTGGTCGGCTTGTAAAATGGCTTGCTGCCAGGCCCGTACCAAAGCCGATGACAAAATGTTTGCCAGAGAAACGGTGAACTCAAAATCGAGTTGCGGAAAACGACCATGTTTCAGATAAACATGTACGGCACCCAGGGTCGTGTCTTTATCGCAGAGAGGGACGCAGACCGCGTCGGCAAAATCTTCCAGGCTCTGACTGGAGTCCTCTGGTGGTTCGTCGGCAATCCATACTGCATGCCGTTTGTCACACACCATGCGAGTCAGCGATTCACTTAAGGAGAATCCTTCTCCCGGGTCTTGCGGTACGAAGTGCTTGGGCTTTAGTTCGCCGTCGTCGCTTAGCCAGAGAAACCCTACAAGCGAAGCGTTCGTGCGTTCGTGCAGCAACTCCAAAGCAGTACGGATTACGCGATCAGGTTCCGTACTGCGCAGCAGCTTGAGACTCAACTGATACAAGAGCAAAAGATCTCGGGCGTGCTGCGAGTCCTGAAGATCTGCCCATGCAATCAGGCCTGTATCCGTCGGATCGATGGGAGTATTTTTGACAATCGTCTGAGTGGCATGGGCCTCCGTCGCCGCAGCGGCCGTGAGCGGTTGGGTGGCCAAGTGAAAAGCGAATTCCGTCGAGCCGACCCGGATGACACTTCCTTCGACCAAGCGAGCCTCGTCAACCTTTTGGCCGTTGACGAAGGAACCATTACGGCTTTTATCGTCTCGAAACCACCAGCCGTCGTCATCTTGGACTAGGATCGCGTGCACGCGTGAGCAGCCAGGGTCGGTGATTGCAATGTCACACTCAACTCCTCGCCCAATGCGGTTCTCATCGGTAGGATCAAGAGAATAGGACTTCCCGACGCGATTACCGCTTGTGACCGTAACGTAAGGATAAACCATGTTTTAATTGGCGTTGCCAGAAAACGAGTTGAAAACGCCCTCTTGAATAAGAAACGGATAGGAGCGAGACGATAGCAAACCATCTGTTGATATTGCCGTCGAAGTGCCCTTGTCGATGGACGGTCCAAGGATCAAAAGGTAGCTGGAAGGAAAGTGGTAGTATAGCCTTTCAGAAGTCGTGCGGGTACAGGACAATGACTCGAGACGAGGGTTGCTGCCCGATAAATAGAGGAGAATGAGAAGCGTGGTTGATTCCAGTGACACACCGGGTGTGCTCCTTGTTGGCCATGGGACTCGCGACGCTGTGGGCAAATCAGAGTTGCTCGAACTGGCGCAAAAAGTTGCTCAGCGTTTGGTGGTGCCTGTCGAGCCCTGCTTCTTGGAACTTTGCGCACCGACGATCGACGAGGCTGCAGAGCGGTTGCTGCGTTCGGGCAGGCAGCGCGTTCTCGTTGCACCCGTACTTCTTTTTGCAGCGGAACATGCCAAATGTGATGTCCCGGCTGCCGTGGATGCGGCCCTGGACAATCGAGCCGTCAGGCATCAGACGGTTCACCTGGGGTGTCACCCGAAGATTGTTGAACTCTCTGCCCGCCGTTGTCGCGAGGCCGTGGAAAGTGATCATTCTGTGGATCAAAGAGACACCCTGGTCCTGCTGGTTGGTCGCGGTAGCCAGGATCAGGATGCCATTGCTGAAATGCACCAATTCGTTCAACTGCGAGCCGCTAAGGCGTATCCTACGCAATTCCGGGTCTGTTTTCTGGCTTTGGCAACTCCTCGACTAGAAGAAGCTTTGGAGGAGGTCCGAAATTCTTCTTTTGGCCGTGTCATTGTGCAACCTCATCTATTGTTTCAGGGTGAGTTGGTCACCAAAACACGAGAACTGGCCGAGACGATGTCCTCCAGAGACGTGAAACGTCAATGGATCTCGACATTTCATTTGGGACCACACCCACTCCTTGTCGATACCGTTTGTGCACGCATTCAGGCTGCATGGCCCCACCAGAACCTAATCCGCTGATCGAACCACCGGTCATTTGAAAACCCGGAAAAGTTTTGGCCTGTCGACCGCCCAAGTTGCCTGCGAGACAATTTTCACCAGTCACAACAAGCGTTCTGTTTTCAAAACATGGCAGGTACTATTGCTGAGATCTTGCAGGTGCTCCTGTGCTGACCGATCCAAAAGCATACGAACTTAGTGATAATACTCCTGGTAGAGCGTAGCCCTGCTCTTGGAGGACTGTCGATCTTGTCCCATTTGTTGATTCCGGATAACATTTCAACAGGATCCCTAGTCTGGGCAATCTGGGAAGTCTTATTGGTTTTCATCTCATGCAGGAACTGATTATGAAACAGCTTCGACTTATTTACTTACGCCAGTTTCGTCCGGACACGTGGCTGCTGGCGCATGTTTTTGCAGTTTTTGTTGTGAGCGGTGTGCTGCTTTCGGTTCCAGGCGTTGCTGAAGAGCAGGCCTTCATCAGTGCGAGTTCCGAAATAGAAAACCCTTCTTCCGATTTGAACAGGGAAAGTTCAACGGCTGTCTCAAAGCCGTCTGCAGAAACTCTGGGTACCACTTTCCTGGTTGATGATACGAATCAGTTGCAACCGCTTTCGGATCGTTCAGAGGAAGGAAGCGGGGATGCCAACCGGAAGGAGGCCGACAACAAAAAGGGTCGCAACCGCCTCAAGGGGCCGTCTGCCAAAGATCGGCAAATATCGCGGGTGGTTGCCTTGTTGCTGAGACGGGAGCATCTGTTGAACGACCCGTTGGACGATGACCATGCAGGCCGTGGGTTGGAGAATTTTCTGAAAGCACTCGATTGGAGAAAGAATTACTTTTACAAATCAGATGTTGAGGAATTTCGTTTGCAGAAAAACTCTTTGGACGACAGTTTAAAGCGAGGAGATATCCGGTTTGCTTATTTTGTCTTTGATCGTTTTCTCCAACGTGTTGAAGAGCGAGTGGCATGGGTCGATGAACTTCTTAGTTTGGACCACGATTTTTCAATAACAGAATACATCGCAAAAGATCCGGACGACGCTGAATACCCCGTGGAAGTGGAAGAAGCCTACGACCGTTGGAGGAAAACAATCAAGTACGACCTGTTGGTCCTGAAGGCGGATAAAGTTGAGGGTGACGAAGCCAAAGATCGTTTGCGGCGCCGGTATGACAGTTTTTCTAAACGAATGCATCAGATCGACTCGGATGATTTATTAGAAATGTATTTGACGGCGATGACCATGGGATTTGATCCCCATACGACTTTCATGTCGGCTTCGACGTTGGATGATTTTCACATCCAGATGGGACTGGAACTAGAAGGAATTGGTGCTGCTCTGCAACTGCTGGACGGATACACCGTTGTCAGCGAGGTAATTCCTGGTGGAGCTGCAGACAAGCAGGGCAAGTTGAACCCTGAAGAGGAGTTGAAATCACAGGATCGTATTGTGAGTGTGGGCCAGGGTGCCGATGGCGAAATGGTCGACGTAATCGACATGAAGTTGCGTGACGTCGTGAAATTGATCCGGGGTAAGAAGGGGACGATTGTGCGACTTGGAATCCAGCCCGGTGGTCAGGGGGAAACAAAAGTCTACACGATTACTCGAGCGAAGATCGAGCTGAAGGATAAAGAGGCACGCAGCGTCATTTTTGAGGATGGTCAAAAGACCAACGGAAGTCCTTATCGCATTGGAGCAATTCGCCTGCCAAGTTTCTATATGGACATGTCCAGGGGCCGCGATCGGCTGAGTTTCAAGAGTACGACCCGGGATGTACGGCGAATTCTGGAAGAGTTCAAGCAGCAGCAAGTGGACGCGGTGGTGGTTGACCTGCGTCGAAACGGTGGTGGTAGTTTAACCGAAGCGATCACGCTGACGGGCCTATTTATCGACCGGGGCCCGGTCGTACAAGTCAAAGGTTCCATCGGTAACCGACAAGTCTACAACGATCGTGAGCCTGGCATGGCCTGGGATGGTCCGTTGGTTGTGCTGACCAGTAAGTTCAGCGCGAGTGCCAGCGAAATTTTCGCAGGTGCCATCAAGGATTATCGGCGTGGACTCGTGGTGGGAGACTCTTCAACGCACGGTAAGGGAACGGTACAGAGTCTGCAGGATCTGGGTCCAAAAATGTTTCCGATTCCCAATCCTCCCAACTACGGGGCACTGAAAATTACGATGCAGCAGTTTTATCGGCCCAGTGGTGATAGTACGCAAAAACATGGTGTCCGATCGGATGTCGTCTTGCCACAGATCACCGATCATTTTGACATTGCCGAATCTGATCTCGATTATGCCCTCGATTTCCACCAAGTTCCTCCAGCGCAGTACGAAGAGTACAACATGGTGGACGAAAACATGGTTGGTGTGTTGCGAACTCGATCGGCTGAAAGGCTTGCCCAGTCGGAGGACTTTCAAAAAGCCATCAAGAATATTTCACGCTATTTGGAACACAAGAAACAGGAAAAACTATCGCTCAATGAAGAAGACTTTTTTGCTCGCCGGGCTGAAGTCGAGGCGGAGGAAGAAGAAAAGAAAGAGTTGAACCAGCAGGACGATTCCGAAGCGACCGTCATCGAAAGAGACTACTACTTCGAGGAAGTTCTGGACATCACCCTGGACTACGTCGAGCAACTTAAGAACCTGGCGATGGCCCGTTTGAGAACCAGGTCGAGTTAGTTTTGAAGATTGCAGTCAGGGTCAGGATCTACCGGCAGTCTTGTAGTGATGGGCCAGCAGTCGTATGGGCCCCCGCATTTTTTACGGTTCGTCATCAGGAATTGTGTCCTGGTCGTTCCTGCACATGGTGACCCGCCGTTTTTGGCAACTCTCTGCCATCTCCGCCAACGCGCAGTCGATTCAGGAATTGCGCAGGGGGATTTTGAGACCGTCGTAAGCGAGTTCCATATCTGCTGGAAGCTGGGCATTTGTCGTTTCGTGTTCCAGTTCGTGGGAAACATGTGTGAAGTAGGTGTGCCGCGGAGCCAGCTTCTGGGCAACTTTGACAGCTTCCTCCAAACTGAAATGGGTGGCATGCGGTCGCGGGCGCAGGGCGTCGAGAATCAGAACTTCGAGTCCTTCCAGAAGCGGCCAGCTTTCAGGAGGAATCTGGTTGGTGTCCGTGCAGTAGGCGACGTTTCCGATGCGGAAACCAAGCACCTCGAAACGGGGCCCGTGCTGTAACCGAATCGGTGTTACCTCTGTTTCCAATATCTTGAAAGGGTCGTAACCAATGCGATGGAATTCAAGTTGAGGCACCGCACCGGGATGAGTTTTGATTTTTCCATCGAAGGCGTAGTCGAAAGATTTTCGAATCCGCTGTTCCACCTGTTCTGTGCAGTAAAGAGGAACCGGACAGCCCAGATAGAAGGGCATCAGGCGCAGATCGTCCAGGCCAAACAAGTGATCGGCGTGTTCGTGTGTGTATAGGACGGAATGGACGATGCCAATCTTTTCGCGCAGTAACTGGGATCTTAAATCGGGTGGGGTGTCGATGAGCAGGTTGCCTCCGGGTAAACCGAGTATAACACCGCAACGGGTCCTCCGATTACGTGGATTGTGGCTCTGGCAGACGCTACAGCCGCAACCCACCGAAGGTACTCCCACGGAAGTACCCGTTCCCAAAATCACAAGCTGTCCGAGGATATCTGTCGTGAAAGGATGTTGCATGATCAATGGTAATTGCTAGGTGCAACGAGGTTGGTTCAAACGAACGTCAGGTGCAAAGATACCGCGTTAGGGATTGTAGCACGACCCCGTCAATAGCTGCTTGGTTTTTGCATGACGGTCCAGCGGCACTCAGTGATGAACAGCCAGAACGGATCGCCATCGAATCGCAGTTGACCATCGCCTTTGGTGTCGATAAGCTATGGTCCTTAAGGGGTTATGCGTGGAAATTGCGCAGTGATGAGGTTGCCTCCCGCGAAGTGGTGGGTCGCTGTAAGCACGAACAACGAAAGGTCACGGGATACCACCTCAGTTCTAAACGCCGTGCCGACCACCCACGATTCAACAAGAGGCGCTCCTTTTGTTCGTTAAGCATTTCGGAGTACCCCTTGGCTGAACACACTTTCAACTCCGATTCTATCTGAAGCCATGGAAATTCTCGAACGAATCTGGGAACTGCTACAACTGGTTTTCGGTAGCTTTCTGCGTAGTTTCGAACGCGCCATCACCTCGATGTTTGGTTCGTCCAATGCCCGTTTTCTCAAGCGATTGCAAGGGCGGGTGGCGGAGATCAACGCGATTGAATCAAGATATCAGCAGATGACCGACGAACAGTTAGCGGATCAGACGGTTTTATTTCGCGAGCGGTTACAACAAGGTGAAGCATTAGACGATTTGCTTGTCGAGGCTTTCGCAGTGTGTCGCGAAGGCGGTCTCCGGTTTCTCGGTATGCGGCACTACGACGTGCAACTGATTGGTGGCATGGTGTTGCACGGGGGAGCGATTGCCGAAATGGTGACGGGTGAAGGGAAGACACTGGTTGCCACGCTGCCGGCCTACTTGAATGCTTTGGTGGGCAAGGGAGTTCACGTTGTGACGGTCAACGATTATCTGGCACGGCGCGACATGGAATGGATGGGACCACTTTACATAGGACTCGGTTTGACGGTGGGCACGATTCAAAACGAAATGCTCGTCGCAGATCGGCAAAAATCCTATGCCTGTGACATTACCTATGGCACGAATAATGAATTTGGATTTGACTATTTGCGAGACAACATGCGGCCTGCGGCGCGTGGCGACGATCGTTATCCAAAACAATTACAGCAATCGCAGGGTCCGCTGCATTTTGCAATTGTCGACGAAGTTGACAACATCCTCATCGACGAAGCGCGTACGCCGCTGATCATTTCGGGGCCCGCGCATGATGACATCGCCAAATACAGCAAAGCTGACAAACTTGCCAGGCAATTGAAGAGGGATGCTCACTTCGTTGTGAACGAAAAGGACCACAGCGCGAATCTGACCGAGGAAGGAGTACGGGAGGGAGAACGCTTGGCCGGGGTTGAAAGTTTTTATACCGCCGGAAATATGGAGTGGCCCCATTTAATCGACAATGCCCTGAGAGCCCACAATCTTTATAAGAAAGACGTCAACTACGTAGTCAAGGACGGCATGGTGGTCATTGTCGATGAATTCACGGGCCGATTGATGGAGGGTCGTCAGTGGAGCGACGGATTGCATCAGGCTATCGAAGCCAAAGAAGGTGTCAAGATTAAGGAAGAGTCGCAAACTCTGGCCACCATCACGCTTCAGAATTTCTTCAAGTTATATGACAAGATCTGCGGGATGACCGGTACGGCCATGACCGAGGCGGGCGAGTTTTTGAAAATTTATCAACTGGATGTCATTGCCATTCCCACGAATCGCCCCCTGCAACGCAACGAGGCGCCCGATGTCATCTACTGTACGGAAGAAGAAAAATACGAGGCAATCGCCGACGACATTGAAAAAACAAATCGGTGGGATGTTCTCGTGAAGCCCGATGGTTCGGAGGTCTGGGGCACGATTCTCAAGGCTCAGGACGACGACTTGGTTTTTCAGCCTCGTGAAACTAAGAAAAAGGAGGTCCTTCCTTCGGCGGTACTGCGTGAAATAAGACGCAAAGGTCGTCCAGTTCTGGTCGGAACCGTCTCGATCGAAAAGAGCGAACGGCTTTCCAAGTTATTGGACCGGCGAGGTGTTTCCCATGAGGTGTTGAATGCGAAACACCACAAGCGTGAAGCCAATATCATTTCGCAGGCCGGGCGAGTTGGAGCTGTGACCATTGCCACCAACATGGCGGGGCGAGGGACAGACATTGTCCTGGGAGGCAATCCTGAGACCATGGTCTGGGCCTCCTTGCAGGAAAAATACGAAACACGCTTGGATGTTCCTCGGAAAGAGTGGGATCACCTGGTCCATGAGATCGAAACTCGTGAGGAAATGGGAAAGGAAGGAGACTACATCAAAAAAATCGGCGGGCTGCATGTGATCGCCACGGAACGTCACGAGGCGAGACGGATTGATTTGCAGTTGCGTGGTCGTTGTGGGCGACAGGGGGATCCCGGCAGTAGCCGGTTCTACCTGTCGTTGGAAGACGACTTGATGAGAATTTTCGCCGGGGAATGGGTTAAAGGGATTCTGGAACGCTTGGGGATGCAACGGGGCGAAGCGATTGAGAGTTCCGTGGTTACGAGGCGAATTGCTGCCGCTCAAAAGAAAGTCGAAGAACGAAATTTTGAAATCCGAAAAAATCTGCTGGAATACGACGAAGTCATGGACGAGCAACGCAAGCGTGTCTATCACTATCGTCAGAAAATTCTTGATGGGGAAAATTGCAAGGACCTGATTCTGCAGATGATTCGTGATCAAGTGCATCATCACTTGAACAAGTATCTGGACCGGAATTATGGTATTGAGTGTTTCGTAGAGTGGGTCGGTGCACGCCTGGCAACAGAGCTCGACGCACGCGATTTTCTCGGTATGGACTTTGGAACCGCGCGCGATTACGCGATTGACGAGGCGGAACGATCGGCCGAAGGACAGGTGCTCGACACGATCGAAGAAAATCTTGACACGGGAATTGACCCCAAAGAGTGGAATTGGGAGGCGGTCGCTAAGTTTGTCAACGGGCGTTGGAGGCTGGGTCTCCGCGATCGCGATCTCAAGAAGACGGGACGTGTAGGTCTATCAGAGATGTTGATAGAACGTACTCGTAAGGCGATCCACCAAGTCGACTTGTCCGATGCCAGAAGTTTTTTGAAACCCGATTTCGGCTTTATCAAGACAGCCGGGTGGATTGTTCACAAATTTGATTTAGAGATTGCCGAGGAAGAACTTCGGCAGGATGATCGGGACTACCTGAAAGAGTTAATATATAACAGTGTAGTCGCACGTTATGAAGAAAAGGAATCCGAGTACCCGATCATTGCCGGCCTGTTGCGATTCAGCACACAACTTTCCGGTGGGGGCACGAAAATCGATCGTGAGGGGTTGGTGCGCTGGGTAAATGATCGTTTCCAAGCGGACTTGAGCCTTGACGACTTGAAGAATAAGCAACGCAGTGAAATCCGTACCCTGTTGATGGTTCATAGCTGCGCGAGCCAGGAGCGAGTGAAGGAAACACTGGACACTCTCCAGGAAAAAATCGCCTCGATCTTTCCGGCGGCAAACGAGGATCAGACGACTGGACAAGCGCAGGATCTCATCAACTTCACCTTGGATGCGCAAGGAAACAAGGTGCCTGTGGGCACGGAGGTCGATAATGGGGGCCTTCACTCGTTTGCTGATTGGATTCAGAAGAATGTCAGTGGAGAAATCACAGCAGACACGTTGACTAACCTGCATCGCGATGCGTTGGAAAAGAAATTGATTACCGCGGTGGAAGAGCGGTATCGTCCGGAAATCCGCAGGATGGAGCGGTTGTTGTTGCTGGAGTTGGTTGATAGTGGCTGGAAAGAACACTTGCTGGCCATGGATCACTTGCGCAGTGCCGTCGGTCTGGTCGGCTATGCTCAGGTCGATCCCAAGGTAGAGTACAAACGGGAAGGTATGAAGCTGTTTGATGAGAAGTGGTATTTAACTGGAGAAAGGGTCACGGAACTCATCTTCCGGATGGAGCAGTTGGACGACACGTTTGTGGGTTCTACCTGGGCTGAAGGAGTGGCCAAACACGACCAAGCTCAGTCAGCCACTGAATTAGCTGAGCAACAGCATGCTGCCATTCAGGCCAGTCAGGGTGAAAAAAAGGCCGAGCCGTTTCGTAACCGGAGAGAACGTTTGGGGCGGAATGACGCTTGTAGTTGCGGCAGTGGAAAAAAGTACAAGAATTGTTGTATGCGGAAACAAAGTGGCCAATAAGGTGGATCGAACCGCCGTGGCCGGACCATGATTTGTTCGAGATGGTGCCGGGAAAGGAATCCCCTGTGGCGATCGGGTTGAATCTACTTTACCTGGTTCTACTGTTCTTCATGCTTCCTTGGTTTCTCTGGAAGCGGTTACGCATCGGGAAGTATCGTGAAGGAACGTGGACCCGTCTGACGGGAAACGTTCCGTTGCGTCGTGGATCAGAAGACTGTATCTGGTTACACGCGGTCAGCGTGGGCGAAGTGAATCTGTTGGCTTCGCTGATTGAAGAGTTAGAACAGGAGCATCCCGAATGCGAGTGTGTCATTTCAACAACGACCTATACAGGGTACACGCTGGCATGCAAGAAATATGCCCCGCGTCTGGTGTTTTATTGCCCATTGGATTTTAGCTGGGCTGTTCGCAACAGCCTTCGCCGTATACGTCCCTCGGTGTTGCTCTTGGCCGAGTTGGAACTATGGCCCAATTTGATCCGCATAGCTAGTCAGCAGGGAGTTCGGGTTGCTGTGGTCAACGGCCGGCTGAGCGAAACCAGCTTTCGTGGATACATGCGGTGGTCCTGGCTGTTTCGTGTGTTGTTACGTCGATTGGACTTCATCGCGGTACAGAACCATGAGTATGCAGACCGCTTTCGACGTTTGGGAGGGGACGATGCGCAAGTGCATGTTACCGGTTCTCTGAAATTTGATGGTGCCCAGACCGACCGCGACAATCCTGCGACGTGTCAGCTTGCCAAACTTGCCGGTTTTGTTCCGGAGGATATTGTGTTTTTGGCAGGAAGCACACAGGAACCCGAGGAACAGTTGGCCCTGAGGACTTATCAGGAATTGGCAGATGCACATGAACAGTTACGTCTTGTTTTGGTCCCTCGGCATCCAGAACGCTTCGACGCGGTCGCCGGCCTGCTAAACGAATCAGGTTTACCATGGCGGCGACGAAGTGAATTGACGGGTGACGATGGCAGGATTCGCGTTTTGTTGGTCGATACGGTTGGAGAACTGGGAGCTTGGTGGGGTACGGCTCAGATTGCTTTTGTCGGAGGCAGTATGGGATCGCGTGGTGGCCAGAACATGATTGAGCCGGCTGCTTACGGCGCGGCGGTCTGCTTTGGACCGCACACCAGTAATTTTCGACATGTCGTGGAGGTGATGTTATCTGCAGGTGCAGCAAAGGTAGTCCGCGATGGTCAGGAACTGACACGATTCGTCCGTCGAGCGATCGAGGATTCCGAATTCTTACGTCAACACGGTCAGGCTGCTCAACAGTTGGTAGCCGACCAGTTGGGTGCGACTTCGAAGACCGTCAAGCTGTTGGCTGCACCACACGATCTTTCCGGCGAGTTATTCCGTGCTGATAGGGGTCATGGGCTGACCGTCAAATCTCGCTGGACACCGCACTCACAACGTCCCTTGTAGCGGTTGTATGGACTCTTGGCTCCGGCTTATAATGGGTGCCATCCAATTCTCACACCCCTTGGAGGAGTTTTTCCCGTGTCATCAGGTAATTTTCTCTTCACCAGTGAATCTGTCAGCATGGGGCATCCTGATAAACTTGCCGATCAGATTTCGGATGGAGTTTTGGACGCGTTGTTTGCTCAAGATCCCTATAGCCGTGTCGCCTGTGAAACGATGGTGACGACTGGCTTGGCGATCATTGCGGGGGAGATTACGACAACGGCTGTTGTGGACTTTCAGTCCGTCGTTCGTGACGTCATCAGGGAAGTCGGCTACACGGACGACGAAATGGGGATTTGCGCTGATACCTGTGCCGTTATGGTGTCGCTTGACAAGCAAAGTCCCGACATTGCCCAAGGGGTTAACGAGGATTCAGCCAGCGGCAAGGATGTGGGCGCCGGTGATCAGGGTTTAATGTTCGGATTTGCCTGCAATGAAACCCCGGAGCTCATGCCGATGCCGATCGCTTTGTCGCATCGTATTCTCAACCGCCTGGTGGAGGCCCGTCAAAACAGCGAAGTGTCTTGGTTGCGTCCGGACAGTAAGAGTCAAGTCACGATCGAATACGAAGGATTTCGGCCGGTCCGCGTCGACACCGTCGTCGTTTCCACGCAACACGCACCAGATGTCTCGCATGCGGAAATTAAAGAGTACGTTATCGAACAAATTGTGAATCCGATTTTGCCGGCCGAGTTGAGCAGTCAGGGTATCCAATTCCATATCAATCCGACCGGAAGATTCGTTGTAGGCGGGCCGCACGGCGATTGTGGTTTAACGGGTCGCAAGATTATTGTGGACACCTATGGTGGCTGGGGACGGCACGGGGGCGGTGCTTTTAGTGGCAAAGATCCGACGAAGGTCGATCGGAGTGCTGCCTACATGGCCCGTCACGTGGCGAAGAACATTGTGGCAGCCAACCTGGCAGAACGCTGCGAAGTGCAGTTGGCCTATGCGATTGGAGTTTCCGAACCGGTGAGTGTGCACGTGGACACCCAGGGAACGGGACGTGTTGACGATGATCAGATTTGTCGTGTCGTGCAGGAATTATTTTCACTCACGCCTGCAAAAATCATCGAATACCTGGACCTGCGCCGGCCTATATACCGCAAGACGGCCGCGGGCGGCCATTTCGGGCGCAGTGAACCGGAATTTACCTGGGAGTCAACCCATCGATCTGGTGAATTGTCCGACGCGGTGGGTGCCGGTACAGTTTCGACGTAGACGGCTTGAAGTGTATGCATGCGCAGACTGCCAACTTGTCATCGCTCCGTTTCCGAGTAACGAATCCGTCGCTGCTCGGATTTTTGCGTTGTCTTGTCTGGACAATTTCGACATCGCTCGCCATCGTGGCAATCGTCTTGTCGCTGCGCCGCGGGCTGGGAGGGTTGTCTCGACCTCTCGACGTAGTTTCGTTCCTGATCACGGGCATTACTTTGGCGGCGCTGCTTGGTGTTACACGGTGGATGACTTGGACCATCGTAGAGCGACTTTCTTCGTCTGAAAGGCGTGTTTTATGGGGGCTTCCGGGGGCAGCAGTGTTGTTGATCGCCGTGGGTGTTTCGTTGCCAAGTTCTTCTTTTTGGGGGCTATTCTTCCTCTGGTCTTTCCTCCTTCTCGAGGAAGGAGTTTTCATTTTGCGCTGGATCCATTCACTCCCTTCGGGATGGAGGCCGTACAATGCGTCGATAAAGGCAACGCAAGTCAAGCAAGAACGAAGTTCAGGCGATCCCCCGTTGCTTCCGAGTGGTGATTGGAGGACAGGTGACATGCCTCGGGAAGTGTCCCAGCAGATCATGCTGGCAAGGGATGAAACCGGCGCGGAATTCTACTATGGGCGCTTGCGCGTGGAATTTGCAGCAGGTCAACGTATGAGAAGTCTGCATATCGGATTTTGTCCGCCACTGGAATTTAACCCGGACCTGGTTGTTGAACAAATTGCCGGTCCAGATGTGCATGTGAAGTTATCTCAAGTACTGCCCTATGGCGCTCGTTTGGATGTCAAGCTGAAATCAGTCGGCCAGGAACCAAGTGACGCGGTCTTAGAGTTTTTCACCCGGCGCGCACCGACGACAGGTCGTGCAGCGATATGATTGACGTTGTCTGTTTCAAGGGCATTCGTCTCTCGCCGTTATGTCAAAACTGCTCGCCAGCGGGCAACATTCCCCCCTGGTGATCAACGCCGGTTCGGTCAATAATTGTAACTGTGTCCCAGCAGGTTCCAGATCATTTTCGATCATTCCAGGAGCTGTCATGCTCCGCATGGGCTGGCCATATTATTAACCCAGCTTGCGATTTGTTGGTTGTCGGGGTTGTGTGCTGGACAGCAAAGGCATTTCCACCGGCAACTTCCTCTTACTGTAGAAAAACGATGGCACGTTGGCCGCGACATAAGTGGACGTCACTTTTTACCTATTTGATCATCTTTTTGGGATTCCCCGCCTTATGTCTGCTAGCCCATGCCTATGTGCAAGGTTGGCTGTTTTGAGAACGGAACAGTATGTTACACGCAGTGATTATGGCCGGAGGATCTGGAACGAGATTCTGGCCGGCAAGTCGGACTAGCCATCCAAAACAATTACTCGATGTGTTAGGCGACCGGTCGATGCTTCAATCGACTGTGGCCCGGTTGGAAACTCTCGTCCCACTCGAACGTGTTCTGATTGTCACGAATCAGAGTTTATGCCAGACGATTTTTCAACAATTACCGCAACTTCCGCAGGCGGGCGTGTTGGGTGAACCTTGTAAACGTGACACGGCCCCTTGTATTGGTTTGGCGGCCTTGCAAGTTAGTCAAAGTGACGACGATGCGACGATGCTGGTCATGCCTGCAGACCACGTGATTCGACCGGTCGAAAAATTTCAACAGGCAATTCGATTTGCGGCACAGCTTGTTGAAGAGCGACCGAGTCGGTTGGTGACTTTTGGAATCCGACCTACCTATCCTGCGGAGTCGTTTGGATACATAGAGCGTGGCGAACCTTTCCAGGACCGCAGTGGTAAACCGTCAGAAATGGCTGCGTTCGAGGTTCAGCAATTCAGAGAAAAACCCGATAGCGAGACAGCACGCCAATATCTGGAAGCGGGAAAATTTTACTGGAATTCCGGCATCTTTGTGTGGAAGGCCGGTCAGATTATGCACGAAATATCCAGTCACGAGCCCGAGATGTACGCCCGTTTGGAAACCATAGGCAAAGCATTCGATTCGCGTGATTTTGGGTCGGTTTTGGAACAAGAGTTTACGGCCATTGAGGGGAAGTCCATTGACTATGCTGTCATGGAGCGTGCTGAAGAGGTCGTTGTGGTTGAGGCTCCCTTCGAATGGGATGATGTGGGCAGTTGGCAGGCGATTGCCCGTCTCAACGGTGCGGACGTGAACGGAAACACGGTGATTGGACTTCATGTGGGAATCAATACGCAGGACAGTATTGTCCGCACAGACAGTGAACATTTAGTCGTGACACTGGGGCTGCGGGACTGCATCGTCGTCCACACGCCGGATGCCACGTTGGTGGCAAATAAGCATGAGGAGGAAGCGGTACGGGAGGTAGTAAAGTTGTTGGATGAAAAGAACTGGCACCAGTTTCTGTAACAGGGTGTTGTCATTTTCGATTGGAGCTGGTCGCCTTCCTGTCTTCATCCTGTGTTTGCCATGCAAAACAGGGTTAAGTGGGGTGATTTCGAATGAAGATAAAGAGCCGAAGTTGACACAGAAGATCACCGAGGAATGATTCCTCGTCCGTTGAAATATTTTTTTGGTTTCGTCCATTGTCTTGGGAGTTTCTTGCCGGTCAGGGGATTAAGTCCACAGCGTGTGCAAACAAGTTTTCCAATTCATCAGTGGCGGGATCCCCTTGACGGCAATTCACGCACAACAGCAACATGACCTTCAGTGATTCAGGACGTCTTGCGGGGATTGACTACGGGACTGTTAGAATCGGAATAGCGGTTACGGACTTCAACCGAACGATCGCTAGTCCATACGAAAATTACCAGAGGAAAAACACTCAGGCGGATAGCACCTATTTTCAGCAACTGGTAAGGGAGGAAGATATTGTAGGTTTTGTTGTAGGGCTCCCGGTTCATATGAGTGGCGAAGAGAGTCAAAAGTCTCAAGAGGCCCGTCACTTCGGTGCTTGGATTCGTGGTGTTACGAGTGTACCCGTCGAATTTTTTGATGAGCGATTTACTTCCGTTCAGGCGGAATCGTTTTTGATAGACGCTGGCTTAACCCGGAAAAAAAGAAAGCAACGGCGGGATAAGTTGGCTGCTCAAATCATGCTTGCGGCTTACCTCGAAGATCAGGAACGGCCAGACAGGCAACCTGGATCGCTTGAGGACTGAATTCCATGTCGAAACTTGTCATTGGTTGCGGCTACCTGGGTCACCGGGTTGCCATGCAATGGCTACGTCAAGGTGAAACGGTCCATGCGATTAGCAGATCCAGCCAGCGGGCTGGCGAGTTGGCCTCGCAGGGAATGCTGCCTATCGTAGCGGACGTTAGTCGGCCGGCGACGCTCGATAAACTTCCGGCCGTACGGACAGTATTGTTTGCGGTTGGATATGATCGGAAATCAGGACTGTCGATGGAGCAGGTCTATGTGCATGGCTTGCTGCACGTTCTCGATCGACTCCCGGATTCTGTCCAACGTTTCATCTACGTCAGTTCTACAGGGGTCTACGGGCAGGAAGATGGGAGTTGGGTGGATGAAGACTCTGTCTCTGTTCCGACGCGCCCGGGTGGAATAACTTGTTTGGCCGCCGAACAAAAATTAGCAATGCACGAAGTCGGAGACCTGCGTGTCGTGCTCCGCTTGGCGGGGATCTATGGGCCGGGAAGAATTCCCCGCCTGGAATCGATGATCACTGAAGGTGTCGTGAGAGCTCCCGCTCGGGGATACTTGAATTTGATCCACGTCGACGACGCAGTCCAGGCAGTTCTGGCAGCTGAACGGTATGCCGTGCCACCGAGGACTTACACGGTTTCCGATGGCCATCCGGTGTATCGGTCCGAATTCTACCAGCATTTGGCCCGGCTTTGCAGTGTGCCTGCACCACGTTTCCAGCCACCCCAGGTGGGTTCGAGCAAAGCCGAGAGAGGTAAGTCAGACAAACGGGTGAGTAACTCTCGAATGCTCCAAGAGCTGCGTATTCAACTGGCGTATCCTTCTTTTCGCAAAGGTTTGTCCGCGGCACTGAGAGGTATTCAAACCAAATAGGCCGCTAGTGCTGGTTGTACCCTTAGCGGTTGCCTCTTAAAATCATGGGCTAAGCTGAGTGTTGTTGAGGATCCCTAGACCCTGTCCGAGGTGTGGAAGGAAGTGCCATGTACGAGCGGAAGCCAGTCTTCCCGCACGTGATCGAAATGAACTACCAGGCTGGTCACGTCATTGGCTGTAATATTTATCTCGTGTTTGACGGTAACGAATGGATTTTAATCGATGTCGGCTACGAAGAGTCGGTCGACGAGATCGTGGAATTGATTCGACAGCTTGATTTTCCGCTTTCCAATTGCAGAGCACTTGTTGCAACCCATGCCGATGTGGATCACATCCAAGGACTTGCCAAAGCCAAGCAATTGTTGCGTACTGGAGTTGTCGTGGCACACCCTTTTGCTGCGGAAACGCTGAGAAAAGGTGACAAAATCAAGACATTTGCCGAAATCGCCGCGCAGGGGATTCACATGGAAATGCCGCCGGTGGAAGTGGACCAATTGGTCGGGGAAGGTGATATCCTGAAAGTCGGTAGCCTTCAGATCGAAGTCTGGCACACGCCTGGTCATACCGATAGTCAGCTGGCTTTTAGACTCGATGACCTTCTGTTCAGCGGGGACAATATTTATCGAGACGGATGTGTGGGTGCAATCGACGCTCACCATGGCAGTAATATTCCCGCGTTTGTCGATTCGTTAAAGCGCATTCGGTCTAGCGACGTTCGATGGCTGCTCCCCAGTCATGGACCGATTTTTCGAAAAGATGATGATTTGCTCGATCAGACGATCAAGCGTTTAGAAAACTATCAACACCTGGCAGATTTTGGTACCTGTGCTGTCGATTGGCCTCTGGCGGACGAGTGGGAACAGGAGGTTGCCGAGGGGAAAATGCCTCGCTAGGGTCTGCCTGTTCGGAAAAAGTTGACTGAGTTCTTCACTCGACCGTAACGGTGCAAGTCCACATTGCGCCTCTTCTTCCGGTTTTGACGCATATTCGTTGATTGACGGTTAGACCGACAACCGATGGGTATTCATGGTTCCGTATCAGAAGTAGATGCTACCTGCTCCAACCAGTGTGGCGGGAAATGTGATCTGCAAGCGGGCCATCTATCTCTGGACAAAAGGGGAGAATTCTATGATCCGAAGCATCGTTGTTCTGGTGTTGTTATTCATGTTGGCTTGGATTTCAGCGACAGAGAGCGCTGTTGCCCAGCAAGCTTTTGGCAGAAACTGGGGTCGTTATTATAGCGTGCACGACTGGGAGCGATATTATCACTATCCCTACGTCTACTATCCGCAGAATTTTTGGGGAAACGAGTACTTTCGCAGCAGAAATGATCTCTACTATCGGTATCCTCAGGAGACGCGAATTCCTGTTTACAACAAGAAGTGGCAGAATTACTATCCACAAGATCGCATTTACCACCAGGGTACCCACTTTTGCTTGGACGTATTTTAGGAACCAGGCTTCTTGGCCTGGTAGCAGAGAAGGATGTTACCGGCTGCTTCACCTGTTTTCTACTCTCCTGCGCTGCCGGTGCCGTCCTGTTTTTGAGGGGGAGGATGCCCCATGAAATCGGGTTTTCAAGCCGTTTGGGGTCGGATTTGATTCGGTAGACCGTGTGCACGCCTCATTGTCCTCCAGCCTGACCGGAGAACAAATCGTTGGGTCGCTCGTGTGGTGGCGATAGCGAAATTTTGCAAAAAAATGTAAGTTTGGATAATTTGGGATTGGAAAGACGTCTGGGTGGGTTACAATCCCTGGCGTGGAATACGGGAAACTGTGTTCTGCCAATCCCTTCGTAGGTTCCTGCCCCACCTGCGAAGGGTGTTTTTATGCACCTCTGGTGAACGGCAGACGTTGAAATGTGTTCTTTTCGTGGTGCACACAGTTCATTTTCGAGACGAATCAGGGTTTCCAATCGCAGCTTCGGTGCGGGTTGACCACCTGATTTCCGACCTATAGGATTCTAATGGAAGCTCGGTCTCTGGCCGGGTTCTTTTTTGACCAGACTTTGTGACAACTTTCACAAAGTCCTCGAATAAATTTCATAAAATCCTGTAATAAAACAAGTTATGGGTCATCTGGCGATTCCAATCCTATTCATGATCCTGGCTTCGGTAGCCGTGACGGTGGAGATGCTTGTCACGGGCATGATTTTGGGGCCGTTCAAGCCGGGCGCGGTCAGGTCAGTTTGATTTTGGTGATGTCTCCCGTACTCGGTTTCTGGAGTTGGCAAACGGTGATGTTGCCATCACTTCTTACGGTGACATTGGGTAATGTTACAGCGTTGTGGAAGACTGGCATACGGCTGCTGCTGGCGTATTCATCTATTGCCACACGGGGTGCATGTTAATGGGGCTGGTAGTGGCTTTGTTTGGCTCTCAGGGCGTGAGCGCTGACGAGGCGGTCGTGTACGCTCTTGTATCCATCGGCACTTTTGGGGCCCTTGGTTGGCTTGCAGACAGCCAAGGACTTGTGGATCAGGTTAGCTTGTTGGCTGGCATTGGTTTTCCTCGACCAGTGGCCGCCGCATGTGTGGCGATCTTCATGCTTTTTCTGGCAGGCATTCCACCCCTGGCTGGTTTCCGGGGCAAGTCTTTTTTGTTCTGGAGTGCGATCTCGTTGGGCCTCTCTGCCTCGTTCCCGAGCATGTCCTTCTGCTTTATCATTCTGGCAGTTGTGGGTGTCCTGAACGCGGCAATTGGCACGGGTTATGACTTGCGTAGGATTGCCGTCATGTACTTTTCTGCCGAGGGAGGGGAACAAAAGCGGACCCTCTCGCCCCCCCTACTGGGGCTCTGCAGTTGCGATGTTGATTGGTGCAGGTCTGGTCCTGGCAGGCGGCATTGGCCCTGGACGCCTGATGAGGGAAACTTGTGGCATGGGCCGTTCGGCTTGGCTTGAACGGACTGCTGAAGACAACTCTGATGCTGGAGTGCTGATCTCACGAAGTTTCACGTCCACCAAGTGAATGAAGAATGGTGATGCAGCGAGGTTATGGAACTGTGAGGAACCAGTTGGATCATAGCCTCATTGAAAAAAGTTGAGGCGAAAAATCTCTTTCGGCAGACTATAGACGACGGACTATCAACCAGCGGGGTCAGGAACGATGGCTCGCAGTGCAGGCGGAACGAACGACTTGGCCAAGTTGCTGGCTGCAGCGACTATGCCAATTTACCTGCTTGATGAAACACGTCATTTGCGTTACGCAAATCAGGCGTTCTACGATTGGATCGGAGACCCAGGCGCAAAGTTGTTGGGCTCAAGATGTGATTACCATAGCCAGCCAAAGTCGACCGAAATACTGGGGAGTGTGGCCGGTTTGTGTCCTCCGCCAGAAGTGTTTCGTGGCGAGCGGAAGCGAGCCATTGTCAGCTGGACACGTTCTGGAAAGCAACTAGTGCGTCGCTGGGCTGAGTTTTTACCTTTGGGAGAAGATCCTTCCGATCGCCCGGCTGTTCTGGCGGTTTTGGGAATCACGGACATTTCTGAGCCGCATTCTGTCGAGTCGGCAGGAAGGGTTGAAGCTCCACAAGAACTGCACGAATTGGTTCGTCACTTCCATCAGGAGATTCGACAGCAATTTGCCTTGCAACAACTCATTGGCAGCAGTTCGGTCATTCGCAAAGTGCGGCAGCAAATTGAACTGGCAGCTTCAACCCTCGCGAATGTAATGATCATTGGACCTCCGGGAAGCGGGCGCGAGCATGTTGCCAGAACGATAGCCTATGGGAAAATAACGGGTGATCCCGGTCCACTGCTGCCGATAGATTGCAGTGTTGTCGATCACGAAATTCTCGAAGCGACATTGGAGGCATTTCGCCGACGCATCGGGGATTTTCCAAAAGAACTTCCGGTGACATTGTTGTTGCTCGACCTGCAAGACCTCCCTTTGGATGCTCAGAGTGTACTTGAACAGCGGGTGTGCAGGGAAGATTTTCCAGTGCGAGTCCTCACGACTGCCCGTCCCCAATCGCTGGAAGGTAGACGGGAGGAGGGATTCCACCATGGACTCCTGCAGTGGTTGACAACGCTCGTGATAGAATTGGTGCCGTTACAACAACGACTTGAGGATCTGCCGGCACTGGCACAGCTCTACCTTGAAGAATTAAACGCCCAGGGAAAATTTCAACGGAGTGGTTTTTCAGACGAAGTTTTGGATCGCCTTGCGAGTTATTCATGGCCGAACAACGTGGACGAACTATTTGCTGTAGTGAAGCAGGCGCACGGGGCGAGTGAAGATCCGTTGATCCAGTTGCACGATTTGCCACCACAGCTCCACTGGGCCGCCCAAGTTGCCGCCCGTCCTCCCCGGGAAAAAACCACGATCGATTTGGATCATTTTTTGGCCGAGATCGAGGAGGAGTTGATTCATCGAGCTGTGGCTGATAGTCAGGGGAATAAGGCACAAGCAGCCCGATCGCTCGGGATTTCTCGAGCACGATTGCATCGACGACTGCAACAACTTGGTGTTCGCGACAGCCGATCCCCGGAGGACTAGCTTCCGGACCTTGTTGAGATCGACCCGCCGAGGCTCTGACGATGGCAATGGACAGCCCAATAATATCAATTTCAACAGAGAGTGCGAGGATGAAGAAGCCAAAATTCATTGTTTGTGAAAGTTCCACTCTTTGGGCGTGTCATCTGTCCCAGCACTGTCGAGAGGAATCCTGGCGCGTGATCCAGTTACGAAGTCCGGTTCAATCCTGGAAAGAATTGGAGAGATTTCCTGCCAGCCTTGTCGTTTGGGAGTTGACAAAAAGCACCATCGGATCGATTATCGAGAGTCTGATTCGAGCGACAAACCGTTTTCCGCTGGCTCGGTCTGTTGTTGTGGGAACGCGGGACTGGTGTCCTTACGAGTGGGTTTTACGAGAAGCCGGAGCCGTCGACGCAATTTTTTCACCTCGTGACCTGGGGCGATTAACCCGGCTGGCGAAGCGACATTTTGAATCGGTCCCCATTGCTCCACAGTCTTGGAATGAGCGGATCTGGTCCCGTTTACCCTGGGGAAAGGAAGGTTCCTGAAGCACTTGACCTTCGGCATCTGGAACTTGAAATTCAAGGTGGGCTTCTCGGAACAAGTAAACAACGCCTCCCAGCGGTCCTGCTTGTCACCGTCCCGCATGACCGCCATTTTGTTACTTTTAATCAACGAACATTCCGGAATTAGACCGTTTCGTTCACGGTGAGCTAACTGCCGACAATCAACCACATTCTATCTATGACAGAAAGAGAGAGACTCGATGACTGAGAGTCCCATTGAAGCCACTGCCGTTGAAGCTGCTCTCCAGGATTTTTGTGATCCCGAAACTGGACGAAGTGTTGTTCAGCAAGAGCAGGTTCGAGAGATTCAGGTTCAGGGTAATGCGGTCACCTTGACTTTGGCATTATCGACTTGGTCAGCACCCTTATGGCAGGAAACCAAAGAAGCAGCCGAGGAGAAGTTGCGTGAAAAGCTGCCTGCCCTTCAATCCGTGAAGGTTGATCTTGCAATTCACGAGCGTCCACCGGAGAAACTGGGACAGGTGGGCCTTACCGTCAAAGGACTGATCACTGTCGGTTCGGGCAAGGGGGGAGTTGGAAAAAGTACCGTAGCGGCAGGTTTGGCCATTGGTCTTCAACGAGCGGGTTGTAGAGTGGGATTATTGGATGCGGACTTCTACGGACCAAGTATTCCCCATCTGCTGGGAATCAGTGGCTCACCGCAACAAGAAAATAACGAAATAATTCCCGTGGACTGTAATGGCATGCCTGTGATGTCCATTGGCTTGCTTATTCCACCCGATCAGGCGGTTGTGTGGCGCGGACCAATGTTACACAACCACATGAAGCTGTTTGTTGAACAAACCCGCTGGGGAGAACTTGATTATTTAATCGTTGATATGCCGCCGGGAACAGGTGACATTGCTCTTTCGTTGTCGCAGATGCTACCAGTGACGGGTGCCGTTATTGTATGTACGCCTCAAGAGGTTGCGCTACTGGATGCGGTCAAAGCCATTTCCATGATGCAGACGGTGAAGATTCCCATTATGGGTATGGTGGAAAACATGAGTGGTTTCGTTTGTCCAGACTGTCAGAAACAGTATGACATCTTTGGCAGTGGCGGAGCTAAGCAGAAGGCGGAAGAACTTGGTTTACCATTTCTGGGCGAGATACCGATACAGCCAACCATTCGTTCCCTTGGTGACCAGGGACAACTACAAGCGGTTTTTGAGGATCCAATTGTCAGACCTTACCTGGAGCGAATTTGCCATCGTCTGGTAAAGAATTTGGCCGACACGAATGCAGCTGAACCGCCCCTGCCCAAGTTGACCGTCTTATAGATTAGGAGGTGGGTGCAACTTCCTCCCCGGAAAGCCTGTGAAGTCCGGATGTTGCTGGTGTCGCACCCTCAGGAACTGGAGCAGAGACCTGTCTAACAACTCCCCTCTCTTTTTGTGCATTGAAACTCAAGATGGGAAGCGGAAAGCGATCTCACGAGACTTTGCGGTAGTGGTCGGAAATCTTTTGATCGAAGGCTTTCAGGTACTGACTTCCCATGAGAAACTGATCCGCATCAACGACACCAACCGGGACTTTCCAAGGGGGCTGGGGGTATCTGTGATCCAGAAGTCGTGGAGATCTGAGCGGAAGGCAGGGCTTAAAAAGAACCAGAGCCGCTCGGATTACTGAAATCCGTGCGGCCCTTTCTTGTTGTTTCAAAAGAAGTGCTTCTGCGATAAAAGTTAGAAACGCTTCTAACTTTTTCTCTTGGCAGCCTTCTTTGTGGCCTTCTTCTTAGCAGGCTTTCTCTTAGCGGCCTTCTTCTTGGTGGCCTTCTTCTTTACGGCCTTCTTCTTTACGGCCTTCTTCTTTACGGCCTTCTTTACGGCCTTCTTCTTGGTGGCCTTCTTTTTAGCCTGCTTCTTTGGAGCTGCCTTCTTCCGCTTCGGAGCTGCCTTCTTCTTCGCAGCTTTCTTCTTTGCCTTTTTCTTGGCCACAATCCGTCCTCCATAAAAAAAGGAAGTGCCGAGATCCGTCCCGTGACAGTCCAGATTGTTCAAGGATGTTTAAGGACGACTCTTCCGACACCTAAAAAACCACTCTCTGTGGCGTTCCATTTCGCCGCAGAGCGTTTCGTTGACACGCCACTCCGTGTGTCGTTTCAACGAAACAAAAGGTGGCATCGATTACTCACAGTTCGTATTTTTAAGCGATTAAAAAAAGTTTGCAACTAGCTTAGAAGTAAATCATCAAAATCGTGGAACCTTCGTCAAGACCAAGTTAATTTTTCTGACAGCTTTATGGAGACAGATGAAACGACCAGTCAGCTATACGACGGTTGCTTGCCTGTGATGAAGTCGCTCGACAATGGCCTGTCCGCAAGTGGGTTTCAGGAATTGAAAAATTGTGAAACTCGATCGATCAAAATGTGCGTTTCAACTTCAGCGATCGACGAAGAACGACTCTGGTTGTTCTTTTTGGCGCGCTCTGGAAGGTCGGTTGTCTGCTACCTGGGAGACCTTCGTACAGGTCCCTGATCAAGATGGGGCCAGTGGTACGTATGGCTCGAAAACCACCTGTTTTATGCGGAAAACAAACGATTTGTGACGTTGCATGCAACACTTTTGGAACTCCGCTCGCTAAGGCATTTGTCATTGAGGTCCACGATCATCGATTCGATAAAGGGTGTTTTCGAAGACGGGCCGCGAGAATTTTTACACGTTGTGGAATTGCATAAAAAAATGGCAAGTGAATGCGAAACATGATGGAAGTCCGGCTAGAATTTTGGTTTTGCAAGGCGATTTCTTGTTGCGGAGATGGGCTTCAGAAACATTTTGTCGCCGGTCCTGAATGGGCCCGCTTCTTACCTGTTTTATCAGCAGAAGAAGAGGAATTTTTTTTCACATTTTCGAAAATGTGAAAAAAACGCTCCGACATGGGTGAATCTAGACAAGTCACGCCATCCTGCTGAGAGAAATTGCTACTAGTTTGTCATGTCAGAAAATTTTAATAGAGCGAAATTAGGGAACCTTCTGACAGCCGCGCACAGGGTTGCGGGTGTAGTTGTTGTGCTCCGAGAAAGTGTCGTTGGAATGGTTTCAGGCTCTGTAACGTCAACCACAGGCCCGGCGAACGTTGCAAGTGGTTAACAGGTTCGTCAGCAGTGTTCCAGTTTGAGAAAATCTCTCGCCAGGCACGGCTTCGACCCCTCTTCCGGATATGGATTGGATCGATGCCGTACCATTCTTGTTGCGGCTGGACGGTAGTCGCTGAAAAGTGATGCGCCAATTCCAGGAGTTGCTGATTCAATTCCCTGGCGCGGTTCAGCATCTCAGCAAGAGTCAACCGACATCGTGGAAAGAGAATGGAGCGGAACAAGTTGTAGCGAAGCGGTCCCAGGCGTTCCAGATTTTCGATGGGCAGTTCTGTCACGATGGTTCTGGCATGATTGTTCGCCAACCGCTCAAGACAGGTCTGAACCCAGGTGATGATCTGCTGGACTTTGAAGCCATAGAGCAGGTCATTGCCGACGTCGGTGACCAGGGCAGCGGTCGTGGCAGGCGACCGTGATGGCAGGGTCTCCCACAAGGCACAATCCACGATGCCCGGCAGGCTGCGTCCTAAAACCCAACTCTCGATGCCATAGGAACGACCGTGTCCGAACGCTCCCAGTATGTCCAGGGGTGCCCCCCAGGACTCTCGAACCGTCGGAACCACTGTGGAAATGCTCCACCTGAGATTACTGGCTCCCAGCAGAATGACGCGCCGTGTGGGAACCTGGTGAACGCCTTGCCGAGTGGTTCCTCTCACCAAGAGGATCTCCCCGGGCCACCAAATCGGTTCCCCATGTAGGCTTGAAGAATCTGGTAGCTTGAGTAGCCCAACCAACCCATCATGACTGCAACAAAGATGTTGTCCCTGCTAAACATGTAAATTGCTATTCCACCTGCCGTCGCGATGGACAAGGTCAACGAGTACCGGATGCCTTCCCTCGGATTCAGCAGTAAAAACAGTTCTCGTGAAATGTGCCCGCCATCCAGGGGATACACCGGCAACAGGTTGAAGATGGCCCAAGCGATACTGGGAACCAGTAAATAGAAAAGAAACATGCAGAGCAGAGTATTTGAAATTGGCAATCCCGTTCCGACCGGGAGATGAACGCCGAATACCGTCTCGAAATAGGGAACTCGAAATCCGCCAATACGCAGCACGGCGAATACCAAGCCGGCAAGCAATAGCTGGGCTGCTGGTCCCGCAGCCGACACCATGATTTGATTCTTCGAGTTTAATTGTTGCGTGTGGCCGTACCCGGCGTAGGTCGAACCATCCCGAACGGCCAGGCCACCAAGATGGTAAAGCACAATGTGGGACGAGATTCCACATTTTCGAAGGACGATGGTATGCCCAAGCTCGTGAATCAAGATAGAGAGGAACAGGGCCCCGATCCACAGTAGGACGAATGCCCAGTTCTGAGGAAGTTGTTCGATGTCGGTTGACGCGCCGAATTCATGGAACTTCAGAAGGTAGACAACTTGATTCCGGTCGGCGATAGGTAGCCCCAAGAAGAGTCCCATCAGCCAAAAAAAGGGAGAGACCCGGACCGGAAAGCCGCAGCAGTTAAAATTCAAGTCGTATCGGGTTCTGGCTGGCTCGCCTAGCAGCATGATGTTCAAGCTCTACGGTGGTTATGATCGACCGGGTGGTGGTCCACCTGTTCCCGAAGTTGGAGTGGTGGAACCGCCGGGCTGATGGTGAAACGAGGAACTCGTGTTCCCTTATCCCGGCATTCCAGCCGATCCAGGGAAATATTCGCATTTCAGGCAGCCTTGTCAAGTTCGTCAGAAACGGCTCCTGACGCGGCAGGTCTGCTCCGACGCCCCTCACCGAGTGCGGCCAGGATGTAGTCAGCGCTTCGTTGCGAGGCTCCCGGTGCGCAGATGCGATCCTTCAGACGATTCATTCTTTCCGTCAGTTGACGGTATTCATCCTTGTCGGTGAGCCAGCGGATGACGTGCTGGGCCATCGGCTTCGACTTGTCCAGGTGCGTCGGATACTCTGGCATCAACAACTGATCAGCGTTGGGGCTTGCGGAGCCAAAAGGTTGACGGGCCGGTTGAAGAGCTTGAGGATCGTTCAGGATATTTACCAAGGTGATGTATCGGACTGTCAGGAAAAGCTTCAATAAATAGCAAGTAAACCGTGAAATGCGATAGTAAATCACGGTTGGCTTGGTCCGGTAAAGCAGCTCCAGCGAGACCGAACCGGAACACGCCATGCAGCAGTCCGCCAGCTCCATGAGTTCCTGGGTTCGTCCGTGGAAGATTTCCATGGAGATTCCCTGTTGGCGACAGATTTCATCGGCCAGAACACTTTGTTTCTTGTTGTAACTGGCAACAACGAAGCGGGCAGTCGGTATTTTGGTTCGTATGTGTTCGGTCGCCTTTAAGAACCAGGCAAGGTTCAACTTGATTTCCTGAGTTCGGGAACCGGGCAGGATGACTACCAGGGGACGAGTGTGATCGCGTTGATGGTTGAGGAATTGTTGATCGAGTGACTGGCTTGCCAGTTGATCAAAGTAGGGATGTCCTACGTAAGTGGCATGCACGCCCCGCTGGCGAAACCAGTCCTGTTCAAAAGGGAGTTTGCAGAGGACATGATCGGTGAGGCGCCTCATTTTCTTAGTGCGCCAAGGGGCCCAGGCCCAAAGTTGCGGAGTTCCATAATAAATAACGGGGATTCGTCGTTGCTTGGCCCGCCAGGCAATCCACCAGTTGAATCCAGGAAAATCAATCAAGACGACCGCATCCGGGCGTTCATGGCGGAAAATGCGATCGGCACGCAGAAGCAACAGAAGCAAAGTGGGAATGGCGCTTGCAATGCGCCAGATGCCCATGATGGCCTGTCGCGTCAGATCCTCATGCAAACGAGCTCCAGCTGCCACCATTTTCGGTCCACCAAATCCGATGCACTCGATATCTGGCTGACGACTGCGGAGAGCGCGAATCAGATTTGATCCATGCAGATCACCGCTGGGTTCGCCAACTGAGAAGAAGATTTTCATCTCGCGCACTCGGAAATACCGATCTCGAGTGGAGAAAACGGAGGAATGGTTCGTTGGAAGCGGGCAGATTATGGCATAGTCGTTGACGGTCGAACAGGGCAATTCCTGTTCAGTGTTCTTCAGGAGAACAGCCGGATTCAAACATCGAAAACAGCAATGCAGAAGCAGCCCGGTCCATGTTCGACGGTTCGTTGGCGGCCGCTAGCAACGATCGGCGACCAGGTCTCGGCCGTACTTGCATGGATGGCCGAATAACAACAAAAAAAGGCGCAGAGCCTGAGGCTCTGCGCCTTGGTAATCACTGAGATTTTCTGGACAAAAGGTTCTTATTCTTCGACCTTGCTGAAATTCTTTTCGAACACTTCGCGATTGAAGATCTTGGCGATGCGATCGTCTTCGGAAAGTTTGTTTGCCCAACCCTTGCAGCCGTTGCAACAGAAGCCAACATCGACGCCGTTCACATTCAGCACCGCATCAGGGTTCAAACCCTTTCCAGTCTTGGGGCAAGTGCCCTGTTTCGCCTGGCTAGTAGCCACTGCCTGGTGAAAAGCTTTGGCGGTGAATTTTCCTTTATCCTTGTTGAATGCCTTGACACAGTTACCACAGCAAAAGTAGACGGTATAGTCGTCCAACTCAGCGGTGGCATCGGCCTTGACGGCGCGTCCGGAGATGGGGCATTTGATCTCTTCTAAATCAGGTGCCCCAGCTGTGCTAAAAGCGGTGACCGAGCATGCGAGTACAATTGCAAAGACGAAGAAACCAACACTGCGACGATTCATCATGGCCTCCGAAAGGTATTGCTTGACGGGTCAGCCAAGCTCTAGTGAAGTGAGGGGAAAACACATGGGGTTCAAACGAGGGGCGGATCGTAGTGGAAAATCAAATCGGCTGTCCAGTGGTCTTTTCGGCCCTTCGCGATAGGAACCACCGGCCAGCCATTATTGTAAGCGATCGAAGACCACTAGCACCACCATTATGTGCCTTTCTTTTTGTATTATTCCCGGCCACTTGTTGAGGCTTGCCAGCTCCGGAAACGGGGCCGAATTCCCCAGTTGGCGCCCGGATTTCCGTGATGCCATTCCCCGCGTCAGCCGGAGGGGAGGTCTCAGGTTGTTTGGCAGCTTTGGTTTACATCCAGCGAGTCTTCTGAGGAGTCAGAACCGGGTCAGACAGCCGACTGGGTACCTGCCGTGGGTCTTCGCGGCAACGTAGACTGGGTGTTGAAAAAAGCGGGGGAGCTCCTGAGCCGGTTGCGCCCGTTTTATTGACGCATTGGAGCAAACCAAATTCCTTTACTTCGCATGCCTGCCCAATGCACGGCGTGTGTTCGATTCAGATGTCAGGTTGAGCATGATGGATTTTTCAGCAAGGCTGCTACAGAAGTATCTGCTGATCTGGTTGGTGCTCTTGTCACTTGCCGCCTATCACTGGGGTGCGCTGGTCAGTGGAAGTGTATTGGCGGACTGGGATCCCTTCATTTCCAGTAAACCATACTTGCCGTATTTGATTGCCGCAACCATGTTTGCCATTGGTTGCATGTTACCGCGGGAAGAAGTGCGGCAGGTAATTCACCACTGGCCCAGGGTATTATGTGGTACTGCAATTCAGTACTCCGTCATGCCGGCACTTGCCTGGTCGGTGGGACACCTTTGGGGGATGGAAGGCGACCAACTGGTCGGTGTGGTAATGGTGGGTTGTGTACCAGGGGCTATGGCATCCAATGTGTTGACGTTGAATGCGCGCGGCAACACCAGTTACTCCGTTGGTCTGACGACAGCTGCAACCTTGCTGTCTCCGCTGGTTGTGCCTTTGGTATTGAGTTTGACCCTGGTGTCTGGCAAGTCAATCCCAGCGTCGAAAGTTTGGGAGGCGAGTTATCTTTTGTTGTTGATGGTTGTGCTTCCGGTCATTGCGGGCCATCTATTGGTAATTTTTATGCCCAAGCTGGAATCTTCGGCCCGACGGGCCGGGCCTATGGTTGCGAATCTCGTTATTCTGTGGATCATCGCCGTCATCGTGGGATTGAATCGTGGCCTGCTTGCGACCAGGGACGTCAATGTGGTGAGCGCTTTGTTGGCTATCAATGTGATGGGTTATGGTGCAGGTTATCTGAGTGGCTGGGCATTTCGGTTTCAGGAACCGTTGCGGCGGGCCTTAACATTGGAGGTCGGCATGCAGAATGCGGGGCTCGGTGCCACGCTCGCCACACAACTGTTCCCGGACCGTAACGGCACGGCCATCGCACCGGCGCTCTACACCTTTGGCTGTATGCTGACTGGATCGGTGCTGGCACAATATTGGTCCGGCAGGGCCAGACAGGTTGTTGTGCCAGTCGATGAGAGTGTTGCCGATTCGATCGATGAGAATTGACGTTCCCCACGCCGTGGAGAAGGCAAACAGTCCGAAATGGGAAGAAGTACGTCTTGAAATTTCCATCGGGATCCTGAAACCACACACGCAAGCCCGGCCGAATCGGAAACTGGTGTGGCAGCAGAAATCCTGACGCGTTTGACGGGCTGACCTGTGCTCCGGACTCGATCAGCCCTTCCGTAGAATTCAGCGACCTGCTTGTGATTGAAGAAGAAGTTCTAGATAGCTGCGGTGCTCCGTGGTTTTCAATTCCAGCCGTTTGGCGAGTGAGACAAGTACTTGTTGCGCTGACTCCACGTCAGCTTGTTCGCAGGTAATTTCCAGTTCGGCGTAAACGCCTACTTCATCCACGTTGTCCAGTACAATCTCGACATTCTGTTGGGTCCAATGAACGTTGGCCGATTTTCGTTGCTTGTGCACGGCCGCTACAAAGCGAAATCCCAGGGCTTCCAACATGTGACGAAACGTATCGGCTGCGGCACCACCCGATGCGAGGGGAAGTTCAATCTCTTGTCTTGTCTTTGTGGTAGTGTCAACTTTCGGGCCTTTGTACGTTACGTAGTTTCGATCACTTACGCTTCGAATACGAAAAGCTTCATCAGTTCTGACGAAATCTCGTGAGGGATGGTTGAAGTAACGATCAACCTGGAACATGGGTTGACCCCATTTCCCCCCCAGAGACTGAACCATCCTGGAAAAATGTCCAGGGTCATGAACGGCGAACTTCAGTTCGACTTCGAAAGTCATTACCAATCTCAAGGAGTCTCCCCTGATAACTCAAACAGGGGCGTAGGTCGTTTCTCACTGGTAAAATAAAGTGTTGTACCCTCCGTACAATAGCAGACCGACTCACCTTGTCTCCGGAAAGGGGTGATGACAGGACCGGGTTCTCTGGCGAATGCTTGAGCCCAGGTTTCCGCGGGCGAACGAAGGTACTCGAACGCCAGGCCGTAGGTTGCTACGATGGCGCGCTGACCGTCCGAATGAATGTCCATCGCCGTGACGAGTGGGAAATGTGTAGTGGCAATTCGACGGGCCACAACCGGTTTTTCGGTCGAATTCGATGCTGCGGGCCAGATGAAGCTGTAAACTCCGCTACCTGCAGTACGCTCTTTGGTAACGAGTAAGATCGTCCTGTTCTTTTCGTCGAAGCCCACCGCCTCGCAGTTGTGGGAGCCGTCTTCGTAAATAAAGTGAATGGTTTGAAGGATTGGCCAGGGCTGAGTCTGGTCGGGAGCAAGATCGCGAAGAACGGGCTCTTTCACAAGATACAGAACACATGCCTTGCGCCGAGCGAGATTGTCTCCAATGTCGGCTAACAGAAGACACGGTTGGCCATCGAGAACCAATGAAGCCATGTCTTCCCAATCCTGAGCGGAAACGTTGGAAATCAGGAAAATTCCCCGATTCCTTCCTCTTCGATCAAAGGCATAGATTCTGGCCTCATCGCCAGAATCGTTGTGGGTCCAGAATACGCCCTGTTCAAGTCGGGAACAGGCAAGCCCACTACTCTCGACAATCATGCTGTTAGCCAAGGTGGCAAGCTTCTTGGGCTTTAAATACTGCACGTGTGCGGGCTCGGACGAATCCGCACAGGTGGCGGTGCATAGCCAAATTAACAGAATTTTGGCGCTGCTCACAAAACTCGTCAGAGTCGGTAGTTCGGTCAGCATGATGTGTAGGAGGGAGTGTTGTGCAGGACGGATAGGTCTTGCTAATCGTTCATTGGTAAAACGGGCTTGTTGAGCTGGCGAAGTGGTGCACCCTGGACCTGGAAGCAGATCCAGCGTTTTTAAATAGTGAACCACAGGCAATTCCTTGCGTTACCTTTGGTGTTGTGACAGCTTTCCATGGTCACACCGGACATGTTGACGTTCGCCTTCGTCATGGGCTGCTGTTGCCAAGGTTGCGGTTGTAGACACTTTCCAACCCTGTAATGTATCAGAGATCTCAAGGGTCGTCCAAAAACTGTCCGAACGAAAGCTGGACCCGTCCAGTGGTTAACGACTCGATCGTTCAGGATTGGAGTTGCAACTGTAAAGCCTTTGTCATCCTGTCGGGATCGTCCGAATGTAGTACGGCCCCACTGACGGCAACCCTGGAACAACCAGTGCCCAGCACCTGCGGCAAATTGTTTTGATCGATGCCACCGATAGCGAAGACGGGTAGGCGGATTTTGAGTGCTACGCTTCTCAGAAGTGCGAGGCCCGGAAAGGTGGTGAAGTTTTTGGTAGTGGAAGGGAAGACGGGGCCGACGCCGATATAATTCGCTCCGTCACCCACCGCCTGTAACGCCTGTTCTAGTGAGTGGGTGGACTTGCCGATCAAACCCTCCGCTCCCACGATTTGTCGTGCGTCGTGCAAACACATGTCGGATTGGCCCAGGTGTACGCCGTCGGCTCTGCTGAGCCGTGCGATGTCCGGACGGTCATTCACGAAAAACAGAGTCGAGGATCCGGCGGTTAAATTTCTTATCAGTCTCGCCCGCTCAAGCAGTGAGGCGTCCTCTAGTTTCTTGTCACGTAGTTGGATCATGTCCACACCTGCGGAGATGAGTTGTTGTGTGAGGGAAATCAGTTGCTGCTCATTCTCACCGCCATCCATGAGAACATAAAGATGTGCGCCCGACAGACGTTGGTGACTGTGGAACGTAATTCCCACGGATTTTTCGAGCGAGTACACCTCGTAACGCAGTGCTTCCAGTTGCGGTGTATTGGGTGCGTTGAGTGTTTTAAAGTATTCTTCGAGGCAGCGAAGTGCCTGCTTGACCCGTTGAAAGCTGGCAGCAACCACGCTTTCTGTGAGGGGACGCTTTTGCTCTTGTTCCGTCGTGATGTCCCGACCCACATCGCCGGCGATATCCCTGGCCATGAAACGTTGTGATGCAGGAATCACGCTGAGTCGGTCCGCCAAATTGTGGCGTAGTTGTTTGCAAGATTCGGTGAGATGCGGATCATCAAGGACAAATCGCAAATAATCCTCAATCACACGCAAACCTTCAAGAGATCGGTTAGCGTTGGCGTCAACAATGCGCAGGACACGGGTGTCAACAACTTGTGAGTAAGAATCCACGGGTAAGGGTCCTGTTATTGGTGAAGTTTCGCAGCTAATTGTAAGGGATTCACTGGAGGTATCGAGGCGTGACCACCTTTTTGATCAGGTGGGGTACCCACGAATCAACTGGCTGAATCGGGCTCTTTTGTCATGGGTCATACTTGCACGCCTGGAGAGAGCCTGATCTTTTGTTGCAAGCGATGCAGGGCTTACCAGCCTAGCGATCAGTATATCCCCGAGTCCTGCTCAAGGTCTTTACCCGGGTAAAACAATAGTTGCCTACAACTGGCCGGGTGGGGCCCTCAGCTGTCAGAAGAAACCTTCGTTTTAGGGTTAGTCAGGGTTTCCGGGCGAGTGAATCACGACACAAACCGGTTCAGGAGGGGATCGAGATTCCCAGGATGGCGTCGAGCTACGGAAAGCCACTTCGATAGGTGACAAGGTGCTGCTGCTTGACTTTTTTAAGAACCGCACAGATGTCAACCCGAAAGGGGGCGTTTACAACCAACGGTAGCGGTGGAAAGGAATATTCAAGACTTGCAGATTAAAATGTCTCAATAGGCAAGTCGTCGTTTCCGATTTACGTGGGTGAAGAAAGCTTGTTACTAAGGGTTGCCTGTAACGTTAAGTAAAGCCTTTGTTTGCCTTGATTAACGTTTAATTGAGGGTTACAATTCGTTGGCGGCATCTGTCGCCTGCCAATTCCTCTAAAGCCGCGCCGCTGTTTGGATTCCAGGGAGAAAATGCAGGATGCATGTTTCATCACGCTGGTTGTTGTTATGGCCTGGCCTAGCTTTGTTGTGGGCACGAGGTAGTTGGTGGGGGTTGTCTGCCGCACTAGTATTTACCGTAATTGGAAATCTACTGTTGACTGCCAGCTGGATGTGGACCGAGTGGTTCGGGCCATCGACGTTGCTGACCGGTTGGGCATTGTTCGGCGTCACATGGATTTTTTCAACATTCATTGCACTCTGGAAATGGAGTGAGTGGGTGGGGCCGGTGGAACGGAAAAACTCGGAAGACTTGTTTCCGCTGGCACAAGCGCAGTATTTAAAAGGAGATTGGTACGAAGCGGAATCCATTTTGGGGCGGTTGATTCAACTGGATCCATTGGACATAGAATCGCACCTGATGCTGACGTCGATTTATCGACGTACCGAGCGAGTTGAATTAGCACGGCGAACTCTTAAATACTTGGAACGCCTGGAAGATTCGCACCAGTGGCTGCTGGAAACAAGATTGGAACGTGAGAAACTAAACCGTATGGATTTAGATGGTCCCAAGAAACGATCGGACGGATTCTCCGACGCAGCGTAGGGCGTTGTCGAAGCACATTCGATCTCATCGAGGTAAAAGAAAATGTACGAACGATTTACAGACCGCGCCCGGAAAGTCATGCAACTGGCGAACCAGGAAGCGCAGCGGTTTAACCATGAATACATTGGCACGGAGCACGTTCTTCTGGGTTTAGTCAAAGAAGGCAGTGGTGTCGCCGCGAATGTACTCAAGAACCTGGATGTGGATTTGCGCAAGATTCGCCTGGAAGTGGAAAAGCTTGTGCAGAGCGGACCCGAGATGGTCACGATGGGCAAGTTGCCGCAGACTCCACGCGCCAAAAAGGTCATTGAGTACTCAATGGAAGAGGCTCGGAATCTGAACCATAACTACGTTGGGACGGAACACATTCTCCTGGGGCTGCTGCGTGAACAAGAGGGTGTTGCTGCCCAGGTGCTGATGAACCTGGGACTCAAGCTGGAAGAGGTGCGGGAAGAAGTTCTGAACTTGCTGGGTCACGGCGTCGAGGGCGAGGGAGGCGAACGAGGTGGTCGTGAAAGCGGGGGTGGCGAAGGTCATCCCACCAAAAGTGGTAAATCAAAAACTCCGGCACTCGACAGTTTCGGTCGAGATTTGAGCGAATTGGCCCGTCAAAATAAACTCGATCCCGTTATCGGACGTGAGAAAGAAATCGAACGGGCCATACAGGTTTTGTGCCGTCGTACGAAGAACAATCCTGTGCTTCTGGGAGAGGCGGGCGTGGGCAAAACAGCCATCGTCGAGGGTTTTGCGCAACGCGTGATAGAAGGAGACGTTCCTGAACTGTTAACTGACAAGCGCATCGTCGTGCTGGATCTGGCGATGATGGTAGCGGGAACGAAGTATCGTGGCCAATTCGAAGAACGAATTAAGGCCGTCATGAATGAAGTCCGCCGTGCGAAAAACACAATTTTGTTCATCGACGAACTTCATACACTTGTCGGAGCAGGTGGTGCTGAAGGGGCAATCGATGCCGCTAACGTGCTCAAGCCGGCTTTGGCTCGTGGTGAAATACAGTGCATTGGAGCTACCACGCTGGACGAGTACCGAAAGTACATCGAAAAAGATAGTGCCCTGGCTCGGCGATTTCAGGAAATCCTGGTTGACCCCACCGGAAAGGGCGAGACGATCGAGATTTTGAAGGGGTTGCGTACCCGGTATGAGGAGCATCATCGAGTGCAAATCACGGATGACGCGATCGATTCTGCAGTTGATCTGTCGAGCCGCTATATCACCGGACGGTGCCTGCCCGACAAGGCCATTGATGTGATCGACGAGGCAGGCGCCCGTGTGCGGTTGCGTACGATGACTCGTCCTCCGGATCTCAAGGAAATTGATGAAGAAGTTGAACGTTTGAATAAGGAAAAAGAAGAGGCGGTCGCCAACCAGGATTTTGAGCGTGCAGCTTCACTTCGAGATCAGGCCGACAAGTTGAAGAAGAAGAAGGAAACCATCACTCACGAATGGCGCGAGAAGTCGCGTCAGACGGACGGAGTCGTTGATGAGGAGGTCATTGCCGAAGTGGTTTCCAGAATGACAGGCATCCCGCTCACGCGGATGTCCACGGAAGACACAGTTCGTTTGATGCAGATGGAAGATGAACTGCACGGGCGCGTGATCAGCCAGCACGAGGCAATCCATGCAATTTCGAAGGCCGTGCGACGCAGTCGTAGTGGATTAAAAGATCCGAAACGTCCGACAGGTTGTTTTGTCTTTGCCGGACCTACTGGCGTTGGAAAGACGTTGTTGGCGAAAGCATTGGCCGAGTTCATGTTTGGTGATGAAGATGCACTCATTCAAATCGACATGAGTGAATACATGGAGAAGCACAACGTGAGTCGCTTGATCGGTGCTCCTCCCGGCTACGTCGGTTATGAAGAAGGCGGGCAGTTGACAGAAAAGATTCGTCGTCGGCCGTACGCGGTGGTTCTACTGGACGAAATTGAAAAGTCGCATCCTGATGTGTTCAACATGCTGCTACAAGTCATGGAGGAAGGCCGACTCACAGATAGTTTTGGTCGGAATGTGGATTTCCGTAATGTGATTTTGATCATGACCACCAATGCGGGTGCCGAAGCGATTAAGAATGAATCGTCGTTCGGTTTTCAGAAACCCGATGAAGATACTTCCTATGAAAACATGAAAGAACGTGTCAAAGAGCGTATCGAAAAAGTCTTCCGCCCAGAATTTCTCAACCGTTTGGACGACGTCATTATTTTCCGGCATTTGAACGACGAAGATTTGTGCCATGTGATTGATCTCGAACTGGCTAAAGTCCGTGACCGACTGGAAGAACGGGGTTATGCCTTGGAACTGACTGAAGAAGCGAAGTCATTCCTCATTAAAAAGGGAACCGATCTCGATTACGGTGCCCGCCCGTTACGGCGAGCTATTGAGAACTTTGTCGAAGATCCTTTATCCGAAGAACTGTTGCGAGGCGAGTTCCAGGGGATGGATACGATCGTTGTAGCCGGTTTCAAAGACGACGACGGGAAAGTCACGCGATTGGATCTCCGGGGAGATAAGCGACAGGAGGATCCGCCTGTCGAGATCGTTGCCGCAACGTCGGAATCAGGAGATGCAACGACTGATATGAGTCCTGGTGACGAACCATAGGCTGTTCGGAAAAAATTTCTTGTTCTCTGACTCCGGGATTCGCAAGCGGGTGAGCTACTTCGTTCTTTGGACCCGCTGGGGAGGTTGCAGGAGAAGCCGCTGCCCAGGGAACGAATTTGTCTCGACCCGTTAGGTTCTCATCGACGGCGGGCAACTGATTTCAGGAAGTTGCTAGCGGCCGACTACTCCTGGCTTTTGAATCGGCCCACTTTCTCTCTTCTCCGCGAACATACAGACCGCGCTGATTGTTAAACTTTTCTCAAGTTGCCAGGTGGGCAAGACGAATTAAGAAGCGATGCCACAGAATCGGTATTGCGAGTGTCTGGTTTACGCCAACCATCGTCGAAACGGTCTTGTGTTCCCCCGTGCGGAGCGGCAGATCCGGGAAACGCGGGTCTGATGGGACGAATTGCCGGTGGGTGGCTGTTGATTGGATCTTACAAACTTTGTGCCCACAACCGGTGAACACGGATGTCGACAGGAGCCAGTGCCACACCGCCGAAACAACTTGCAGGGCGGCACCAACAAAACCCTCTGGTACACGCTGTTACCGATTGGGGGCGCGTGGTGGTAGAAGCTGCCATATCGATCGGAAACCTGACACTGTTTTCCCTGAACACACTCTCCTGGCTGTTTACGAGACTACCCAGGCGCGAGACGTTACTTCAAAGTTTCTACCAAATTGGTGTCCGTAGCCTGCCTGTGGTGGCTCTGACCGGGACGTTTATCGGGATGGTGCTGGCGGTGCAAAGCCATTATCAGTTCAGCGATTTGGGGCTTGAAACGCGGTTGGGTGCCGTAATCAACATGTCGCTCGTACGTGAACTTGGACCTGTGCTGGCCGCCACCATGTTAGCGGGACGAGTCGGCGGGGCGATGGCAGCCGAATTAGGTACGATGCGAGTTACCGAGCAGATTGATGCCTTGTCCAGCATGGGAACCAATCCAGTGCAGTACCTGGTGGTACCCCGTTTTCTGGCTTGCCTGTTTCTGATCCCTACGCTCACGATCATGGCGGATTTCATGGGCGTGGTGGGAGGATATCTGTATAGCATCTATTTTTTAAAGATCGATCAGTTTCATTACTATCAGAATTCTGCGGAATTCGTGGGAACTTGGGACTTGTTTTATGGGGTGATCAAGAGCCTGTTCTTTGGCGCTGCCATCGCCTTGGTCAGTTGTCATCAAGGTTTTCATTGCAGTGCCGGGGCGGAAGGCGTAGGACGGGCGGCCACGGCAGCTTTTGTCATCTCGTTTGTGCTGATCCTGATTCTGGATTTGGTCATCGGTATCCTGCTCGACAACATTTACATGTCACTGTGGCCCGGCGGAGCGAGTCTGTTTTAGTGGTTGACCAACTGAGAAAGTCGACGTCGTATGAACGAGAGGCAGATGCGCCGATCATCGAGATACGCAAGATGAGCGTCTCCTTTCATGATCAGCAGATACTGCGGAGCCTGGATCTGGCCATACCACGCGGTCAAACCCTGGCCCTAATTGGTGAAAGCGGTTGTGGCAAGACTGTTTTACTCAAAACATTGATTGGGTTGGTAAAACCCGTGCAGGGCGAAGTTTACTTTGACGGGCGAAACCTTGCAGAATTGAATGATAAAGAACTGGCCGTTCAACGCATGAGATTCGGATTTCTGTTCCAGAATGCAGCCCTGTTCGACAGCATGACGGTGGGACAGAACATCGGATTTCAGCTACGTGAGGCGGACAGACAGCAGCAAAATGAAATCGATGAGATTGTTTCATTGCGTTTGGCTGAAGTTGGTCTGCCGGAGTCGGTGAAATCCAAAAAACCAGCTCAGTTGTCTGGGGGTATGCGAAAACGCGTGGGATTGGCACGTGCCTTGGCCATCAGTCCGGAAGTGATGCTTTACGACGAACCGACGACAGGGCTTGATCCAATAGTAAGTGATGTGATTAACGAACTCATCATTCGAACGAGAAGTCGCTATCCTGTCACAAGTATTATTGTGACTCACGATATGCGAACGGCCACAAAAGTGGCTGATCGAGTGGTAATGGTCTATCCATTGTCACGTTTGGCGGCCGGTGAACCACAAATTCTGTTCGATGGATCGCCGCGAGAATTGGTAGTGGCGAAGGATCAACGGGTGATCCAGTTTGTGAAAGGCGAGGCAGGGGAACGACTCATGGAGATGCGTGAGAAGTCGTCCCAAAAACATGGGAGACACTCAAACCCCGAAAGTCGGATCCCAGGACAATAGGACAGGCTCTGTCGGAGAGCGCAAAGAGTTTACGATTCATGGATGATCGCGTACTGCAATTTCGAGTAGGCTTACTAGTGCTGGCAACGGCTCTCATTGCCTTTTTCCTGGTCGTCTATTTTGGCCAGTTGCCTTTCTTTGCGCGGGGCGAATACGTGATACACGTTGAGTTTCGAGAGGCTCCGGGTGTGGCTGTTGACACCCCGGTACGGAAGAACGGAATTCTGATTGGGCGTGTCGACCGCGTGAAACTCAAGGACGACCGGGTCTTGGTATCGTTAGGAATTAACGTTAGTTATCGGGTTCGTACGAATGAAGTGTGTCGCATCAGTACGGGAAACCTCTTTGGAGATGCCGTGCTGGAGTTTGTGAAGATTGACGATTTCAGTCAGGAGCCGGTACTCATCTCCACAGGCGCTTTTGTACAAGGCGAGATTGCCCAGAATCCGCTAAAAGTGCTCATGGAGTTGCAAGGCGTGGTGGTAAACTTGGAGGACGATGCTGAGAAAGCCCTGCGGGCGGTAGCTGCAGCCAGTGGCCAGGTGAAAACGCTGGCTGAAAAATTGAACACGTTCATTGGGACCGATGGGGATGAATTTCGAAAACTGGTGGGAAAATCAGCCCAGGCCATGGACAGCATTGATCAAGCTGCGACCACTTTTAATCAGCTTTTGGGCGACGAAGAGTTACAAGGCGATTTGATTCGGGCCCTGCGGGAGTTTCCTCAAACACTATCGCAAGCAAGGGACACTTTGCAAGGAATCCAGCGGCTCACCGAGGCGGCTACTGGAAACTTGCAGAACATGGAAAAGCTGACTGGCACCCTAGGCGAAAGGGCACCAGACATCATTGGTCGCTTGGATGAAAACATGCAAGTGATGAGAATCGTGTTGGACGAAATGAGAGTGTTGGCTCAGTCTGTCAATCAAGGGCAGGGGACTGTTGGGAAACTCTTGAATGATTCTGAATTGTACGACCGCTTGAACCAGAGCGTAGCAAATATCGAACAGATCACGAAACAACTGCAGCCAATTGTCAGCGATGTTCGCGTGTTTACTGATAAGATTGCCCGCGACCCGAGCCAACTTGGTGTGAAGGGAATTTTGAGCAACCGGCAGTCGGGTTTCAAAGGAAGAGCCGCGTGGCGCAAGCCACGACGATCAGGTTCTTGGTAGAGCTTGAAGGCTCGAACTGGGTGTGCGGGTAGGTTGCGAGGGATTCTCATGGGGAAGAACCATGGGCCCTTCGAAACCGGATGGACGGGAGGAGGACACGGGACTGGCTTGTATCGGTTGGGTCGTCGTCGGAGCAGTTGTAGGCGGGGCGTTCGGCAGGGGAGCGACGATGCCGAGTTGAGAACTGCCGCGCAGGTGGTTGGCCCGCTGCATGAGTTCTTCTTTGGTCACCAGCTTTTGAGGAGCCATTTGAAAATCCAGGACTCGTTCATCGCGAAGATCCCTCAGGACGAGGTTTTCACTGACGAAGTCGAGAGGGGGAATCTGGTACCACGGTGGCCGAAAACGCTGATCAACATTTAAAGTTTCGTAGCCATCGAGTTCTAATCGGATCGACCTGGTTCCATAGTAGATGAAGGGAGCGGAAACAGGAGTTCTTCCGATCTCCTGGTCATCGACGTAGACCAAGGCCCCTGGTGGATTGCTGCGAATCGTCAGACGACGATGCACGCAACCGAAAGAACAGCATCCTGACATTAGCAGGATCGCGACTGCGAACTTGAGGGGGGGAGTCGACATCGACGAATAGCAATGAAGGGGTTGAGGTGCGGCACAAAAAAGGACGAGACGGATCGAGGCGCTGCACACTGGAGATCGCAGGGCGGGAGTATAGGGATGTCGTGGAGATACTTCCAGAGCGAATCTCCTCCCCACTTGTGCCGTTGTGGAGTCGTGTGGAGCATCGATTCCAAACGCACTTGGTGCTCCTGGTCACTGCGAGTGCCTTTGGTGTGCCGTTCACCTCGGAGGGCCTGTCCATTCGGCTGACGAACTATCCGCCGACAGCTCGCTTGGCTAGAATGGGCGTTTCCACTATAGCTAGCTGGCCTTTGGGGACGGTGTGATGGCACAAAGCAACGCGAGTTGGGATGACTGCATGCAGCAGGCAGCCACAAGCGATATCGGCATGCGTCGCACCTCAAATCAGGATTCTTACGCGGTTTGCCCAGCCAGCGATTTACAGAACTGGTATGAGCGTGGCCATCTCTTTCTGGTGGCTGACGGGATGGGTGCCCATGCGGGTGGGGAACTAGCGAGCAAGCTTGCCGCCGATGGAATTCCTCATGCTTATTACAGTCATCGGGACAAATCGCCCCCTGATGCAATCCTGTCGGCGATTACTGAAACGAACGCCCAAATCAATCAGCGAGGTGAAGCCAGTATCGACTATCACAACATGGGCACGACCGGTAGTGTGCTCTTATTGTTGCCGCAGGGAGCGGTAATAGCCCATGTAGGAGACAGTCGCGTCTACCGACTGCGTCGTGATCAGTTGGAACAACTCACCTTTGATCATAGTTTGGTGTGGGAGCTGCGAGCCACAGGAAGGTTTTCCAAGGATGTTGAGATGGCGTCAATGGTTCCCAAGAATGTCATCACACGTAGCTTGGGGCCCAATGCACATGTACAGGTTGACTTGGAAGGTCCGTTACCTATCGAGTCCGGGGATACTTTTTTGCTATGTACTGATGGATTGACGGGTAAGGTGGAAGATGAAGAATTGGGAGCGTTGTTGGCCAGTCTTGACCCGGAAGAAGCGGTCCAAGTTCTTGTTGATCTAGCGAATCTTCGCGGTGGCCCGGACAACATTACGGCGATTGTTGTGAAGGTCACCGGTCACCAGATGACGACCCAGGTGGCAGATAGGGCCTCCCCGCTCGCGTTCGAACCCGGGAGACGCAAAACGTTCCATGCATCGCAGTGGGTATTGCCGGGACTCTGTTTTCTGGCGTCCGCCCTTATGTTCGCCCTTCAAAAATACTTTCAGGGAGCACTAGCAGCAGGGGGCGCAATACTAGCGGTGCTATTTGTGCTGATACTGAACTGGGGTGGAACCTCCAACGGTCATGGAAGGACGCTGCAGACGCGGGGACAACTTGGCAAGGGCCCATACACTTCGCTCAAGTGCCCGCCCAGGGCTACCTTTGCCACCCGGATGGAAGGGATGGCAAAGGATCTGAAGGAAGCTGCTGTCGAAGCGAATTACAGCCTGGATCTGGCGGAATTTGAAGAATTCTGCCACTTGGGCCGTGAATCAGCCGCGACCAAAGATTTTGCTGATTCAATCCGGCAATATACGCGTGGTATCAGCCACGTCATGCAGCAGCTGCGGCAGCGGGGCTCGCAATCGAACGATGATGTGACGGCCGACCCATTCTGAAAGCCGCGTTTGAAGATAAGGACAGAGCTGCTAGATTCCCCTCATGCGCCTGTTTACACGCTATCTCACCTTCGAACTGGCCAAAATATTTCTTGCGACATTGACGAGTTTGACCTTGTTCATGTTGGTGGTCGGCGTTGTTCAAGAGGCACATGATCAGGGTTTGAGCTTCATGACAATCTTGAAGATTCTCCCCTATCTGCTGCCCAATGCCCTTCGGTTTGCTGTGCCCGGCACCATTCTCTTTGCGGCTTGCAGCGTTTACGGCCGCATGTCTTCCTTCAACGAGATTTTGGCTGTCAAGTCATTGGGGATTTCACCACTGGCTGTTCTTTGGCCAGCTTACATCCTGGCATTTGTAACCAGTTTGATGGCTGTCTGGTTCAACGATCTGGCAGTGTCTTGGGGTACCTACGGAGTGAAGCGAGTCCTGATCGAATCGGCGGAAGAAATTATCTATTCCGTGCTTCGGACGAACGGGCAATACTCTTCTGACAAAATCTCTATCAACGTGAGTCGTGTGGAGGGACAGATGATGATTGAACCCATGATCCTCATCCATCCGCATGACAATTCACCTCCTGTGACTGTTCTTGCCAAGTCTGCCGAATTGCGATCGGATCATGAAGCCGGGGAATTTGTTATTTATCTTACAGATTCCAACATTGAATATGGTGACAATGTTGTGTTTAGCCACCCGGGTACGCTACCCCATGTGATACCCTTGTTTGAGAATTCGGAAACAGATCTGAGTGTGGCGCGGACCTCCCAGATTGCTCTCAGAAACATTCAAAGTGCCATTACGACGCAGCGGAAAATCATCAAGAATTTCCGCCAGTCTTTGGCTGCCGACGCCGCGTACGGCATGTTGACGGGCGAGCTTTCCGATTTGGCGACTCAAGCGTGGCAAGACCGTTTTGATACAATCGGCCATCATATTCACAGACTGCACCGCCTGCGGACCGAACCCTATCGTCGCTGGGCGAACGGGTTCAGTTGCTTGTTTTTCGTCTTTGTCGGTGCGCCCTTAGCCATCCGTATGAGAAACTCGGATTTGATGACGACTTTTGGTGTCTGTTTCCTGCCCATACTAGTTCTTTACTACCCGCTTCTGGCATTGGCCGTGGGACGAGCCAAGTGTGGCGCACTACCTCCCTATTCTGTTTGGCTGGGAAATATCATCCTGTGTGTCATCGGACTCGCCTTGATGCAGCGGGTACTCCGACATTAAGTGAGCGTGTTGGAGTCGTGGACTGCTAGCGAAGGCAAAGCGTTACGGCGTCGCGCAGCGGTGGAGCCTTCAATTCCACCTTGCCTTCATTTCGAATGGGCGGTTACACTTTCGCCTCTTTTCCCAGCCTGGCCTCTCTCGACTCCGGCGTTGGCACTTGGGATCAAGTTCTTATGACCGTTTCAGGAGATCTTCGATGCTGTCCCATTGGCCCATCAAGAAGAAAATGCTGGTGGGCTTGATGTTGTTGTTGGTTATCGTTGGGACCATGGCCTTCAAAGCCTTCCACGGAGTCTACGCCTATCGTGGGCTGGCACGCAGTGTGCGGCACCGCGTGAGAGAGTTGCCTTTGGCTTCGGTCCTGGCGCAGCGTATTAACGACCTTCGCGTGACGGCCAGCCGAATTCGTCAGGCCAACGAGTACTTGTTGGAAACGAATGCCATGGTGGAGCAACTGAATGGGCGAGGATCGAGTCCATTTCTTTACGACGATTTCCGTCTGAAATATGTGGCGGTTCAGGAATCGCTGGACAATTATCGTGCACAATTGAAAATCAATGCAGAGATGGATCAAAGCATCGCGGATAACCGGGATGAGTGGTCGACCGTCAGGGAAATGGAACGTTCCCTGCGCCGCATTCAAACTCTCCATAAACAGCAGGATTTCATGCTGGAAACGGTCATCGTGGATGACTTAAACGCCGAATCGGATCGACTCAGTGAACTGGGGGTCGAATTACCTGGATTTCTGCATCACCGTATGATGACTTTCGCACAGGATGTCCGTAGTCGATACCACACCTGGATGGTGATGACTTGGGCGTCACTCATTGCTGCGGTTGTCCTGCTGTGTGTGTTTGTCGTTCTCTTTTACACTTGGATCTTCAGGCCTCTGCAGATCCTGATCGACGGGTCTGAACACATTGCCCAGGGAAATTTTGACTATCGAATTGTACTGGATACGCATGACGAGATGTCGACGTTGTCCGAGGCTTTGAACGACATGACGGCGAATTTCCAGAAGATACGTACAGGCCTTGACCGGGAGGTACAACTACGCACCAAGCAGGTATTGCGGAGCGAGCAACTGGCAAGTGTTGGATTTCTTGCCGCTGGAGTGGCACACGAAATCAATAATCCGCTGGCTTCCATCGCTCTTTGCGCGGAATCGCTGGAAATGAGACTGCACGACATCATTCAGCAGGATGATGGAAAGCCTGACGCTGAGCACAACCAGGAAATTTCCGTCACGCGCAATTATTTGCGTATGATTCAAGACGAAGCGTTTCGCTGTAAAGAGATCACGGAAAAATTGTTGGACTTCTCGCGAAAAAGTGATTCACAGAAACACGATATGGACCTGCGAGAACTTGTACGGGGCGTGATCGACATGGTGGGCCACGTAGGAAAATACAAGCAGAAGACCATCGAGTTTCAGGCGGAGGAGCCCGTGATTGCTCCGGTGAATGCTCAGGAATTCAAGCAAGTGGTCTTGAATCTCATCACGAACGGACTGGAAAGCATTGAAAGTGGGGGCAAGGTGGAAGTTCAGGTCACGCAGACCGAAGAACACGCTTTGCTAATTGTGACGGATGACGGTTGCGGCATGACCGACGAAGTATTGCAGCATTTATTCGATCCGTTTTTTACCAAACGTCGCGATGGCAAAGGTACAGGCTTGGGGCTTTCTATTACCTTTCGGATTGTGAACGAACATCAGGGTCATATTGATCCAACCAGCGATGGACCACAAAAAGGATCTCAGTTTTGTGTCAGCTTGCCCCGCAGGCAAGACAAGATAAAGGAGGAGTCCAAACATCAATATCAAACCGCCTAGCCGATTAAAAATTTTGTTTGCTGATGACGAGCCATCACTTCAGACCTTCATGGGCGTCGAACTACCCCGGATGGGACACGAGGTCACGGTCTGCCCCGACGGTACCACTGCTTGTGCAGCGTTGGAACGCAATACCTATGACTGCGTGATGGTGGACCTTGACATGCCCGGCTTGAATGGCATCGAAGTCATTGCCCGGGCTAAAGACCTCTCACCGGATACGGAAGCCGTTGTTCTTACTGGAAAATCTTCACTCGAGACGGCCGTCTCCGCAATCCGTCACGGTGCCTGTGATTATTTGACGAAACCATGCAAGTTGGTCGAACTTCAAACGCTCTTGAACCGAATCGCAGACCGTCGCGAATTGACGAATAAATATCGTGCGCTGAAGCGGCAGCTGAAACGTATCGAAGGCGAATGCCAGCTTGTGGGTAACAGTGAACAGATGCAACGGGTTTGTGAACGCGCAGCCAAGGTGGCTCCTACGAACTCGGCAGTGCTGATTCGCGGCGAAACGGGAACTGGTAAAGAGCTTGTCGCGCGGGCGGTACACGATCAGAGTTTGCGTGCCGAAAAACCTTTTGTGGCGATTAATTGTGGCGCTCTACCTGAAAACCTGATTGAAAGTGAACTGTTCGGGCACCGTAAAGGTGCGTTTACCGGGGCGGAAGAACATCGGATGGGATTGTTCGAAGTGGCTGACGGTGGAACGTTGTTTCTGGACGAAATCGGCGAATTGCCGAAAGCAATCCAAGCGAAGCTGTTACGTGCACTGGAGAGTGGCGAGATTCGCCGAGTCGGCGATAACGAATTCTACCAGGTCGATGTGCGAGTCGTGTGTGCTACTCATCGCGATCTCGACAGCATGGTCACTACCGAAGAATTTCGTGAGGACTTGATGTTTCGTATTAATACGTTTGAGATTGCGCTACCGGCACTGCGCGATCGAATTCAGGATATATCCAGTTTGGCCCGCCATCTGCTCATGCGTTTCCATCCGAAAATCCGGCCGGATGACACATTATTCAGCGACAAGGCAATCAGGGCACTGCAGTCGCATGGTTGGCCCGGCAACGTGCGCGAACTGGCCAATGTGATCGAACACGCCACTATTTTGTGTGACCAGTTGCCGATTAAAACCGAGCATTTACCGGAGCGGTTTACCGACGGTGGCAAAGGCCTGCGCGTATTAAAACGTATCGGGCCTTTGACGCTTCGCGAAATCGAGATGCAGGCGGTTCACGAAGCATTGGAACGACATCAAGGAAGTAAACCCAAGGCAGCCGAGGAACTGGGTGTCAGTTTGAAGACTTTGTACAACAAATTAAGCCAATCCAATTCATTGGAAAAATCCGCGTAGCTGGCGACCGTCTTTTCGACGAGTTTTCCAGCGATGCTCTCTTCATTTTCAGAGAGAAGGCCCGGACTTGGTGTTACCAGGTTTCGGAAAAAATCTCAGGATCACCCGGTGTAACCAAAGTGTTTTCCGACGAAGTCTTGTGTTCGCGACTGCTTGTGTCACAATAGACAAAATGGCCTCTTGTGTTGTCATCCATCCGGTTCGGTGGTCACGAATCGCTGCATGTTGAGCCGTTTCGGTGCTGTCTGGCTCCGATTTCCATCAATCCCTGGCTGCCTTACTAGCTAACATCATTTGGGCGGCTCGATTTCAGGACCAATAAGTGTGAGCACCGCTAGGCTACCCAATCCTGTGATGCAGGGTGATAGGCGAAGCTTCATCCCGGCGAACTACTGGATCCTCAGCCCTCTCAAGGATGGGATGTTGATTCTGTTGACACCGCTTGCTGTGATGCTCCTCTTTGTGGCAGCCGGGCACTATCAATGGCAGGGGTTTTTGATTGGGCTCGGGCTTATGTTGGCGGTGGGACATTACCTGCCGGGCATGATACGGGCTTACGGGGACCCTGCCTTGTTTCGGCGGTATCGCCTGCGGTTGATTGTGGCCCCGATTCTGTTGATGTCTTTGTGTGCGACGTTTACTTACCTCAACTTGCATGCGTTTATCTTCTTGATGTTTTTGTGGGGAAGCTGGCATTGGATGATGCAGATCTACGGTTTTGGTCGCATCTATGATGCCAAGGCCAAGTCGTTTTCAAAAACAACCGCTCGCTTTGACTATGCCACATGCGTCCTGTGGTTCTACTGGTTTTCAATCTTCGCCTACAGTAGCACCAATTATTTGAGCAATTATTACGCAAGTGGTGGTCCTCTCTTGCCTGCGCAGCTATTTCATTACGCGCGTATGGTTTGGTTGGCAATGGCTGTGGCCGTCTCTGCAGCATACGCCATTCACCTCGTGCGTTTGTTGCGACAAGGCCAATCCATTAATCCGCTCAAGATCATCCTCTTTTCCATTACGTTTACGTATCTCGGATATGCCATGGCCATCGTGGAAACACCACTTTTGGGATACATTCTCTTCGAGTCGTGTCATGACATCCAGTACCTGGCCATCGTTTGGTTCGTCAACCGTCAGCGCGCAGAAAACGGTTTGAATGCCGGTAGTTTTATCCAATTCCTGTTTCGACCGCGGGCCATACTGGTCGTGTTGTATATTGCCCTGTGTTTGGCTTTCGGTTCCATGACGATCGGAAAGCAATTTAGCGATGGCTTCCTGACGCAGATCCTTGCTGTGCTGATTGCTACCTCCGCCACCTACCACTACTACCTGGATGGCTTCATCTGGAAAGTTCGTGAGACCTCAACGCGACGATCACTGGGAGTCAGTGAATCTGAAGGGGACGCTCCTGCGCAGGATCTGCAAAGGCCGCAACAAGTGTTGTCACCTGCGCTGCGTCACTCGCTACTTTGGCTGTTGCTTTTCGTGCCCGCCGTGATTTTGGGTGTGCTCGAATACAACGGTTCCGTGGCTGACAAGGTTGATCGATCAGCGAAAGTTGCTGAGGCCTTTCCGTACAACGCCAATGCCCAAATCGAACTTTGTGGTATCCTGATCGACCTTCAACAGGCTGAGAAAGCCCTGGACAGTTGCCGTCGGGCAGCCTTGCTCAGGCCTAACTGGGCGATAGCACACGTGAAACTGGGGCATGTCTTTCTTATGCAAGACCAAACGGATGAAGCGATCTCCGCCTACAGGAATGCGCTGGAGGTGAACCCTGAATCAGTCGAGGCTCAGTTTAATTTGGGTGTTGTGCTCGTCGAGAATCAAAACTGGGATCAGGCAGCCCAGGCATTTGAAGGAGTTCTTCAATTGAAACCGCAGCATGGTCAGGCATACCACAACTTGGCCATCACGTATGAACGGCGAAACCAAATTTCGCAAGCGGAAGAACACTACAAGCAGGCACTAAAAATCAATCCGGACTTTACCAACTCACATGTTAAACTCTGCATTCTGTACGCCAAGCAAAATAAAATCAGATTGGCAGAGCATCATTTGGCAGAAAGCATGCGTTTGAAACCGAGTCCCGCAGTTCTCTCTCAGCTGGATCGTGTGCGCGAGGCATTGAGCAGGGCGAATTGAACTGCTCACACTTTGCGGACAACGCCCACGACCACACCGGTGACGCGTGCGTTTCGTGAGTAGATGGGAGACATCGAACGGTTGGCCGGTTGGAGTCGGACCCGGTTCTTTTCCGGATGCCAGTATTTCAGGGTCGCTTCCCCATCCTCTGTTTCCGCGACGACCATTTCCCCAGAGTTAGCTGTCCGCTGGCGTTTGATGACGACGTAATCCCCATCGTCAATGTGCGCCTCGATCATCGAGTCGCCGTTAACGCGGAGTACAAACATGTTTTTCTTGGAAAACATCTCCCCGAAATCAACCCGTTCATTTTGTTCGATCGCTTCGTGCATCACGCCGGCCGCAACCTGCCCCACCAGGTGAAGACCTTTGTCGTGAACTGGTTCAGCTGCCAGTTGGATGGCCCGAGACATGTTGGGTTCACGCGTAATCATGCCCTTTTTTTCCAGCGCTTTCAAGTGGCACATGACACCGTTAGGAGAGCTTATCTTGAATTTCGCACCAATCTCACGCACGGTGGGTCCATAGCCGCGATTCTGAATTTTATCCCGGATGAATTTGTAAACTTCCTTTTGCCGCTTGGTGAGTTGGTCGTAGATAGACATGGATTTTTTCGATCCTTCCTGGATTGTTTCTGCAACCAGCGAAACTTTGAGTAACCCCACCGTCATCATAATATACGTGTGTACACATGCAATAGCGTTTGTACAGTCATTTGGGGAAATCGGAGAACCACGCGGATTTTCTCGCCGAGCGGGACCTCGCGTGAGTCTGTCGGCAGTCTTCAAGCTGCCGTGCTCTTCCGCCGGGACCTGTTTCGCAAGGCGCCCGGAGCGCCCGGATTGTGGACTGGGAGGAGTTTGGAATCACTGTTTTAGCGATTTCCTTATGAGCCTTGCGTTGAACGGTTGCCACGCCGGTTCGGTTCCTGTGGTACTGCCCGCAGGTCGACTAACCGGCGCGTCTACCCTGGACGGATAAAACGAAACACCACACGGTGTGGGGCCGGATTGGCTGGCTTTCACGGTTGGACGAAGCAATCGGCCTCAGTCTGTACGGTTCCGTCACTGGTCAACTTGTTGATCGCCGTATTCCACTTGGCTGAGGCCGGCAGTTCAAGTCCGTTTTGCCGGGTTGTGCAGATAAAACATCAGCACAGCCACATCGGCAGGAGTAATTCCGCTAATGCGACTGGCCTGTGCAAGGCTTAAAGGGCGGATGCGAGAAAATTTTTCCTGGGCCTCGGCCCGTAGATTTTGCAGGGTGGAAAAATCAAATCCGGTCGGGATTCGTTGTTCGCCAAGTCGCTTTTGACGTTCTACCTCAACCTGTTGACGAGAAATGTATCCTTCGTATTTGATATCGTAGACAATCTGTTCTGACTCGAGTGGACCAATGTCGTTGAGTAGGGGACAGGCCGCTTGTAAATCAGACCAGTTGGTTTCCGGGCGGCGGAGATACTTTTCCAGGGTCACCCCTTCGTATCGGTGGTTGCCCAGCAGTTGCAAGGCGAGGGCGATTTGTTCTTCTTTTTTTTCCAATAGCTGCCAACGTGCCGGTTCGATCAGGCCGAGTTGCTGGCCGACCGGCGTGAGCCTTCTGTCAGCATTATCTTGACGCAAAGAGAGCCGGTACTCAGCACGGCTGGTGAACATGCGATAAGGCTCATCCACTCCTCGTGTTACCAGATCGTCGATGAGCACACCGATGTAGGCTTGTTGTCGGTTGAGCACGAGTGGTTCCTTACCCTGCAATTGGAGGGCCGCATTGATGCCAGCCATCAGTCCTTGCGCTGCCGCCTCCTCGTACCCGGTGGTCCCATTGATCTGTCCTGCAAAGTAGAGCCCGGAAACGGTCTTGGTTTCCAGTGAAGGCCAAAGTTGTTGTGGGGAACAAAAATCGTACTCCACGGCATAGCCGTAGCGCATGATTTGCGCGTTTTCCAAACCGGGAATTTTTTGAAGCATGGCATCCTGAACGTCTCGGGGCAAACTAGTGGAGACGCCATTGACGTAAAATTCCAGTGTATGCCGTCCTTCCGGTTCGAGGAAAAGTTGGTGCTGAGACTTGTCAGCGAAACGCACGACTTTGTCTTCGATCGAAGGACAATAACGCGGTCCACTCGTTTGGATTTGACCGCTGTACATCGGAGCACGCTGCAGATTGTCACGAATCAGTTTATGCACCTCCGGATTGGTGTGGGTGATCCAACAGGGAAGCTGATCGACATCAAGGCGCTTTGTCATGAATGAGAAAGGTTGAGGCTGATCATCGCCTGGCTGGATTTCGGTACGGTCGAAGTCGATCGTTCTGCCATTGATCCTCGGTGGGGTTCCCGTCTTGAAGCGTTCGATTTCAAAGCCCAGGCGGCGAAGAGCTCCGCTGATTCCTGAAGTGGTTCCTTCGCCCGCTCGGCCGCCAGCAGTTTTTGTATCACCGGTGTGCATGAGGGCAGAAAGGAAGGTACCCGTCGTTAAAATGACGCAAGGGGCTTGGTACACCACGTCACCTTGAACCTGAACTCCAGTAATCCGTGATTCGTTTAGGGCGTTCTGGACCAGAAGATCCTGGACCACTTCCTGGCGCAGGGACAAATTTTCCTGGCTTTCGACAACCCGTTTTATTTCTTGCTGATAAGCCTTCTTGTCTGCCTGCGCGCGCGGGCTGTGCATGGCCGGGCCCTTGCGGCGATTTAGCATCCGAAACTGGATTCCCGTTGCATCGATCGCCCGGCCCATGGCACCACCTAGCGCATCGACTTCACGAGCGATCTGACCCTTGGCTATGCCTCCAATGGCCGGGTTGCAACTCATCTGTCCGACAGTATCTAGATTGGTGGTCAGGAGTCCGGTTTTGGCACCCAGGCGTGCCGCGGCAAGCGCAGCCTCTGTACCAGCATGACCAGCACCAATGACCAGCACGTCGAACTTATAAGTCGAAGCTTCCATACTGGCCATGATAGAAGGTTCGGGCGACTGTGCACACCGTTGCGAGGGCTTCCTGGAGGATGAATGAAGCGGGTCGGAGGACCGGTTAGGAAGAAAAGGATGAATGAAGCAGGCAAATTTCAGAGTTCAGCGGGTGCACCCTTCCTGTTCGTTTCGGACTTGGTTGCGGCCCGGCTGGCTTCTCCTTGTCCGGTCGTCCATCATGCGGCTGACTTGGTGGATCCTATTGGTACCCGTAGGTCAAAGAGTCCAAAGATTTCCTGTTGGGAAAGCCCGGCATTTTTTGGGGTGTCATTGTCAGAGAAGATCGAGTCGAAAATTTTTCGCTTTTGCCGCAGTACCTCGTCAATTCGTTCTTCAACCGTTCCTTGGGTCAGAAAGCGGGTTACCGTCACGGGCCCCTTGGCTCCAATGCGATGAGCTCGATTGATGGCTTGATCTTCCACGGCAGGATTCCACCAACGGTCGAAGAGAAACACGTAACTCGCGAACTGCAAATTGAGTCCTACGCTGCCCGCTCCGTAGCTTATTAACAACACTTGGTGTCGAGGGTCATCGCGGAATTTCTGAATGACATCGTCCCGTTTTTGAGTAGCAATCTTGCCGTGGTATTCCAATGGACAATAACTGGACAGGCGCCCTTTAAGATTGTTTAAAGATTTTACCCACTGGCTGAACACGATTGCTTTTTCACCACTGGCGACTAATTCTTCCAGGTCGACGAAGAGTCGTTCAAATTTGCTGCTCCGGTCTGTGGCCGGATCGAAGTTGCAGATTTGTTTCAAACGCAAGATGAGCTCGAACACATGTTGTACTGTGATTTCGCCACCCAGTTCGGCCAAGCGAACCACGCCCTCGTCTTCGGCCATCTGATACGTTTTCATTTGTTCACTGGTCAGTGAAAGCTGCGCATCTCGATAAAGAATAGGCGGAAGTTCCTTGAGAACCTTCCGTTTAGTTCGGCGCAACAAATAGTCCTCGGTCGCTTGTCGTAGACGTTGGGGTTTCCAGTCCCGCCGGACTGTTCCAGGTGAAAGAAAATCGAAGATAGAGCATAGATCTTCGGAACTATTTTCAATCGGAGTGCCGGTCAGCGCCCAACTGCGATGCCGTTTAATCGATCGGATAGCACGACTTGTGGCACTGGACTGATTTTTGATGCGCTGGGCCTCGTCTAAAACCACCAGGTCGAAAGAACTTTCCATTTCCTTGAGCAGCAACTTGTCACGCATGACAATTTCGTAATTGGCTAACTTGACCAACGTATCGGTCATGTTCCATAGCCATTCCCGTCGTTTGCGGTTGCCTTCGATGATGGTTACAGGGATTTCGGGAGCCCACTGGGCGAATTCCCGCTGCCAGTTTGTCACCAACGGTTTGGGACAAATGACCAGCACCTGGCGGACTTCACCCGCAGTCGCCAGTAGGCGAACGGTTGTGATGGCTTGCATCGTCTTTCCCAATCCCATTTCATCAGCCAGTATGGCCGCGTGACGTGGATAAAGAAAACCAACTCCTTCCAGTTGATAAGCAAAAGGTGTGCAAGGAAATTCCAGTGAACGGTTAGTAAAGATCGTTTCCAAAGGTGGCTGCAACAGATAATACAGCCGGTCTTCTAATTTGATGATGTTGCGCGGAGGACGAATCTTCGTCGGCCGGTCTCCGGCACGAAAGGCGAGGCGAGTGTTCGTTGCCGTTGCGGAAGGGATATTGATTTCTCCGGACGGCGGGGAGTCTGAGGTCGGATCTGAATTCGCGACAGAATCAGGAAAAGTGAAGCCGTAAGTTGTGATCGACCGGCGGTCAAAGTGCAACGACGTAATTTTGGTAGGATGGAATTCCCAGTTCGTGGGAAGCAGATGAGTCAGTGGCCTTTGTACCAGGGCCGGTTGAGAGTTGTCCGTTGAAACACGGCAGTGTAAGCGGAGGTCCATGGTCCGGCATGTAGGAGTTGCGTTCACGGATTAACTCCGAAAAGAAAACCATTTACTCATTTTGTGCTTCTTCGACGGCGTCACGGATTCGCTCAAATGGTTCATGAAAATCAAAGCTTTCGTGAAGATCTTTGCAACGATCGTTCATCAGTTGGCGGTCGCTGGGGTGGTCTGCCAAAACGGCCGCTGGTTGATTCATCAACTGCACCGAAACCATTCCTAGAGGAGCAGGCACCGGCTGCCCCGGAGTCGGCTCGTCAATCCGCAAAGAGGGTGCACTTTTGACATTGTTTTCGGAAAGTAACACGACGATCGGATACGAAACAAACGGTCTGGCTGTGGCTACTTCAACCACATTGGTGCAAACGAATAAAGGTTCTGTTTGGGTTTGCGACAGCAGGGTTTGTCCTAGGATTTCTCCGAAAAGATATGGTTTTAAGGTGGCGCCATACAGGATTTCTTGTGTACGACTCGGGTGAACCGGAGCAGTACAGTGAAATTCGATGGGGCGTCCGGTGGAGTTCAGCAGCAAATATCCTCCAGAGATCCCATGTTCGGAAGATTCTAAGATTGTCAGAAATCCGATGGCATTTTTGGATTTACGGTTGCTAGCGGACATGGGAAAGGCAGAGAGGTGTGAAGTCGCGATGTGGGAGAAGGAAAGGTGGGCGGTCACCAGAAAGAAGTGGGTTCCCACCGTTGGGATCGGGTTCAACAAACGGGTGACTTTAGAAGTCCTTTTTTTGCGCCCCTCCGCTAGCTGCTTCCAAGTCCCTCCGCTAAAAGTTTTCGGACAAATTGATCGTTCTTTTCAAGATCGACGGATTTTGGAAATAGAAGGTCTGACCTGTCAAGGGTTTTTTGGCGAGCCGAAATAATTATCGCCTGGTATCTCGACAACCTTCGGCGACTATGTTTATACTAGGAACATCAGCTTTAGCAGGAGATTAGATCAACATGGCCAATGATCCTCAGTCTATCCCGCCACTTTTCACCCAATACGATGTTTCTGCCAACGCATCCGCTAGCAATTCGGACCAGGGCCGAGAGTCCGTTGGTAGTGTTTTAGATATTCTGCAGGACCTGCTTGCCGCCCAAGACCGGCAAAATCATTTGTTGGAAGAACTCGTTTCACAAATGGGTACCGTGCAAAGACAGCGCGCCTTGGAACTGGACCAGTGGAAGGAAGCGAATCCCGACCTGTCGCGTGGGTGCCGCCGCGCAGCCGAGTGGCTGAGCCAGGCTCAAACGGAATACTTACGTACCTTAACGGCCGCGGTAAACGAATCAGCAGATGAACTCGCAGAGAGTGATTTCATGTTAAACGAGTTGGTGGACCGTTATGGTCCGCGTTTTGCGCACTTGAACGGGATGCTTCAAGTTCTGTCCCAACTCGGCAACGCATCGAATTCTTCCAACAGGACGGAAAATTGAATGCCGGTGGTTGACGCCGCCAAGTTCACACCCCACGATTCCCACTTCAACGGTGGTGAATTGCCTGCCCGATTTTAGACCACTCCTACCTGCTTTACCTACCTGTAGAAAATCATTCCCCACCAAGATTGGCGTAGATTTCAACTGCTACGACCGTGATGGTACTCGTTGACATACGATGTGCGCTCGAGTTTTGGGCGGTGGCACTTGGTGTTGCCATGCTGGGGTTGCTGCCAGCGGGTTGCGACCGTGCCAACACCGGCCCGAGGCCGGCGGTCATGCTTCCGACCGCGTCGATCAGCACGGATCGAGTCGAGGACGACACAGACTGGTCTCAATGGCGCGGAGGTCGAGCTGGCGCTGTTTCTGTTGCGGGCGATTTGCCTTTATCCTGGGACAGAAACTCTGGCTTTCATTGGAAAGTGGCTGTCAGGGGACGCGGAAATTCTTCTCCGGTTGTGTTGGGAGACCGGCTTGTATTGACTTCCGTGGTGAAAGAGAACAACTCATCCTGCTTGGCTGTGTTCTGTTTTTCTCGAACGAATGGCACCCTGTTCTGGACCAAAAAACTCGACCTTCCTCTGGGACGCACGCATGCGAAAAATGGATACGCCTCAACTACGGCGGCTTTGGATAAAAACGGCATCTACTGTTCGTTTGGAGCACGAGGTCTCTACTGTCTGGACTGGAATGGCCAGGTACGATGGCATGTTGGCCTGGGCCAGTTTGAACAGAAGTGGGGGGCCGCATCGAGTCCCGTCCTGTTTGGCAACACCGTGATTCAACTTTGTGACGGAGAGAATGGTTCCTTCCTGGCGGCTTGGGATAAGGATTCGGGAACGGAACTATGGCGGACCACTCGATCGAGCACCGGTTGCTGGGCAACGCCCGTTGTTGTGCGGGCTGAAGTGGGCCTGCAGAAGCGTCATGAACTGATCGTGAACGGTTCGGGGAGTCGCACGGGTTCGACAGGAACGGTTACGGCTTACGATCCGCGTGACGGAAGGATCTTCTGGTACGCCAGGGGCACGACCGATATTCCTTGTCCCACAGCCATCGCGGGTGCAGGGTTTGTGGTTAGTACCAGTGGTGCCAACGGCCCGATTTTTTCGATTCGGACCGGAGGACAGGGAAATGTGACAGAGTCACAGGTTGTTTGGCGTTATCCGAGTGGAGGTCCTGATGTTTCGACCGGAGTGATTGAAGGCAAACGGTTGTTTCTGGTTTCCGAGCGAGGTGTTGCTTCGTGCTATCAAGTCCTTACTGGAAAACAGATCTGGCGGACTCGCCTGCGTGGAGATTTTTCGGCCAGCCTGGTTGTCGGAAATGGGCGAGTCTATGCGACCAGTGAGCAGGGAAACATTTATGTATTTAAGGCGGCAGATCAATTTCATCTGTTGGCCACTAACGCCATGAGAGAACGATGTCTCGCGACACCTGCCGTGGACCAAAACGCCATCTACATTCGCACGGCAATGCATCTCTATTGCATTGGTGAGCCACTCAATCAGGCCTCTCCTGACACGCTGGTAGAGGTCAAGCAGCCTGCGGGCTCTGATCTCATAGCCGCTTCCGAGAATGGTGTAGCTTCGCCAATCGGTTCTCGGCTACCCGACCAGTAAAGCGGACGAATGATTGACGGCCGAAGTGAAGTCGCCTGTTTGGTAAAGTATTCTGAATAAGTTCGGCCATTTGCTACGTCATCTTCCATTTTCATTCTCAGTTAGCCGTTGTCACGACGCGGGAACTGGGGTATTTTCGATTGCAGACAAATGTTGGGAGGTTCTTAAACGCCTCCGCAACGATCAACAGGTAGAGTTCATTTTTTGCAACGGGTAGGAGCCGCTACTTTCCGACATCGAGTTGAATGACGCGTTGCGGATGGAGTAACGTTTTTCAGCCCACTGGACCGTCATGAATTGCGCTGAGCCGATGACCCAAACAGATCTAAATACCCTGGAAACAAAAGCTCGTGAGACTTTGGATGCCCACACGCATGAGATCGTGCAATGGCATTTTCACGAGTCGACTGGATGCCCGTTTTGGCTGGAAAAAAAATCAGAACTGAAATTTGACCCACTCACGGAGATTCGTGTCTTCGAGGACCTCAAGAAGTTTCCTCTTTTTGAGGACGAGTGTTTGCGAGGTGGTCCGATGACTCGCTGGGTTCCCCGGGGGCTTGCGGGTAAACCGGTCTATGTTTTTGAAACGGGAGGCACGACGGGCATTCCAAAAAGTCGCATGGTGATCGATGATTTTCGCACGGACTACGAAATGTTCAGCGACACTCTACCCGAGCAGTATTTCCCCCTGGGAGCGAACTGGCTGATGCTCGGCCCGTCGGGACCGCGACGTCTGCGACTGGCGGTGGAACATCTCTGTCAGTATCGCGGGGGCACCTGCTTTTGTATTGATCTCGATCCGCGCTGGGTCGTCAAATTGATCAAAAAAGGATGGATGGAGCATCTCGAAGCATATAAGCAGCACTGTATCGATCAGGCGTTGACAGTGTTTTCTGCCGGCCATGACATCAAGTGCATGTTTGCAACTCCGAAGCTTTTGGAATCGCTTTGTAACGCTTTGGAAGAACAAGGTAAGACATTTCCAGAAACTGGCATCACTGGAATCTTCTCCGGAGGTACCGAATTCACTCCGCAATGGACTCGGTTTTGCATTGAGGAATTCTTTGGAGGGCCACCGGAAGAGAGCGGGATTTATATGACACCCACTTATGGGAACACGTTGATGGGTCTGGCGTGTAGCAAACCGGTTACCGCCGACGACAATTATAAGATTACTTATTATGCTCCTCAACCGCGGGCGGTGGTCGAACTTGTCGATCCGGATGATCCGCAGACGGTGGTTGGCTATGGTGAAACGGGTCGCGCCAAACTGACAACGCTGACACGGGAGTTTTTTGTCCCCGGTTTTCTCGAGCGCGATGAGGGCGAACGGGAAAAATCATTTGAAAAATATCCTTGGGACGGCATTAGTGGAGTCCGCCCTTTCAGCCGCATTGCTGCCCAAACGACCGTGGGAGTTTATTGATGCCATTTTCTCGGATCCTTTCTAATTCCATCTAGCAGGAGATACCTGTGCTTAACATTCCTGCAATTCGTTGGGGAAAACCTTACGAGTCACTAGAAATTGACGAAGTGCTACACTTTGCCACTGGCGAGCCGATCGCCAAAGTCAGTCAGGCCAATGGCGGTATCATTGCCCGCGACATGCGCCAAGCTGGTAGGGCGCGTGAGATCCTCCGGCAGATACCGTGTCGGGACATCATTGAGCGGTTGAAGAAGGCTGCCGATCACTATGAGAAGGGCACTTTGCCCCTTGGTGACGGTCACCAGACTCCGGACGAGTTTGCTCATCAGCAATCCGCCAGCACCGGCCTGCCGGAACACATGTGCAAGGCCAATATGGCAAAGAACTCGTTCGTCCTGAAAAACATGGACCAGATTCTCGATTGCCTGACGCGTGGCTTGGATCTTGAAATCCTGACGCGTGGCTGGGGCATCGAAAGTCGGGGCGTGGTGCTCAGCTATCAGGCCCAGGCATCTGCGTTAAGTGCGGTCCTGCCGTCGAATTCCCCGGGTGTTCACACCCTCTGGTTGCCAGTGATTCCACTGCAGTTCGGTTTGGTACTCAAGCCCGGTCCGCAAGAACCGTGGACACCTTATCGAATGATGGCAGCATTTGTGGAGGCCGGAATTCCACCCGAAGTTTTTTCGCTGTACCCTGGTGGACCGGAAGCGGGGGCCGCTGTGCTCTCGGCTTCGCAGCGTGCAATGATCTTCGGTGGTACCTCGACGGTTGACCAGTACCGGGGTAACCCTCGCGTTCAAGCTCACGGTCCGGGATTCTCCAAAATTCTGCTGGGAGACGACGTCGTGGACCAGTGGGAGCAATATCTCGACCTGATGGTCGAAAGTATTTACATCAACAGCGGTCGCGGGTGTATTAATTGCTCTGGTATCTGGGCGTCGCGACACACGCATGAAATTGCTCAAGCGATTGCCGAACGTATTGGCCCCATCGAGGTCAAGCCACCCACGGACCCGGAAGCCGGGTTAGCTGCCTTTACGGTTTCCGGCATGGGACAGGCGATTTGGGGTATGATTGAGGCTGACCTGAACCAGCCAGGCGCAACCGACATGACAGCTGCCTACGGACCTCGATTGGTCGAGCAGGAGCGCTGTGCGTATCTACGTCCGATGGTTATTCACTGTTCGTCACCTGAAGTCGAGGCTGCCAAAAAAGAATACATGTTCCCGTTTTCGACGGTTGTGGAATGTCCGCAGGACCAGATGCTGGACAAGATTGGTCCGACTCTGGTTTGCAGCGGCATCACGGACAATGAACAGCTAATCGAAGACCTGACGAATGCCACCCATATTGATCGCTTGAACATCGGTCCGATTCCTACGAGTAAACTTAATTGGCTTCAACCGCACGAAGGCAACATCATTGATTTTCTTTTCCGGTCCCGTGCCTTTCAGGTCACGAAGGACCGAATGGATTCACTGAAAGAAGTGACGAGAGCATGAGCCGCCCAGGTGCAACTTCTGTCTGTCCCATTCGTTTGTTGGCTCCATTTCAATACGAGTCTCGGACACGCATTATGTTTGGTCCAGGTTGCGTTGCCGAGCTGGGTGAACAGGTGCGACAACTCGGTTGCCGGCGGGTGCTCATCTCCACCGATCCCGGAATCATTGCCGTCGGTCATACGCAGCGAAGTCAGGAGGTCTTGGAGGGGGCAGGCTGTGAAGTCGCAATCTTTTCGGGAGTGCACGAGAATCCGACGAGCGAGGACGTTGAGGCCGGTACTCAACTGGCGAAGCAATTTCAACCGGATTTGATCGTCGGCCTGGGTGGTGGCAGTTCCATGGATTGCGCCAAGGGCATTAATTTTCTCTGTACCAATGGCGGTCAGATGAAAGACTATTGGGGCGAGGGCAAGGCCACTCACGAAATGTTGCCGATGATTGCTGTCCCCACGACGGCTGGTACAGGCAGTGAGACGCAATCCTATGCCTTGATTTCCGATGCCCGGACACATGCCAAGATGGCTTGTGGTGACAAGAAAGCTGCTTTTCGTGTTGCCATGCTTGATCCGGAGTTGACGCTCACTCAGCCGGCCGAAGTGACCTCGCTGACAGGTATCGATGCGATGGCGCATGCCCTGGAGTCTTACGTTACGAAGCGTCGCAATCCGATTTCGCTGGTCTTCAGCCGCGAAGCGTGGCAGTTGATCAGTCAGAATTTAGTGCGCGTTTTAGAAGATCCTCAGGATCTAGAAGCGCGAGCTGGCATGCAGTTGGGTGCCTGTTTCGCCGGCTTGGCAATAGAGAACTCGATGTTGGGAGCGGCTCACGCGTTATCGAATCCGCTGACCGCCAAGCTTGGTCTTACGCATGGACGGGCAGTGGGGCTGATGCTGCCTCATGTGATACGCTTTAACGGAGTGGAGTACAACGACATGTATCGCGAGTTACTCGCCGGGGACAGGTGCAACCGGTCGACACCAGATGCGCAACAGGGTGCCGAAGGTCTGGCCCAGTTCGTGGCCGACTTGATTTGCAAGGCTGGGCTAGAAACTCGTCTTGCCGAGTGCGGAGTCAAGGAGCAGATCTTGTCAGATCTGGCTTCGAATGCGGCCGAACAGTGGACCGCTCAATTCAACCCTCGTACGGTTGATCACGCTTCGCTTCTCGAACTCTATCGCCAGGCCATGTAGAAAAAGTTGCAAGTAAGGAACGTTAAACGATGATCTTTTCGAATTCTAGACTTCTATTCCTGCTGTTGCTGGTGGTTGCCGGCTGCAACGTGCCTTCCGAGATTGACGTACGTAAGAATGCGACAGTTCCCGAAGAGGCGAATACGAGCTCAGCGAGAGTTGTGCGCAGTGATTGGCCGTTGTTCCGGGGCGATACGAACTCCTCCGGCGTGTCACAAGGCAGCGTGCCCGAATCACCGGAGGTGCTTTGGACGTTTGCGGTCGAAGGGGGGGCTTTTGAATCGACGGCTGCCATCGTGGACGGCATCGTTTATGTGGGAGATTTGGACGGCACTTTCTACGCGTTTCAGTTGTCTGACGGCCGGAACCTTTGGAAATTCAAGACGGAGGACCAGGCGGGTTTCACTGCCTCGGCCGCGGTACAGGGTGGTCAGGTTTACATTGGCGACATGGATGGGCGTTTCTATTGTCTTGAAGCATTCAGTGGCGAACTGAAGTGGAGTTTTCTGGCAGGGGCCGAAATCAATTCGAGCGCCAATTTCTATCAGGGAAATATTCTGGTGGGTTCACAGGATGCGACGCTCTATTGTCTGGACGCTGTGTCAGGCACGTTGGTCTGGAAACACGCCATCGAAGATCAAATCCGTTGTGCTCCGACGGTTGTCGAAAATCGAGCTTTCCTGGTGGGATGTGATTCGAAGTTGCACCTGGTGGACCTGGACCACGGAGTCCATGAATCTGCAGTTGGCGTCGATAGTCCCAGTGGTACGACACCCGCAGTCTGCGGCGATTTTGCGTACTTCGGAACGCATGGCGGAACATTTTACTGTGTGGACTGGAAGAAGAGTGAAGTGGTGTGGACTTACCAGGACTCCGACGGGCCGCAGTCTTACCGGAGTTCGGCGGCAGTGAACCAAAGTGTCGTGATTGTGGGAGGTCGCAGCCGACGCGTTTACGCCTTTGATCCCCATACGGGCGAAATTAAATGGGTGTTTCCGACCCAACAAAGCGTCGATTCATCTCCGGTGATTGTCGAGAAACGCGTTTTTGTGGGTTCTTCGGATGGGAGACTCTACGCGATTCATTTGGAAACGGGGAAGTCGGATTGGCAATTTGAGGCGGGAGGATCCATTGTGGCCTCCCCTGCGATTGCCAATGGTCGTGTTGTGATTGCTAACGACGAAGGAATCGTGTTTTGTCTGGGCTAGAAATAAGGAATAGCCGCAGAACCCCAGGAATCTGCAAGGCAAATTACAAAATCTACGGTCTATGGTTTAGAGTTTGTAGTCTATAATCGATAGTCTTGGGATTTCCGGTGCAGTCGCAGACGTTGTGCAGTACCAATGAGGCTGGATAGTTTTCGGAATGCTCCTGCCTCTGATCGGACAACTCTTCAAGGTTTCACAAAACAGCTTACGGATTCTCGACCACGGACCATCGTTGCCAACTGGGCACAAGTAGCGAACGGCACGCCTCCATGTCCCCGGACTCGACAAAAACTGAAGTTGGCAGTTATTTCATCTCGAATTACCCGCCTTTCTCGCAGTGGACCAAAGAAGGTTTGGATGACGTCGTCACTGCTATGCAGGCCTCGCCGCGTGAGGTCCCTCTCGGTTTGTACCTCCATATTCCGTTTTGTCGCAAACGGTGTAAGTTCTGTTACTTCAAAGTTTTCACCGACAACAAGGCAAGTGACATTGAACGCTACATTGCGGGCCTCAGTCGTGAAATCGAACTGGTCAGTCAACTCCCTGCCATGGGGGGCCGACCGTTTCGATTTGTCTATTTTGGAGGTGGTACGCCTTCCTACCTCGGTCCCCGGCAACTGGTTTCGCTGGTCGATCGCTTGCGAAACAATATCAGTTGGGATCAAGCGGAAGAGGTCACCTTCGAGTGTGAACCGGGGACTCTCTCGGAAGTCAAAGTTCGCACGTTGGCCGAACTGGGGGTCACGCGAATGAGCTTGGGTATTGAGAATTTCAACGACCAGATTTTGCAAGAGAACGGTCGAGCTCATTTGTCGGCGGAAATCGAGCGTGCTTGGGAATGGATCGCAGGAGCTGGTTTTCCTAATGTGAACATTGACTTGATCAGCGGAATGGTTGGAGAAAACTGGTCGAACTGGCGCGATTGTGTGCAGCAGACCATTCGCTTGGCGCCGGATAGCGTGACGATTTACCAGATGGAATTGCCTTTTAACACCGTCTATTCCAAGCAGATGCTCGCCGAAAATAACGAATCGCCTGTCGCCGATTGGGCTACCAAGAGGGATTGGGTCAATTATGCGTTCGACGAATTGATCTCGGCGGGATACGTAGTAAGCAGTGCCTATACGTTGGTGAAGGATTGTTCCAAAGTGAATTTCAGTTACCGTGACAATTTATGGCAAGGTAGCGATCTTCTGGCAACAGGCATCGCCAGTTTCGGACATATTTCCGGCGTACACTATCAGAATTTGTCAGGTTGGGATGAGTACTTGCTGCCCTTGGAAGAAGGAAGGCTTCCGTTGGGACGTGGACTGAAATCGACATCGATGCAACTGTTGATTCGAGAAATGACTTTGCAGTTGAAAAAAGGAGTTCTCGACTGCACGTATTTTGAAAAAAAATTCGGAGTCGATATTCTTCAACAGTGGGGCCCTGTTTGGCAGTTGCATGCTGAGGCTAAAATGCTGACGATTGGCAAGGATCGGATCGAACTGACGCGACAAGGGCTGTTGCAGGTGGATTCGTTGTTGCCCGCTTTCTTTGAACCCCAGCACCAAGAGGTGCGCTATACATGAGTGGTGAACTGGTTTTCATGATGGGTGAATTCGAAACCCACTTTCCCACCGATCGTCAATACGCCAAAAATCACATGTGGGCTCGACAGCAGGATGGGATCTATCGCTTTGGGTTTACGGCCTATGCCATTCGTCTCTTACAGGATGTTTACTTCTTGGATTGGACCGTGGATGCGGAGACGAGGGTGGTGGATCGCCAGCTCATCGGGTCGATCGAAAGCAGTAAGGCAGAAAGTGACTTATTCAGCCCGATGGAGGGAGACCTGACGTGTTTCAACGAAGCTCTGCTCTCGGACCCGGCCTTGATCAATGTCGACGGTTACGAACGGGGATGGCTGTTTGAAATAAACGGCCAAGGGGATGCATTTGATGCCCCGCAAGAGTATATTGAATACTTGGTCGAAGTGTGGGAAGTCGCCCAAAGAACAATTAAAGGGCAACTTCATTGAAGGAGTGACAGGGCCTCCAGCGGCACCCAATTCCATGGCTCCACGTCTTACGGTTGTCATCTCGCAAGGTCAAAGCCAGAATCCAGCCAAGGTTGGCATGGAGGAGGAGATTGTGGCTCAATTGCTCGGTGAGCCCGGGGTTGACGTGACAATCATACCCCATCTTTACAACCTTGACTCGGAGGATACGGGGGTTCTCTGCTTGCAGGGTGTGACGGGTGACATGGTTGTACTTGGGTGGCTCTTTCCTCGCGCTATCCGTTGGACCCTGGATCGGCATGGAGTATTTGGGCATGAGGGTACCACCCTGCTGGAAGCGGAAGACGAAGAGGACGAAGAGGACGAAGAGGACGACCAGCAACTCGACGAGGTGGAAGCCAAGCAGCGAGTGATCGATACGCGCCAGTTACCGGATCGTCGGATCTATTGCATCGACCTGCGTGTACGTCCTGCAGCGGAAGCATACGTTGAAGAAGTGCGACGGATTGCCCAGGAATCTCAATCCTCGGTCGTGGAACTGAGCGACTGGATTCAGGGTACCCCCAAGCCGGAACACATGCAGAAGTACCTCAGTCCTGGTGCTGCATTGAACGAGTCCCGGGAGGCAACCAACCGATCCGGGATCGTGGCGGATGGCGAGCCGACGCGGATTGAAGAACAGCCGTCCAGGCGTTGGTACCCTGTGATCGACTACAGTCGCTGCACCAACTGTATGGAGTGTATTGATTTCTGTTTGTTTGGGGTGTACGGCGTCGACAACGTGGAGACGATACTCGTTGAACAACCCGACAACTGTCGGAAAGGTTGTCCTGCATGCAGTCGGGTCTGTCCAGAAAATGCGATCATTTTTCCTCAACATCGGACACCGGCTATCGCCGGCAACGCCGAAGCAGTCGGTGGACTCAAGATCGACCTTTCCAAGCTGTTTGGAAAGCCGGACGAAGATCCGTTAAATGCTGCGGTACGTGAGCGAGATGAACAGTTGGAGTTGGCTGGTCGTGGTGCGGTCGGTATGTCCACCGGAATTCCCAAGCGGCGGGCAGAGACCCAGCAACGAACCAAGGACGTGCTTGACGACCTCATGGACGAAGTCGACGCCATGGATCTTTAGTTTTGCTTGGTGCCCCAGGTTCTCAAGGCAGCCAGGTCCGGGTTTTGGCCTTGAAAATCTGACGAGACGTGCTCTGATTTTCCGGAGCCCCTCGATGGACGGGACAGCTAGCCCCTTCCGCCCCTCGCAGCCTTCCATCTGGTTGTATCGGGGCCGCTCGGAAGTGTTTCGCCCGTGCGGTTGGATCAATCTTCGAGGTCTCGTTGTCCCCAGGGTATGGACATGGTCGTTGGTTTTGCCTGATGACGTTGGCGTTGATCGAGAGGACGGGTGCGGAAAAAATCGACCAGGCCGCACAAGTGCTTTACCGCTTCGTGATAAGCCTGTTCCCCTTTTTCTTTGGATGCTTGTTCCGGTTCGCCAATGACGCCCATTTTGGAGTAACTACTGGTCCAGGAAGTTAACGCTGCCGGCCCTTTCGCCACCAGATCGCCCCAGATGTAGGGGTTGCCATCGTTGAGGGAACTGATGTTGTTTTTGATCTTGTCCTTGCGGACGCCTTCTTCTTCAAGATAGAGATACATCGACGTTTCCAACTCGCAGGCGTGGGCACAACTGCCGGGATACGTTCCTTCACGCCAGTTCGGCAGGAAGTCTGCGTCGGTAGTCAACAGGTGCCACCATGCAATGAGAATACATTCGCCATCGGTCTCGAGATTGGTTCGACGTGCGGCCAGGTCCAGATTGGGCATGTTCGATCCATGGCCATTGAGCAAGATGATTTTCTTAAATCCATGAAAGACAAGTGATTTGGTCACGTCCAGCACCTGCCGGATGAATGTCTCGTAGTGCGTATTGATGGTACCGGGAAAATCCATCACGTGGCCGGTGTAACCGTAGGCTATGATGGGTAGCACAAGCACTTTGTCCGGAAGTTGCTCGCCCACTCCCCTCGCAATTCCTTCCGGGCACACCAAGTCGACGTCGAGTGGCAGATGTTCCCCATGCTGCTCGACCGCTCCGCAGGGCACAATACACACCTTTTGCATTTCAATCGCTTCGTTAATTTCCGGCCAAGTAAGTTTTTCATATCGGTATTCTGTTGCTGCTCGACTGGTCATGATGATTTGTCCTCGCATTTATTGATCGGAGAGATACTCAGTGCGGTCTTCGACCGCGGGCGAAAGGTGACGTCCAGTTTCACACCATCCCTGACGCTGCCGAGTCGTGAAAGGTGATACGAAGGACGAAAACGTTTGCTGCCAAAACAAATTTTGACAGGTTGGTTGCATTGGAAATAAAAAAATCGTAATGAAATCGCAGTCCCAGGTATTGGCGGTCATTGGAAAAAGTCGCTGATCACGCTCAACCTGTTTTTATTTTCCACAAATCTTCCGTGAGACACACCCCTGGCAATGCTGACTGCGAGTCCCTCTGCCGGATTGCACCCGCCCACGACCGAGCGAGAAAATACGCTACCAGCAATAGGGCCAGCACGTACAGGGACCAGTGAGATTCGCGTGGTTTTCCACCGAAAAGTTTGACCGCCGGATAGGCGATCAGCCCCAAGGCAATTCCGTCGGCGATGGAAAAGGTTAAAGGTATTCCGAGCATGATTAAGAACGCCGGGATCGCTTCACTCGCATCCGGCCAGCGGACCTTTGTCACGTTGCCGGCCAGCATCGCACCGACCAACACCAGGGCAGGAATCGTGATGGGAGGATAACTACCAATCATCGAAATCACGGGAGTTAACGGAAGTGCCAGTAGAAAAAAAATCGCAACAGTGACTGCGGTCAGACCGGTTCTACCTCCCAACTGAACTCCTGCGGCACTTTCGACGTAGCTGGTGACGGTGCTGGTGCCCAAACACGCACCGCCAACGGTGCCAATCGCGTTCGCCAGCATGGCCTCAGGAGCCCGTTTGAGTCTTCCCAGTCGGGCCAATCCGGCTTGTTCTGTCACACCAATCAAGGTGCCCATGGTGTCGAAGACGTCCATGGACAGAAACAACAAGACAAACGGCAGGCATTCGAGTGACAAAGCTCCCACCAGGTCGATTTTTTTTAAAAAATACGTTTTCCCGGGGCAGGTCCAGATAGGTGGCAGGTTTCTGTAGTTGGCCGCCGAGTGCAGCTAACGCTGTTGCACACAGGATGCCCCAGAGAATCGCCCCTGGCACTCCACGGATCAAGAGCATCGCGGTGACCAGGAATCCGAGCCAAAAGACGGCCCAATCGATGGTGAGAGGTCCTGCTGGGTTGAGTTGAATAAAAGTTGCGGGATGAGCAACGATGATTCCACTATTTTTCAATCCGATCAGGGCGATAAACAGACCGATACCCACTGCAATACTGTTACACAGGCTGACACTCAGAGCGTTTAGAATCATGTTGCGAATTCCCACCCGGGAAAGGGCGACAAATGCCAGGCCGGACACGAACACGATTCCCAGGGCCGTCTGCCACCCATTGGCCCGGCCGGCGGCAGTTAAAGTCATGATGACTGAAACAAAAAACGCGTTCTGTCCCATGCCCGGAGCCAGAGCAATGGGATACCGGGCGTAGAGGCCCATGCTCAAAGTGGCTCCGGCTGCAGCTGAAAGAACTGTACCGCCATCAAGGTGCCATTTTTTTTTGAAAACTGGCTTGGCGAACTGCTGTTAAGATTGCCAATTCTTCCGGACGGATTTTCCCGTCATTATTTTCCAGCTTGTGAATCGTGCAGTGCCGCAGTGAGGGAAAATCATAGAAGACAAACTTGGATCTTGTTGCTTCCGTCTTAAGATTTCGCCTCCCCGGCAACCTGTTGGTTGCTGCTGGGGTCGCGCCAGTTGCCGGGTTGAAAGTGTTTTGAATAGGCCCCGAAATCGTTGAAGCAGTACTTCTTGAGTAACCAGTAAGCCCAGCTTTTTTCGGGAATTTCCTGTCCCGGGCTGTATTGGGAAGGACGAGAGGAGAGGGCCTGCAGTTCCGCCACCGCTTGGCCACGTATCGTCGTATCACGGGCCCCATGTTTTTCGGCCAAATCGAGTAACAGGTCAGGACGTTCCAACACGACACAGCCACGCGTGTTTTCTGCAGCTATCTGACGGAAATCACGTAAAAAGGCGGACTCATTAAACGTTTCCCGAAGAGAACGTGGGTCATGAATTGACTCGGTGGCAAATTGAATCACCGGGCATGGTTCGATGTCGCCGTAGGGACTGATATGGTGCGTAAAACCTGTTGCTGCGGGACATAGTGCTTGACCGTCTCCGTCGTAATAGGCGTCGATGATGGCAATCGGTTTTTTGGCTCGCATCTCGACAACAAATTGTCGGGCTTTGCGTTGTTGTTCCGGGGTCAATGCCAGTTGGGCGTTGGGGTCTGGTCCGACAACCCGATAAACGTGGAACCAGGTGTAGAAGACCCCCATTTCGATCAAACGATCCAGCCACTCTTCACTCAGAAGATCGTAGTTGGTCTGGCAGAGACTGGTACACACACCCGTCAGCAAGCGATGTTTCACACAGTTCCGCGTACCCTCCATCGACTGGCTGTAGACGCCACCCGGACCACCACGGCGTTGGTCACTGACAATTTCGTCTCCTTCGATGCTCACGAGGGGAGTGACGTTACCGAGCTTTCGCAAGTCTCGCGCCATCTCATCGGTAATGAAGTGCCCGTTGGTAAAAACCTGAAAGTAGCAGTCCGGGTGATTGTCAAAAATATCAAGGATCTCGGAGTGCATGAAAGGCTCTCCTCCGAGGATTCCGAAAAATGAATTTCCAACTTCTTTCGACTCGTTGATAACCCGGTCGATGGCTTGCAGATCAATCTTGTGTTGTTTTTCGGCGACGTCGACCCAGCAGCCCTGGCAGCGCAGATTACAGCTATTGATAATCGAGATGTAAAGAAATGGTGGAAAGAACTCACCGCGTTTCAGCCGACGGCGGTGCTGATAAACTGAATGCAAGCCTTTCAGCCCCATGTTCCAGGCGAATTTCCAGAGCAGGCGCTTGTCGGTTTCCAGCAGAACACGTTTGGCGAGCTGCAAATACACAGTATTTTTCCCCGGAGAGTCATGTGTAAAATGAGGGTTCTATTCTAGCATGTGAAGCCCTGCTTGGGATGCGGGAGGCGAGGCTGTAAAATTAAATAATGTGAGGCAAACTGTGCAGTCGGCACTGATTCCCATCGATAAAAATCTCCTTCCTACTGTCTGATTGTCACTACGATTGCAATTCATGATCGACCCCGAACTTCTGCAACAAGCCTATCAGACTGTTTGCGGCGATTTAGCTGCGCAGCGCAATGCCCAAGGTCATTGGGTAGGCGAACTTTCAAGTTCTGCTCTGTCGACCGCGACAGCGGTCAGTACGCTGTGTTTGGCTCAACGCGGGTTTGAACAAATCGCGTCTTCTGATCCGAACCTCGAGTTGTTGAATGCCAATGGCGTCCGCTGGTTACTGCAGGAACAAAACGAGGATGGTGGATGGGGAGATACCGACAAGAGTTTGTCCAACATTGCTACGACGATGCTTTGCGTGGCCGCTTTGAAGCTGGCTGGGAAGTCCGGGTTTGAGAACGGTGTGCTTGAACGGGCGGAGCGTTATATCGAGGAACAAGATGGAGTGTCAGGATTGTTGTCTCGCTATGGACAAGACAAGACGTTTGCCGTGCCCATACTGACCAATTGTGCCCTCGCCGGAATGACGAGTTGGGATCAAATTTCAGCGTTGCCTTTCGAGCTGGCCTGCTTTCCGCATTCATGGTTCCGGTTTTTTGGATTGCCCGTTGTCAGTTATGCGATTCCGGCGCTGGTGGCAGTAGGGCAGGCGCGATTTCACCACCTTCCCCCGCGCAACCCCGGACTCCGTTGGGTACGTCAGGCGGCTATCCAACGTAGTTTGTCGGTTTTGGAACGGACACAGCCCACAAGTGGTGGTTATTTGGAAGCAGTTCCTTTGACGAGTTTTGTGACGATGAGTTTGATTTCAACAGGCAGACTTGCACATCCGATTGTGCAACAGGGATTGCGATTCCTTGTCGACTCGGTTCGACCGGACGGTAGTTGGCCCATCGACACGAATCTTGCCGCTTGGAACACGACTCTGGCGATGAATGCCTTGCCTGCTACCAAGTCACTGGAATCTATCAGCGGGGAAGATCGTGATGCTTTCTTTTCCTGTGTCGACTGGTTGTTGTCGTGTCAGCATCGTGTTCGCCATCCATACACAGCTGCAGACCCTGGTGGCTGGGGTTGGACGGATCTCAGCGGTGGCGTTCCTGATGCGGACGATACGGCTGGTGCACTGCTGGCATTGTCTTCCGTCAAGAGTCTCTTGTCTTGCGCCGATGATCAGCACGATCAACGAGTTTTCAAAATGAAACAGAACATCGAGGGAGCCATTGCTTCGGGAATCGAGTGGTTACTGAAACTTCAAAACTTTGATGGTGGCTGGCCGACCTTTTGCCGCGGATGGGGCAAGTTGCCATTTGATCGCAGTGGCAGCGATTTGACGGCGCATGTGATGCGGGCGTTGACTGCCCATCAGAACCAATTTCCTCGTCGTAAGCGGTTGAACCGCGCCTTGACCCGTGGTCTGTGCTACTTGGAGCAGGAGCAACGTCAGGAGGGCTGCTGGATACCGCTCTGGTTCGGGAACCAGCACCATCCCCGGGAAGAGAACCCGTTCTATGGGACGGCCAAGGTTTTGTTGGCATATCGTGACCTGCAGCGGTTGGAAATGACGCCACCTCAGCGCGCCTTCGACTGGTTGAACAGCGTCCAGAACCCAGACGGTGGTTGGGGGGGGAAGGCCGGTTGGGAAAGTGGCCAAACCGGCAACAGTAGCGTGGAAGAGACCGCTTTGGCCGTCGAGGCCTTGATTTCTGGAGGAAGGAGGGCGTCGCTGCAACCCGCTATCAAAAAAGGACTTCATTGGCTTGTTACGGCTGTTCTGGAGAATCGGCATCAAGAGTCCTCGCCCATTGGTTTTTACTTCGCTAAACTATGGTACTATGAGCGCCTTTACCCGTTGGTGTTTACGGCTGCGGCATTGGGCAGTGCAGTCAGGGAGATGACTTGTGACCCGGTTCTGTGTCAGGCACTGGCTGGCGAGAGTTCCATGACTCCTCCGGGAGCCGTTACTCGTCAATGATCATTTAGATGAAGGTTCTTTCCCGGAAGAACCTTATACAAACGCCCCCCCGGAAATCCTATGCTCGAGAAGGAAATTACTTTGGCCCCAGTTTCGGTGACGCAGCAATCCGCGGAAAGCGATCCTTCGCCCGGCAAAGAAGTTCAGCGCAAATCGCGCCGTCGCAAGACGGCCCACCTGAAAATCGTTCCTGAAACCCGGCAATTGCGCGAGAAAATCCGTACACGGTGCAGTGAGGTGGCCGCTGGTCTGGACAAGGCGCTACCACCAATAAAAGACGAAATGGAGGTGGTTGTCCGGTCTCTGCTGGATGGAATGGATTTAACTGAAGGCTATGTGGGCTGGACGATGGTTGTTCTCGCCTCATGTTTTTATCAGGATCAGGTGGCCACGGTTCCTCCTTCACGGCGTCTTTTTCTCCTGCCGCATTGCCTGAAGCATGCCGAAGGCTGTCCGGCGGACTATGACGATTTTGGATTGGATTGCGAGAAATGCGGCGCCTGTAGTATCGCTGATTTTCGCAGTCAGGCCGAAGCAATGGGTTACAAAGTACTTGTGGCTGAAGGCTCGCCGATCGTGCTGAAAATCATTGTGAGCGGGCACGTCGACGCCATTGTCGGAGTCGCCTGTTTGAATGTACTGGAAAAGGCTATCGATAAGATACTTTTGGCGGGCATTCCCTGCATGGCGGTCCCTTTGCTCTCGAGCGACTGTCGCAATACTTCCGTGGACGAGGACTGGGTCAACGAGATGATTCAAGTCTCGCAAACCAAGCCGGTTCAACAGACGCGGACCTATGTGCATCTGATGCGTGCGGCCGGCGGAATGTTCGATCTGGAAAAGCTTGACAGTTTGGCGCCTCGCTTGCGAGAGAGTAAACGTTTGGGTGAAATGAACGGCGCATCGATTTCCAGTTTGGATCCGATCACGTCGACCGAAACGATCGCTCATGATTTTCTGGGGAAAGGTGGCAAGTATACACGGCCATTTATCACGTTAGCGGTTTACGATGCTTTGACCGGAGCGAAGGGGACGGAAGCTTCCGGCGACGGGCACGTGGCGAGTTATTCGGATTCCATTTTCCGGGCTGCGTTATCTATTGAGACATTTCATAAAGCATCGTTAGTCCATGATGACATCGAGGACGACGACCATTACCGTTATGGCGATGAGACCTTGCACCGCAAGCTTGGAGTGTCTATGGCCATCAACGTCGGAGACTATCTCATCGGCTTAGGCTATCGGCTGGTGAGCCGGGAATCAGCGACGCTGGGTCCCGAGGCCGTAAGCGACATGCTGGATTGTTTGGCCAAGTCGCACTTGCGGCTTGCTGAAGGGCAGGGGGCCGAACTGTTCTGGCGAGATGCACGGGACAAACGGTTGGCACCCGCCGATGCCTTGAAAATCTACGCTCTCAAGACGGCTCCCGCGTTTGAGGCTGCAATGTACCTGGGTGCAAGATTGGCCGGTGATGCCGAGGCTTTGGAAACTTCCATCAGGCAGTTTTCCCGTCATCTGGGGATTGCCTTCCAAATTCTGAATGATCTCAAGGATTGGGAGGGTGATGACCACAACAAACTCCTTGCTGGAGGAGATGTGCTGAAAGGTCGACCCACCGTCCTCTGGGCATTGGCGCTGACGAGTCTTTCTGAATCTTCGCAACAAGAGTTAGAAGAACTAGTTAATGACTCGTCGCTTTCGTCGGAATCACGGTTCCATCGAGTGTGCCAATTGTACCGGGAGGCAGATGTCTTTGAAAAAGCTCGTCAATTGGTCGATCGATATCAGCAACGCGCGGAAGAGGTGGCTGATGAAATCGAGCCCGATGAACTGCGCCGACTGATGTATTACATGGTGGATACGATTTTGGAACCGCCTGCAGAATCGATCTCGGAGGTCATCATGCCGACTTTGGGAATTGCCACCAGTACGACCGTCGACCGGGTGTCATGAACTCCTCAAGCTCTCCGGACCTCGATGCGCTGGTGCAGTTGTTTTACGATCGGCCCGATGACGAATTGGGTGCATTTCAGGAAGTGCCGGCCAGCGAGTTGCCTCAGTTGGAACGGATCCTGCTGGACCATGATCAACACATGACGTTGACGATTGAGGCGCACCACGCTTCGCCTGTTGATCTCCGCGTGCTCGAGGTCCATACCACGGAGACGCATTACGCACGGAAAATACTGCTTTCAAGGAGATCCGACGGCCGTACCGTTCAGTTTGGCATTGTCCGCTTGGCAAATGTCGTTCTGGAACCGGAAGTTCAAAGTCAACTAACGAGTCAATCGGCTCCGCTTGGCCGAATTTTGATCGAACACGACGTGCTCAGAAATGTGAGGCTCCTTTCTTTGTGGAAGATAACAGCTGGTGTCGAATTGGCTCGATTTTTTCAAGCGGAACCGGAGTCAAGCTGCTATGGGCGTACTGCATTGATCTATTGCAATGGGCTTCCGGCGGTTGAACTCTTGGAGATTGTCAGGCCCATGAAAAATTCTGAACCATAAGAGCGGGAGTGTTTGGAGTTTAGAAGGGTGATGAAAGAAGCCTGGGTCTGAACCAACGGTAAACTCACCACTTGCCTCGAAACATTGAGAATCCTCGACGGTACCTAGTGCAGGGTGCCGGTTTGGACTACACTACTGGCTCTTTCTGATCAGGTCAGTTCACTCGATTCTCAAAGTCTTTGACGGTGCCGACAAACATGCGGTATTTGATTGGGATTTTCCTCCTGCTACTTCTGGTGCTGCACCAGGACAACTGGTTTTGGGAGGACGACACGCTAGTTTTCGGTTTCATCCCGATGGGATTGTTCTACCACGCCTGTATCTCCGTTGCGGCGTCGGTCACCTGGTTTCTGGCAACGAAGTTTGCCTGGCCACGTGCGCTGAGTGACGGCGAAGAAGCGTCGCAGCAGGGTGCCAACATATGACGCAACTTGTCATCATTGTCGCTTATTTGTGTTTGCTGCTTTTATTGGGCCTGGGGGCGAGCCTCTTGTTCCGTGGCACCAGTAAAGACTATCTACTGGCAAGCCACTCGATCGGTCCCTTTTTATTGCTGATGTCACTATTTGGCACGACCATGACGGCCTTTGCGTTGGTGGGTTCCTCCGGGGAAGCTTTCAAAGAAGGGATTGGAGTCTACGGGATGCTGGCGTCTTCCAGCGGCATCATCCATTCGTTGTGCTTTTTTGTACTTGGTATCAAGCTTTGGTCCTGGGGCCATCGTTTCGGATACACAACCCAGATTCAGTTCTTCCGGGACCGCCTGCAGAATGACGGAATCGGCTTACTGTTGTTTCCTATCATTGTGGGACTCGTCATCCCGTACTTGTTGATCGGTGTGATTTCCAGCGGTGTCGTGATTCAATCAATGACAGGGGGAGCTTTCCCGGAATTGTTTCCGACATCGAATCCCGGCACACACGGGGGTGTTCCCCCATGGATTGGATCCCTGGTGATTTGCTGTATCGTGTTGACTTACGTGTTCTTTGGTGGCATGCGTGGCACTGCCTGGGCAAACGCTTTTCAGACCATCGTATTCATGGTGTTAGGTATTGTGGCATTTTACGTCATTGCCATGAAACTCGGCGGGCAGCCCTCTTTTCTGGAAAATTTACGGCTGTGTAGTGATGCGGTTTCGCACGAGAAAATCACTCGCATCGACATGTCCAAGACAAAATTTCTTACGTACCTGCTAATACCGTTATCCGTAGGCATGTTTCCGCACTTATTCCAGCATTGGCTGACGGCTAAAAGCGCCAGCAGTTTCAAGTTGCCAATTGTAGCTCATCCGGTGTTTATCATGATTGTTTGGGTCCCTTGCGTGTTGATTGGCATTTGGGCCACAACCAGTTTGGTCCCGGGAAAACCGCCGCTACCTAGAATTTCTGGCACGGATATCGTCAATGCCAATGCCGTACTTCCGTTTCTGGTTAAAACTCAGACCAGTGCTGTATTGGGCGGGTTCTTAACCGCCGGGATCCTGGCGGCCATCATGTCTTCCTTGGACAGTCAGTTTCTCTGTCTGGGAACTATTTTCACCGGAGACATCGTGGGCCATTACGTCGGCAATGACCGTTTGACGGACCGTAAAAAAATCTGGATGGCCCGTGGTTTCATTACCGCCATTGTAGCGGTGACTTATGGCTTGAGTTTGTTGCCACAGCGGAGTGTGTTTGGCATGGGCGTCTGGTGTTTCAGCGGATTTGCAAGCCTTTTTCCATTGGTGCTGGCTGCGGTTTACTGGAAACGTCTGACAGCCGCCGGAGCCTATGCCAGTATCTTAACAATGATTGTGACCTGGTTGTTCCTGTTCAGACAATCTGGTTTTGGCCAGGATCGGGCCTTCACCGTTGACATCCCTGTGGGGGGAGTGACCTATGAAACCATGCCTGTACTGACAATTTTTCTGGCTTCGGCGGTGGCCCTGGTTGCCGTCTCGCTGGTCACCCGACCACCGAACGAGCAAACATTGGCCCGTTTTTTTGGTGCAAAATAAGGTAATTCCCCGGTGACGGGTCGATCTGCTCCCGTCAACGACCCCATGACTCACCTTGAATGCTGAGCCAAGTCTGTTAAAATTTGGTTTCCACGTACTTTTTGGTATGCACGGGCCGCAAGTGTCCTTGCTGTTTCACCCGGATTAAAGCGAATCTTGATTTATGCCCTTTCAGAAGCGACCACAAAATCGAAACCATAGGCGATCCAAAACGAAAAATCGCGCTCCGAAGAAAGATCCGATCTACGTGGATGGCGTTCGGCCCCGTCCCATGTATGTCGATTACAAGGACATTGAGCTACTTAAGAAACTTGTCAATCGGCATGGTAAGATCGTCGGTAGACGGAAGACGGGCTGCAAGGCAGCTAGCCAACATGCCGTGACCCAGGCGATCAAGCGTGCTCGCTTTATGGCCTTGTTGCCGTACGTGGGCGAGTAGCTCGGGCGACGTATCGTAGGAAATCGTGATGGATGCCTGTCGAATCCCAACGGCAGGCATTTTCGTTGCGCCGGGCGGTGTTTGTCTATCTGTCGCTCCTATTTCTGACTACACTACATGTCCGGAAGCGAAGCCCTCTGATGCCCCAACCTTATAAGACAACTCGCCTCGTTGAATTCCGCCATACGGATGCAGCTGGCATCGTTCATTTCAGTACTTTCTTTGCCTGGATGGAAGAAGTTGAGCACGAGTTCATTCGCCGGCTGGGATTCTCCGTATTCATGAAGGACGACGAGGGGACGATTAGTTGGCCCCGAGTTCACACTTCGTGTGACTTTCATGCGCCGATCCGTTTTGAAGACACGGTCGACATTGAGATTTCGTTGGAGAAACTTGGTGCCTCAAGTGTTCACTACCATTTCCGTTTTACTTGCAAAGGTCAGGACGTGGCCGACGGAAAGATGATTGCAGCATGTTGTCGGATAGAGCAGGGGGCTCGGCCCCGTGCGATTCCCTTACCGGAAACGATTGCCAACAAGCTGAGGCCGTTATTATGATTCCACCGGTTGAAAAATTCATGCCTCGGGTTGGCTGGTGGTTGTGATGGTCCCTTATCTAATGGCACTGACTGCCAGGGTTTCCCGGGGGTTGGCGGAGCTGGACGAGCAGAGGAGACAGCGTCACATCAAGTTTCTGCGCGCTGCCCAGCTGACCGATGGGGGATTCCCCGGGAGGGAAGGTTGCAGTGACTTGTACTACACTGGATTCGCTCTGCGAAGCCTGGCGGTCTTGGGGGAATTGGATGCGAATGTGGCTCGCGCAGCAGCCAGTTATCTCCAGCAACATTTGACAGGTCAGAGATCGATCATCGATTTTTTTTCTTTGATTTACGGGGCTGCTGTTTTAGAATCGGCTGCCGCAGTCGATGTATTTGCGGATCAATCGCCGCTCTGGCGCCAGGAAGTTGTCCGCGCGTTGGAGATGCTGCGGCGAGATGACGGTGGCTATGCTAAAGGGGCGGAAGGTGCGGCCAGTAGCACGTACCACACGTTTCTGGTCTTGCTCTGCTATGAACTTATCGAACACTCGCTCACTGACCCCGAGCGTGTTGTTGATTTTCTGATGTCACAGCGTAGTGACGACGGTGGATTTCGCGAGATTCGCGTACAAAAGCGTGGTGCGACAAACCCGACGGCTGCTGCTGTGGCGTCTCTGAAGATTTTGCGGGCGATGGAGGATAGCGTGCGGGAAGATGTTGTCGAGTTTCTCGTTGAGATGCAGAACGAAGAGGGCGGTTTGCGAGCCAACACGCGCATTCCGATTGCCGATCTGCTCAGTACATTTACCGGTTATCTGACACTCTTGGATCTCGAAGCCGCAGATCAGATCGACATCGTTGCTGCACGACGTTACGCTAACTCGCTGGAAATTCCGACTGGGGGTTATCGAGGAGCGGCATGGGACGAAGGAGTCGACGTTGAGTATACGTTTTACGGTTTGGGATGTGCAGCGCTGTTGGGTGTCAGTTGAAAGATCGGTAGATACAGCATATGAGGTGGAAGACGACGGAGGGGAAAACCGGGAAGTTTAAATTCGAATCAAGAACTCGAAATCGCGAGCCCTGAAATTTGTCGAAACTGATTGCTCTCAATTTGGTAAAGCACTACGCGACGCGAGCGGAACCGCTCAAAGTGTTGAGTGATGTGTCGTTGCAGCTGTCAGCTGGTGAGAGTCTGGCGGTTTTGGGTCCGAGTGGCTCGGGCAAGAGCACCCTGTTACATATTTTGGGAACCCTGGACGTTCCTACTTCAGGAAAGTTGACTCTCGACAGTCAGGATCCCTTCGCACTTGACGCGGATGAACTGGCCACTTTCCGCAATCAGAAAGTCGGCTTTATCTTCCAAGACCATCATCTTCTACCGCAACTTTCTGCGCTGGAGAACGTTCTTATACCGACTTTGGCAGCCGGATGCGCAACACCACGGGCCGTCGAGCGGGGTCAGGACTTATTGGAACGCGTGGGTCTGGCTGCTCGCTCCGAACACTTTCCAGCAGAACTATCGGGGGGTGAACGGCAACGCGTTGCCATTGCGCGGGCTCTGATTCAACGGCCCCAGTTGCTGTTGGCAGATGAGCCTACCGGGAACCTGGACCGCTCGAGCAGTGAGAAGATTGGACAATTATTGCTTGAATTGCAGGCCCAGGACGGCCACATGCTGGTTGTCGTTACCCACAGTCATGATCTGGCCGCACAGGCCGACCGCCGTTTTGAATTGGATGGGGGCGTGTTGACGTCTGAATGATTTCTCCTTCCAAATTAATATTCCGCAGCCTCAGGTACCATCGCCGTATTCATTGCGCCGTGGCAATGGCGGTGGTCGTAGCCACGGCTATCTTGACAGGCGCCCTGATCGTTGGTGACTCGATGCGGGAGAGCCTTCGCCACCTGTTGTTAGACAGGCTCGGACATATTGATCACGCTTTTGTGGCGGAGCACTTCTTCCGCGACCAACTGGCCCGCGAGTTGGCTGAAGACGCGACATTCACTGCACACTTCGAGTCGGCGCAGCCCGCTATTTTTCTGAGAGCCACAGCAGAGAGGACGGATCCAGGAGAGCGTGGGAGATTGCGTGCAAACAAGGTGTTGATTTGGGGCTTGGACGTCAACTATTTCCAACTGGGGCAAGGCGGACCCCAAGCTTTTCCTGGGTTAAACGAGGTGGTTTTGAATGAGTCCCTGGCCCGAGAGTTGGGTGCCAAGTTGGGAGATCCGATCGTCCTGCGGCTCCCCAGACAGAATTTAATTCCTGGCGATAGTCCGTTCGGACGTAAAACAGAAACCGTCCGCAGTTTGGCACGACTGAAGGTGGTCGAAATTATTCCTGCTGAAGGTTTGGGGCGGTTTGGTTTACGACCGACGCAGCACGTGCCACGTATCGCTTTCGTTGCTCGGTCGATTTTGCAAAACGCGTTAGAGCAGCCCGATCGGGCGAATGCGATTCTGATCACCTCTCGACAGCCTGCCGATGCGACGGCCACCAAAGTCCTGCGTGAGGCGCTGCAGCCAGTGTTGGAGGATTATGGCATGTCGATTGAGCGAGAGAGACTGACGTTTCAGGAATCTCCGCAGGCGTCAATCGATGTAATTTTTGATTATTACAACGTGTTTACAAATCGCATGATGTTTCTCCCCGCGGTTGATGCTGCCATCGAGAATGTTTTAGCGGCAGAACACTCGCAGGCGGCGCTGACCTACCTGGCAAATTCGATTGGTCGGGGGCCGTTTCCGTATCGAGTTCTGGAAAAGGTTGCGCTGTTGCAGCCACCGGGTCAGTCACTTTCCAGTCTGGTTTTAAGTGCTCTTGCCGCAGAACTCAGCCGACAGGACATCCCCTATTCCACGATCACCGCCATTGATTCGGTATCTCCTTTGGGCCCTGTTTCCACAACCAGTGGAGAGGCAATTGAAAATCTGTTGGAAGATGAGATTGTGCTGAACCGCTGGGCGGCCGATGTCCTGCAGGTCGGACCTGGCGAATTGGTAAATGTCACCTACTTTACACCCGAGAGCACTCATGGCGCGAACGTCGAGCATTGGGCTACGTTTCGAGTGAGAACGATCGTAGAACTCACCCAGCCTGCCGAACCCTACGACGGCGAGCAACCTCCTTCCTACGATCAGCGTCCAACTCTCGCGAATGACCCGTGGTTAACTCCTGAAGTCAAGGGTTTCACCGATAAAAAGTCTGTCGAGGATTGGGATCCACCGTTCCCATTCGAGCGGCAACGGATTCGTGACGCGGATGAACTGTACTGGGACTACTACCGGGCCACACCCAAGGCCTTTGTTTCGTTGAGTACAGGACAAGATCTTTGGGGTACCGTTCGCTTTGGCCGCACGACTTCCTACCGCGTTCCGCATCGTTCCGGTTTGTCTGCAGAAAAGATTGAGGGGAAAATCCTGAATCAGTTTCTGCGAGATCAACTGCAGCCTGGTTTCCGGTTGTTGCCATTGCGGAGGCAGGGGATTGAGGCATCGCGGGGAACGACATCGTTCAGTGGACTTTTTCTCGGCTTTAGTTTCTTTCTGATTGCCGCAGCCCTGATGCTGGTGGCCCTGCTGTTTCGACTGGGGATACAGCAACGCGCCGGGGAAGTCGGAGTCCTGGCGGCGGTGGGTTGGACACGTCCCCAGATCATCAAAGCTTATGCCCTGGAAGGGTTGTTGGTGGCGGCAATCGGCAGCGTGGTGGGTGTTGTGGCAGGGATCGGTTACGCTGCGCTGATGCTACTGGGCCTGAGTACGTGGTGGGTCGATGCGATTGCGACTCCATTTGTTGAGTTACATAACGTCTCACTTACGAGTCTCTGTTTGGGATTATTTAGTGGAATGATTGCCACGTTTTTCGCCATGCTTTTGACCTTCAGGCGTTTACAGCAACCCGTCGTGAGAAATCTTCTGGCAGGTGTTTGGGAGGAATTTGTGACGGGGTCGGTGCGTGCGGTTAACTGGCGTACGTATTGGGCCATGGGACTTCTCGTGTTGGCTCTGGGATTGGCCGTTCTGGGGACTCAGTTGGGTGGTGAAGCACAAGCGGGAGCTTTTTTTGGCTGCGGTGGCAGCGTCCTGGTAGCAAGCCTGTTGTCGACTTCCTGGTGGTTGCGGCGTGGTATCGAAGGTTGCGGAAAACAACCGGTTCACCTGTCCTTGGTGGGACTGGCGCGACGTAATATTTCCCGCAACCCAAGCCGAAGTGTTCTGACCATCGGCTTGATTGCTGCGGCTACTTTTCTCATCGTGGCCATCAGTTGTTTTCGTGTCGAATTTTCATTGCAGGGAGCAGGCGGGTTTGATTTGATTGCCGAAAGTGATCAACCGATCTACCACGATTTGAACACGAAGCAGGGGAGAGATGCATTGGGGATCATTGGTCAAGACAGTACGTTCCTTGGGGGGCGGGAAGCTGGAAATCAAGTGGCAGCGTTTCGAGTTCAAGGGGGCGATGACGCAAGTTGTCTGAACTTATTCCGACCGAACCAGCCACGGGTTCTGGGAGCACCGGTGAGACTGTTTGAGGACTCCGTTGGGCTGCACGATTTCCGCTGGGCTGAGACATTCTCTCCAACGGACGCTGAACGCCATAACCCATGGTTACTATTGGAAAAGCGTTTTGATGATGGAGCGGTGCCAGTGATCCTCGACAAAAATACGGCCATGTACAGTATGCATTTGTTTTCGATCCAGGGCGCGGGTACGAGCTTTGAAATCAAGTACGACGGCGGGCAGTCGGTGCGGTACAGGATTGTGGCCTTGTTAGCCAACAGTATTTTTCAAGGCAGCATGCTCATTTCAGAAGAGTATTTCGTTGATTTGTTTCCTCATGTAGGAGGTTATCAACTGTTTCTAATCCAAACTCGACCCGACAAGTTGACAGTGGGTTCCGTTCATGAAAATGGTATCGACCAGGGACTGTCGGAACTCACTCATGCGTCGCAGAATCATTCCGGACAAGAGAGGCGCGTCGGCGAAGCCCGGCAACTGAGCGCCATGCTCGAAAATCGCCTTGGTGACCAGGGTTTGGACGTTCAATCAACGCAAGATGTTTTGAATGGTTTACTAGCAGTGCAGAATACCTACTTGGAGACATTTCAGTCCCTGGGTGCTTTAGGATTGCTGCTGGGTACCTTCGGATTGGCTACCGTTCAAGTTCGCAGTGTGACGGAGCGGCGGGGTGAACTGGCATTGATGCGCGCCATGGGTTTCCGTCCAGCAAGGTTGGCGCGGATGGTACTTTTGGAGAATGCATGGTTGTTGTTGACCGGGCTGGGAATGGGAATTTTCTCGGCGATGGTGGCTGTGTTTCCACATTGGTTGTCAGGTGGCGCTAGCGTCCCGGCAGCTTCGTTATCCAAATTACTGTTGACCGTTCTGGTCGTAGGAATTGTGAGCGGCGGTATTGCAGTACGGGCCACTTTGCGCACGGGTATGGTGCCGGCATTGCGGTCCGGTTAGGATAGAAGACAGAAACAAGACGTTGTTTGATCACAAGTTTCCGAGCACAAAAATTGTGGAGTTTTACATTGGCAAAAACATTGATTATTTTCGCCGGTATCGCACTCACGGTTCTTTGTTGGGGTTCGTACGGACCAATACTCCACAAAGGGCAGCACGGGCTGGAAAACAACCGTCTCAAACCACTGATTTGTGTAGGAGTGGCCTACTTTGTTGTGGCGATCATTGTCCCGACGATTTATCTTGCCAGTCGTGGTGAGTTGAGTGGGGGCTGGAGTTTCGGCGGCACCAGTTGGAGCTTATTAGCGGGCGCCGCCGGGGCGTTGGGCGCGCTGGGCATTATCATTGCTCTTTCTTCCGGAGGAAGCCCGATTGTTGTCATGCCGCTTGTTTTTGGAGGTGCTCCTGTGCTGACGGTGTGTATTTATCTGATCTCCAGTAACACCGAAAAGACCAGCCCTATCTTCTACGCAGGACTGATCATGCTGGTCGTGGGAGCCACCGTGGTGCAACTCTTCAAACCAAAACAGTTAACCGCCCATCAAGACCAGAAGCCAGTTGCTAGTCAGCCTCTTGAAATGGCAGAAAAATCGCCTTCAAATTCGGATTAAGTCGTGTTCAGGGTGGCTCGGTTCAACAGGTTGGATTCCTGTGGGGCGGAAAACGGCGACACATCAAAATCGGTTTCAGGACGGATTGGAGGTTTTGGATCAAATCCGAGTGCGCCGCATCCTATTCCAGCCGTCGAGCCACAGAATGACTCCGGAAGAAGCGACTCCCGAAGAAGCGATGCAGGGCATTGAAACCCAACTGGCCCATGTGTGGATGGTCCGCACCTTCATCAAACATAGCGAAGAAGTTGCCGAGGATGACGAGTTAGTGGAAGTCCATCGGGCTCTTTATGATTTTATGCTTTCCCTGGGAGGTCCGGCGCAGTCGAACGATGCCGAGGGATATCTGAAGCAGGCTCGCAAAAAGTTTTCGAAGTTGCGCCGTGCCAAAGATTTATTTGTGGAGATTCAGCCGGAGATTGCTGGGCATACGAATTTCCAAATGGCGGCGAAGTCTCTCTCCGCGGCCGTGGACAAGATCGGACAAATTTTAAGAAGTTGAAAAGAACATAGCCACTTTGGCGAGCAGTCCCGTGTTAGCGAGTCGTTGTTTCGGGCTGGTCGTCCACCGTCGCCTGGTTTTAGCGATTGTTGATATTTTGGATTGCATACTACAGATGAGACGCCGTCCATGGAGCGGTTCGATCGGTTGAGAGTGATGTTTGAACTGCTCTTTGCGCTCTGTCAAATCTTATGATGAACGGGGTCCAGTAATGCATATAGCCTTGATTGTCGTTGCTGTTTTGTCTGCAGAGCCACCTGCCACGCGGTTCGAATTGTTAAAAACATTTCGCGAGGAGTTTGTTGCGATCACACCCGGTCAGGGTCGATATCCAGTGGACGTAACCATGGGCCGGGCGGAAGGGGGCCAAGCGAGCGAGCGACCAAGCCATCGCGTCAGGTTGGATCGGCCTTTTGCCATCGCGAAATACGAGGTAACTCAAGACTTGTGGACTGCGGTCATGGGTTCCAATCCGTCGAGATGGAAAGGGCCTCGCAACTCGTGTGAAAACTTTTCGTACGATGAGGCTCAGCGGTTCTGCCGGAAAGTCACGGCGCTGATGCAATCTGTCGAATTGATCCAGGCGGATCAGGTGGTGCGTTTGCCAACTGAGGCGGAGTGGGAATATGCAGCGCGGGCGGGCACCACTTCCATTTATTCGTTTGGCGATGATTCCCGAAAACTCGACGAGTACGGTTGGCACACCGGAAATGCCGCGGGGAATGATCCTCCTGTGGGTGTGAAGAAGCCGAACCCCTGGGGCCTATACGATATCCACGGTTACCTTTGGGAATGGTGTGCCGATGTTTGGCACGATGATTACCAAGGCGCACCTGTCGATGCTACCGCTTGGAATCAGGGCGGTGATGCGCCGCGAAAGGTGCAGCGGGGTGGTAGTTGGAAGGACAAGCCAGAGCAACTTACAAGTTCTTTCCGGCGCGCAGCCGACAAGTCCACACGAGATGATGCTGTGGGCCTGCGGTGTGTTTTGGCGGGGGAATAACAGCCACGTCAAGTGTGTCTTCCACAGGGTCGCGTTGGTCGCCGGCAATTGTAACCGGATGAGCGGAGACCCATGGTTTTCATGAATTCATGGATGTCGGGCCGGCAAGCTCTACACACGAGTGCCTTCCTGCGTTACCCGGCACTCAGGTTTCCCTCGCCAGTCCGAACCACTCGATCTGTTTGCGAGGACAGAAAGTCAGGGAGTTGGAAGAACAATAGGGTTCCAGCCACTCACGAATTTTCTTTAATCCCACCGGTTCCGTTCCCTGGGGCATCATCATCACCTTGTCCCGCTTGATTTCGGGAAACTCCGTCAGGTAATTTTCGACGGTGACACAGTCTTCCATGGAATTGATAACAAACTTAACCTGATAGTCATGACTCCTAATCAGGCTTCGGATGACGTCTGGCGCGTGACGTGTTTGTTCATGTCGGTAGTGCCAGGTGGGTTCCTCGGTTGGGGAAGGTGCCGAACTGGAAAATTTGGGACTGATCGACATCAGGTTGCATTTTAAGGGCAAAAAGAGAGTTCCGGCGGTTTCGATGGTGACAAATTTTCCCGCCTGACCGAGGGCCTCACAGAGCGGAATCAATTCGGCAGAAAGCATCGGTTCGCCACCCGTGACGACGACCTGCTGGCAGTCGAATGAAAATGTCTGTTCCAGAACTTCATTCACAGAAAGATCTTTTCCTGTGGGCTTCCACGAGGTGTAAGGCGTATCGCAGAACCAGCAGCGCAGATTACAACTGGTGGTTCGGACAAAAACACTCTCTGTCCCCGTAAGCCGTCCTTCACCCTGCAGCGATTGGTAGATTTCAGCGATTCTCATGAAGTGCCTGGCTGGGAAAAGGACCAAGTTCTCTCCCGCCCGCAAAATTGATTTCTTGTGGAGCAGTGCCGGGAGGCTACCTGGATGCCTAGTAGTCGCCCCTAGGCGATCTGCCCGTATCTTGACACAATGAATTGTCTTCCGAAAGGAGCTAACCATGGAGGATCGATTTCAGGAGATGCTCGAAACGTTTGAGAATCAGTTCCCCGGGCGGGATTACTTGATCGAGATTCATTGTCCTGAGTTTACTTCGGTATGTCCGAAAACAGGACAGCCCGATTTCGGTGCGCTGACGTTCATCTATACACCTGGAATGAAGTGTGTGGAGTTGAAAAGTCTGAAGCTATACCTCCAGCAATTTCGTAACGAAGGGATCTTTTATGAACACGTCACGAATCGAATTCTGGACGACCTGGTTTCGGTCGTTCAGCCGAAGAGGATGACGTTGGTAGCTAAATTCACTCCACGTGGTGGGATCACGACGACCGTAACAACCGTGTATGAGGAGACCCATGGCAGAAACTAATCCACAAGTAATTTTGAGTGGGTTTGCGGACGAGGCTGCGAATCACAAGACAGCGATCGAACAATTCGCAGCATTCGCTGCGATTGGATTGCAATATTACAGCATTCGTTTCATTGACGTTGGTAAGGGGATCAAAAATGTCATGCAATTGACCAAGACGGAGATTGCAAAAATCCGTCATTTGGAGGCCGAGTACGGATTAAATGTTTCGTCGCTTGGTTCGCCTATCGGCAAAGTCAAACTGCTTGATGTCGACGATAAGACCCAGAACAAATACATTCCTTTTCGCCGCTACTTGTTGAAAGACGTACGTCGTGCATGTGATCTGGCACATGCGTTTGAGACAAAATTGATTCGCGGTTTTTCGTTCTATCATCCTCGCGGTGAAGACCCTTGGGACTATGTTTCGCAGACGGTGGACCACTTGGGGGAAATCGCAGAGGCTTGTCATCGCAGCGACCTGACGTTTGGATTGGAAGTCGAGGCGAACCTGGTTGGGCAAAACGGTCGTTTGTTGCGAGAGATACAACGGCAAGTAAATCATCCTGCTTTGCTATTGATTTATGATGCTGCGAACCTTCTTGCTCAGGGATATACGACATCCGAATCTTACGAACAGTACTTGGCGATGAAGACAGGAATCGGCTGGTTGCACATCAAAGACTATGTCGAGTTGGCAGCCAGTAGTCAGAAGGGTTATGTAGACGAAGGAGCATTGACACAATTTGTGCCGGCTGACCAGGGCCAGGGAATTCACGAACTTGTGCTACGCGATTTTCGACAGTCGATACGAAAGCTCGACAGGAAGCTCAAACGCCGCGGGATTGCCGGTGTGTTTTTGGATCTGGAACCACACGTGAAGGGTGGTGGGCAATTCGGAGGATTTAGCGGACCGGACGGTATGGGGGTTGCTTTGCGAGGCCTTTGCCGAGTTCTCGACTATTTGTCCATCGGTTACCACCTGCGGGACTTTAACGATGTGAAGGCGTCGAGGGGAGATTAACGCTACGACCCACTTGAGTTTTCAGATTCCAAACTTCAGGTTGAAAGTTGCGTAGCGTTTGTTCCTCACCTGGATCCTCCGACGGGAAGTCGAGGAAGTCGAGGACGTCGACGGTCACAGGCTAAAGATCAAGCTAACATCAGGTTGCCGTTGCCCAGCTTGGACAAGACGGTCTGTGGACCAGGTCGCGCGAATTTCAACTGCCGACAATGTTACTACTTGCCTTTTGAAAGGAAGCTGTGCTACGGGCTTCCAGTGGTCGGCGTCGAAGTGTTTCAGGCCAGTGGCGTTCCGACTTCGGATGTGTTTCTGGTTGTCTTGTTTTTCGACGGAACATGCCGAGTTTCTCCGGTCGGAAGTATGCAAGTCCGGGCGACTATCTTGTTAGATTGCTGGACGGTGTCATGATTTTCGGGAGAACAGACAGTCCGTTCGCTGGATTGGCTGCCCGGGCCCTTCTGTAACACTAGACATTTCAGCCAAAAAAACGATTTAGGATAAGTTGCTAGTATTCAAGGAGATGTGGGCTGCAGGGTCTTGTTTGTAAAAATAGGGGGTCAGGCAACGAATCATCTAGCTAGGAGCAGGGTCTTTTACGGCAAATCTGCCGCTTCGGAAATTTCAACTGTAATTATGTGCCGGTTATGTCGATTACCGAGAAGCGATCTGAATTACGGGTTTTGAGGAAAGACCTTGTCGGGGGAGGAATTCCGCCCCGAAGAAAGTGTCCGACACGAGTTTAAAGCGCTGCGGGTATCCGCTTGAGCCTCTTGAATGATGATGTGCCGGGTGCTCCTAAAGGTCGTTGCCGACACGTGTTAACAGCTATGGGGTGTCAAAGAAGTGTACACTTTTTGTGGACAGTATTTTCGTGACACGGCATCGTTTTGTACGTACTATAGTTTGTTTACTGCCGTCGCTCAGGTGTTTTCCAGCGACGATAGTTGTAAGAGTTGGAACTAAGAACGAGGCACTTTTAGGTTAGAAGTTCGAGCAAGGTGAAGTTGAAGGGGGGAATAGATCCTTCGGCGGTGGCCTCAATCGGACAACCAGAGTAGGCAACCATGGCACGTAAAGACGCAATTGAAAACATGAAGGAAATATTGCTCAAGCGGCGTGATGCGCTGCGCAAGGCGCTGGCAGGTGACTTGAGCATGTTGAAGGAACTGAACGAGCAGACGGGTGGCGACGAAGTAGACGCTGCGCTGGATGCTGCCCAGAATGAACTTAGTTCACAGTTAGCGGAAGTTGAGAGCCGCGAACTTTCGCAAATTGAGGTTGCTCTGGAACGCATGCGCAGTGGTAGTTTCGGAACTTGTGAAGGCTGCAACACCAATATTCTATTGGCAAGGCTACAAGCTCTGCCTTATGCCACTTGCTGCATTGAATGCCAGCGAGAGATGGAAAGAACAGGAGAAATTCCTGGTGGTGGTGAAGACTGGGGACGCGTTGTGGATGTGGGATCCGGCGATCCCGACCTGCTCATTGGCGACATCGAGCTCGACGTTTCTTAGAACGCGAATGGAAGCGCCGATTTCCAGCAGTTAACAAGAACTTCCGCGGTCTGCGAAGATTTCGGAAGTTCTTGGCATGTTGGAAAACAGGTGTTGGGCAGTCGACTGCTTCTCTGTTTCCGAAGGTCGCGCCGCTGGCAAAACATCAAAAACAGGATCTCTCTACGGTTTTTTTGTGTTCCTTCACCATGGTGGTACTTTAGATACCTGCGTGGTGATACCGATCCTATGGAATGACCTCGGATTAAATTTGCGACGAGACTAAGGAGCGGCTCATGTTCCGGCCATTCTGTACTCGAAACTTGAAGAATCTTTCAGCCATCCTCTCCGTCTGTTTTTTTCTGTTTCTACCGACTCCTCTGGTTGCCCAATTGGTAACGCCGGTGATGAGTTCGGCAGACCGTGAGAAAGCTTTTGAACAGCTAGCTGAGCAAGTTGCCGACTTGGAACTCCAAGGGAACTTGCTACGGCAAGTCGTCAAATTGGTCCAGCCCTCGGTCGTGCACATCGACGCTGAAAAAACAACCCGCAGTCCTGATCGTTACGGTCGCGGCAGTCACGTGGAAGAGGCAGGATCTGGACTGATCTTTGCCCACCAGGGTCAGCCTTACGTTGCCACCAATCGACATGTGGTGAAAGATGCCGAGTATCACAACATTACGATTGAATTGGCCGACGGTCGTAGGTTTCATCCCACGACGATCTGGGATGATCCGGCTACAGACATTGCGGTCATTCAAATTGCCGCCTCGGAGTTAGTGACATCGCGTATCGGGAACAGCGACGAGTTGGACATTGGCGACTTCGTCTTAGCAGTGGGAAGTCCTTTTGGATTGAGTCGCTCGGTGACCTTTGGCATCGTGAGTGCGAAGGGCCGGCGTGATTTAGAGTTGGGTGAAGAAAACGTGCAGTTTCAGGATTTCATTCAGACAGATGCAGCCATTAACCCCGGCAACAGCGGTGGGCCCCTTGTCAATTTACGAGGCGAGGTCGTAGGCATTAACACGGCGATTGCAAGTAATTCGGGTGGTAATGACGGTATTGGATTTGCTATTCCAATGAAGATGATCCTGAGTGTTTCGAAGCAGTTGATTGAGAACAATGGAAAAGTCGTGCGGGCCTTTTTAGGAGTTCATCTGGATCGGAGTTTTACTCCGGTCGAAGCCGCACAATTTGGACTGTCACGTCCTTATGGGGCTCGGGTGACGCGCATTACCGATGATTCTCCCGCTGCCGCTGCCAAGCTGGAAAAGGATGACATTATTGTGGGCTTCAACGGCATTGCCATCGAAGACGACGGACACCTCATCAACACGGTCGGTCTGACGCACGTCGGCGAGGAGGTGGAAATCAAAGTTTTGCGAAATGGAAAGTCCGTGACCCTGCAGGTTCAGGTCACGGTTCGCAGAAATTGATCGAACTGACCGACGGAACTTCTGAGATGCAGACGTTGTGACAAGGCTGGTTGTCAGCCTGTACGGAGGATTCACGAGGCCGATTTGCAGAAGGTGTTAGAAATAGCTGACGCGGGAGAAAAGATTTCACCCAGCTTAACCGATTTCGGAGAGTCCCCGGATGAGGCAGTCAGTTACGGCGTTCACATCGATTGCTGTGGCCACCTCCATATTGGGCCGCCAAACGGGAGTGAGGCGGCGGTCGAAGACCGTGGCTCCCGTTGTCAAGTTGCCACTCGTTTCAACGTCACCTGCCATTTCTGTTGTTTGAAATAGTTCCGGATGCAAGGCAGCGATCAACGTCACGACGTCGTGTAGATGGATGCTCTCTTGTCCCTTCTGACGATATGCGCGGAAGAAGAACGGGATGATTTTCCCGAGGAATGCCCCCACAGGCTTTCCTTGCTTTGGAAGATGATCGAGCAAATCGAGAGTCACAGCAAGCTGTTGCGTAACATCCAAGGGAATGAGTGTTTTGGTGGTTCGCGACCGAAACACAGCGCGGGCACTCTCGGGGTCGTTGAACATGTTGAATTCCGCGGCCGGGTTGACATTACCGGAAGCTGTCACCGTTCCACCCGAAATGATAATGCGGTCGACCAGGGATGCCAGTTCCGGATCGCGCTGAAAGGCTGCGGCTACATTCGTTAGTGGTCCCAGCGTGATGATGGTGACTTCGTCAGGGGCGGCGCGCACCGTGTCGCAAATCAGCTTTTCCGACGGATGCAGGTGGTGCAAGTCGGAAGCGCGGAAACCGGCATTCCCCAAGCCATCATGGCCGTGAAATTGTTTTGCGTCCGTTCGGGGTAGCTGATGAAGGCTGGCCGCACCCAGACGCGGATAGCGTGGCGGATCAATTTGCTCGAGGATGACATGCGCATTGCGACTTGCCTGTTGCGGTGAAACGTTTCCTCCCGTTGCTGTGATTGCCAACACTTCGAACCGGGGCTCGTAAAGTGCAAGGCAAAGAGCGACCGCATCGTCAATCCCGGGATCACAGTCGATAATTACCTTCCGGGTCATTTCTTTGTGCTACTTGAGGTGTGCGATGTGAACGCGTACTCGAACGTTGCTGTAGGAAAAAGTGTCTGTTGTAGCTCACGCGGTGGTGCCGGTACACTCTAAAACGCGAAAACACCCAAATTCTAAGTCGTGCCACAGTCGTTAACAAGTCAAGGTGGAAAGCACTCTGCAGCAGGTAATACGGCAAGAAGGTCTTCACTTTTCGCGACCTAAATCGCAAGGTACAATCGGTTCTACGCCGTAATTGGTGGACTGAGGACAGATATCGTTCGATTTCCGACTTCTCTATTTGTCTAGCTGTCTGGTGGGAGATACTTCCAGTGATTGAAAGTGTGCTTGAGACCCTGTCCGGTGGTTGCGATTTGTCAATGGACGAGATGACGCGTTCCATGGATGCAATCATGTCCGGTTCCTGTTCGGATTCAGAAATCTCCAGTTTTTTATTAGGCTTGAATGCGAAAGGTGAAACGGTTGATGAAGTAGCAGGTGCGGCTCAGGCGATGCGTCGACACATGCAGCCCATTCGCTCGCAACGTGAAGGGTTGTTGGACACTTGTGGGACGGGTGGTGGCGGGGCTCGAACGTTTAACATCAGCACGGCTGCCGCTTTTGTCGTGGCAGCCGCAGGCGTTCCCGTCGCCAAGCATGGCAATCGCGCTGTGACGAGCCAGTCGGGGTCGAGCGATGTTTTGAGCGAGTTGGGCGTCAATCTGATGGCGATTCCCGAACAGATGGAGAAATGCTTGGAAGAGTTGGGTATTTGTTTTTGCTTTGCACCTCTTATGCATCCGGCCATGAAGCACGTCGCAGGGGTCCGCAAACAATTGGGTGTGCGGACGATTTTTAATCTGATAGGGCCGCTCTGTAATCCGGCAGGGGCGAGCTATCAGTTACTGGGAGTCGGGCGACCCGAACTCCGCACCTTACTGGCACAGGCGTTAGCGAGGCTGGGCACACAACGCGCTGTGGTAGTGCATGGCGAGAAGATCATGGACGAAGTGTCGCTGATGGGGGTTACCGAGGCAACGGAAGTGGGGTCCGGCGGTCTGCATGAATTCACGTGGCATCCCCAAGACTTCGGCATGCAGCCCTGCGAGCTTCAGGACCTGGTGGTAGAAGGCCCCGGTCAAAGTGCAAAAATCTTGCGTGGTATTTTTGGAGGCGACCGGGGGCCAGCTCGGGATATCGTGGTGGTCAATGCGGCTGCTGCACTCTGGACCGCTCATCATCGCGATTCGCTCGAGGAATGTCTGAAGTCCGCCACCAGCGTTCTCGATGACGGGCATGCGGGCGAAATTTTGGAACGGTTCATCGAGTTGTCCAACGCATGTTGAATCCGGCAACTCTGAGATTAGTGTTGTTTATCTCGTGCGCACACGCTCTGGTTCATATTTACGAGCTCTCGTTGCCGAGTGTCGAACAAGAGTTAACGGCTGAATTTACAGCCTCGAAAGTGTCCGACAACCGGCAGGAAGGCACGGTCAATTCTTCGAATCAGAATGACCAGAAGAAAATGTCGGGTTTACTGGGATCGTGCTGGCGACTTCCCTGGGGTTTTGGAGCGTTGGTGGCGGGTTGGCTGGTCGACCGATTTGGATCCCATCGCATGCTGGCCATCTACCTGGTGGGTTGTTCTGTCACCTGCGCGATGGTGGCAACGGTGCAAACCGTTCCGCTTCTTTTCGTCTCCATGTTCAGTATGGGGGCCTTTGCTTCGATCTATCATCCTGCCGGGCTGGCGCTGATTTCCCATTCCACGACTTCCGAAAACCGATCTTATGCGTTGGGGATTCACGGTATTTTTGGATCCGTTGGGATTGGTGGAGCTCCGCTCCTGGCCGGAGCCGTATTATCTTGGGGAATGGCTTGGCGTGAATATTACGTGATACTGGCCGTGCCGGGGTTACTATTCGGAATTCTCTTTGCCGCAAAGCGGGGACGAGATTATGAAAAAGTTGTGGAGAATCCGTCAGCCAATTTTGAAGAAGCACGTCAAGTTGATTGGGCCTGCTACTTCGTACTCACCTTCGTGGCGATGTTATGTGGGATCTTGTATTCTGCCTTTTTGCATTTTTTACCGCGCTATTTGACAAACATGGAATGGACAGGGACCTCCCTGTTCGAGGCCGGACGATTCAAGTTCTTTGCGGGTGCGATTTTACTTGTGGGTTGCTTTGGTCAGTATTTGTCAGGTTCAATTGCCCGTGCCCGTATTCTTGAAAAACAGTTAGCTTGCATTGTTTTATTGCAAGTTCCCTGTCTCCTGGGAATGGGACTGGCTACTGGACCTTGGAGACTTTTGGCAGCCAGTTGCTTTGCCTTTATCCATTTCATGAATCAGCCGATTTATAACAGCCTGGTCGCCAAATACACTCCGCGCCGAAGACGTAGCCTGTCTTACGGATTCAGCTTTGCAGCAGGCCTGGGTGTAGGAGGGTTGGGAACCGCCGTGGCAGGAACGGTTCAGTCGGACCTGCTCTTCTACGCGGGCTTGGCTTGTATTTGCCTGTTGGCGGCTGGCCTGTGTGGAATTTTAGTGCGTTGGAGCGGCGTCAAACAGGAGTAGTTTCAGGGCAGATGCAGTGGTGGGTTTGGATTGGCAAGCCTTGTTTTTTCATCCTTACCCGTGAGTTCATTTCCGCCCGATGCTTCCGGTGTGATCCTAGCTAGCAGCTCCTTACGAAACAGTGTTTCCAAGGACTCTTATTGAGGACCGGGTTATCCACCGTTAGAATGTGGCGGTCGAACAACGTCCAAGGATGCTTGCCGCCAGAAAAGCTTGGGGGCCAATTTCAAGGATCTTCTATGACGGCGGAAGGGAAGCCGCAAGATGGCCAGCCCGTTCTTGCCAAGCCACTTTCTTGGCTGGCCCGGTTGGCAATTCGATTTTCGGTGTTCACGCTGGTTTTGGCGATTGCAGTTGCTGTGTTGTGTTTGGGTTGGACAGCAAACTATCTGGGGTTTAGAACCAGTCGACTCGATTTGCTCAATCCTGAGAGCGGTTATAACAAGCTTTGGATTGACTACATCAACGAGTTTGGTGAACAAGACGACGCGGTGATTGTTGTCGAAGGAGCCGTGTCCGAGGCGATTATTCCGGTCCTGGAAGAACTTTCTCGTGGCCTTTCTCATGAAGATCAGTTGTTTCAGGCCGTGTTGCACAAGGTCGACCTGTCCAAGATTCGTGCCAAAGGTCTTCATTATCTTTCGCTAGATGAACTGCAACGGCTTGAGCAATTTCAACAACGTGTTTCGCCAATTCTGTCGGGCAACTGGGGTATGCTCAACACCGGTAGAATGGTGAGGGATCTCAATCAGCGTCTTGTCGCGACAGCACGTTCCCGCGACGTTCAGCAGCATGCCGCCGTGCAAAGCCAGATGGCCGGATTGGTTGCCAGCCTGACCGCCGTTCTGTCGGAGCACGCGACTTATCTCTCACCTTGGCAGGCCACGAGCGATTCCTTTGCCCTCGTCAGTCAGCTCAACACGCAGTATTTACTCGCGAACCAGGGTCGACTGGGGTTTGTGCTCCTGCGCATTTCCTCTGAAACCGACCGTTTTGCTCACGGTGGCAGGGCAATTGCTGAATTGCGTCGCTTGATTCGGCAAGTGCAGGCACGGTATCCGGAAGCCAGGATTGGACTGACGGGGTTGCCGGTGATGGAATACGACGAGATGTCGACGAGTCAAAAAGATATGTTCTATGCGGGAGTGGTGAGCTTATTTGGTGTGGCGTGTTTGTTCATTGCCGGTTTTGGCGGCCTTCGTCATCCCCTTCTAACCGTTGCGGCTTTATTGCTCGCTTTAGCTTGGTCGTTTGGATTCGTAACCGTTGTCGTGGGACACTTGAATATTTTGAGTATTTCCTTTGCCGTGATACTCATCGGACTTGGTATCGATTTTGGCATTCACTACGTGGCTCGCTATTTGCAATTACGATGGTCGAATCACAACTGCAAAAATGCACTCATTCAGACGTCTTTCCAGGTGGGGCCGGGGATTGTCACGGGAGGAATTACCACCGCGATTGCCTTTGCTTCTGCGACGTTGACCGAATTTACTGGGATCGCCGAGTTGGGGTTGATTGCAGGAGGGGGCATCCTGTTGTGTATTCTGGCTGCATTGGTGGCGCTCCCGGCGATGATTTTTTTGTCAGATCGACATGCTTCCCGCATCAGTCTACCTGAACCGTTTCAGGCTAACCGTTTCATCGAATTGTTATTGAAGTTTCCACTGGGCATCTTTTTAGCGTGTTTGCTAATTTGCATTCTTATGGTTCCGGGACTACCGGGTTTGGATTACGATCACAACCTTCTCAACCTTCAGCGTGCTGATCTGGAAAGCGTTCGCTTGGAACGCAAACTGTTGGAAGAAACCGACCAGAGCGTTTGGTTTGCGCTCTCTATGGCCGAAACGAAACAGGAACTTCTCGCGCGAAAAAATAAATTTCTGAAACTTTCCAGTGTCGATCGAGTGGAAGAAATCGTGTCGTTCTTGCCTGCGGACCACCGGGAAAAAAGGTCTATCATTGCTCGCATCCAGCGCAGTCTTTCGCAACTTCCGGAACGGCCTTCTCTGATCACCCAGTCTCCTCCCGAAGAGTTGGGGCAAGAGTTTTCAAAGTCCTACCAACTTGCCGATGGTTTGGATACCCGCCGCCAACTTTTAGAGATTCGCCAAATCCTGCGTCGTCTGCCGCTGGCTGAATGTTACGAGCGACTGGCCGATTATCAGCAACGGGTAGCGGGGGATCTGCTGACCAGGTTGTACACTCTTCGTGCCATGGCAAATCCGGAACCACCGCAAATGAGCGACTTACCTGCTGGATTGGTCGCGCGTTTCGTGGGAAAGACAAATCGACACCTGTTGAAAATTTTCAGCAGTGGCGACATTTGGGACATGCAAGCACTGGAACGTTTCGTAGCAGATGTGAAAAGCATTGATGCGGAAGTAACAGGTCAACCACTGCAGACCTATTATGCGTCCCGGCAGATGCAGAAAAGTTACATCCAGGCAGCCTGCTACTCCTTGATCGCCGTGTTGATTGTGTTGTGGCTTGATTTTCAAAATCTAACCTGCGTTCTTTTGGCTTTGATGCCGGTGGCAGCCGGCATCTTGGGACTCTTTGGAATCATGGGGTACCTGGCAATTCCGTTGAATCCAGCCAACATGATTGTTTTACCGCTGATCTTGGGAATTGGTATCGATGATGGTGTGCACGTCGTTCACGATTTTAGAAACCAAACTCGTCGATATCGCCTCAGTAGCTCGACGGCTGCAGCTGTCTTGTTAACCTCACTGACGACCCTGGTTGGATTTGGAAGCTTGATGATTGCCGGCCATTTGGGTCTCAAGAGTCTGGGTCGTGTACTAACCATTGGAGTAAGTTGTTGTTTGTTTACCTCCTTAGTAATGCTTCCAACGCTATTGGCGTGTATGGCGCGTTCTCGAAATCTCGATTTTCAAGAAGAGTCAAGCTGGCGAACCGAAGGCGACTACGAACGGCTGGTAGTGAATGCTGGAGAGCAAGCAAGGGGTCAACGTCGCCCGGTTCAAGCAGTTAAAGGGCCTTGATAACGGGCCTTTAGGGTGTGCAACCGGCAAGAAGCTGCGCTGGCTAATTTGATCGCCGGATGTTTCATTGCCACGGGCACTGATTCAACAGTCGGTGACGATTGTAGTAAATTGAAACCGGGATTTGGGTCAGGGAAGTTAAAACGTGTGTTGCTGCGAGTTGGGGAGCAGGTCGATGTGATCCGCTGGCGATTACCGGAATAGTTGCTATCGTGGCCAAGGAAACAGATTTTCCACCCAACGTGCACCCTGCGTGCGTTTCGAAATGGGTGCGAACCACGGGATGGCACGTGGTGTTTGATGGAACCTGTCTCGGTGCGGGTGACATGTTCCGGTTAGTTCTTTGCAAACCCTGACCAATAAGACTAAAATTTGCAGGCGTTGAACTGGAAACCTCAATGGGTGAAACTTTGGCGGTCCAAACCGACCTGTCGCGGTGGCGTCGTCATGGTTCGTATAGTTGACGGTTAGTATCGAAATGGCGGTCGAACGGCCTCTTTATCAAACAGTTGAAATTTTGGAGTGAATGTGATGACGACTCGGGAAAGAGTAGAATTGGTTCGCGACCAGGGTTTTTGTGTCGTGCCGGATGTGATTCCCGAATCCGAGATTCAAGGAGTTCGTGCAGGTATATTGAAAACGGCTGATGAACAGGGGGAAACTAGCTACTTTGCCCCTTCCTCCACGGTCTGTATCGCTGGCCTGATCAACTACAACCAATCCTTTGCTTCCTACCTGGTGGAACCTCGCTTGACGGAGTTGGTCATTTCACTGTTGGATGAACATTACCGTGTGTCTTTCACGACGGCTCTGGTGAATCATCCCAGCCAGGAACGGGGACAATGGCATGCGGACTGGCCTTTCCTCCAGCACTGTGGGGCCCGAATTGTTCAACCTTATCCCGATGCGGTCATGCACTTAACATGCTTGTTTATGCTTTCGGATTTCACGCCCGAAACCGGGGCGACCCTGGTGCTACCAAAAAGTCACCGCCGTCCTTTTAATCCGACTGGAGAATCCGGCGTAGACAAGTTTGAAACGAAGTCTGATGAAAAACATGCGACAGGGAGCGCCGGTAGTGTGCTGGTGATGGACAGTCGTTGTTGGCATGCGGCGGCGCCGAATCGATCGGAGGAACCGCGTGTTGCTTTCGCGGTACGGTTTGCACCCTGGTGGCTGAACCTGGAAGTTCTCCGAAAGGATTCGTTTTTACATCGTCGCATGGTGGCGGCGCATGACAAACCCGATGGATCGGTTCCTCCCGTTCCTTGGACGGTTTACGAAAAGCTGCCGCATTCCGTGAAACCGCTGTTCCACCATTGGACCGAACGAGAAATACCAGTGCCAGGAAGTTCGGAAGATGCGTGTTAAGCAGCGGGAGCGAAAGCCGCTGCTGATTTCCGGCCATTTCCCGGGAATGCTGGGAGTCGATACACAGGCCGGATGGAAACATTTTCGGAGCACGGGTCTCCTTCTAAGCAACTCCTTAGCCTTCTCGATCGGTCCAGACTATTTCCGGCGTTGAATGCAAAGGACCGTGTCAGCAGAAGTCTGCAGGTAGGTCCAGAGGGTTCGCACTGATTGAACCGGGCCGATAAAATAAAATACGAGATGGTGGTTTGAGTGTGCAAAGAGATTGTCCTCGAAATCAAATCTTAACCAGTGTTCTACGTTTGATGATGGGTTTTTGAAATGTTGGCGAAGAAATCGAATGGTTCAGGATCCGGACCACCAAAAAGTTATGGGGAGTCCTCAGGAAGAGGGGAGCGTTTCTCATTTCTTGGTTGATGTGTTCTGGCGATGGATCGAATTTTAGTCCGACGTGTTCGGTGCGCAGTATGCTTCAACAGCAGCCTGTTCCGGCGTGCGACCGAATTGAAGGTTCGACAGCGTGTCGGAACTGCGGTGCTTGGCCGATGCGGGAGTTTGTACGCCGCCATCCGGGGCCGGTATTCTGAGTAGGATAGCAGCGATTTTACGGTGACTCAGGACCCATAACAACTAGAATCGATGGTAATCGGTACGGTCGAGCCACAAAAGTCACTTCACAATCTGGTGGCCAACTGTTAACCTATGGGCTTTATCTGTAGTTGCTTGCCGGACGTTTGGCGCGCTGCCATTCAGTCGGCAAGCGGTTGTTGAAGCAACTGGTACAGCCTGACGCCATGGCTTACTTGTGAGTTTTTGGCGGAACGAATCAACGGTTGATTGTTATTACGGAGTTAGTATTTATGAGTAAGCCTGGTCGAAAAGTCAAGAAAGCGAATCACGGTAAGCGTCCTGCAAATGCGCGCGGGCGCAAGTTGAAGAGGAACAAGGTTCGCACCTAAAGACGTAGGGATCCACGGTGCCCAAAAGAGATTTGATCATTGATCCGACAGAAATTGATCTGTCCAACGTTGTCGCGGATCTGGACGGGATTCGCAGGTACAATCCTCAACGTCACGAGATGGAACAACTGACGGCGATCGTTTTCGAGGACACCGATCGTGGAGTGTGTGTTGGTTACAAGGACGTCACACGCGAGGAGTTTTGGATTCGAGGTCACATGCCCGACATGCCGCTGATGCCCGGTGTCATCATGTGCGAGGCTGCCGCGCAACTCTCCAGCTACTATGCACAAAAGCACGACCTGCTCAAGGCGAAGATGGTGGGTTTCGGTGGCATGGAAGATATTCGCTTCCGAGATCCCGTCGTTCCAGGAGACCGGCTGGTGATGGCTACGCAGTTGGTCAAGGCGCGTCCGCGCCGGATCCTGATATGTCGTTTTCAGGGTTTCGTTCGTAACGAAGTGGTCGTGGAAGGAGTCATCAAGGGGATTCCCCTACCCGTGGAAGCTGTGTCAGCATTGATGGGGCAAAGCAGTTGAATTTGCTGCTGGAAGATGTTCATTCCATTCTTGATCTGACTGCTTGGCTGGTCGTCGGACTTTGGATGTGACTGCAGGTTTTTTCAGTGCTGAATTTGACGCGGATCAACGGGGACGGAAATGTTACTTGCCGGGGACACATCGGCGGATTTGTACTGGGCACAGTTGCCATGCTGTTGGTGGCTTAGATGATGCCTCGGCCACATTCTCCCAGGTCGACCAAGGTCGTTTTGATCGAGGATCCCAATCAGGTGACTGCCTTTGCCGGAGTCTGGAACTGAGAGGAAGGGCCGGTGGTCAAGCAGAATACTCCACGTATTTCTCGCGATCGACGGCGCGTCTGCTGGATAGACGCCTGCGCATCAGTAATTGTAATGTGTTGGCGGAAGGTGTAGCCGGGTTTGACAAACTGAAGTGACCGTCGAACATGCATCATCACTGGAATCAGTGATCAGCCGTCAAGGTGGTTTGCATTGATCCAGTTTGCGTCCGGCATATCCTGAAACCAGCTGGGTGGTTATTCACCGGTTACCTTGTCTTAAAAATCTTCTATTCGGTTTTCCCTGTCATGGGCCGTCGCGCACTTCGAAAAATCGATCCGGCTTTGGATCTCGACTCCCATTTGAGATCATTGGAGGAATTGCCGGATTCCTGGCGAGTTGCTGAGTGGTTTTGCCGCGAGGCGCCACTGGAGATCGAGATTGGTAGTGGCAAAGGACTTTTCATGGCATCGGCTTCCCAGTTACGGCCGACGCACGATTTTGTGGGTGTCGAGGTGTCTGCGAAATACGCGCGGTTTGCTGCGGCGAAGCTCGCTCGGAGTCAGTCTGAAAATGCCGTCATGATTCACGGTGACGGGTTGCGTTTTTTGCGAGAGTGGGTCGAGGACTCCAGCACCCTGGCAGTGCACGTTTATTTTCCGGATCCGTGGTGGAAAAAACGCCACCGACGCCGTCGGATTCTAAACGTTAGTTTTTTGCGTGACGTTCAACGCGTGTTAAGAACGGAAGGCAGGCTGCATTTTTGGACTGATGTCGAGGAGTACTTCCAAACGACGTTGGATTTGATTGACGAGGAGCCGAATCTGGTGGGACCCTACGAAGTGCAGGAAAGTCCCGCCGAGCACGATCTCGACTATCGCACCCACTTCGAACGTCGCACACGAATTCAACGTGAACCTGTGTTTCGTGCCGAGTTTGTGAAGCGTTGAGCCGGCCCCTGTTGCAACGCACCTGAAAAAAATTTACGAAGGGGTTTCAAGCGAAGCAGGCAGCTTGGATTCGTAGGTTCGACTTGAATCCTTGGAATCAACGTTCTTCAATGCGATTTGATACAAATCTTGCCCGCAAGTTGTGGGGTAATTTCCCGTGATACATGCTTGGCAGAGTTCGTCGCTCGGGAATCCAATGGCCCTTGCGATGGCGTCCACGGGCAGATACCGCAATGAATCAGCTCCCAACGAGGTTGCCATATCTGCCTGCGCCTGCGAGGTGAGTTCGCCGTCCCGGAGAAATCCTGGTGCGAACAGTTCCTTGACTGTAGACATGTCAATGCCGTAAAAGCAGGGAGCAATGATAGGGGGGCATGCAACACGCACATGAATTTCCCGTGCACCACCCTGATCTCGGATCCGGTTCAACAAGACTTTCATGGTTGTCGAACGCACGATCGAATCTTCGACCAGGAAGACTCGTTTGCCATCTAGAACCTCGCGCAACGGGGTGTACTTGATTTCGGCCGCGCGCTTACGACTCTCGCTACGCTCGATGAAGGTGCGTCCTGTATAGCGATTGCGGATTAGCCCCTCGCGAACGGGGATTTTCAGGCGAAAAGCCATTGCATCGGCAGCCGCTTTACTCGTATCCGGTACAGGGACGACAATCGTTTCATCATCGAGCGGTACTTGGTAATCTGCCAATTCCAGCCGCGCGAGCTCCTCACCCAGACGTGTTCGCGACAGGTAGACACTGCGATCGTCAAGGGTGCTGGCGACGTTCGCAAAGTAGATCCACTCGAAGAAACAACGAGCGCGTTGACGACCCTCGGAAAATTGATCGATAGAAAACTTGCCGTCGATAATGGTGATAGCAGATCCCGGTTGAAGCGATTTGATGTTCTCTGGATCGAATCCCAGATTTAATAAAGCAACGCTTTCGCTGGCAGCTGCAAACAGAGAACCTTGAAGGGCGTAACATAGGGGTCTGATACCCAACGGATCTCGGGCAACCAGCATATTGCCTTGCGCGTTAAGTAGTACGAGACAATAAGCTCCGTCGAAGCGTTGGCTGACGTTACGTATGATTTCTAACAAACTTGGACGCCGGTCTCCCGACATTTCACGGCCGATTGCGTGCAGAATAATTTCCGTATCGGTTTCGCGCGACAGGTGCTGCTCGTTGTCAGCCAGTAAATCATCACGCAGGTCCTGGTAGTTTGCGAGTTGTCCATTGAATCCGAAACTGAACCATTTACGTTTCTGTAGATGATGACTCTCGAACGGTTGAGCGTAACTGAGGTCTTCACGACCACAGGTCGCGTAACGAACATGACCGATTGCCGCCCGCCCAGTATATTCTCGCATCAGGCTCTCGTACTTGCCTTGGTGCGACAAGCGAAAGACTTCAGTCACGCTACCTACGTCTTTGTAGGTGTCGATTAACCGCTTGCGGTGTGGACTGTAGGTCGTGAAACCTGCTGAAAGTTGTCCTCGATTCTGAATGTCCAGCAGCATACGCGGCATGAGCCGCGAAACTTGCTCCGGATCACCAAGTGGAGAGAGCGGACTTACTTGGTGCCCGGGTAAATGATAAATAGCAGCAACCCCGCATTCGTGATGTAGCTCGCTCATAGAACTAGACAAAAATCCTTTCGGAGGAGAGTGTGTCAACAACGTCCCATGCTGTTTCCGTAGCACCTATGGATCTAGTGGTTATTGTATGTCGAAGATCCACCGGACTCAACCAAGCAGAATCTTAATACGGGTGTTTGATGGGGAGAAAATCGAGATTTCAGAACCAATGTCCCGCCCCGTTGGCAGACCGATTCATCCAGCCGGGTATTTGAAACCGATGTTGTTGTTTGCCTGTGGGCAGATTAGGCTCGAACTAAATACGAAACCACGTTCTCCAGGCGGATAGAAGCAGATTACGCCACTGGCACCATCCCAGCCAAGTTATTCGGGGCAAGCTGCATGCACGACCGGGTTCGACAGGAAATTGCAACGGCTGCTAAAAAAATCGTTATCAAGGTTGGGACTCGAGTTCTGACCAGCGCAGACGGCACACTCAACCATGAACGCATTGCCATTTTGGGCGAAGAACTGCACAAGATCATGGCCGCAGGCCGGCAGGTCGCTTTGGTCAGTTCGGGTGCGGTCGGCGCCGGTATGAGCCGTTTGGAATTGAAGCAACGGCCCACAGACCTGGCCAAACTTCAGGCGGTTGCTGCCATTGGCCAATCAGCGTTGATCGAAGCCTATGATCAGACTCTCAGGCATCTGGGTTGTCATGTGGCCCAAGTGCTGCTCACGGCCGACGGACTGGACCAGCGAGCAAGTTATCTAAACGTGAGGAACACGATTTTGTCGTTGCTGGAATTCGGTGCAATCCCGGTCATCAACGAGAACGATACGGTGTCTGTCGACGAACTTCTGACGACCTTTGGTGACAACGACCGTTTGGCAGCGCTGGTCACGAACCTGATTGGTGCTCCACTGCTGATCATTCTTTCTGATGTCGATGGACTTTACGATGGGGATCCGGATAACAGGGAGTCCCAACTGTTGTCGACCGTTGCCAGGGTAGATGAATCGATTTGTTCATTAGCGCGCGACCGGGTTAGCGGGATCAGCCAAGGTGGGATGACGAGCAAACTGGAAGCAGCTCAACTGGTCACCCGTGCCGGTGAGAACGTGATCATTGCCAGTGGCCACAAGGTCGGGGTTCTGGACCGGATTCTAGCTGGTGAACTCGAAGGGACGCTTTTCCTGGCACAGGGAAAAACGATCAGTCCCTGGAAACGCTGGATCGGTTTGGCCGTTCAACCTCGTGGACAGTTAAAATTGGACGCCGGCGCTTGTCGTGCCATTGCGCACGAGGGATGCAGTTTACTGGCCATCGGAATTATTTCAGCAAAGGGTGACTTTTCCAAAGGCGAGGTGGTCTCTCTGATTGACGAGCATGGCACAGAATTTGCCAGAGGTTTGACCAATTATGTTCGGCGGGACATTGACCGCATTCAAGGGAAACGGTCTGAACAGATTCCACAGATCCTGGGGCACTTGCCTTACGAAGAAGTGATCCACCGTGACAATATGGTGGTATTGGACAACGTGTGACCAGTTGCTGGATTCGGCTCGGAGTGGGGAGTTCGTGATGTTGGACCGTAGGACTGTTCACGAGGACGGTAAATCCTGCACCCGGAAGAAGATTTTTTGCTGGTCCGGTATTTGTCTGTAGCTTTCTTACTGGGTGTTGTCCGGTCTGAACTGAATGAGGGCTTTCGCGGACGTTGATACGGTAGGGCACAAGTAGACCGAGCGCTCGCTGAACATCTGCTGCAAACGTGCTACTTCACTCAGCGGTGTGTTTCTACCTCTTCGGCAGGACCGTTGACGGGTCCAAAATGTTCAAGAAAAATAAAAGAAGGAGAGCCAATAAGAACGGTCGGGCACGGTGAAAAATCCTTGAACCTGTGGATAGGAGAAAAGCTTGTTTTTTTAAAAGTCCGTGGCGGATTGTGAAAGGACCACCGATCTGGCGGCTGTGGAGGGGCGGTTTGTCGCAAGCCGAGGATCCAGAGTGTACTGAAGAATGGTCATCATCAGCGGCGCAGTGACTAGGTCTGTACCTGAATGACTAGCCACTGAATTCGAAAACTAGCGTGGTTTCAGGGTTTTGGGAGTCTGGAGAGGCAGCATCAACTGGAAAAAATGTCCGCTGAGGCTCTCCCAGTCGGGCTGCTGGTTGTCATTTGGGGTGGTCTGAACTTGGGCCGAAGGACGCTTCCAGGTCTTAAAAAAGGGTCACCATGTACGGTTCAAGCGTTTGCCGGGTCTTCTCCAATGCGTTAAGTCTACTGAACACCCCCGTTTGCCGTATGAAATATCAAGACAATTAAGTCTTTTCATTATAAGGATTTGTGCCATGTTTATCAGGCTTGACTCAGTTCTCAAGATGAATATAATTTCGACTTTTGACAAACTCGGTAACATTGGAAAGGTTGGACAGACCAGCCGAATATAGCAAGACAGGAAATTGTGTTAAATACGAACACGACGAAGTCTTGCTGGTTGAGTGAAACACTGGAATCCACCAGATTTTGTAGGAGGGCTAAGAGTTTCTGAAAGGGTAGGGGGCAGAATCTTTTGGAAGTCCTCAAGGCTATTAAAACTGAACGGCAAGGAATAGCAGTTATGAAAACAGTTTTTACCACCGGTGAAGCGGCTAAAGTTTGTAAGGTGAGTCAACAGACAATTATTCGATGTTTTGATTCGGGTCAACTCAAGGGGTTCCGTGTGCCAGGCAGCCGATTCCGAAGAATTCCTCGGGAGCAGCTTTTTTCCTTTATGAAAGAAAATGGCATTCCTACCGATGCGCTGGATAGCGGTAAGCGCAAAGTATTGATTGTGGACGACGACGAGGAACTCGTTGAATTATTGGTCGACGTCTTTGAACGAGATCGACGGTTCGACATCAGGACTGCCAACAACGGATTTGATGCGGGGATGCTTGTGAAGGACTTTCGTCCCGACGTGGTTGTGTTAGATGTGATGTTACCAGACATCAATGGCAGGGAAGTTTGCCAGCGTGTTCGCAGTGACAGCAGTTTGGACGACGTTCAAATCATTTGCATCTCCGGGATGGTCGAAGCTGATAAGGTTGCTGAACTAAAGTTGGCGGGTGCCAACGACTTCATGCAGAAGCCGTTTGCTGTTGAAAAGCTCATTGAGCGAGCTTGTGAACTGCTGGACCTCCAGTTAGTTTCTGTTAGGTAAAGAAAGAAGGATCTAACTTGGTCGACCGGAATCAGATCGATGGCCGGATTTGACCAAACGAAAGATGTAACACGCGTGTCGTAGCAGGGCACTACGGATACGCGTGTTTTTTCGCGCTGACCACGGCGCATCTTCGGTGAGTTGGATGGGACCGTCGGGGACGAAGGTGTTAACTCGTCCATCAACGGCTCTTACAGGTTCTGGAGTGAAGAAAGCCATTCGTTGATCAACACTCTAGATTGTGCCGTTCAGAGTACCAAGTGGAATCCTACAATGCTCTGTCTGCCTCCACTTTGTTCCGATGCATTCGTGTGGCATTTGCCGTTAGCCGACTCAACGGCTCTGCTACTTTCGCGGCTGGTGCTCGAAGAGTCTTATGGCGGAGAAACTACTGCCTGGTCGTCCACCCTGGCAATCGATCCGGCTATCGCTTTATGGAGTGTTTGTACGGCCCAGCAGGTCGATGCGGTGCGTCTCGACACAATCAGCGCGGTCGCTGCGTGGATTGCTTCGCGACTCTACGAGGTTTGGGAGCCTGTATCCAAGAAGCTGGAAAATGAATTGGACCGTTCCACGGAAGTGGAGACCTGGATTGAACTCACCATGGCCTCCGTTCCCACGTCCACGGAGGAATGGTCGAAGGATTACCTGCATCGCCTGCTTTCTGTTTCCGACTCTTGGCTATCTGCTTGCGGACCGGCCGTGACCTGGAAAAACATCCGTGCCGGCCAGACTTGTGTGCCAAGTTGGCTTGCTGACCACAGGAAGCCACGCCCGGAGCCGGACCAAGAACAAAGGAGCCAGCACAGTTCGGCGCTCGTCAACCGTATTGAAGGCCATTGGCAGCGCAGGTTACCTGACGCAGGTTATGTGTTGGATGCTTTGAACCTCAAACTGAAACGATTCCATCGGCTGGAACAAAGTTTTGAAATGACTGTGGAAGAGGCAAAGCTGAAGGCACTGAAACAATTTGCGTATGGGGCCGGGCACGAAATTAACAATCCATTAGCTAACATTTCCACCCGTGCCCAAACGCTTTTGATTGACGAATCGGACCCAGAACGCCGGCGCAAGTTGGCGACCATTAACAGTCAAGCGTTTCGAGCTCACGAGATGATCGCGGACTTGATGCTCTTTGCTCAGCCCCCAAAGATTGTAAGTTGTCAGGTTGATCTAGGAGAGATTGTTGATCAGGTGATTCTCGAGTTGGTCTCGGAAGCTAAATCTCGAGACATCGAACTGGTTCGTCGCGATGCAGGCCAGGAGGTGTTGGTAATGATCGATCGTGATCAGTTGAATGTGGCTCTGAGGTCCTTGTGTATGAATTCGTTGGAAGCGATCGGCAAGGAGGGGGAAATTGAATTGAGCGTGGCCCTCGCGGAACGTGTCCCGGGCCAGCAACCCACAGTGGAAATTGTGGTTTCTGACACGGGGCCGGGAATTCCCGAAAGGGTTCGTTGTCATCTTTTTGATCCGTTCTTCAGCGGGCGGGAAGCTGGACGCGGACTTGGATTCGGACTGCCAAAATCTTGGAGGATCATCACAGACCATGGTGGTACGATTGTTGTGGATAGCCAACCGAACAGTGGGGCTACTTTTACGGTGACGCTCCCGTTACGGCCAGGTTAAGTTTCAGGTTTCTGAAGAAAGGACTGCCTTCGGAGAACTTGAGGCGCGAGGTTGGAAGATAGAAGGCGGGGATGAAAAGCGGGTGTAGGAAAGGGAATTTGTGGACGGATGGCTCCAAAAGGAGCATCACTGACGTCTCCAAAATGCCTCCATGGACAGATGTCTACAGACCACGCCTACGGAATATTGAGTTTGCTTCCACCCGCTGTGGCCATCGTTCTGGCCATGTTGACACGACGTGTTGTCTTGTCGCTCTTGCTGGGAATTGTCATGGGTGCGCTGGTGATATCCAGCGGTCGTCTCGATCAAGCAACCGTGCTGGTTTTCGAGGGATTCCTTTGGCCTGCGTTCACCGATGACGGCCATCTACGTGTGTTTGCGTTTACTTCCCTCATGGGTGCCATGGTAGGCGTTATGGCGCGTTCTGGAAACATGCAGGCAATTGTCCAAATGCTGGTACCGGTGGCCAGGACAAGGCGTCGGGGGCAGTGCGTGACGTGGCTGGCCGGGCTGATCATCTTTTTCGATGACTACGCTAACACTTTGCTCGTCGGCGCGACGTTCAGGCCGCTTGCCGAGCGGCTAAAAATCTCACGTGAGAAGCTTGCATACCTGGTGGATTCTACGGCGGCCCCCGTCGCTGGGCTGGCCATTCTATCCACATGGGTTGCAGCTGAAATCGGCTACATCGAGTTGGGCCTGCAGGACCTGGAATTCGCAGAAAATCCGGGGGGTGGTTTCCGCATGTTGATTGCCTCGATCCCTTACCGGTTTTATGCCATCAATGCCTTGGCCTTTGTCTTGATCGTTGCCGCCACAGGACGTGACTTCGGACCGATGTTGCAGGCCGAACTCCGTCGGTTACGAGCGCCGGACTCTGGGGCGTTGCAGGGAATAGAGGATGAACGGTTGAAGACGAAGCGGCATGCGTGGTTGTTTGCTGTTTTGCCGATCGTGTTCTTATTTGTGGTGGTGCTGTTTGTGCTGTTTGCCACCGGGAGTCAGGCGGCGCAGCAAGTGGCGCCCGGTTCCAGTTCTTGGTTTGAGAAGTTTGTTGGTGGAGATTCTTATATGGCGCTCATGTATGGGTCCTTGGTCGGTCTCATGACGGCAATGCTGTTGGCCAGGGGAGGTGCCGGATTGAGATGGCCGGTTGTTGTCAGGTCCGCAGCGAAGGGTGTCAGGCAAATGCTGCCGGCACTCGTTATTCTTTGGTTTGCGTGGGCGTTATCGCGAATGACAGGTGCAGAACATCTTGCAACAGGAGATTATTTAGGGGCCAGGATGGCTGAGAAAATAGCACCGAACTTGCTTCCCACCGTGGCGTTTTTGTTGGCTTCGGTGGCAGCTTTTGCCACGGGAACAAGCTGGGGCACAATGGCGCTCATGATACCACTTTCCCTTCAGACGGCGTACGAAATAATCCGCATCGACCAGGGAGGGGTTCTGGCAGACGACCCCATCTTGTTAGCTACTTTGGGAAGTGTCCTGGGCGGCGCAATTTTCGGAGATCATTGTTCGCCTATTTCAGATACCACCGTGCTGGCTTCGCAGGCTTCTGGCTGCGATCACATCGCACACGTTAGAACTCAGATGCCTTACGCACTTCTGGTGGCGGCGATAGCAGTTCTGAGCGGAACCTTGCCAGTTGGTTATGGGGTGCCGGCCAGTCTGATGATTCCAGTGGGGCCATTGGTATTGTTGACTCTGTTGACGATCTTCGGTTCTCGAACTGCCTGACAGATTGACAAGTTCGAACCTGCTGGAATCTCTAGATACGCAGTCGGTGTTCGGTGGATATCTACTGGCTGAATCCAGGCAACATTTTTGGTGGAATGGAAGGCAAATAGCCGATAACTGGTGGCAGGATCAGGTTGTCTAAGGTCGTATCGGTATCCGACCGAAATCCAAGTGACCGGTCCAATACGTTACATTGCTAGTGCTGTATGTGGTATCTGATGGCGGAGGGCGAAATCCCGGGAATTGAACACATGGTCTTGGACGACGATTTCATGAAACTGGTAAAAACGTCGCGGGACCAAGTTGTCTTCTGGGCCATTGCCTCTAAAATTGAAGTTTTCTGTGGAAAGTGCCGTGAAAACTTTGCCTGATCCCGTGTTGGACTTCAGATGATGCTTTCCGGGAGGTCCGTTTCAAGTGAATGGAATGAGTATCAGTGGGGATGTCATGAAAAAGCCGATTTACATGCTGCTTGTGTCTACTTCATTCGCCATCACATTTCTGGGAACCAATCCTTTAACAGCACAAGCGCAGGCGATTTATTATGCCCCGGTTGTGCCTGCTTATGGACACCAGGTCCCAGGGACTGGCTATGTTACTACTGCTCCGCCGACCTACGTGCAAGCTTCGGCCCCCGTTTATTTCCATTCTCAGACAGCCATCATCACGCGGTCGATGTCACCAAATTTCAACAGCAACTGTTGCACTCCAACGCCCGTCTACACGCAAACCCTGCAACCCGTGCCGGATCAAAGTCAGGTGTCTCAGCCTCAAGTGCTGCAGCCACAAACGACATCGTCACAGGAGACAATCGTAGCCGATCCCTATTACGGTAGTGGAACACCGGTCGAGTTTTCCGACTGTTGGCCGACGATGGTTGCAGCTACCTCCGCGACCCGTTGTCCTCCCGTAGTCTGTGGGCAGAATCCGTCAAATCACTATATTGGGCGAGGTATTGTAGGTCAGATGAAAGTGTATGTTTCTGGCCAGTCCCTCCGAAACGCGTTACGCTTTATCACTCCTTAGTAGCCACAATTTGGCCGACAAGAAGAGAAAACGTCGCTATTCCCCCCCCCAATTTTCCTGTGCCAACCTCGCACCGCGATCAGTCATTGGCGACGGCAACAACCGGCGCGTCCCTGGCGCTATGGCCGGTAGCGTTGTATGTTGTTGTAGTCGTGGGTTATTTGTGGGTTTACTTTCTGCAGCCTTTGGGGAACCTTGAAGACTTGCCCCGTTGGAGCCTGTTCACCCGTTTGCTCTTACCGGAAGAAATTCTCTACCGCTGGTTGGACGGTGCGTCGGGATTCGGGGTGTTGTTCGAACGCCTGTTGGTCCTGACGGTCTGGAGCCTGTTTCTGAGCGTGGCCGGCGTGCTGGGGTATTGGTTACTGCGAGCCTGCCGCTGTACCGCGTTTTTTGACGCACTGGAGCTCTGGGTCCTGTCGATTGGTGTGGGCTTGAGTATCATTTCTCTGTTCACTCTGGGGATGGGCCTGTTGGGGTGGTTAACTCCGGTGGCGTTTCTTGTTCCGGCAGTTTTCGTGCTGTGTTTCCAAGCCGTCTGGATTTACATGCAACGGAGGCAGGGTGGCTTCCAGTTGGATCAGAATTTCAAACAGAAGACGATTTTCTGGACGGATCGGGGTGCGCAGGAAACTGGCCCCACAGTGCGACAAGAATTGGAGGACCCGACGAAGATAGAACCGTGGCCTGGGAGCCGTTGGATTCTGTTCGCAGTACCCTTTGGAGTTCTCATTGTATTGGGTGCCTGCTTGCCCCCCGTCGATTTTGATGTGCGTGAGTACCATTTACAAGTTCCCAAAGAATGGTATCAGGCCGGCCACATCCATTTTTTACCTCATAATATTTACGGGAACATGCCGTTGGGAGCTCAGTTGCTGGCGTTGGCGGCGATGGTTGTCATGCCCGGGGCGGACAGCTGGTGGTGGGGAGCGCTCGTGGGGAAAGTACTCATCGCATCGTTTGCTCCCCTGGGAGCGATGTTACTTTACACCGCCGGGAGGCGATTTTGCGGGGCCGCGGTTGGTGTGTTGGCTGGCTTGCTTTATATCTCGAACCCGTGGGTCGGAAATGTCTCGATGCATGGTCTGGTCGAGGCAGTCTGGGGTTTTTACTTCTTTGCAGCGTTTTATGTGCTGCTGCTATGGTGGTTGGCGATGGAGAGGCAATGTTCTTCAAGCTCAACAGGGCATCTCAAAGGTTTGTTGGTACTCGCAGGCCTGTTGGCCGGTGCAGCGGTGAGTTGCAAATATCCAGCGGTTTTGTTTGTGGTTCTTCCATTGACAGGGATGATTTGGATTGCCAGCCGTTGGAGAAATTTAGGGTGGGGGCCTTCATGTTCTCAAGACGAAGCCAGCGGCGGTCGAACCTTCTGCTCCGGTGAGCAGGAAGGAGAGGATGGATGCCCTCCAGGTGACTTTACAGAAAATTTTGTGACGCGTGGAGAATCGTCCCAAAGCGAGGGCTTTCAATCCGACCGGGGACGGCCCGCTGTTGGAGACATGGGGTGTGAAGTGAGTAGCGGTCGAGTATTTCAGTGTGTGATGGTTTTTATTTTGGCCGTCGCTTGCAGCAGTGCACCTTGGTTCATCAAAAACTGGTGTCTCACTGGAAACCCGACGTATCCATTTCTGTACGACGTTTTTGGAGGTGCCAGCCGAAATTCGGAAAAGGACCAGCAATGGAAGCGGGCTCATGCCAGTCCGGGATACCGTTTCGAGCATCTCGTGGAATCTACGAGTCGGTTGTTGTGGGCAAGTAAGTGGCAAAGTCCCATACTGATTCCCCTATTTGTCGTGGGGTTGTTTTCAGGAAAATACCGCCGATTGATCTCAATTTGTGTGGCGCTGATTTTGTTTTATCTGGCCGTCTGGTGGCTTTTTACTCACCGCCTGGACCGTTTCTTAGTACCGGTGCTACCGGTGTTGACATTAATCGCAGCCTTGGCGGGAACCCGGACTCGATTTCGACCGTGGAGAATCGTGACGAAGGGCATCTTGTGTTTGGGGATTCTCGTGAATTTTCTCTGTTTCTCATACGTAGTCGCTGACACCCGATTTTTGGTATCGGTTACCGCATTGAGGGATGACCCCGAGAGTGTTTCCCTCGCCCATCGATATTTCAACTCAACGCATTTTGCAGGAAACAAGGTGCTCCTGGTGGGAGATGCAGAACCATTCAATCTGCGAATTCCAGTATTGTATAACACCTGCTTCGACGATTGCTTATTTGAAAACATGATGCGAGACCGGAATGTCGCACAAAGGAGACAGGCCTTGGCCAGAAAACAGATTTCACACGTCTGCGTTCACTGGCCGGAAATCTTTCGCTACCGAGCAACCTATGGATATAGCGACTATGTCCAGCCAGTAGTATTTGAGGAACTTATCCAGCAAGGAATTCTGGAAATAGACGAAGCGTGGCTGGAGTTCTTGGGACGTGAAGAGGCCAAAGGTTCAGCGCAGACCGTTTATCGCGTTACGCGCGGTGATTGACGTCCATCCCGAGACGACGGCACTTAAGAAGACCCCGGAAATTTCTGGTGGGATGGGAGCGATTCGACGGTGGTGAACGCGTCGTGCACCTCCAGATCCTCGTAAGCTTCTTCTTCAAAATCTTCGTCGAATTCCTCGTCAAAATCGGTAATGTCGAGTTCAGCTTCTCCACTCAATGTCGGATCATGTGGGTCTTCGTACATACAAACTTTCCTGTCGTGATGCCTGGTAAGAGTGTTGTTTTCTTAAAAAGTCTCGAGTGACGGTTGCTGAAACTCGAATTCGTTACTTCAGATCAACAATAGAGATAAAACAGGATCCGGCCACTCCTATTTGAGACAAGCAGAAGCTCACTCTGTGTGCCGAATTGAAGTACTCCGAAACCACAAGTTTCAGGGGTCCTTGCAAAACGGTTCCTGGGAATCCGCCGCTTGTCATTACATCGTAACGAATGCCCCCAACATCATATCATTTTTTCGCAACAAGTCAATTACCGCCAATCAAGTTGAAGTGCCCCCCGAGAAGACCGCCATGGACGAGGACGGGCTTCCAGCGTTGATCGAACAAAGGGATGACATCATTCGAGGTTTCCGTTTTGTGCAACAAGGACCAGATGTCGTCGGGGCATGTTGCGCAATTCCTCGTTGGCTGGTTCCACTCCATTTTGAAATCGGGGTTTTTCCGGCTTTACCTGGTGTGCTTTAAAGGCGAAGTCGACTCAAGGGACTGTATATCTCTTGCTTCGTGTTTTACTGAGCGTTTTGCGCGCGAGGTCTTGGTGGTGCGTTTTCAAGAATCACGGGGAATTGCAGCAAACATATGCCGGCAAAAGTCATCCAATGTTGCCTGCTACATCCGGCCTTGTAATAAGCCATGGTATGACATAGCTTTAGCTCTACTGTGCATCCCCCGTGCGGATTGTTAAGGATGATTCGGGATGCCTGCTGGAGCCAAATGGAATGAAATCCTCCCAGCAAGATCGTCTTGGTGTGGGCCTGGACACGGTCCGTGGCGCAGGTGCGTCGCAATCGCCCCTCTCTTCTACGAGTCGGTTGGAATCGTCGGCTCGCAGCAGCATCTTCAATGCGTGTCATCGGCTGTTGACCGAACAGCATCGTGATGGTTACTGGTGTGGAGAACTGCAGGGCGATTCCATGCTTACCAGCGAATACATTCTACTGATGGCGTTTTTGGAACGTGAGAAAACGGAAGCTGCTAAAAAAGCAGCCTGTTATCTTTTGCAAGAGCAGAATGCCGATGGTGGCTGGAGCGCCTATCCAGGGGGTGGGGTCGATGTCAATGTCAGTGTCAAAGCTTACTTTGCCTTGAAGCTAACCGGTCACGCAGAGCAAGCTGAATATATGCTGCGTGCCCGGAGAGCAATTCTCGAAGCGGGCGGTGCCGACTGTGTGAATAGTTTCACGCGATACTATTTGGCTATGTTGGGACAGATCAATTATGCGCAGTGTCCGGCCATCGCACCCGAAGTCATGCTCTTGCCCAATTGGTTCCCGATTAACATTTATCGAGTCAGTGCTTGGTCGCGTACGATCCTGGTGCCGCTTTCGATCGTATGGTCCAAGCGACCGACCCGCCAAGTTGATCCCGAGTGCGGTATGAGTGAACTGTTTTGTCAAAATACAAAAAATTGGCAACCGGCTCGCTACGTTGACCTGGGGAGTTCCTCGCACCCACTGGGTTGGGAAAGCTTGTTCCGTTGGATGGATCAAGGAGTAAAATGGTTCGAACGTCACAATTGTACGCCTTGGCGTCGTCGGGCAGTTCATGTTGCCCAAGAGTGGATGATCAAAAGGTTCGTTGCGAGTGACGGATTGGGTGCCATTTTCCCCTCGATTGTTTGGAGTATCGTAGCTCTCAAGAGTCTGGGCTACGAGGACCAAAGTCTTGAACTTCGTTATTGCAATGAACAACTCCAAGGTTTGATCATCGAAGGAAAGGACACGATCCGCCTACAGCCTTGTAAGTCACCTGTCTGGGATACGGCGATAAGTCTAAGGGCGCTGGCCAAGACCGGCATTAAATCAAGTCAGGTAGCCGTGCGTCGGGCTGTCTCTTGGTTACTCAGTAAGGAAGTCACAAGGCGCGGCGATTGGGCGGAAACAGTCGATGCCGAACTGGGTGGATGGTTCTTTGAACACCACAACGATTTCTATCCCGACACAGATGACACAGCAATGGTAACGATGGCGTTGGCCGAGCAGTTTGCCGACAGTCGTTGGGATGACTCGAACGCACCATCCGGCGTTTCGTTTATTGCCGCCGAGCGGGCGACGGACCTTGCGGATGCCAAGGAGCAGACAAAGCTGTTGGAAGAGGCGGCGGTTGCCTGTGACCGGGGTCGTCGTTGGATTCTGGCAATGCAGAACAAGGATGGGGGTTGGGGTGCCTTTGACAGGAACAACAACGCAGGGTTTTTATGCCATGTTCCCTTCGCAGATCACAACGCCATGATCGATCCCAGTACGCCTGATCTAACGGGTCGGGTACTCGAAATGTTGGGTAAACTGGGAGCCCGTGTGGGACATCCGGCCGTGGACAGGGCCATTTCCTATCTCAGAATGGCTCAATCACCTGATGGAAGTTGGTACGGGCGTTGGGGTGTGAACTACATCTATGGCACCTGGCAAGCGCTGGTCGGATTGAGGGCCGTGGGAATCACTGTGGACGATCAGGCAATGGTGACCGGTAGCCGCTGGCTCCTCTCTTGTCAGCAGAAGTCAGGAGGTTGGGGGGAATCCCCTGAAAGTTATGCCAATCTGGCTACCAAAGGTCAGGGGCAAGTCACGGCTTCGCAAACTGCCTGGGCCCTGATGGGACTGGTCGCCGCCGGTTTTGCACGGGATTCATCAGTGATACGGGGCATTCAGTACTTGTTGGAGACGCAGTCGAAAGATGGAATGTGGCAGGAAACCAACTTTACAGGTACTGGTTTCCCCCGGGTGTTCTATTTGCGCTACCACATGTATCCCCTGTATTTCCCGAGTTTGGCCATTGCCAATTGGTTGGAGTCCAAAGAGCCGCCCGAAGGATAGCGGGGTAGGACGCCCGGGTCATTGCATGGTGAAGTACATTGCCCTTATTCGAAAACCCAGAGGTTGTTGAATTCGGTGTGGGTCGACCGGGCATGTTGAAATTTGATGCGGCCTTGTTGTGAACGAGATCGGTTCCCCAATTATTCTTCATCCTCTCATTGACGGAGTGGTCCTGTTGTCTGTACCTGTGTCACAAATGTGGAGAGTGGCCACCTACGTGCTGGCCAAGCGTTTGCAAGGTCGGAAGCGTTACCCGCTAGTCCTTATGCTCGAACCTCTCTTCCGCTGTAATCTAGCATGTGCGGGTTGCGGAAAGATTCAACATCCGGCTGATACGCTGGCGCGTCATCTGTCTCCGGATCAATGTTTTCGAGCGGCCCGGGAGTGTGGCGCACCAATCATTTCGATCCCTGGTGGGGAGCCCCTGCTGCATCCACAGATTGACCAGATCGTGGCGGGTTTGATCGAGCAAAAAAAATATGTCTATCTCTGCACCAATGCTTTGAAACTTGAAGAGTCGCTTGTGAAGTTCGCCCCTTCCAAATACTTGTCTTTTTCTGTGCACATGGATGGACCAGAAAAAGTCCATGATCGTCTTGTTTGTCGAGAAGGGGTTTATAGGGTGGCAATTCGGGCGATACGATCGGCGATCTCGGCAGGGTTTCGTGTCACAACCAATACCACTTTGTTTGACGGAGTTGACCCGCAAGACATACGCAGTTTCTTTGACGAAATGATGGAGTTGGGGGTCGAAGGAATGATGATATCCCCCGGTTATGGTTATGAGAAAGCTCCGCTTCAGGATCACTTCTTACGACGTCAACAGACGAAGGAACTTTTTCAAAGAGTGTTAGTCAATCGCCCGCGTAGGTGGAAGTTCAATCAGACTCCGTTATTTCTTGAATACCTCCAGGGCCGCTGGGAGCTGGAATGCACGCCCTGGGGGAACCCGACTTACAACCTGTTTGGGTGGCAAAAACCATGCTATCTGGTTGACGACGGTTACTGCGACACTTACCAGGAGCTACTGGACTCCACCAATTGGGATCTTTACGGCCATCAAAGTGAAAACCTGAGTTGTCGAGATTGTATGGTTCACTCAGGCCATGAGCCGACCGCTGTGATGAGCACGTTTGGTTCTTTGAACGGGTTGTTGACGACCGCAAAAATGACCTTGTTCCCGCAGGGGAGGGTTTCATCAACAGAAGACGACAACCAATTGCCGCCCCGGAACCCGAAAAATGATCTGGTGCAACTGACGGTTCTGCCGTAATTCAAGATCTGCTGCCGAGCACCCATCGGGTAAATGTGTTAACTTGTTGGTGGTTTGCATCGTCTGGTAGCCAGTGGCTGTCTTGTCACTGAACCTTCAATCGAATCATGGAACCGTGAATTCAGTGAACCCCGAACCATTGCTTCCGCTTGGCAACACGGCATGCGACATTGGTATCGTGTTTGCACTCGGTACCGAAGCAGCTGGAATAGTTGACGAACTGGATGATCTTGTCACAATTCGAGGCGCTGCTTTACGGGAACATCAAGGTCGGCTTGTCGGCCGGCGGGTTTCAATTGTTGAGTCAGGAGTAGGCCAGGCTAAGGCCGTCTCAGCCACGAAAGATCTCATTCGCGTGAGGCAACCCGCGTGGGTAATTTCAGCCGGATTTTCGGGATCGCTCGTGAAAAGTGTGCGCCGTGGCGACCTTGTTGTCGCGAACCAATTGGGGACATGCCAGGGCGGACAGCTAACAGTTGATTTGCAAATGAAATCTGATGAGCAGGTAGGCCTTCACGTGGGAAAAATCCTGATGACGGATCAACTGGTAAGCAGTTCATCGGAGAAGAGATCGCTGGCTGAGCAGTTTTCTGCCCTGGCAGTTGACATGGAATCTTTTGCCGTGGCCGAGGTGTGTTCTCAGGAACGGGTGAAATTTCTTGCGGTGCGCGTGATTTTGGACGGCGTCGATGATGATTTGCCGGGACATTTGGGAAAGGTACTGAATGCTGAGTCAAATCCCGAGCGACTGGGGGCGACTTTGAATGCACTATTCCGACGCCCTTCTATGGCTCGTGACCTCTGGAATTTGAGGCAATCTTCGCTTGAGATGTCCAATCGCCTAGCAAAATTTTTGCGGGGCCTGGTGGTCCAACTCACCGGTGATTGTTAACCAAACGGGCTTCCCAGCCAGCTGAGGGTTGGAATGGTCCCGCTCAAGTGGATCCGGGGTGATCAGGTCACACGTGGGAAAATTTTGGAGGTGGTGTGGTCTGATGTAATCCTTGTGTTCGCAGGCTCCAATCTGATTCTTCGATTCCCCCGTAGCACTGCCACGCCTATCTTTCATCAACGGAACTTCTCAATCCACGAAGAGCCATCGAGCCAGCCAGCTTCGCGGCAGATCGTCGACGAGAACGCGTTCAGGACGACCGTTCTCCTGCAGTATCGCTTCGGCTGCCAGATAACCGCTCCGCACAGCGCCTTCCATCGTGGCGGGCCACCCGGTACGAGTCCAGTCACCGGCCAGCATCAGGTTCTCGATCGGTGTCTGTTGCCCAGGCCGGAACTTTTCGTGACCCGGTGGCGTCACGAAAACCGCGTGTTGATCAGTTACCAATTTCGAACGTAAGAGTTCCGCCTGCCGGGCTTCAGGAAACATTGCTTCCAGATCGGTGCGTACTTCTTTAATGATTTCAGGGTGTTGGCGCTGAGCGAGGTGTCGTGAGCCACTGATGACGACTTGATAATAGTGTCCCGACTGCGCGTTGTGGATACCACGATTAAACAGCCACTGGCTCAGATGCCCCACCATCACTGCGTGGCGCAACGCCGTGATGGGGCGGTCGAACCACAAATGAACTCCTGTTATCGGTGCAGACCTGAACTGCTCGAGATGTTTCAATCCGGGCATCGACCGAGTGAGTTCTACTGTGCAAACATTCGCCACCTGCCGCCAGGGAACTGCCAGTACGTAAAAGTCGAATTGTCGTTGAGACCGGTCCTGCAGCCACAGGCCTGAAATTCCCTGTCGGTTTCCGGTAATCTGATACACCGGCGTGTTCAAGTGAATTCGAACGTCCTGGCTCTCCAGCCAGGGTAGGAGGCGATCGTGGTAGATCTGGCTCAACGAGACATTGGGAATCTGAAGGGGGTAACTGTCGCGCGACGCCATGAAACCGTCGACAAAAATCTTACGAGCCGCTTGAAGAGATATTTGATCAATGCCTTCTGCAAGGGCGCTCACCAAGATTACGGCCCAGAAAAGATCAATGGTCCGTTTTGACTGCTGCCGCTGCTGTAACCACTCCAGGAAAGTCTGGCGGTCATCGGGAACCCGCTGGCGTGCCAAATGTAATAAAGTCCGTCCAATCGAGCAGCGTTCTCGTAGCGATAAATAGCGGAGACCAAATAAACTTCCTGTCAGATGCAGAGGACATGGCAACCAGGGACAGGCCGTCACGCAGGCTGGCTGGCCCAGGGGGCCAAAAAAATGCAGATTCGTTTCAGTGGTGAAGAGGTCTGAGATCTTCGTTCGCCGGCACAAGTCATCCAGGTTCGTGCAGCATCCCATGCTGACATGCTGGCAGTGATCGATTAAATCTTTGCTCTGCGGGTCAACGAACGAACCTGCGCGTCCACCTAATTGTCGGCGGGCCTCAAAGAGTTCGACGGAAAAATCACGGTTACAGAGAGCGGTGGCGGCGGCAATGCCTGACAATCCTCCACCGATTACCGCGACACTCGGTTTACTCGATGACTCATTCAGTGGATTCACAGTGGCTACGTGGTCGAAGTGAGCGGGGTGTTAAGGTAGTGGCCCGGTTGACTGGCGCGTCAGCGATTGACGTTGGAGGATCCAAGTGAGTGTAAGGTTCGTAACCCGGCGTTTTGAGTTTAGCATTCATGGTCCGGAGAAAATTCCTGAGTGTTTTCCATGACGACGGACTAGCGATCTTGGGATGCTAAGCCGGACTTCTTATTTCAGGAGATTAGGACGGATAAAGCAATCCACATTTTTTTCCAATGACCCAATTGGACAGGTTCGCTGAATACGTCGCCATTGCGACGTTTTATTTCGTGAAGAAGGCTATGATAGGTGGCGTACATTGCTCGGAAAACACGGTGTCCGTCAGGATGCAGATAATGGAGCAGACCGAAACCTTCCTCATAGAGCTGCTCGCTACGCTGCAGTTCAAAATTCATCAGTTGCTCAAAGCGATGATCGCGGATACCCCGCTTCAGGTCATCACTGCTGTAGTCAAAACGGGTGAAATCTTCTTGGGGCAGATAAATGCGTCCGTTTGCAGCATCTTCTTTCAGGTCGCGCAAGATGTTGGTCATTTGGAATGCGATTCCACATTTCCGGGCTGGTTCGAGAGCTTCATCACCGTGGTACCCCCAAATGTGGACGCATGCCAGTCCCACGACGGATGCGACTCGATAGCAGTATTGTTCGAGTTGAAAGAAGGTATGAAATACCTGGACGTCTAAATCCGAATCAACACCCCTCAGCACTTCGTACAGGTACTCGTGCGGAATCTCAAAACGTTGAACCGTGTCAACCAGCGCCGGCAGGATCGAATCGTCCATGTGCCCTGAAAGGGCTCGTTGCAAATCCTGTTTCCAACGTTCGAGTTTTAAACGCCGGTGTTCGATAGGATGTTGGCTGTCGGCGATGTCATCACTGTAGCGCAGGTAGGCATAAAGGGCGTACATCGCCCGTCGTTTTTGCCGCGGAAGCAGCAGCAGGGGGTACGAAAAGTTGGAAGCAGATTGTTTGACGACCTGGCGACAGAAATCGTAGCTCGCTTCGAGCTTACTCATGATTTAGGAATGGCACGCCATGCGTTGAGTAATGATCGTAGTTTCGTCAAAGGGCCAACTGTTGGTCGATGGCTCCAAACGTCATAATTTCTTTTCCGAATAGCTTTCAGAATCGAGCGTCCGCCCTCGACAAACAAGTTTACCTGGATGGAGAGACTGGGTGGAACGTGAGCGACGAGGGGTCTCCCGGCTACTAAATAGGCCTCAGCTCGATCGACTTCAAAGGACAGCATGGCTTGAAAATTTTTGTTAACTTTTCGTTGCTCGAAGTCGGTTTCAGCGTACCCGAACTCATTCCAGCTTTCCACCGGGATGTAAATACGACCCAGATCGAAATCACGGGCAATGTCCTGGCAGAAGTTTGCTAGTTGAAGTCCCGTGCAGATGGAATCTGACCAGGGTAGCAGTTCAGGTCGGTGGCAGCGACCTAGGTAGAGTATCAATTTTCCCACGGGATTCGCTGAATGTTGACAGTACCCAAGCAGGTCCTGGAAGGTTTGGTAGCGAACTTGATATTGATCCCGACGAAAAGCGGTGAGCAGATCACGGAGTGGTCGGATGGGAATGCCAAATTCATGGATTGTTTCTGCCAATGCAACGAAAACCGGGTGCCCAGCTTGTCCGTTGTAACAACTTTCTAATTGTTGTTCCCACCAGTCCAGGAGGGGAATGCGTTGGTCGGGAGCTTTGATTTCGTCGGCCAGATTGTCGGACCAACGGCAGTAGGCATAAATGTTGTAGAAATGCTGTCGTAAACGTCGCGGAATCAGCCAGCTCGTCACAAGAAAGTTCTCGTAATGACTGCGGAAAAATTTGCGACAGTAAATTCGTGCTTGTTTTTGTGTGCAAGATGGAACTCGGGAAGTCCCCGGTCCATAGAGAGATAAATCAGAAAAAAATTTGTCGCCGTTCATCGGTTGCCGATTCGCCAAGGGGACAGGTATGATGAAGTCTTAAGAACAGCACGGAGAGCGATTGATAATGCGAGTTATTTTAGCGAGTCCCAGGGGTTTTTGTGCTGGTGTCAACATGGCCATTGAGAGCCTGAACCTGGCGATTCAGACATTCGGTCCACCTGTCTACGTGTACCACGAAATCGTTCACAACAAGTATGTCGTGGAATACTTTCGAGCCAAGGGGGGAATTTTCGTCGACAATTTGGATGAGGTGCCCGTAGGTGCCCATTTGTTATTTTCAGCACATGGCGTGTCACCCGAAATCCGTCATGCAGCTCGTCAACGCAGGCTGGATGCGATCGATGCTACTTGTCCACTGGTTACCAAGGTGCATTTGGAAGCGGTTCGCTTTGCCAAGGCTGGTTACACGATCATCCTCATCGGCCACGAGGGCCACGATGAGGTCATTGGGACAATGGGTGAGGCCCCCGAAGCAATTGTGTTGGTCGAGTCGGAAGAGGATGTCGAACAGCTTGATATTTCTCAAGATGGAAAACTTGCCTATCTCACGCAAACAACGCTTTCAGTCGACGATGCAAACCGAATCATCCAGTGCCTCAAGCAGCGATTTCCTCAGCTGGAAGGACCTCCGAAAGAGGATATCTGTTACGCCACACAGAACCGACAGGAGGCCGTGCGACAACTATCACCGGAAGCTGACATCACGTTGGTTCTGGGGAGCCAGAATAGTTCCAACAGTCAACGGCTCAAGGAGTTGTCACGGGAGGAGGGTGTGCGTTCCCATTTGATCGACGGAGTATCGGACATCGATTCCGACTGGTTTCGAGGTGACGAAACCGTGTTGATCACTGCTGGAGCGAGTGCACCCGAATCGGTTGTAGAAGAGTGTGTCGAATTTTTGCGTGTTGAGTATGACGCGCAAGTCGAAATTCGGTCCATCCGTGACGAACAAGTGCACTTTCCGCTGCCGAAGGCATTAAGGACCTTGGTACCATGACGCGGGTGGTTCGTCTGCCCGGATGGGCATGTTTTTCATGCCCTTGTTAAATGATTTTCCATGGTGAGTGATGCATGCTGGGCTTGAACGACATCGCCAATGGAGATGAGTCCAGAAAGTTTCCATTGGTCAATAGAGGTAGGTGGCAAATCCGTTGTCTTAAGTACATTATTGACTTTCATCGGACCGCTGCCGCAATTTGCTGATCCGCAAATTTCTGAACAGCAGGTTGGTCGTTGGATCGTGTCCCTGAATAATGATAGTGCCCGCCGCGGTTCGTAGTCCCTGGCGGGGGTTCTCGTGTTTTTCACGCGTGTCGATCCAGTCGCTGACTTGATAACCATTGACCCAGACTGCCAGGTGGGGACCATCGGCCACGATGGTTTTTTGAAACCAGATCTGATCGTCAGCGACGACATATCTGGCATTTTGACGCCGAAAAATTCCTCCAGTACCGCAATCAGTGGGTCGTGTACGGTCTCCGTCCGCATATCCGTTGTGAATCTGGCTTTCGTACCCCATCCATAATTCACCCGGTATCGAACGAAAGAAAATCCCGGAGTTGAGATGCTCTCCCAGAATTTTACAATGCAGTTGCAACACGAAATCATCGAACCGATCAACAGTTTCGAGTTGTCCCTTCCCATCCTTGACACTCAAAACTCCTTCGCTGTTGACACTGAATTTACTCGGAAGTCCAGGGTGGATTTCCCAGCCTGACAAGTCATGACCATTAAAAAGATCTGCGAATTCCAATGGTTGCAGACGTATGTTCCGAAATTCGATCCGGCCTTGATTGTGTTGCAAGCCAATGTGTCCTCGGTCCAACGGGTGCGGGTCGGTGTAGGTCAGGGGATTTTGATCATTGACTACCACACGAATTTGATTCCCCAGGACCCTTATTGTCATTGAATTCCAATCCCCTTCGGCTATCGTTGCCCGTTGCTGGACGCGACCGACCAGGCTTCCCGTGGGAAAGGGGTTGTCGGGTGGCGCGACATTGACTTCGTAGCAATCTGCCGTCGGATCCAGAGGTTTGCGCGGCATGTGGAGAAACACTCCGCTGTTGGTGTTGGGGGGGCAGCGAAACTCGAGTTGCAACTTGTAATTCGAAAAGGTTGTTGTGGTGTAAAGGAATCCGACATCGCCTTGTGTTGCTACCAGGGAATCGTTTTCGACATGCCAATCAACGTCTCCCGTCATTTGCCAGCCAAACAAAGTGGAGCCGTCGAACAGGGAAATCCAACCTTTTTCCAGTTGTTCGTCCGGGAGGAGCCGTATACGATTCGACTTGCGGGGGACCGAGTTTGTGGAGGACGTTTGTTGTTCCGTTGTAGTGTTTTGTCGCGGCACGGTGGAGGGACGGCAGGCGAGTAACAAGGCCAAGCCGAGAAACAGGGACCGGGTGGCAAATCGGGGGACAAGTGGTTGGCGAGACGAAGAGCGATACATGGCAGAATCCTTCGGGATAGGACGGCGGTGACGGTCCGTCGATGCCCAAGTATAATAATTACTTTCATCCAACTCGACGAGTCGTTGACGGTTAAATCGGAGCAAGGCTGATGTCCAGGAGTGTGCACGACCTCTGTGTCGAAAATAAGATGTCAGTGGAGCGGATCGCCGAACAAAGTGGCTTGGAGCCGGGACGTGTTCAAGCGATCTATTTGGGACGCTGGACCCCGAGTTCCAGTGAGCGAGATCGGATCGCCGCGGTTTTTGAAATCTCCCGGGAAGACATCAGTTGGGGCCACAAGACACCTATCCAGCACATTTATGGACAGGGGCCGACATGAACAAGTTTTAGGGCAGGCCTTGATCGGGCGAAGTTTTTACAGAACGATGCCCTGAAGTTGTGTTCGGTAAGCTGACACCATGTTTTGTGCGGCTCTTTCCCGGGGTCTTACCTGCCCGGACTCGGTGTTTGAATTTCAGGGGTTCCTCTGAGCTTGGAAAAGATCGCATCGATGGGTGCTCAAGTGTCCTGTGATATTTCTTAGTTGGTTGCCAGCGATTTCAGAGATGCTCTCCGCTGCGGTTGCTCTTGATATCCAGTTTTTAAAGTCTGCTAGCAAGCCCGCAATATCACACCAAGTTGGTGCTAGTTACCAGATGCTGGCGAGTAAATTTCCAGAAAGATTTCACCCACCGAATCTCCGAGAACACCAGTTTGGTGGTTGTCCAACTGGAGTTCTATTTGGAGTCGGTTGTGCGGCAACAGCCTGGATTCCAACAGGAACCGCTGATCATCCGCAGTTGGCTGGAGGGTGCCTAACGGTTCGTCGTTCAGGCATAGAAGGCCACGTCGTTTTCCAAAACGTAGAACAAGGTATACCCGGGTTTCCACTTCCAAACCGGTAGGGCGATTGAACGTTCTTTGTAAACGCACAGTCCCGCAAAAGTCATCGCCAAAGGGAGTGAAGGCGCGAGTGGGCAGGCTCAATCGAATCGGGCTGGGAAGATCGGTGCGTTCTTCGTGAAGTGTGCCGTCTGCGAGTCGGATGTTGCGAGATAGTGGCAGGCATTGCCACGGTCCGCGCAGTCGTATCCTGTGTGGGACGCACATCACCGATATGCTAGTAGGGGCGGAGACTTTTGAGAAGTGACGTCAGTGGCCGATTCAGCCGGCTTGTCGGTTTGGTCGAGTTTTCCAGTGCAAGTGATCGGTTCTTTTGTCGTCTCGCGTCACTTTTCGAGCGGGTTGCCATGTTCGCCAGGCGGCAGGCTGAGGTACGAGCATTTTTTGGCCGATTTTTCGGCGTCCGGACTTGGCCCACGCTTCTGCCTCCTCCGTGAGCTGGGTGAGCAGATCTTGCATGTGTTGCCGGTGATTCTCAACACCTTGACGGTCCACCTGACGAGGGATGTAGAGACGGCGGCTGAGAACCACCCGAGCCCGTGAATGGGGAAAAGGTACCGCAAAACGATCCCAAGTTGGCAGACGCCAACTACGATTGTAACCAAAACCCATAGCGACCAAGGGGATACCCAGTTTGGATGCCAGGTAAATGGCACCTGCAGCCAACACCCGCCGAGGGCCTTTCGGCCCGTCCGGTGTGATGACTAAATTCATCGTTTTGCCTTTGCGCGACAATTCCCGCAGTGCAACACCTCCTCCCCGTTTGCTGGATCCCCGGACTGTTTCGAAGCCCATGTAATGTGCAGCCGCCGATAACCATTCCGCATCTCGATGCCGGCTGAGCAACATGGCGATGTGGCAATGGCCACGAAGGTAAAGGGGAACAGGGATGTATTCGTGCCAGAAGATAAAGATGATGGGGCCGGAAAATTTTGGATAAGCCGGATCGACCCGGGGGTCCTCGAAGGACGCCTGTATGTCCAGCGATCCCACCAAGTTCCGTACCAATGTGGCCACACCCAGGCCTTTCAATTTACTTGAAATGAAATGCTCGGAATGTTTTACGAGTTGGTGTCGATTCCTTTTGATTCGATTAACTCCTGAATGATGTCGTCTAGTTTGTATTGTGGTTGGAAGTTAATGGTCGATTTTAATCGACTCAGGTCGGGTACCCGCCGCCGAATGTCTTCAAAGTCGGACCCGTAGGCGTCACCATAGCTTTGAAAATCGATGTTCGAAGCCGAATTTGCCATGGCCACCACACGACGTGCCAATTCAAGAATCGATACAGGTACGTCGCTGCCGATATTGAAAACCTGGCCAGAGGCACTGGGTGTGGCCATTAAGGTGGTTACTGCTAGCACGACATCACTGACGTGAGCAAAACAGCGTTCTTGTTGTCCGTCATCGTGAACGATCACGGGTTGTCCATCTAGAGCAGCTTCAATGAATCTCGGCAGGACCATTCCGTAGGCCCCTGTCTGGCGAGGTCCCACGACGTTGAAGAATCTCCCGATCACCAGGGGCAGGTCGTGTTCCCGAAAGCATGCCAGGGCGAGAAACTCGTCGATTGCTTTGGAAACGCCGTAGCTCCAACGAGACCGGCTTGTACTCCCAAAAACCAAATCGTCTTCTTCGACCCATCGCGGCCGCGGGTTTTTTCCGTAGACTTCACTACTACTGGCCAGAAAAAAGCGTCGTTGATGGCCATCTTTTTGGTTCAGACGGACGAGTTCATCCAGCAGCAGTTGGGTTGGATAAATGTTTCGTTTGATACTCTGGATCGGTTGCTCCGCTATCAATGCCACACCGACAGCGGCAGCCAGGTGATAAACTTCATTCACATCTGCTAGCACCTGCACAGCCAGATCCACATCTTTCACCGACTTATGAATGCAAGTCAGACGCGGATGTGACATGACGGATGTCAGATTTTCAAAGGATCCGGTGGAGGCGTCGTCGATCACGATCACTTCGTCACCGCGTTCTAGAAGTGCTTCCGTCAAGTGGGATCCAATAAAGCCCGCACCGCCGGTGACGAGTGTTTTCATCTGGGAACCCTCCTGCAAACAGTAGTTCGCCGGTGTCCTGATTGTGCGGGGAGATCGGGTTTTTGATCGAATGGTATTTCTAAAAATATCTTTGCCGATGCTCTTATCGTCCTCGGAATAAGGCGGATTAAAGTTTCAATGGAAGCAATCTGCTTAAATCTTTCCTGCTGCTGGCTTTGATTCCGGCATTTAGGGTGTGTGGATAGGTGGCTCGAGGAGGTTCCACAAGAGATCAGTCTACAAACGATGTGGGACAGGTTCCAGAATTCCGCAGGAGACTAGCCGACCTGAATCGTTCGTGGGCAAATTTATGTCCCACTGAATTGTGATGATTGGGTAAAGCAGGCTGACCTCGCCGGTGGTCAGCAAGGTCCCTCACGGACGTCAAGATTTGAAAAAGCGTTATAGGGATCGTTGAGTCCGACTTCCTCGATAGATATCCCGTTTCGGCTGGCGATCTTCTTTTTCGTCCCGTCTCAATCTGCCGAAGAAGATGGTGAGTTGTCTATCGTTCTACTTGCCATCGGTGAGGTCAAACGACTGCCCGACTTGGTTATTTGTAAGTATTCATTCATTTGGCACGGATTACTTAGACAGTAAGTCTTTGGACACTTGGGTAGTGTAAGTATGACTCCCCGTGATTGTGAGAACCACCCTCCGGAGGCTTTCGTACAGATAAGGGCGGGTCGGCGAAGTGAACGCCATGCTTTGATCGAGGTAATAGATCTTTGTACCAAGTTCGGCGTTCTTGACTGCTGTGTTGTGACTTGAAGCGAGGCGAGACCGAAGACGTTTAAGTGCTCGCCAAGAGACGGCACAGGGAAAGAAGCCATGGAAAAGAAAATTGAAGAAAGTTCAACCAGTTGGCGATATCGAGATCCAGATGATTGCGACTTGTTTGAACCCATGCGCCCTGTTCGCGACAAGGCGATGCCTGTCTCATCCCGGCGTCAGGCAAAGAACGCCGCTCGGAAAACGGAAGGGTCTCGCAAAGCCAGTAAGCGGATCGCTCGACAGATAGGTGGTATGAACCGCCGTCGTGTCAGGCGGACCAAATAAAAGACGGTCGCAAGAAATCGATGCTTTGCCAGTTGATCCGGTCGGGTATGTTCGTCGTACACTCGCTCGGGATCGAACTTCCAACGCTTGGAGGTCTGTTGCCCGCAAGTGGAGATCCACATTGTTCCGGGCTGGACATTGCGGACGACTCAAAGTCACCACCTTGGATGACATTTTTTTACAAGTGTGGCATCATCACGTATCGATTGATGATGACCATGTTTTTCAGGGTTGAGCCAGGGAAGCCACGCACCCGCGGTTTGTCTCTTGAATGTTTACTTTTTCTTCGCGGGCACGCCAGCCAACCGCTTGCATGACCACGTCTCGATTCTGATCAAGCTATTTGACGAGTTTTGCAAATGACAACGGTCCTTCCTCATTTAGCAAATGCCAAACTTGGCCGGCAGTTTGGCCAATTTGGTTAACGCAAGCATCGCAGGTTGCGGTAGACATAACAGATCAACTCCTGTTGTGACGAGTGAGATTGCTCCTCTTGAATTTGGCGACTGTCAGATGCTAATGACGAACTGACCCAGGTATACTGATTCAACACATCTTGTGTAGACAGGGACCATTCGACGCACCCACCCCTTTCCAGGTGGCGGTCGTTCTGTCCCTCGACAACCGTTCGACCCCCTCGGATGCGAAGCAATTGGGGATCCTGTGCAGCAATCAAAAAAGCCCGATCGGTTGCGGGAAACCGACGGGCTTTTGAACCGTGAAAACTAAGCATATTCCCGTGTCGGGTCCGTTGTCACCATACCTTGGTGACGAGCTTCTAAGATTCACGGAATTTAAAAATGGAAGGAATTGGCCCGTAAGTGGCGGGAACACCCAGGGCCAACTGGGTCGTCTTGATTTTCTACAACAGAGATGTTTAGCAGACGCTGTGCCAATCTCGAAAGTTTTGTTCAATCCGATAAGAAACCGGTTTTCCACGGTTGTGCCGGAGGTGTGAGCTTTCAAGGGAACAGGCAGGGTTTGTAAGAATTACAAATAAAGCCGACCTTTGCATGACATTTTTCAACTTGCAGACGACTTTTGTGAGCGCCCCGTGCTTTCAAAAAAAGTTATCCGAGCTCACCGTCGGTAAATAGGCTGAACGTAATAGCCTGGAAGACACGGTTGAGTTCCTTGAAGTCCCGGTCTTCCGCTTGATAAAGGACAACGCAGTTAACTCGCCCCATGCGAAAAATGCGAAGTTTGGCAGTGACCAAGAAGTCAAAGTAGAAGAAGTTAAGATCGTAACCGACGGCGGAACAGCCGGCAATTTCCTCTTTGGCCCTCATCGACTCAAAGAAGGATTCCTGATATTCCTGTTCGACTGCCTGCAAAGTTTCGGTAGCAAGTTCCTCCAGGCCAAGGGTGCCATCGTGAACGGTTAACGACCAAAAAGCTTCGCTGGGGCTATGGACTGATACCGACCAGGGGGAACCGGATTCTTCTCGATTGTCAAGTGACCAATTCTCCGGGTAGAGAAATCGGACGTCGGCCTGTTGGTAGACTGCAGTCATGGCGCCGTCATGATATCACATGTTCTTGGTTGCGGGGACCGGTCATTTTTGCTACCGTCTGTCGCCGGTTGTCTCCATTCGGAGACTAGAGGCCAGGAAAAATGCGAGGTTGGGTTGGGGTTGAGAAACAGTACCATTATACGATTCTGGAGTAACCAAAACGGCATCCGCAGGGACTGTACGACTCCGGCTAATCCTGGACGGGAGGGTTGTCGCACGGTCTTTGTGCCCTGCAGTGTTGTACTGTTCCGAAAGGTCGTTATACCCCTCATTCTCTGGACGGTTTGCTTGGCACACACCGGCTGTCGCAGTCTATCCAAACAAAACGCTATCAACGCCGAAGTGGTCTCGTGCCGTCAGCAGTGGCAACAGGGATTGGACGCCGCACAACGTGGCGCCTGGGATCAGGCCGAGCGATTGTTTAACAGCGCTGTTCAGACCTGTCCCAGTGATGAGTGGGCGCGTCAATATTATGCTGATGCGCTGTGGCGCAAGAATTCACAGACCGAGGCCCTTCGCGAAATGCAGAAGGCCGTTGAATTGTCGGGCCAAGATCCACAACTCCTTGTGCGACTTGGAGAGATGCTCTCGGCACGGGGTAATTTGACGAAGGCACAAGAATGTGCGGTCGATGCTTTGCGCAGCCAGCCGCGTCTGGCCTCGGCCCGGGCACTTCTTGGGGATATTGCGTGGGCCCGGGGTCATCGAGCGATTGCGCTGGATCACTACTGTCGGGCTCTCAGTCTGCAGCCCCAATACCCCCGAGTACAATTCGCTACGGCTAAAATTTGTTTTCAACAACGAAAATTTCAACAAGCCCTGGTCTATGTTCAGGATTTGATGGACGCGACACCTTCGTCGGAAACGCCTGCCGAAACGCTTCGATTGGAGGGGGAAATATACATGGCAATGGGCCGCTTTCCAGACGCGGCCTCCAGCTTTCAGTTGGCCATCGGACAGGGAGTTTCAGAACCGCAGATCTTTTACGACCTGGCGGCAGCGGAGTTTCAATCAGGGGAATTCGCTCAAGCTCAGCGAGCCATTCAAGAGGCACTGAGTCTCGATGTGCAGCATGAGCCGAGTCTGCACTTGTTGGCCAGAATCCAAAATCAGCAAGCCGCCACAACCACGATAAGACGATGATCCCCTGTGCGGATCGGCCGCTCATTGTGAATGTGCGATTTGTCTCTCAATGCAAGGGTATTTCGGGTTGCGTCGTTGTCGGTTCAGAGAAGGTTCCGTTGTTGAAAATTTGAATGTGTCATGAGTTCAAGGTGCTGAAGGGAGGATCCTGACCGGCATCCCGAAAACTTCTTCTTGGATAGTGCCTGTGCGGATTTTAACGTCTTTTGGGCCAGAGCTGTCTCGCTTGCTCGTTGCAGACAGGATGCCTGAAATACTACTGCGCTTTATCGACCACTTGCATGCTATGTAAACATAGCGAAAGGGAAAGACGCGGCGCATGACGGACGGCAGATCGCGAATTTTATGCCTGTTCCGTAAGACTCTTCTAACTGATTTGACTCGGCCGCAACCACGGCGTAGGTTTGAGTGGTAAGTTGAAGTCGTCGGTCGTCGACGATTTTGCGAGAGCAGGTAGACTGCGCTGTGAGGAATCAAAAACATGCCACAGATAGCAGATGTGAATCAGGACCAGTTTGTCGATCGCCGAATGTCTTATCCTCCGCACGAGACCCCTGGCCGGGAAAGACGGCAATTTGTCAACAGCCATGACGAACTTTCCGGAAACGCGCAGGAATTGGCACAAGCCATCGATCAGTACAAACTTTTGCACCGACGTCGCTTCATCACCTACGAAGAAATTCTCGCTGTGGTCGAATCGTTGGGCTACCACAAGTAACTCAAGATCCTAGACTCCGCGAAATAAGGCTTCAATCAACCGGTGATTGTTTAGCAGGCCCACCAGGTTTCCGTCGTCGTCCACCACCTGGGCCAGGGATTCGCGGCTGTTTTGCATTTGAATCAGCGCATCGATGTGTGTTTGACTGGATCGGATTTTCAGCATGGGTCGCACCTCTTCGACTCGTGGGTTTCCGTCTAATTTCAGATCGACCATCCGCACGTAGCCCACGATTCCACCCGGGTGGCTTTCGGATTTGACAGGGATTGCCGACATTTGCAGGCGGCGCGCCAGGCGGAACACTTCCGACTTGCTGGCTCCACGGCGAACGGTGACCACCCGGGTAGCGGGTATCGCCGATTCGATCACGGAGCGGTGGGCGACACTAAACAGCCCCTGGGCCAAATCACGCTGAGCAGGTTTCAGAATTCCTGCGTGGTGTCCTTCTTCCAATACATTCGCCAACTCCTTGCGAGCTAACATCAGGCGGACCTGCTCCGGTGACTCTCCCAGTAATTTTTGCAATATTCGGCCGAAAATCCACAACATGAGAGTCAGGGGCGTGAACAATAGACCAAAGCCGAACAGGAGGGGCGTGCCAACTCGCAGCAGCCGATTGGGTGCCAAATAATAGAGACTCTTGGGCAGGAGTTCTCCGTAAACAAAAATAATCGGGGCGCAAATGACAGGCCCGATTAGTTGTGACATCGCCGACTCAAAACCGAAAATTCGTTCGGTAGCCAGCACGATTCCCAGTGATACGAGGCAGTTGGCAGTATTGTTTCCAATCAATGTCGTGGCGATAAACAGAGTCGGATTGTTTGTTAACCAAAGCAATCCACGAGCGATCCAATCACCTCCCAGGGCGTCCAGCAGAAGTCGGACTCGGCTGACCCGGTAGAGACCGGTTTCTGTACCGCTGAAGTAGGCACTGAGCAGAAGGCCGACGAACAGTAGAAGCAATATGGTCATGAATTCTCTTCTCCACCGGAGTGAGTGGTACGCAAGCGAATTGTCATGAGTCCTCTTTCTGGTACTTCCATGACACAAAGCTCAAATGGTCCCCAGTGAAACTCGTCCCCTTCCACCGGCAATCTTTCCAATACTTCGTGGGTTACACCGGCAATGGTGACGCTGTGGCTTTCCGGCAGGTCGACATCAAAGTAGCGGGCAATCCGTCGCAAGCTGGTCATGCTTGTAACATTCCAGGTGGTATCGTTGAGTTTTTGAATGGCTTGGCGATTGTGTAATCGTGCACTTCGTGTGGGATCCGATGTAAAGATTGTCTCCAGGATGTCTTCAAAAGTTAAAATTCCAATCGTATCACCAAATTCATTGACTACAGCGGCGACTTCCCGCTCTCGTGTTTTCATTTGCTGCAGGCAGTCAGCCACGGAACTGAACCAGGGGACGTAAATTACTGGGTCGGCCAGATGTTCCAGGTGATTGTCGGGAATGTCCTTCAGATTGGTCAATGAAATCGCGCTGGCCACATCATTGCTATCGGGTTCGGTAATCAACAAGTATCTGCTGGCCGGTAGTTTCCCTTCCAGGTCCACCAATTTCACAGGTGGCGGAAAGGAACGAAATTGGAGTCGTGGCCTCATCGCTTCATCGACACGCATTTCCGACAGGGCGACGATATTTTTCAAGACGGCTTGTTCCTGTTCCACAAGTTCAGCATTGGATGTCGAAAGTTGAATAGCACGTTCCAGGTCTGCGACTTCAAGATAAGGTTCGCTTCGAAATTCTGGCCACAGCAGTCGACGTGACAAGAGGTTGGCCAGTTGCAATACCGGCATGATGGGATCCACAACGCGAATGGCTACTGCCAGGGGCAGGCCGACCACTCGGATCAGCGAGTGAGCGCTGGCCACGCCCACGCTTTTGGGGACCATTTCACTTAAGATGATGATTGTGATTAAGGCTCCGACGGTCAGCACGAGTGCTGATTTTTCGTCAAGCTGAATTCCAGCAATGGACGCTAGTGCGAAATAAGTAATGTTGATCGCCAGGTTCCAGAACAGGATTGCCGACAAAAGCCTTTCCGGGTTGGAGAGCAACGCAGCAGCGGTTTTCTGTGACCGGTTTCCGGCGGCCAACAACTTGTGATCCCTGGGCTTCAGGGAAAATAAAGCCGCCTCGCTCGCGGAGAAGAAAGCTGAGCAGCCGACCAGTACCACCATGGCGAGCAGGTAGGGAAGAACCTCAATCACTGTATGCACGGGCAGTCAAACCTCTTCATGAGTCCGAGAGATCAGTTTCGGCAATATGTAGTGGCCCATTCCTTTTTTGCAGGTGTCAGGATGGATGGGATGAAGCGATACGTGTGTGAGCAAAGGGCGACTGACACAAAAGTAGCAGGTTGCCAGAGCATGGGTGCGAACATTGGTGGAGAAAGATTGGGCACCGGACCCTGCTCAACAGGACACGGCACGGACCGGAATAACCGGGTCGGAGCCGGGGTAATCGCATCTGGTCGAGTCTGAGCCCGCACCCAATTCCAGCATTTGGCCGTCGATATTTTAAACCGCCAGCAGAATACCAGGCGCCCAATGGAGTTGGTAATAGAAAATACAATTCTCATATGGGAGTTGAGCGATTTCGGAAAGGCCATCATTCCACCCTGCTGGGGGTTGGCAAAAGATGGGTTGAAGTCACGCTGTAGACAATCTTCATTTTACCTGGTTCCGCTCCGGAAAACAGCTAAGGCCTCCTCATTCGTTTGGCGTGGTTGTTCTGCCCATTGCAAAGTCAAATTCGTAAATGGCTGGAATGAGCAGGGCGGCCGTCAGGAAACCATAAGTCACCGTGGTCACGAGAAATACAGCCAGCGTGTATTGCAGAAGAAAACTGACAATGGCGTAAAAAGTCATGAAGGGAACGAGCAGTGATGCCACGAAGATCGCTGTCGAAGGGTTGCGCGCCCCGAGTGTGACATACAGGCCCAGACTGCCACCCAGAATGAAGGCCAGGAAGGGGGCCAACTGGATCTGGAAGGAACCACTGAATGAAATCATCAGCAGAATACAAGTAGCGACGCCCACGAATAAAAAGAACACGGTTCCCAGGCTGAGACTGATCGCGGTTCTTGAATTCGCATAGGACATTCCGTAGTGAATTCCAAGCATGGCTACGAAAAAATTCATCGCCACCAGCCCCAGAAGTAAAAACCAGAGGCTCTCGAGTGAAATACCTTGTCCCCACCAAAGTCCACAGCAAAGCACTAAAGGAGCAAGAATCATCTCTTTTGCTACCCAGAAAATGCCACCCAGCTTTCCGAGAATAAATTCCTTGGGTGTCAAATCGGTGGCGAGCAAAAGATCCAAAGAGCGGCCATCACGTTCGTTGGTTATCGAGGTAACTGCCAGTGCGTTGACGATGACCAGGCTTACGAGGAAAAAGAGAGTTACGGGGATCGTGGTGGAAGGAGCGACACTCGATGCCAATCCGATCTGTGCCTGGTTCCTATCGGCTAACGAAAAATAGAGTCCACTGGCAGCAAGGGCCGCCAAAACAAGATATGCGACACGAATGAAAAGAATTTTGTTACCGTAAGCCCAGGTGCAGATCTCTCTCCAGAGGATCGGGTTGTCCCAGACCTGGCGACTTTTAGCTGCCGCCGGGTGGGTAGTGAGACGTGCATCGACATGGCTCCGGCGCGCTGCGTCCGCTGCCTGTGACGCCGTTTCTTGTTGTAGATCGTATTCAATCCCCCAAATGCTTTCCTCGGAATTTGAAATCCCCTCGTAGTTTTGCTGTACTTCCTGGGACGGATTCCAAATACGAACCCGAAAAATGGCTACCAGGTTGAGAAAAAATGTAACTCCCAGGGAAAAAACAAGAAACAGATTCACACCGGTTTGAAGAGGTCCCAAAGCAGGATCCAGTGTCGTGATCGGGCGTGCTGCCGACAGGACAGCTCGTAAAGGACTCCCCCCAACCATCCATGTCTGGCAGGAGATTCCCAAGAAATGGTTTCCCAGCACTCCACTGCCCACCACTTCACAAGCTGCCAGCCAAATCACGATTGAGACGGAGGTCAAAGCCAGCGTTTGAAAAGTTTTTTCACGCCAGAATGAGAAGAAGGTTCCCAGGCTTCCCGCTGTTAGAACGGAAAAAAACGTGACTGCATAGACTCGCAAGATCTGGTCCGAGGAGACCCCGCCAAAAAGCATCATCATCACAAATAACGGCAGGGCGGAAAACAACATGACCCAAATGTTCAGCAGTGCTGCGAAGAGCTTCCCTAACACCAGTTCGTTATTCTGCATTCGTGTCAGTAACAGCAACAGCAAGGTCTTCTTGTCTTTTTCCTGCGAGACCGCACTAGCGGCTGATATCGCTGAAAAAAAGAGAGCCAGCGAAAGCTGAAGGGGTGCCAATATCTGAAACAGAATTGACCCAAAGCGAGCTGTGTCTCCGACGTTTCGGACGACTTGAGTTCCCGCAAGCACCAACCAGGCAGTACACATCAGCAGAAAAAGCCCGGCCACGTAGATGGTCCGCATGAGAAAGAATCGCGGCCGACGAGGTGTGGTTACCACCTCACGGGCAAATATGGGGCCCACGAACATTTGACTAATCGCTCCTCGATCAACGCACTCAGCGATTTGACTTACGATGAAAGTTGAACCACATTATATCCCAATTGATGCAAGAAAGATGCGGGGGTTTCCAATGAACTCCGGGGCCAGTCGGTTGATGCGATATTCGGGGAACATGGAGACAGTGAGCCGGGAAAAATGTCCGATCCGAGAGTTGGGACTTTTACACCCTGGGGAAGCGTTGACCAACTGAGACTGGAGATCGTCTGTCAGAGAACGGGGTTGGTGCTGGTTCGGAATAAAGTTGGAGTGTTGTCACAGGCAGAAGGCCGAGAACCGAATGCCGCACAGCGTATCTCCTCTGACCACCCTGGTCGCCGGCCATGGTGACCGTTACTGATCACGTTTCGCTTGATGCGCCCCTGCGACCAAAACGCCCCGTGTTTCAATTACTATGCTACCAGGTGGATTCCTAACACTTTCCAGGTGTCCTCATTGTTTTTCAGTCGGCAAACCCTGTACATTGGTCAAGGGATTGTTGCATGTCACAAGAACTTTGAACACGATGACTGGGACGCCCGCCAAATCCGGAAAAAAGTCTTGCGGTTAGTGGTATTTCTGTCACTATAATAATAATCGGTTCGTGCTGACGCGGCACGATGGACTAGAAGCCTGTCAAGTAGTCGTGGCTCTGGCATAACGACGAACGCAGGGTGGGATCTAGTGGAAAGGAGGTGGTTTGTGAATTATTTCTGTACTAGCCAGCGAGGTGGCATTACCTGAGGACAGCTGGCGGGTTGTCCCCTGGACAGCCACCACCTCGTAAGGGTTCTTCCGATGAAGAATCCGTCAATTACGAGATTGAATCGGCTCGGCCTTCACCATGAAGGCCGGGCTTTTTTTATGCCCCTGCCTAGTTTCCCTGGTCCTTTGCTCTTTATCTCTTGTTCTCTATGCTAAACTTTTAGCGTGACGATGTCATCGTTCGGTTTGTGAGCTTTGTAACGACTATGATTACGCAGGTCGCATGGTTCCCGATCAACGGACAGATGTCTACATTTCCAGTTGAAGGAATTTGATTAAAATGGAGCATGCGGTACTTCTTTGGGGCGATCCCACCAGACCCGGAGTTCAAACCGTTGCTGTTCGTAGGAATTTTTCCCCATGCCGAGGCTTTTTCCCATGCTGATTTTCAGAAGTCTTCATCGTCTTCGTTGGCTGCTTGTAGCCGGATTTCTCGCCCTGGTTTGCCAACCGGCTTCTGCGCAGTTGACAGTGGAAGTGCTTTTGCGATCGACGGTCCCGGATGCCGATGCTGCCGATTACCCGGAAGTCGCGAATGCTATCCGAAGTTTTTACAACAAGGACCTGAATGGCGCACGTTCCTCGTTGGAAGCGGCCCGCCAAAAATCACCGGAATTGGCGGTGGCCGACGTGATGCTGGCTCAATTATATTTTGCTACACAACAAGTGGCTGCGGGCAGAGTGGCTTTGGAAAACGCCGTCAAAGAGGATCCCAGTGATCCTCTGCCGTATCTGATCTTCGGAGACCTGGCTTTGCAACAACGGCAGGTCACCAACGCCCGACTGATCTACGAAGAAGGCCGCCGACGAGCGGAAACTTTCGAGGGCAGTCCCACTCGCAAAAATACCCTGACGGCTCAGGCCGCCAATGGTTTGGCAAGTGTTGCTGAAATGCGTGAAGATTGGGAGAGTGCCAACCAGCATCTCACCAGGTGGATCGAACTGGATTCTGAAAATATCACGTCACGGATCCGCCAGGGACGAGTGCTGTTCAAGTTGGGACAAGTTAAGGAATCTTATGCCCAGTTCAGGGAAGCCAGTCGCATTGACAGCCAAAGCACACGCCCAGAGATTCTTATGGCCAGACTTTTCGAGGAGAATGAGGAATCCGGTAAGGCGAAGGCATTGATTGGCAAAGCCGTGGAACGTGATGGTGAGAGCCTTAAGACCCGCTTGGCTGCCGCACAGTGGTATGTGAATGCCGGGCTATACAAGGAAGCGAAAGAAAGTGCGGAGGCGGCTAGGAGTATCAACTCTAACTCGATTCAAGCGTTATTTCTGCTGGGCATGATAGAACGCTTCGAAATGAATCACGCAGCTGCAGAAGACGCGTTTATGGCAGCGCATCTGGTGGAGCCCTCAAACGCAGAAGTGATTAACCAGTTAGCTTTGTCCTTGATCGAACAGACAGACGATCCGCGTAAACAGCAGAAAGCTTTGGCGTGGGGACAGCTGGCGGCGCGATATCACAGCGATTTAAAACAGATTGCAGCACGTGAATCGATGATCACTGTGGCCTGGATCATGCACCGCCTGGGGCGAGTCGGCGAGTCGTTACAAGCGGTTCAGGCTGCCATCAATCGCGGGGAATTGCGGGCCGAGGCGAACTATTTTGCGGCTCGCATTTTGCACCATAACAACCGGGCGGATCTGGCAAAAGCGTTGCTGGACCGGTCGTTGGCGACAACCGACTCGTTTCCCACGCGGGGGGACGCAGAACAACTGCGCGACACACTCTAAAGTTGCGGTTGGCGCGCAAAAAAAGGTCGTGGTATGTCGTTCCGTCGCCAATACCACGACCTCTATCCTGAAACAGGACATCAAGATGTCCCGTCCTCCCGGCTAAGTTGTATTCATTAGCATCGTCATGCTGGTCGTGTTTCTCAAGCCGATTTTGCGATTTGTCGCAGTCAATGTCCTACTTTGTACACCGTTTCACGCAGACCACGAAAACCGCAGCCACAAGACCTTGGTCTGACAGATCGACGGTTGCGCAAAGAAGTATGGGTGGGGGGGAACAATCGGCCCGGCCATTTCTGTTACCAGTTTAGAGCGGGAAAATATGTTCCCCGCGAGGTGGCATACGGTGTTTCAACACGTATGCATCTTGCCTGCCTGTCAGTTTGTTGACGCGCCGGTGCGTTGGGGACGACAGCCGTTCGGCTGCTGATATTACTGTCCAAGGTTGTGTCGCTTACTTCGTTTCTGCAGGTGTCACAATCGCTACGACCACTCGAATTGGGGCGATTCGGCGTACTGCACTGGTGGCCACGGTAGTTCGGGCGAAAAAAGAGAACGCCCCGGCAGCCATCTACAGGGGGTGATGGGGGCTGGCAGTGCGCCTTTCAGTCCGGTCCACAGTGCCTTGACTTGCAGTCTTGATGAAGGCCTGTCAAGTGCCGGGACAAGTGGCACGCGGGGCGTGAGAGGTGGTGGCAGGAACGGAAAAGTTACTGACATAAAAAGGCTGCAGCGGAGTCGAGAACAGCATGCTGCCCCTGGGAGCACAGAGCTGGTACCCGCTGGAGAATGGATGACAACGGAGACTGATTGTCTGTAAGATGGCTCTGATTGGTGGACCGCTCAAAGTTTGTTACTTTAGGAACAATCTCTATCGCGCTGTTGAAACTCACCGCCACCCAACGACCTGGTGATGCGGGCTGGCAAGGTGTGATGCTGGATCTGATTCATGACGGACTTCGACTCTTGGGAACCAAGTTGTTTGACAGCAGTTGGTGCTGCTCTGCTGGGGCTGGTTGCGACAACATGCCTGTTGCGAAATCAAAAGCACTTTGCCGGAACAACACTGTGGGCTCCCTGGTGTTGGACGCTGGTTGCCGTGGCTTGTGTGACGGGCGTCGAGGTGCTCGCTGGCATGGCAGCCTGGAATGACAACCAGGCTGAACTGGGGTCGTTGAGGCTTCTGGCCGGACTGTCCACCTGTTGTCCTGGAATCGCAATCCTGGGTGCTAAACGCCCGCAGTATCGTGTCTGGCAGTTTGTTGTGATCTCGCTGTGGGCTGTCATGGCCCTGCCGGTTGCGGAGAACTGGTTTTTGGGTCCGGGGGGGCCTGTGCGGATGCAGGGTTTTCGGGCGTGGTTTCTTTGCCTTATTGTGCTTGTCTGTTCTGCGAATTTTCTCCTGACCCGTTTCGGGTGGTGGGCCTGCGGTTGTGCCTGCTCGCAACTACTTTTACTGGCCGGTCACACTCCGTTGCTGCCGGCTTCATTTGGCACAGCGGGAACGTTGACGGGCATGGCTTTAGCGGTGGGAATGGTCGTTCTGGTTGCTTCTGGTATCCCGGCAAAATCCTCCACCAAACTGCCTGCGGAAAGATTGTGGATCGACTTTCGCGATACTTTTGGAGTGTTATGGGGGTTGAGAGTCGCCGAACGGGTGAATGAAACGGCTCAACGTTCGAATTGGGGTTTGCATTTGGAGTGGCGCGGAATTCGTCGCCTATCCGAAGGTCAGGCAGAGGTTGACTCCGACTCCTCAGCCCTTCTGGCACTGGACAAGAACATGCGGTCTCTGTTGCGCCGTTTTGTTTCACGAGACTGGCTGGACCGACGGAACCCGAATGGAGCGGAATGAATTACAACGGGTGACTTCTGGAAGGTGAAGACGTTGGCGTGCGGGCCGGACCCAAGACATCCCGAGTGCGAATTTCTAACAGGTCAGAGGTGCAAGTCCCGTCCAACGCATGAACAGTAAAGTACGGGGGACCACTTGGTCGAGGGCACAGCAACGGATGGGCCGTTGCTCCACCACGGAATTTGACCTAAGCCGCAGCCGGTTTGTTTTCACTCGTGATCAATTCAGTCACTCGGACGCAGAAGTTGTCGTTGAGTACCAGGACTTCTCCACGAGCAACCAGGCGGCCATTGACCACCACATCGACGTGGTCACCCGCTAGTTTGTCGAGCTTGACGACCGTGCCTTTTGCCAATCGCATGACGTCTTCCAGGCACATTTGTGTCCGTCCCAGCTCGATCTTCAAATCGAGTTCGACGTCTTGCACCAGTTGTAGGGAAGTGGTATCCAGCGTCGTCGGGCTGTCTGTCAAATGAGAGAACGTGTAGGGTTCGCCGAGTGGCGCCGCTTGCGAAGGGCTTTCGATCGAATCCAGGGCCGTCTGGGCATGGTCTAGCATCGCCTCCATGTCTTCGGCCTGGATCGCCAGCAGTTGATTGTCCGGACCCAGTGGATCGTTCGCGGTGTTGCTGGGCGTGGTGTTGGAGACACAATCTGTCAGCTCTGAAGTGTCCGACCCGCCATCGGGCAGGGAATTTGTTTCCGTCATGCCGGTGGGAGAATCGTTTTCGGCAGCCAGACCGGTGTCTTCTGCTGAGCCTCTACCGATTTGGTTTAACAGTTCCTCGATTTCACTCGGGTTGATTTTGTCCGCGTGATTGTCCATGGCATTGATTCTTCTGTTGAAGTTCGGGGCTTCGACTGTGCCGCGACGCGAGCCGGCGGAAAATGTTCTGGTTGCGGGAATTCCCGACCATTACGTCTCAAAAAAAACCGCAGGTGTCAACATGAGATCAGTTTTGCTAGCGACGATAGCCGATTTGGCGAACATCGGTGCGCGACCCGAAAGACGGGAAATAGCCTGGACGAACTCCCAAAAGCTAAAAGGTTTTCCCGGACGCAATTTTCGAAAGTTTGCCGGCGACAGAAGGATGGAGAGGCGGGGCAACTCGTTAAGGTCTCAGGAAAGAGTGACGTGCAATCTCCCCGGGTGGGCCTGCAGTGCAGGGCCGGCGTGCAGTAACGATCTTCGAAGACGACAGAGGCCTTGCACGAAATATTTTCAGTGATGACCCGTCGGCAGGCGGTCCTGCGTTTCAGCGGGAATCTTCCGGCACGGAACTGGGAAGTGTTGTATTTTCGTGGTGGCGATCGGGTTGACGTTTCTGGTGGCACGTGTCAGCACGACAGTGAGGAAAGAACGCACATGCTGTTCATGTCACAGGTCAGCAGAACTTTGACGGTGGCCAAACCTTGTTGGAAGACAGTACAATTGAGCCGAGAAAAACAGCGTTTATCCTGCCGTGGATGCTTACCGGGTGGGTCGCCGGTCGTTCGACAGTCTCAAATACGTCTTACACGAGGCCGTCATGAATCGCTGCGACAAAAAATACCAGTTTGATTTCGGCCGATTCCCGTGGCCCAGCTTACGACGGGAACGCGAATCGGGAGCTTGAAACGGAGAAGTTATCGTGAAAGTGTTTCCCCTGCCTCGAATGTCGTTCCTTGTCGCACTGGTACCGTTTGTCGTCGTGCACAGTCGTGTCCAAGCAGACGACTGGCCCCAGTGGCGGGGTCCGGACCGCAACGCTGTCTCCCGGGAGACGGGTTTGCTTCGACAATGGTCCAACAACGGACCAGCCAGCGTTTGGCGGGCTTCGGGTCTGGGTACGGGCTATTCCAGCGTGGTGGTGGCTCGCGGTCTTGTGTTCGTCACGGGACAACGGGGTGAGGAAGTGTTTTGCACGGCTTTGGATGTGACCAACGGCAAACCACGCTGGATTCGCAAGATTGGCGAATCGTCCCGGCACACCCTGTCAGCGCCGACCGTCGACCAGGATCGGATCTATGCGCTCGACGGTGACGGGGACATGGTTTGCTTGAAGTTATCCAGTGGGGAAATAGTCTGGCAAAAAAGTTTCCTCGATGATCTGGACGGCCGCATGATGTCGGGGCGCGGCTATGCCGAGTCTCCCTTGATCGATGGCGAGCGGCTCGTCTGTACACCGGGTGGTGCGGAAACCATGATGGTCGCGCTGCACAAAATGACGGGGGAAATATTGTGGCGAACGTCGATTCCTGACATCGGCCCCTTGGGCGTTGACGGCCATAGCTTTCCCTCGATGGTGGTGACTGAAGTCGGAGGCATACGTCAATACGTCCAGTTTGTGGGACGAGGGGTGATTGGGGTTGCCGCCGATGATGGAAGATTTTTGTGGGGTTACAACGATTTGTCGAAAGGGATTCACATTCCCACGCCCGTGGTGCGAGGCAACCTGGTGTTTGTGGCCAATGGTTACAACGCTGGCAGTGCGCTGTTGAGACTGGAACCCGATGGAGAAGGCGGCATTGATGTGCAGGAGGTTTATTTCCTGCGTGGCAACCGGTTTCAGAATCACCACGGCGGAATGGTGTTGGTGGGCGATCACATTTTCGCAGGGCACGGGAGCAACAACGGCTTGCCGACTTGCCTGGAACTGGAGACAGGACGGATCATTTGGAAACGACGAGGCCCCGGAGTCGGCTCGGCTGCCGTCCTGTACGCCGACGATCACCTTTATTTTCGTTATCAGAACGGACTGGTGGCATTGATCGAAGCCAATCCCGAGCGTTACCGCTTGAAAGGGACTTTTCAGTTGCCGGGAACCGGTGGAGACAGTTGGGCGCATCCGGTGGTTGCCAACGGATGGTTGTACCTGCGCGAGCAGGACCATCTTTGGGTCTACGACGTGACAGATCGCGGTGATGCCAGGCAGGTAAGAAATTCCAGTCAAGCCGCGAGTTCCAGTCCCCTCGTGCACGCGTTACAACAACTACAGATTCCAGCAGCGCCATTGGCCAGCCAGCACGCGCTGTATCGGTACGTTTCGGATCAGGGCAACGCTCCGGCATGGCTCGTTCACCTGTCGGACGAACATCTTCAGAGCGGAGCCATTTCCGCCGAGGTGCTGACGGCCCTGCAAGCTGTACCGGGTCCGTTCGTTCTCGACGTGGCCGGAACCGATTTCAACAACTCCGGACTCGAGCAGGCGAGTCAGTTGCCCCATTTGGCAGGACTCAATCTGGAATTGTGTCTGCAAATTTCCGATGGCGGTTTGCCGGCATTACAGTCCGCCGAAAACCTCCGTGTGTTGATTCTAACGGGTACCCCGATCACGGACGCAGGTTTAGAGTACCTGGCGGACCTTGAGCGTCTTGTTGCCCTGGGGTTGGAAATATGTGAAGGAGTGACCGACGCTGGCTGTTCGCAATTGGGGACGATGACATCGCTGCAGGCCTTGATTCTCAAAAAGACAGGGTTCGGGACGATGCTGACCAAAGAGGGACTACAAGCACTCCAGTCGCTGACCGAACTGGAAGTTCTCAACTTGTACGGAAACTCGCTTTCGGATGAAGACCTGGTACATCTTCGACCGCTGCAGAGTTTACAAGAGCTCGATCTGAGTCTGTTGGCGTTTACAGACAAGGGAGTGCAGCACCTGGAACCGCTGCAGCAGTTGCGAAAATTGGACCTGCTCTACTCCACGGGTTTTGGAGGGCCACGTCTTACGGATGCTGCTTTAAAGTCGCTGCAAAAACTTTCCCGTCTTGAATCGCTGAATTTAGTCGGCGCCAGTATCACGGATGCGGGACTGCTGGAGTTGAGTCAACTCAAGCAACTGAGAAGCTTGGAACTGGTAGGTTCGGCAGTTACCCCAACGGGTGCAGAACACTTTCAGTTTGTTTTACCAGCTTGCAAGGTCCGTTTGGCGCGGTAGACCTTGGACTGTTCGGGGGACAGGGTTTGGAAGTTCCGGTGGAAGCCGACCCGGCCACTCGTTTTTTTTGGATTTCTATCATCGAATTTAAAAAGAGGAATCGTGGTTGCCTGCTGTGGCGGGTTCCTCCTGGCTGCTGAGACCTTCCACCAGAAACTGAACCAGGTCACGTTTTTCCTCTTTGGTAAGTCGGAGCGGCTTCATCTCACTGGAAAGTTGCGGATTTGGATTGCCTCCCTTGTCGTAATAATCGACAACTTCCTCGATCGTTGCCATGCTGCCGTCGTGCATGTACGGAGCGGTCTTTGTCAATTGACGAAGTGTTGGTGACTTGAATGAGCCGAAATTACTTTTCAGTTTCGTCACGGCGTACCGTCCCGGGTCGGGCGGCTTGCCACTGAAGCCAACTCCGATGTTGTGGTAGGAAATGTCCGTGAAATTCGGTGGTTTGTGACACTTGATGCATTTCCCCTTTTGTTGAAAGATTTCCCAACCGCGTTTGGCAGCACCCGACAGCGCCTGTTCGTCTCCCGCCTTAAATCGATCGAAGGGTGCGTTGCCCGCCAGGATGGTCCGTTCAAAAGCGGCCAGGCTGCGGGCCACGTTGTTGATGGTCACGCCGTCGGAAAACGCAGCTGAAAACATCCGGGTGTAGTCATCGTTTTCGTGGATTCGCTTCAGGACCGCCTCTGCAGACGGCATGGCCATTTCTGCGGGATTCAAGATCGGACCCAGGGCCTGCCGTTCCAGGCTCGTCGCACGACCATCCCAGAACTGGACGCGGTTCAAAGCCACGTTGAAAATGGTGGGGACATTCCGCGTTCCCAGGGTCCCATTAACTCCTGCCGCCACAGGCTGGCCATTGCTCCACCCGCGTTCCGGATCGTGGCAACTGGCACACGACAGGCTACGGTCCGCCGACAGGTTCTTGTCGAAAAAGAGCTGCTTGCCCAGGGCCACCTTTTCGGTGGTCAAGGGGTTGGCGACCGGAGATTCAATGGTCGGCAATCCCAGGGGCGCGTCCACAGAAAATGGCGTGGCGGAGTATTGTGGAAGTACAGGTTCCGGAGAGGCCGGGCGGAAGCACGCTGTCTGGAGGAGCGCGATCGCGGTGGTGAGTCCGAACAGGCCGACCAGGGGCTTGCGCTTCGCCGATTTGCCAGTGAAGTCGCCACTTTCGCCGAATGATTTGCGGCTGGCGTTAGGCGAGCCGGCGTTGTGCGAGAGGTTCCGGTCACGTGTGCACGTGACTGACCATGTTTTACACCGATGTTTCACTTTGTCATCCCGCGAATGAGTGTCTGGTCATCAATAGTCCGCCACCGACCCATCTTCAAAGTAGAATTGCGGGTTTGGTGCCGGAGGAGGAAAATTCTTGGCCACGTTCTCGTTCAAACGGAGGCCAAGACCGGGCCAGACCGGTAATTCAGCGTAACCGTCTGTGATCTTGATGGACCGACCACTGAAGAGTTCAAGCCGTTGACCGGTTGGATTAGGCAGCACTTCCTGAATCACGCAATTCGAGGTGCAAGCGTCAACATGCAGTGATGCCAGGCCCAGTCCTGTTGAAAGACTGCCGGGACAGTGAGGCGCTACTTCAATGAATTGCGCCTCCGCCATGGCGGCGATCTTTTTCATTTCCGTGATGCCACCACACTGGATGACGTCCGGTTGAACATAACTGACCAGGTGGCGGGCGATGATATCTTCGAACATCCACTTCGTCGTGTGTCTTTCACCAGTGGCCAGGGGGACGGTTGTCTGGCGCCCTAACCACTCCAGCGTGTCATTGCCTTCCAGTTGAATCGGCTCTTCCAGGAACATGACCCGGTAGGGTTCGATGGCTTTGGAAAATTCCAGGGACATGACAGGCGTCAAGAGTCCGTGGGCATCAATTAAGATGTCAAAGTCATCCCCCGCAGCGATACGCATGTCTTCAATGATCTTCACAGCCCGTTTGAGGTTCCAGGGGCGCCGGATCGTTTGTCGACCAGCGATCGTTTCAGTCACCGCCGGTCCTGTTTTGATGGCGGTAAATCCTTGTTCTTTCGCTCGGAGTACGCCCTCGCGGCCGCTGCCGTGCGCGTAGAGACGAATGCGTTCCCGCACCGCTCCGCCAAGCAGTCGATACACGGGCGCGTCGAGAAGTTTTCCCAGAATGTCCCACAGCGCCAGATCGACTCCGCTGACAGCAGCATTGAGGATCGGTCCACCACGCCAGCGCGGCCAGCGGTACATGGCCTGCCAGAGGAACTCGATTCGTGTCGGGTCGCGACCGACGAGCAGCCGTTCCAGGTCCCGGACCGCCATTTCGCAGGTTGCTGCCTTACGGTGTACGGTCGTGTGTCCCTCGCCGACGACGTCGTGGTTGGTGAAAATTTTGAGATAAACTTCGTCATCCACGCGGAACGTTTTTAATTTGGTGATCTTTATCCCGCCAGGAATCTTTGCCCACAGCGGCTCGGGTAAAAAGAGCGACCAGAAGGGAGCTCCGGCGAGCGCCATTGCCATGCGTTCGAGAAAAACACGTCGATCCATTGTTTGCCTCCTTCGCGATTTGAAATCTGGTAAGCCCCGTCCAGGAAACCATCGTCCCGGTGCGAACACTGCTCCATTCTGCCTGTGGTGGTTCGCGAACGAAAGACCTTGAACAGGCGGGACCCGGGTCGATGCCCGCTTCCGGTGCTACGGTCACCTACCCGTGGGGGAGATCCTCAAGAAACTGTCCGACGGATCAGCGAGGCACGTCGCCGGATGGAGGCTGTCGCCAAGCTGCCGGTCAACGCGGCTCGTCAATAGAATCTGTCAGGGCATCACAAGGGCAGCTACCTGACCGGCCCCGTGAGGCTGGAAAACAGGTTGCCGTGGAATTCAGACCCTGGAATTTCAGGGGATGCAGTCCTGTCGGGTGCAACTCCACCTGGCAGGCCCGGACGGAAGGAAGATGGGTATAGTGGGAATTTAAGGGGGATTGTCTGGCGGACACCGGCCAATGAACGAAACACGTTGCGCGTCAACATCTTGTGATTTGGAGTTGAAAAAAAGACCATTTGTGGGCGGGGATTTAAAGACCGGTCCGACAAAATCGAGGGGCCAGTCGATTCCTGCAAAAAAGGAATCAATTTAAAATGAAATTTTCGCCCAGGTCCGGATTTACGTCAGCTGCTGTGCGTGTTACGCTCGATAACAGTTTGATGCCCGTGGTTGTTATTTCCTCGGATTGCAGGCATTTTGAGTTCCTCGAAACAAAGGAAAGTGTGATGAAAATCAGGCACCTAGCGGCGATTGGTCTGCTGTTTGCTTTCGGCTGCCAGGCAGGCGATAGTTCGAGCGGGCCGTCGTCAGAAGCTGAAAGCACGACGAGTGTTGCTGATCCCGGTGGGGGTCAGTTGGCGCAAGTCAACTTCAATGTCACCGGCATGCGCTGACCGACTGGCTGAGGCGGGCGTATTAAAGACGCCTTGCGCCAGTTACCGGGTGTAACTGTTGACGAAGTGACCAAAGGATCATTGACTTGCTCCGGAGAAAACCTTGACACCGACGCCATTATTTCGGCCCTCGAAGGGCTAGGTTATGGTGCCACTGTACAGTAGTAAATTGAAACAGTAGTAAATTGAAATATCAGAGTATCAATAGAAGCGGCCACCCCCATCGGGGTGGCCGCTTTTTTGTTGTTCCAGTTGTCGTCGGCTGAGAAGTGGTCGGCCCAGGTAAAATATTTCGCCAGCTCGATGTTTCATTCGGCGCTGCCCGGTCTATTGGCCCCACGGACGGGTGGTCCCCGAAAGGTCTCCACGAGCATGTCGAAATCCGAATTGACGTTGGAGTGAATCAAAATCTCGATTTACCCAGCCAGCCTGCGAGTCAGATCATTTCCTCTGGCCGTGTCACAAAACGGAATCAGGACCTAAGGAACGGCCCGGATGAAACACCTGTGGCAACGAGTACGACAATGCCCACAGCCTACGCTTCTGGCGCTGATCGTCGTCGCGTTCCTGGTGTTTTTTGTGCAGTTGGTCTTTGGACTGCCGTTTCCGGATGACTACGGCGCTGTGCCCCAGGAGCTGACCCGGGCTTGGGACGAACTGTTGGAGGGCCGTTTCAGTCACCGCACGCTCGTCACGGCGACCCGGTTGTTCACGCCGTTGTTCGTGCACGGTGACCTGGAGCACGTGGGCTTTAACATGATCTTTCTGTGGAGCTTTGGAAGTCTTGTCGCCAGGCACCTGGGCAAGTGGTGGGCGCTCGTGTTGTTTTTTGTGACCGGTGCCTGCGGAAATGTTTTGCAAGTCTGTTTGAATCCCGATTCGTCGGCTCCGATCGTGGGAGCTTCGGGTGCTGTGTGTGGATGCCAGGGGATTTATTTGGGACTTGCCTTACGGTGGGCACTTTCCTGGCCGGATGTATGGCCGCTTGCCAGACCCATTCCGCCGCTCCAATTGGCCGCGTTTGCGGTCATGGGAATCGGATTCGATTACTTTGCGCTGATGAATCACGCTGGGCAACCCATCGCCTACGGTGCTCACCTGGGTGGATTTTTGTCAGGGCTGGTAATTGCGGCCTGCCTGACGCAGGTCTATCCCACCGAAGGCAGTTATGACATGCCCCGGCAGCGTGGCTGACGCTAACTGGAGAGTCGATCGAGAATATTCCTCGTGATCCGGTCGACCGCCTTGTCGCCACCGTGCAGGCCCTTCGGCCATTCCGTACAGCCGGTGGTCACGACGGTGCCTCCACGCGTGTAGCTGCCGAGCACGGCGTGGCCCGGTTGCGGGTGCTTTTTACCGGAGCCTCGTCCATAGAGCGCATCAGCGACCCGGTCGATGGACCTGTCGCGGACACTCAGGCCGGCTGGCGCGGTGCCCAGAATTTCGAAGGAAGCGGGAGTCCCATCGCGATAGGTAGGAATCGGCAGGCCCTGTTTCCAGACCAGTTCGCAGCCGTCGCATTCGTAACCCACGACCTGATCCTGTTTCCCGAGCAGGTCTCCTCGTTTCAGGCCCGTGTTCTGAAATATCCAATGATCGGGCCGGTGGATGGTGTACGCGCCGTCACCGTCGTTGACCTGTTCAAAGAAGCGGTGATAACCGCCCCAGGCAAAGCTGACTCCGGTGAGGTGGTTCTCCGGCAGACCGACCAGTCGATCGCAAAACATGGTACTTAACAGCTTTTGATGTTCGGTGTCGTAGACCGGGTCCCCGTGGTCCGGGTCGTCGTAGGATTCTTTCCAGCAGACCAGGGCGTGGCCCGCGTTTTCGCTGCGCACCTGCCAGAAAGCCGTGTTGCCGCTGAAGAACGCCACGTTGCCTCCGCGCTCAATGAACACCTCCAGATTCTCACGCATTGGCCAGGACCAGTATTCGTCGTGTCCCACGCTGAGTACCAGTCCGTACTGACTTAACATTTCCGGTCGCACTTCCAGGTCCAGGTTCACCGCGTAGTCGAGCTGGTACCCGGCCTGTTCTGCCCAGGCGACGAACGGTTGTTCCCAGTTCCGCCAGCCGCTGTACGAGGCGGTGAAGCCCTCCGGTTCGCGAAAACCCTGGTAGGGTCGATCGAATGAAACCCGTGTGTGTCCGGGGCCACCATAGAAACTGCTGTCGCCGTAGGTGTTGTAGGCGGCGTAGGTGTTGGTGCACAACTGGATCAGGATGTTCGTGTCACGCCCCGGATGTGCGGGTCGAACGACGAAGAACGCCTCCCCACTGGTTCCCTGGTCCGGGTCCCGCAAGGTCACGCTGTAGTATCCCGAATGCCAGGCTTTCGATACCGGGACTTCCACCGCCACCGGCCAGGCGCAGCCGTGTGTCGACGCGTTTTCCGGAACGCTGTGCCGGACGCCCCGCACGTTTTGTTTGCCCCACACCACTTCCCGCTTTGCGCCCAGGCGGGCGACTTCGACCGAGTACGTCGGGGCGCTGGTGGAAACGTGAAGCCCGACGTTATCACCCGACGTGACGCTCAAGGGATCGGCATAGCATTCGATAAAGGGTTCTTCCGGTCCGGCAGCTGCAGCCGGAGCGGACAAAACGCCCAGCCCCGATGCGACGCCGACCGCGCTGAGACCCTGTAGCAGATCTCGTCGACTGACACCGTCTTGCGGGTGGGACTCGTCCGTCATCGAATTAATTCCTGGGAGTGTTGTCGGGGTGGATTTTTAAGAGCAGCTCAGCTCCGTTGATGCAGTGCCATCAGGGCCGCAGCCATTCTGTGGACCCGTGAAGGGACCTCTGCTTCCAGTGGTGCAATCGCTTCTAATACGTCGCAATCGGGTTAAGAGGCGAGCCGGTTCCGCCGACAACGGGGATCGGAGAAGCGGTGAGCAGAAAATTCCAGCGTTTGTACTTGCGCGCGGCCCGGCTCAATGCTTCCAGGTCGCAGTTGTCAAAAATGTGAACGCCCATCGCGTGCAGGGTGATGAGGTGAATGGGATGGGAGACGCCGGCAACACCCGATGGCAGCACGTCGCTGGCCGCATCGCTGCCGAGCATCGCAATGTCCCGTTCGCGCAGCCACCTGACGCAGGAGGCGTGCAGCCCGGCCATTCCATGATCGTCAGCTCCCCAGGCCCCTTTCTCGGCGCGGCGCGCCCAACGTCCGGTGTAGATGAAGACCACGTCGCCCGCACTGACTTTCATGTTCGCTCGATTTTCCCAGGCGACAAGTTCTTCAGGATAGATGGGCGATCCGGGTTCAAGATACTTGACTCCACGCAGCTTGGGGATGTCCATCAGGATTCCGCGCGTGAAAATCCCCTCCTTGACGTTCCGGATGCTCAACACGGAAGCACCTTGTTCGGTGACCTGTTCCCGTGAGAAACCGTTGTACATCTTGTCGTGGTGGAACAGATGACAGAGCGAATCCATGTGGGTATGGGCGTAGCCGTGATAGGCCACGTTGAACGTATCGGCACACCAGTTTCCGGGACTGGCCCCGGTGAGCAGCATCCGGTGCTTGAAAGGATCCGGGTTGTCAGCCGCCAAGAGCGTTTCGGCATCGCGAGCCAGCGACACGGAAACTCCATGTTCGACCAGGGCGGCCGCCTGCTGTCGCTTTTCCGCAGTGATCAGGTTCAATGCTCCCAGTTGATCATCTTTCCCCCAACGACCCCAGTTGGAAAGTTCTTGAATGAGTTGCTCCACGTCGGCTTCCGTCACCGTCCGGGATGACTGAGCCTGCACTCTATCGACTGACAGCAGTAACAACAGCGTTGTAAAAACGATTACTGATAAGCGAAGCAGCACGAGTCTCATAGGGATTCTCCGAAATGGAAGTTTTCATTTGGGTCGTCGCCATCAGTCATTGCTGAAATGGTCGACCGGCGGAAAGTCTGTTTTTCAACCGGGTGTTAAGTATACACCTCCGGCATCCCGGTAATCAATCAACGACACTTGGCGGAAGATCGCCGGATGGCGCTGGTGACGTGTTGAGCGGTCCAAGTTCCTCGCCGGGCGGAAGTTTGGCGAGCGGCCCGGGAGGACTTTCCGCTGGTTACTTGCCGCCATGGCTTGTTTTCTGCGGTGGACGCGGTTGTTTATGAAAGAGAACCTGGCCCGTTCCACTCCGTTTCGTTTCCCCGGCCGGCGTTCGATTGTGGCCTGTCTTGACGGCGGGTCCCTGAGCGCCGGAGTCGGTTGTGTTATGCTGGAGCACTCTTTTGACTGGTCCTGCATGATGATCACGTCCCTCTTCTTTTGAAGCGGGGCGATCCGGAGGTGGACGCGCCCGTTGAGCTGAGTGGTGTGGGGTTAACAATGGATGACCAGCAGCCTTGATGAGACGATGGGGGGCGTTCAGCCCACGCATCGTCCGGGAAAGTGTACAGGAGACGCAACATGATTCGCCGCAGGTTTCTTCAGATTGCCGGTGCCGGGTGCCTGACGCACGCTGCCACACAGGCAGGTGAACTGCAGACGGACAATGGTCTTTTTCTCGATCAGGATCGACTGCGATCGCGCAACGGCAATCGTTCGACGGTCGCGTGTCAACAAGGAATTGTCTGTTCCAGCCAACCGCTGGCGTCACAGGCCGGCCTGGACATACTGCAGGCAGGAGGGAACTGCATTGACGCGGCCATTGGCACCAATGCGATGCTGGGGTTGACCGAACCCGGAAGCAACGGCATTGGCGGCGACCTGTTCGCCATCCTGTGGATTGAAAAAGACCAGAGACTTTACGGGTTGAATGCCAGCGGCCGCGCTGCTTACGATTGGAACCTGGACGACGCGGCCTCGCTCGGGCTGACTTCAATCCCACGCCACAGTCCGCTCAGCTGGAGCGTACCCGGGTGTGTCAGCGGTTGGGGACTGCTACAGGAAAGATTTGGCAAGTTCAGTCTGGCCGACTGCCTGCAGCCCGCCATCGCCTATGCCAAGGGTGGCTTTCCCATCTCGCCGATCATTGCGGGCCAGTTCAATTTTGATGCCCGCAAGTTTCCGAGTCTAGCCAGCGTCTACCAGCCTGATGGTCGCGTACTACGGTATGGGGACATCTTTAAAAACCCCGGGCTGGCCGCTTCCTACGAGGCGATTGCCAGGTCGGGGCCGGCCGCTTTTTACGAGGGAGAAATCGCAGAACGGATTGTGGCCAGGTCCCGGGAGTTGGGTGGGCGCATGAGTCTGCGGGATCTGCGCGACCACGAGGCGAACTGGGTACAGCCGGTCAGCAGTAATTATCGCGGCTGGGACGTGTGGGAAATCCCGCCCAACGGTCAGGGAATCGCGGCCCTGCAAATCCTCAACATCCTGGAGAACTTTGAGATTGGCAAGCTCCGGCCGAATTCTGCCGAGCACCTCCATCTGTTCATCGAAGCCAAAAAAATGGCGTTTGAGGATCGCGCACAGTACTATGCGGACATGGATTTTGCCGACGTTCCCGTGGAGTGGCTGATCTCAAAAGAGTATGCAAGGCGGCGCGCGGCCCAGATCGATCCGGGGCGGGCCAGACAGCACGTGACGTACGGAGATCCCCAGCTGGACTCCGATACTGTCTACGTCACGGCCGCGGACGGACAGGGAAACATGATCTCGTTGATCCAGAGCATCTACTCGCTCTTCGGGTCGTCGATTTGTCCGCACGGGGTCGGTTTTGCGATGCAAAATCGGGGGCGAGCGTTTTCACTGGATCCACGACATCGCAACAAGCTGGAACCGCACAAGCGGCCGTTTCACACGATCATCCCCGCGTTCATGACCCGGGAGGGACGCCCTGTCATGTCGTTCGGAGTCATGGGCGGCGACTTTCAGCCACAAGGTCACGCGCAGGTCGTGATGAACATGATTGACTTCGGCATGTCTCCCCAACAGGCGGGTGACCAGCCACGCGTGTCACATTCCGGCAGCTCGAATCCCTGGGGAGCTAAATCGACAGTAGCAGGTCAGCTCAAGTTTGAACATGGAATGGATCCGCAGGTGAAGTTGGCGCTGGCCCAGATGGGACACGGCGTCCTGCCGGGGGTCGGCGCCCACGGCGGATACCAGGCGATTTGGCGTCTGGATCGGCCGTTGCGTTACTTCGGGGGATCCGATCCGCGCAAAGACGGTGCGGCGGTTGGATATTGACGCATCTGGAAATGTGCCCCGACCTGCTGTAGCGGTGGTTGAGATTCGTGCTGATCAGGGAACGTCTTTGAACGTTGGCAATACCGGTGACCGTGGTTTCGCCTTTCGCCCGGTCGACGCTTTTCTCAAAGGTCATGGCGGGGATTCGAGAAACGCGAAGGGTCTGCAGGGGACGAAAAGCATGTGGGGAAAGAGTCCGGGGGTCGGGAGTTTTACGGGCGATCGCCACCGGGACGGCAGTGACACCATTGCCGCAGGAGATTCCCTCGGGTTCAAGCACCGGGTGGTGATCCACGAAGGTTTACCCGGAGAGCTACAGGTTGAAAAACGTTATCAAGAATACATTCGCCAGTCACTCGGCCAGCGGACTGGCGGCCAGGATGCTTCAGTGGTTCAACTGCGCTTGCGTAGTTGTTAGAATTCGAAGCGTCCGGTAATCGCTTCCGGGTGGAGTTTCCGCTGCAGACGAGCCATGGAGTGTGTTATGAATTTGCGCCCGAATCGAGTTAAGCAGAAACTTGCCTCCGGACAGACCGCCTGCTGTGTTGCCGGACTGACCGACCCGGAAGATATCGACCGGTTCGGGCCGGCCGGTTTCGACGCGGTCTGGCTGGAAGGCGAACACGGGCCGGTCGATTATCGGCAGATTGGCGACTTAACCAGGGCCTGCGATCTGTGGGGCATGACATCGATCATGCGGATCAACCAGAATGAACAGGGCATCATGTACCGGGCACTGGACCGTGGTGTGCAGGGGATCGTGGTGCCGCACGTCAACACGGAAGAGGAAGCTCGAAATGTTGTTGCTGGCTGCAAGTTCGCGCCCACCGGACAACGGGGCCTGTTCATCAGCCGGCAGGGATACGGGGTCGAAGGTTATTTAGACAATGCCAACGATCACACCGTCGTGATGGTGCTGATCGAGGACATCGTGGCGGTCAACAACCTGGATGCGATCCTCCAGGTCGACCACATCGACGTGTTTTTCGTGGCCCCCTCGGATCTGGCTGCCTCGATGGGCTTGATCGGTCAGGTCGATCACCCCCGGGTCCAGGAGACCTGGCGCGGTGCGCTGCAGCAGATCAGCGCCAGCGGTCGCACGGCCGGGACATTGACCCACAACGGTAATGTTGCCTCGTTTGTCGAACTGGGCGTTCGCTTCCTGATGGTCAATGCTGGTGCCTGGATCGACGAGGGAGCGGCCGCCTACAAACGCCTGGCCCAAATCTCGTAGGCCGGACACGTTAGCGATTGAAAACCAACGCGGGTGCCGCGTGCTGCACCCGGGAGCGGGCGGCGACCTTTCGAAAAGAAAGCGAATTGGCACTCCTTTTTCATCCCGCAGTACGCCACGCAGAGGGTCCAGCAATCCATCGGCGACTTCCCGTTCGCAGTCTGATCTTTCGTACTTGTATTGACGACGATTGGATTTGCCCTCAGTGGGGCGGGGGCGTGTGACCGTGGGAGACGGGAACGTCAATGTTCTGCTCCGAGTCGGAGTCGGGCAGATCCAGCTTCAGCAGGTAGGGGGGAAACATAGCGATCCCCCGGGGGGATTCCCGATGGGGCTGTCCATCGTACGCCTCCACGCGAATCACGACTGGCCCCGCTACGCTGCCTTGACCAGCCGTGGTGCGATAATGGCCGTTTTTTATTGTCGCCCGCCCCTGCGGTCCCGAGTTGTCGCGCTCGGGGTCAGGTTCGAAGATCATTTCGCCGGCGGGAATCGGCTGACCACCGTGGGTCACTGTTCCGTGGACTTGAACCCGGCCCGGCCCGGCCGGACCGCAACCGACGGCGGGGATAATTCCTCCGATCGCCAACAGTATCCACGTGGTTTGTCGTCGTAGCAGGTTCACGGGTGATAGCCTGACAGTGGGTAACCATCGTCGCGCGCACCCAGGTCGCGGTGCACGTTGATATCCATCGAATCGCTCAAGAAATGCACCGAACTGTCGGCCATGGCGACGTGGCAGCCTCCCCAGTGAAAGCTGCCGAAGGTGCGCGTCACGGGCTCAAAGAGCAGTTCTCCGGTCGGATCATAGTCCGACGAGTTGATGCTGTCGACCGCGTGGGTGATGGTCGTGGTCAGGGTACAACAATCGTTATAGGAATTTCCGGCCCGCAAGCCCCCTGACCAGGTGAAGTGGTCGTCCTTGTACCCTGGCTGGCTGTAAGTCGCTGCGCCACCCGGCATGGGCTGATAACGGCTCTCGGCAAGCATGTACACGTTGCTGGTGCCGTCGCGAACAAGACCGACACGAATGTCCGAGTTGACGAAGAAAATGCCGTTGTTGAACATGACCCGCTTATAGCAACAGGGGTGTCCTGACCGGCACCACACTTCGTCGTACTCGCTTCCCAGGGCGTCGATTCCACCGCCTCCCACGGCCAGGTAGTTGGAGTTGGAGGCGTCGATCGTGCTGTTGGGATCCGAGGGACATTGAAAATTGGGATTGGGTCGGAATTGTTCGGCGTGCTTAACCGTATCACCATAGGTTCCGTGGAATCCCTGGTTGTCGTTCAGGGCCCGGTAACGGCTTTCTTGTTCCATGTAGGGCAGGATCAGGACGGACCAGGGGGCCGTTGAATCGGCCGCGGCGCTGAACCGGCAAATGGCACCGCTGGTATCTTCTCGCTTGCTGCCGACGCCTATGGGAAACTTTTCGTGGCTCGTATGGTAATTGTGCACCGCCAGAGCGAGTTGCTTCAGCCGGTTGGCGCATTTCACTCGCCTCGCGGCCTCGCGGGCCGTTTGCACCGCCGGCAGCAAGAGGGCCATGAGGATGGCGATGATGACAATCACCACCAGCAGTTCGACCAGCGTAAAACCTTGCAGGGGTCTGGCGTAGAGGTGGTGACGCGTCGCTGCACCCTGACCGGCAACACCGCAAGTCGCCTGGCCGCAGCCCCGTTTTTGTTGGAGACGATTCGGGAGTGATGTCATGGAAGACTCCATAAATCTTCTTCAGCGGCGCGGTGCGCTCCATGCCTTGCCGGGAGTTGCGGTTGGAACTCTCGAAAGTGACGTCATCGGAATGTATGGCACCCCGGGCAAGACTCGAACTTGCGACCCTGGGATTAGAAATCCCATGCTCTATCCAACTGAGCTACCGGGGCAATCTGTTTTTACAGCTTGTTTTCTTGTTTTCTCGGGCTGCCGTCCCTGCCGCGTCTGGCTGGTTGACACCCGCTACGACAGCCGTGGACCCGATGTTCGGCTCCACAGGACTGCCACCTGGCAGACTTCCGTAGCGGATCTTGGCGCCGCCTGTGACCAGTCTAACGAAAGTCGTAAATTCAACAAAGTGCGCCGCGCGGAACGTCTGACGCGCTTGGCACGGCCGGGCCGCTTCACGCCGCTCGGGAATCGCGCTGTTTTGCTTGACGGAACCCGCGCCCGCAAAGCCCCTGGCTCGGGCACAAGCGGGTGGTTTGTGTGTTCCCTGGGCTGGGATTGGTGATAAAATGGTTGTTTGCTGGTAGCGTGTTTTTCTGCGGGGAGAAACCGATGCGTAAGCTTGGTCTGGCGGTTGTTGTTGGGTTACTAATCACCCGTTCAGCTATCGCTGCCGGCGGTCCCGTTGTTGGCTGGGGAAACAACGAATGGGGCCAACTCAACATACCTCCAGGTCAGTTCCAGGCCATTGCGGCTGGGGCTGCCCATAGCCTGGGCCTGACGACCGGCGGGGAGATCATGGGCTGGGGGGACAACGGCTCTGGCCAGTCCACCCCCCCCTCCGGCCAGTTCCAGGCCGTTGCGGCCGGGGGTTCCCATAGCCTGGGCCTGACGACCGGCGGGGAGATCATGGGCTGGGGAGACAACGCGTGGGGCCAGCTCGACAACACGCCCTCCGGCCAGTTCCAGGCCATTGCGGCTGGCGCTTACCATAGCCTGGCCCTGACGACTGGCGGGGAGATCATTTGCTGGGGGTTCTCCTTTGGTTGCCAGTCCATCCCGACCTCCGGCCAGTTCCAGGCCATTGCGGCTGGGTACACCCATAGCCTGGGCCTGACGACCGGCAGGGAGATCATGGGCTGGGGGGACAACAGCTCTGGCCAGTCCACCCCCCCCTCCGGCCAGTTCCAGGCCATTGCGGGTGGAGGTTCCCATAGCCTGGGCCTGAAGACTGACGGGGTGATCCTTGGCTGGGGGCACAACAGCTCTGGTGAGGCTAATACGCCCCCCGGCCAATTCCAGGCCATTGCGGCAGGGGACCGCCATAGCCTGGGCCTGAAGACCGACGGACAGATTGTTGGCTGGGGGTTCAACTTCGGTGGCCAGGCCAACGCACCGCCGGGCGAATACCAGGCGATTGCGGCTGGGGATTACCATAGCCTGGCTATCGCAGTACCAGGAGGTCCCGGTCCTTGTGACTTGGACGAAGACGCGAGTTGCAACACGGATGACCTGGACGCGCTTTACGCGGTGTTGGGCACCAACGTGCCTCCCACAGACGTCCAGTTTGATTTCAACTCTGACAACGTGGTCGATGCAGCAGATTTGGACCAATGGCTAATCCTGGCAGCCATCGAAAACGGTGGCGACTCGCCCTATCTGCGTGGCGACATCAAATTGGATCGTAACGTTGACCTGACTGACTACGTCATCCTGACCACTTACTTCAACCCGATTGGCACCGACGGTCCCTATCTGTGGGAGCATGGCAATTTCGACGGAGACAATGATGTTGACCTCAGTGACTACAACTGGCTGGCGGCCAGTTTCTCTCCGTCTGGGTACGGCACAGCAACGGTTCCTGAACCGGCTGCCTTCTGCCTGCTGGTAACCGGTTTTCTGTTGCTTGCCCGTGCAAGGGCCCCGGGCATGGGCGACTGACCGTTCGCTCCACTTGCGAAATTCCTTCCTTCGCCCTCGCGCCGATGCGTCAAGGCAGCGACGGCGAAGGTACGGCATCACCCTGGGGAATTCGCAGTCGAGCGGTTGGTGCTCCGGCTGGTCTGCATTCCGCGACTCCACGTCTTCGATCAGCTGCCGAGAGTCTGCGATGAGGCTCAAGGGTTGTTGGTGTGGGTGCCTGCTGGCTCCCAGATGCCACCGTAGAATTCACCAGCGTTGGCACGTTGTGATCGGTACGACCAGTGTGCTGGGGCTGACCGTTGGAACGTCTTTTTGTGCACTCAAAACTTATCCCGCTGCAGAAGCTGACTTGAAAAGCACCTTGAACCAGGTCAACACACGTACGGACGTCGCAGATAAGCAAGAGCATCGTTGTGGACGCTGTTTCGAGCTGACTAATACTTTCCCATGGTGATGTTTCCATCATCGGGGTGGATGAGATTCGACCAGACATGAGGGTCAATGGTCAACTCGATGGTGTGCACGCCCCCGTCCATGATGGCCACGTTGATGAGTGTTTTGTGGTGCGTACTGGCGCGGAACAGGCTGGCGTCGGTTGTGGGAGGCGACTCGGCTTCCGCCGAGAGTCTATGCAAACTAGGATAGGGGTAACGTCCCGACTTGTGCTTTTTCGGTACGATGTGGGCGAACATGGCCGCCGTCAGGTCAGGATGGCTCATGGCTGGATGCGTCCAGTCTATTGCCGACATTTCCGCCAGTCCCAAGGTATTGGCTGAACCGTCCGGTATGGTTTCAATGGTGTGAAAACTCTTCCAGCTGCGGGATTCCTCGCATTGCCAATAACACCAGCCGTGGATCGGACCCTCTTCGTTTTGACGATTGTGCCCGAATAGCAGGTAGTTGGCTCCGTAGCTGGAATACTTCACCGCCGCGACATGCCGGTTGGCGATCCGCAAAGCGTAAGTGTCAGATGGACAGTTGTAGGCTGCGATAGGCCCTTTGGCGTACTGATCGTAGATCGTCCAGACGAGTGGCCAGCGATTCCGTTTGCAATGATTGATGGTGGCGTCGTAGACGTCGGTTTGCTCCAGAAACGGTAATAAAATGTACTGCAAACTCTGTGTCAATTGAGGCGTGGTACGGGACAGTTCTGGAAATGCGGAGTCGTTTGTATTGCAGTAATGATGGATAGCTTTTATTTGCTGACTGACGTTGTTTACGCACTGGGTACGGTTTGCTGTTTCACGAACCGCCTGGACCGCAGGTAAGAGCAGCGCGATCAGGATCACGATGATGAAGATCACAACAAGAAGTTCGACGAGAGTGAAACCAAGCCGGACTGGTTGCCTGGGCATGCAAATCTCCGGAATCAACGGTGAGGGGCAGCATCCAGACGATGCGATTGAGTCTAACAGCTTGCCCTTTTCGGGACAAGAAGATAAGGAGCCATGCTTCGCGTTGCCTGGCTGATGTGGAGGGTTGCTACTTGTGAAATTCAGTGAGCGTTTCGGCGCTGCAACCGTTCCCGAACCTTCCACCGTACTTCTTGCACTGCTCGCCATGCTGCTGGTGAGCGCCTCTGGCAGGCTGTCGGTGTTTGCATAGCTTCTGGCTGGCAGCGTGTTCGACTGCGGGGATCGTCAGCCGAGGGCAATCAGGCTCTCGACAGCCTGGATGATTTGGCGGACATTCGGGCGATAGACATTCTCGAGCGCCGGCGCGAACGGGACGGGGATATCGGGCGAAGCAACGCGTTGGATGGGTGCGGTCAAATATTCCATCATCCGTTCGCCGAGGCCGGCGGCGACTTCGGCGCCCCAACCGCCGGTTTTCGGGCCTTCCTCGACAATAATCGCACGCGATGTTTTTTCCACCGACTGCTCGACCAATGGCCAATCGAACGGGTCGAGCGTACGCGGATCGATCACCTCGGCTTCGATCCCCCGGTTGGCGAGTTCTTCGGCTGCCGCGAGCGCTAAATGCATCATCAGCAACGTGGCGACAATGGTGACGTCAGCGCCCGATCGGCGAACGATTCCTTTACCGATCGGGACGATGAAATCTTCGTCTGGAATCTCGCTGGAGGCATCGATCTCACCGGTTGCGGCGCTGATTCCTTTTGACCCGTACAAAAGCTTGTGCTCGAACATGACGACCGGATTGTCATCGCGGATCGCGGCCTTCAGCAGGCCCTTGGCATCATAGGCGGTGGCGGGACAGACGACCTTGAGGCCGGGTACGCCAATGAAAAAACGTTCCATGTTCTGGGCATGTTGAGCTCCCCTGCCGGTGGCGCCGACCGGCGCTCGAATCAGCAACGGCACGGAAAGCGTGCCACCCGACATGTAGCGGAGTTTGGCGGCTTGATTGACAATCTGGTCCATCGCCAGAAAGAGAAAATCGCTGTACTGCATATCCAGGACAGGGCGCAAACCTGCCAGCGCCGCACCGATGCCAAGACCGATACTCCCTGCTTCGGCGATCGGGGTGTCGATGAGCTGATCTCGAAATTCCTCTTCCAGGCCGAGGGTGACGGTGAATACGCCCCCCCAACCACCGGGTATGGAGATGTCCTCGCCCATACAAAAAACGTTTTTGTCGCGGCGCATTTCCTCGATCAGCCCGTCGCGCAGTGCTGGTACGATAGCGAGCTTTTTCATGATTCGGGCGACTCCGCGTAGACATATCGAAACGCTTCTTCCGGATCGGGATCCGGCGCTGCCAGGGCAGTCTCGACGACCGCTTCGATTTCGGTTTCCAGTTTCGTCTGCATTTCTTCCAGCAGCGATGCTTCCGCGTGACCGCCGCGCAGCAGAAGCTCTTTAAATCGTTTCACGGGTTCCTGCTCCAGCGCCTGGTCGCGTTCGTCCTCCGGCATATAGTTGCACGGGTCCCGCCGGTTATGGCCGGTAAGGCGGTAGGTCATCGCTTCGATCATGGTCGGGCCGGCGCCGGCGCGGGCTCGTTCGACGGCGGTTCGAGTCGTTTCATACACTTCGAGCACGTCGTTGCCGTCGATGGTGACGCCCGGAATTCCGTAGGCGGCCGCCATCCCGGACAACTGCTCCAGTTTGGTGTTGCGGGAATAGTGTGTGGAAGCGGCGTAGCGGTTGTTTTCGATGACGTACAAAATCGGCAAATCCCAGATGGCTCCCATGTTGACAGCTTCGTGGAAGATGCCCTCGGCGACACCGCCATCGCCGCTGAACGACACGGCGACATGGTCTTCCCGGCGCCTCTTGAAGGCCAGAGCCATGCCCGTGGCGATGGGAACGCCGCCGCCTACAATGGCGATGGACGGCACCATGCCCTTGGTGATGTCACCGACATGCATCGAGCCGCCCCGGCCTTTGCAGCAGCCGGAAGTCTTGCCCAGCAATTCGGCGATGAACGACGGCAGGGAAACGCCCTTGGCCAGGGCATGGCCATGGGGCCGGTGGGTGCTGGTAATAACGTCTGACTCACGCAGGGCGCGACAGACACCGACGGCCACTGCTTCCTGGCCGAGCGACTGGTGCAGTGTGCCCGGAATAGTGCCTTCCAGAAAAAGTTGACTCAGGCGCTCTTCCACCTTCCGGATGAGCAGCATCTGGCGATAGAACTCGAGTAGGTCGGCGGTCGAAGTTGACATGCGGAGGTTCGGGGTTCAGGGGTCAGGGCCGGCGTCGCCTAGGGCGATGCCGGATAGAGTGCTGGGGGCTGGATTCAGGATTGTCGCAATGGCGTTCCATTCGAGGTTCAGCGTTCGACATGCGACATTCAGTGTTCAGCATCATGATGTCAAGATTCTGAATTCGCGGCGTCAAGCACATCCTGACGGGTGATCATACCATGGTTTCCCGTTCCTTTGACCTGCGACAGATCAACCGCCATTTTTTTCGCCAGATTGCGGATCAGGGGCGATACGCGCGGCGCATCTGCTGCCGGTCGCCTGGCCGCGATCGGTTTTTTCTCGTCCGGCTCCGGCTGTTGGGCAGTGGTGTCGGCGGGCGTCTCGGTGTCCGGCAGCGATTCACCGGCTTCCCCGACATAGGCGATCACGTCGCCGACCTCGATGACATCGCCGTCTTCGGCCAGCAGCTTCAGCACGGTTCCCTCGGCGACTGACTCGAGCTCCGTCGTTGCCTTGTCGGTTTCAATAGCCGCCAGCGGCTGGCCGCGATTCACCGTGTCGCCCGGTTTTACTTTCCACTCGATCAACGTAATCGTATCGGCCGTGGCTGCCAAATCCGGCATCACGATTGGTTTTGCCATATCAGCTATTCAGGGTATTCAAAATCGGGAGTTCCATAAACTTCCGGCATATCGAGCAGCTCCAGAAGAATCCCGTATTCGTGGTCTGATTCGAAATAATCAAAGCGACCGTTGCGGTCGTTCCCCAGGATTGGTCCGCCCTGGATCTGGGCATAGCCGAGTCCTTCAAGGTATTTGTAACACGCATCGTATTCACCGGGTGGCAGGTAGGTTCCCAGGTGATGAAGGCCGCCTGCGGGTTGTTTATCTAAATACTCGGAATAGATCGTCGTGCCGCTTCCCGGCAGTGGAACGATGATTTCCACATCCCAGGCACCCAAATCCGCCATGCACACGTTGAGGGCATAATCCTCCGCGGCAGCGCCCCGGTAATTGACGCCTTCCCAATTGCGACTTTCCACTTTGTAGATTTTGAACGGTCCGAAGCCAATCGCCAGCAGGCGATCCATCATTGTCTTCGCGTCCGGTGCCACAAAGCCGAGTTGGCACCAATCGGCTAAGGACTTTATCTCGTCGCTCAATTGGATCACTGTTTTTAACCTCTGGCTCGTTCAGATATCATTCACGGCAGCAGGGAGCCGACACATGGGCATGAGATCAGCTTCGCAGACGGAAACCTGCTCAATTGTCGCACGCCGTCCTTGGTAACGACAAATTGTTCCTCAATCCGCGCGGCATCGTTTCCTTCGCCGCAGTAAGTTTCAAAGGCCATGACCATATTTTCTTCGATCACTTCGGGGTTGTCGAAGGAGAAAAAGCGGCTGATCACCGGTTTCCCCCAGTGCGTGATACCGATCCCGTGAGCCACCTGCAGGGCAAAGGCCTCGGCCTCGCTGGAGAGCCCCATCTCTTCATGGGACGGCCAAACCTCGGCAATCTCCGCGGTGCTCACGCCGGGCTTCACCTTGGCAACGGCATCAAACAGCCAGTCGTAGGATTTCTGGTAGACGTCGAGCTGCAGGCTCGAAGGCTTACCGACCACGAACGTCTGGTAGTAACAGGTCTTGTAGCCGTTGAAGACGCTGACCACGTCGATGAAGAGCATGTCGCCCATGCGCAGCATGCGATCCGACCAATCGTGCGGATGCGGATGGGCGCGGTTGCCGGAGATGACATTGATGTTCTGTATTTCCTCGGCGCCGAGCCGATACATGGTCTCCCGCATGAACCCGGCGATATCACTTTCCCGCACGCCCGGCGCCACCCTGTTGACGACTTCCCAAAACGCCGCCTCGACGATGGAAATGGATGTCTCGATCAACTCGACCTCCTCCGCCGTCTTGATTTTTGACGCATCGAGCAGGCATTGCTGGCCGTCGACCACTTTGATTCCCTCGTCTTCCATTGCGCGGATGATCAGGATCTCGGACAGGTCGATCCCCACCGGTTCATTCTGTACGCCGTACTGGGTGAGGTGGTCCTTGACCATGCGGGCAAACTTCTTGGCATTCTCCTCGCCTACCGCTCGTGGGAAGGCGCCCCGCCAGGTGCCGATCGAGGGGAACATGCGGTCGGCGATCCACGGGCAGAGTTTTTTCTTGGCGGCGATAGCGCTGCCAAGTTCGTAGAGAATGGGTTCCTCGCCGGCCACCATCAGGGCGCTGCGCAACAGCTTGTTGTTCGCCCAGTCATTGACTTTCGTACTGGTGATGTAACGAATCCAATCCTGATCGAACACCAGCAGCGTCGCAATCCCCTCCTTAATCATCTGTTCGTTGGTCTTGCGAACCCGATCTTTACGGAGCTTGTCGTAGTCAATGCGGATTTCGCAATCTTTGGCCATTAATCCCAGGGTCATGGTTCGGTCTCCTTGCTTTTAAATTGCGATGCTCAAGCAAAATACAATCCGCCGTTGAGATTCAGTAATCCCCCCGTCATGTACGAACCGGCATCGGAAGACAGCCATATGATTGTGCCTGCCATGTCTCGTCCTTCCGCGTAGCGGCCAAGGGGAATCGTTTTCAGTTCCTCGTCCTTCAGTTCATCGAAGGTCATCCCCCGTTCGTTGGCTTCGTTACGCATAAAACTCCAGTGCATTTCAGTGGCCGCCAGGCCGGGGCACAGGGCATTGACGGTCACGTTGTACGGGGCCATCTCGCGGGCCAGGGAGATCGTCAGCGTATGAACGGCACCCTTCGAGGAACAGTAGGCCGCATATCCCGGGAAACCGAGCTTCCCTCCGTAGGAACCCAGATTGATGATGGCGCCGCGCTTTTGTTCCCGCATCTGCTGCGCGGCGTATTTGCAGCCGAAGAAGATTCCCTTGAAATTGACCGCGAAAATCCGATCGATGGTCTCAACGTCCATGTCGGCCACAAGTCCTTCATTCAGATGCATGCCGGCGTTGTTGACGATGATGTCGAGCCGGCCGAATTTCTCGACCGCGCCTGCAATCAAGTCACGGACCGCGGTTTCATCACTGACATCGACTTCCTTGGAATAGCCTTCGTTTTCCGGATGAGCCTCTTTGATGGCTGCGAAGGTATCGCGAACATCGGGTGAAATGTCGGCAATCACCACGTGAACTCCGTGTGCGGCCAGGGTTTCCGCTGTCCCTTGCCCAAGTCCTCTGGCGGCCCCGGTAATCACTGCCATTTTCCCTGCCACATCGCTGAACGGTTGCTTGTTGGTCATGGAGAGACTCCTTTGCTGGTTTCTACTCAAAAACTACCTGAAGAATGTGGAACGTCAATAGGGGCAGACCGTCAGTAGACATCCTTGGTTACCTTGTACGACGGTGTGTGGATTTCGCGGGCCTACTCTCTGGGTTGTCCGGTTGGTCTTTGTTGCCAGCTCCGATCTTCCCTGACGGACCACTGACCTGCCCTCACGGTAGGAACCAATGTTGCAGCTAAAGCGGGTGGATTGCGAAGCCGGTCCTGTTGGTTCCTCGCGGAACCGCCCTGGGGAAACAAACAGGTCCGATGCGATTCCGGGGCCAGGTTGACACCACTTCAAGATGACCCGGCCCACGCGGAGACGTTTCCGCTTCGTCTGAAAACATCCTTTCCGGATCGACGGCCGGACAGAAATCGTTCACGTTTTCCGGACCAATTCCAAGGAAGTACATCACCAGCGCCATGCACCGGTCCAGGTTCCAACGAATGTCGTAGCTCACGACAGCGTTACAGCCGTCCAATCACGCAGGTTGCCTCTGCACGAGCGCGACCACCCGTGTTTGCAAGGCCCTGGCAAGGACTCCAGGGCAGTGGTTTTTGTCTTCCATTGACCGTGGTTGATGTTAAACTCGACAGGTGCGATTCAAATGTTTTTCTGCGGGCGATTGCATGACGAAAGTAAAAGTTGTCCTGCGATTAAGTGTTGTCGCGCTGTGTCCCGCAAGGTAGACGTTCCGGTCATTGATCACCGGGTAAATTTCAGAACTGGATTGCTTCAGACCAATGAAAACCATTGTTGTTTCTTTGGCGTGGACCCCGATAGCCATCGGCTTTCTCATCGCGAGTTGTACACATCCGCTGTGCGAAGCGGAGGCGGCGAATTTCACCTCGGTCGGGACCGGCTTCGGGCCCAACTGGGGAGACCTGAACAACGACGGTTGGACGGACAACATTGGAGGTCAGCAATTTCTGGAAAACGATTCAACGGTTCTTCTCAATAACGGTGACGGGACATTTTCGTCATCCATATTGCCTAACATGCGATACGTATCCAGTCGTTCGTTGGGTGACTACAACAATGATGGATACCTGGATGTGTTTGGTTACTCGTCTGGTGAATACGGACTTAGTCCAAATACGCGTCTGATGACGAATCTGGGTGGGACGGGATTTCAGGACGACAGTGCCAAATACCTGGCAACGTCCACCACGCCGGCGTGGGTCCACCGCGCTTCGACCTGGGTGGATATCACGGGGGATGGTTACCTGGACAATTACGTCACCTCGTGGAACGAGCCCTGGCTGGGCCCGCCCGATGACGACATGATCTATGTCGCGCGTCCGGGTGCCGATCCTGAAAACGGCACCATTACGTTTGAACACACCTGGAATTCTAATCCGGACTACAATGGCCAGGGTGTGACCCATTTCGACTACGACAGGGATGGTGATCAGGACCTCTACGTAAGCAATTATTGGCTGACTCCCAACCAGTTGCTGGTCAACAACGGTTTCAACGGAGATAATGGCGCTCTTCAGAACGTCAATGGAGAGGGTGGCTCGGCGACACATTCGGTCGGTTCATCGCTCGGTGACTTTAACAACGATGGTGACATCGATGTTTTTATCAGCACCTTTTCGCACTCCTATAACCCGCCCTCGAGGTTCCTGAGGAATAACGGTGCGTCAAGCAATTTTTCGTTCACCAGCGTGGGAACTTCCGGGATCCAATGGGTTGAGCCCATTGGAGGTTCCATGGTCGCCGATTACGACAATGATGGGGACCTCGATGTTTTGGTAACGACCGTCGCTGGTTACGGCGGGTCAAATCAACCGAAGCTCTATGAAAATACCACCGCCCCCGGCAGCGATACCTTCAGCTTTCAGGATGTCGGTTTAATGGGGCTGCCCGCTGCACCTTATAAAGCAGCCTGGGCTGATTACGACAATGACGGGTTTTTGGACGTCGTTGCTGCCGGTCAAACGACAAACGGTCAGCTGTTCAAAAACCCCGGCACGACGAATTGGCCGAGCAACCATTATCTGAAAGTTCATCTTACAGGTGGACAGGGAGATAACGGTCTGGTTAACGGTGCGGCCATTGGCGCTCAAGCCTGGATTGACGTGCCCGGTTTGGGCAGGATTACCCGGCAGGTGGAAGGAAGCACAGGTGGAGGGGCCCAGAATGATCTGACACTACATTTTGGCCTGGGAACTCATTCAGGCCCCGTTGACGTGACCGTGTTTTGGCCAGACGGAACAACCCAAGATGTAACGAACGTGTCGGTGAACCAGCAGATCGAAATCAGTCTTGGTGGCCAGGTGGTGCAGCCACCGGGGTGCGACTTGAACGCCGATTCGGCGTGTGACCTGGCTGATCTCAACCAGATGTACGCCGATACGGGCTATGACCTGGTGAACGGTGTTTCCAGCTCGGGGGTGATTGGACCGGGCCAGGACCCCTTCAGCCCCGTGTCTTATACCATGACAAAGCTCGGTCCTGACATGACCACCAATGTTCATGCGATTGCTCTGGACGCAGCTGGTACCGGCCTGCTGGTGGGTGAGGGCGGCAACTCTGCTTCTATCGAACTCAAGAGCCTCGACCCTGCCACCGGCACCCTTTCGACCTACCTTGACCTTTGGACCAGTTCGGACTTTGCTGAGGTGACCATCCGGGATATCGATGTGGATCCCGACAGTGGCGACCTGGCCGTTCTTCTTTGGCGCAACGAAGGCGCACAATCAGCCAAGTGGCTCCAGATTTATGACAGTTCCCTCAACCTGGAAAACACGTGGGATGTGTCCGGGCGCAATGGTGTTGTCTGGGGTCCCGACGGCAAGATCTATGTCGCAGGCGAAGGTGGCGATAATCTGTACGAAGTCGACCCGGACACCGGTGCCGAGATTTCGCACACCGTCGGTGCCAATCTGCTGGGCATCGCTGTAGACAGCAATGGCAAGCTCCTGCTTCCCCAGTACGGAAAGATCAACATCTTTGATCCGGACACGGACACCGTCTCCATGTGGATCAATGGGCGTGATGAAACTGGTGCGCCGGAAAACTGGTACGCACCGAACTTGATGACCCCTGGTGGAGAAATTGAAGATATTGCGATAGGGCCCGATGGGCGTGTCATCGCGAACCAGCGCAACCATGGCAAACTCCACGTCTTCAAGCCGGACGGGTCAGGCCCGGTCATTCAGATGGAGGACCTCTCTGGCGAGTTCACCAACAACAACGAGAGGAAGATGGTCGCTGACGCGGCGGGCAATCTCTATCTGATCCACAACGGTAACAATGCGTTGACCGGCAATAATGCGGGAGTCTACAAGTTCAGTCTTCCTGCAGTGGAGACACTGGAGAAATATGATCTCAATGACGACGGCGTCGTTGACAATCTGGACATCGATGAGTGGCTCGCTTCGATCGCGATAGGGGACGGTTACGACTCCCCCTACCTGCGAGGCGATACCGACTTGGATCGCGACATCGATCTGACGGACTTCAGCGGATTGGCTGCCAATTTTGATCCCAGCGGTATCAGCGGTCCCTACCTGTGGGCGCATGGCAATTTCGACGGAGACAGTGACGTTGATCTGAGCGACTACAACTCGTTGGCTTCCAATTTCAGCGCCGTCAGCTACGGCACCGTGGCGGTACCAGAACCGGCTGCCGCACTTCTGGCACTGCTCGCCCTGCTGCTGGCGAGTGCCCGCGGCAGGCTTTTAAACAGTGGTTAAGGCAATTACACCCGGCGCCCCTGGGAATTTGCGACCGCCTGGTGGTTTCAACGCCCTGGCCGGGCTAAGGGGTGCTGCTTTTTGTCTTTCCTTGGCAATGATTCGTGTTAAACTAACCGATTGTGTCCAGAAATAATCTTTTTTTTTTACGGGAGACGGCATAATGAAAATGTTTGTCCTATTGGGTGTCGTGGTACTGTGCCTGAGTGGGCAGTCCTATGCCTTTGCGCCCCATACGTACAGCATCTCACAACTCGGTCCTGACATGACCACCAATATTCACTCGATTGCTCTGGACGCGGCTGGTACCGGCCTGCTGGTGGGTGAGGGCGGCAACTCTGCTTCTATCGTACTCAAGAGCCTCGACATCGCCAGCGGCATCCTTTCGCCATACCTTGACCTTTGGACCAGTTCGGACTTTGCTGAGGTGACCATCCGGGATATCGATGTGGATCCCGACAGTGGCGACCTGGCCGTTCTTCTTTGGCGCAACGAAGGCGCACAATCAGCCAAGTGGCTCCAGATTTATGACAGTTCCCTCAACCTGGAAAACACGTGGGATGTGTCCGGGCGCAATGGTGTTGTCTGGGGTCCCGACGGCAAGATCTATGTCGCAGGCGAAGGTGGCGATAATCTGTACGAAGTCGACCCGGACACCGGCACCGAAATTTCGCACACCGTCGGCGCCAACTTACTGGGCATCGCTGTAGACAGCAACGGCAAGCTCCTGCTTCCCCAGTACGGAAAGATCAACGTGTTTGACCCGGTCACGGACACCGTTTCCATGTGGGTCAATGGGCGTGATGTAAGTGGTGCGCCGGAAAACTGGTACGCACCGAACTTGATGACCCCTGGTGGAGAAATTGAAGACATCGCGATAGGGCCCGATGGACGCGTCATCGCGAACCAGCGCAACCATAGCAAATTCCACATCTTCAAGCCGGACGGGTCAGGCCCGGTCATTCAGATGGAGGACCTCTCTGGCGAGTTCGCCAACAACAACGAGAGGAAGATGGTCGCCGACGCGGCGGGCAATATCTACATGGTCCACAGCGGCGACAATGCGGCGACCGGAAATAATGCGGGAATCTACAAGTTCACGGCAACGATTCCTTCCGGTCCCGCGTGTGACCTCAATGGTGACAGCAGCTGTGACGTTGCGGATCTTGATACTCTGGCCGGTGGCGGCGCCGCGGCGATCACCGACTGGCTCGCCAGCGCAGCGACAGAGAATGGTTTTGGTTCTACCTACCTCGGTGGTGACACCGACCTCGATCACGACGTTGACCTGAGCGATTACAACGCTCTGGCAGGTAACTTTAATCCTGCAGGTTCCGGTGCGTTGCCCTCCCAAGGTGATGGCGATGGCGACGGCGACGTCGATCTGAGCGACTACAACACGCTGGCAGGTAACTTTGCCGCAGCCGGTTACGCCGGAACCGCTGCTGTTCCTGAGCCGTCCTCGATGGTTCTGTGCATGCTCGGTTTGGTATTCGGAAGCGGGATTGGCTTCTGTCGCAAACGACTCTGGTCGTAAACGACTAAGCTTGTAACTTGTGTCTCCTATGCGGGGTGGAATCGTCAGATTTCACCCCGTTTTTTTTAAACTACAACGTCTTCAATGTCTTTTCACTTGGTGAATCAGACAGGCGCGATCATGGGCCGATGGCAAGACTACAATGACATCCAAATGGTTGAAGCCGTGGAACACGTTGTGCTTGAGTCGTTTTCGATAACCCACCCGGACGGCGGAACATTTGTTTGACAGAGGTTGCCAGTCTGACCATAATTGTGGCAGCGCGGGCCCATTCGGGCCCTGAATCCGGATTGAATTCCTGTCAGCGAGCCAGCATGGGTTTCCAAGGGAAGCACGCTTGCAGAGTGGTCGTGATCGTAATAGCTGTTTTCGCAGGTCTGCTGCGCAACGGGCAGAGTGTGGAGATTGCCCTCTCAGAAACTCCAGCAGGCCCGACCGCCATGCTTGCTTTGCACCTTGATCCCGACAACTCGAGTGAGGGGATCGAAAACGCCACCCCCGAGCATTGGGGCAGATTGGCGAATTTTGTCGCCGCTGCCGACGTTTATGAGCACAAGCTGACGCTGTTGATGGGTTCAAGCTGGGTCGATCTTTTCGATGGTAGTCTTGACGGTCTGGACAGGATCGAACAACTCATGTCGTGGGTTGAAAAGGGGCATCAACTGGGCTACCACCATCATTCGTGTGGGCACGCGCATCCCGACGGTTACCGCGATGTGAGTGGCGAACATTGTGGCGGCGAGCCTGATCGCGGCTCGGTTCAGGATTCGTTCGCAGAGGTCTTTGCTTTAGGCGAGACCATGATCGATTTGGGTGTCGATCCCGAATTAGCCCGGGTTGAGGTAGCGGCTCAGGGGCCTAACGATCATAACGAGTATCGGTCCGAAGAATGGCAACCGGAAGTGATGGATGCCACGGGCCCTATTAAGGAGAACTCCGATGGTCATGTAGGCCACAAGTTCATCACGCTTCCTCGCTGCACCGAGAACTATGGCAACAGCTATGGCGGCAGCAAGGTAACTTATGAGATTCCAGAACTTGGCCACGCCCAGCTGGATGTGGGCGACTTTACCACCATCCACAGTAACAACAACCTGGCCCGGTTGGCGATCGAGATCGATCAGGTCCTGACAGGAGATCACGCCGACTCAGGAGCTCATATCGGGGTCGTTTTTCATCCTCGTGAATACGATGAGAACTCCCGCGACACTGACCGGGATTCCTACCCCAGCGACAAGGCGTATCTTGACGCCGTATTGCAATTGTTTGCCGCCAAGGGCCTGCCGGTCGTCACTGCCCGGGCAATTCTGCAGGCGTCCAGTCCCTGTAGTAGCAGTAGTTTGCCGGGTGATTTCAACGACGACCAGCTCGTGGATGACGCCGACATCGACCTGTTGTTAACGGCGATCAACGCCGGCAGTGAGGATCTCCAGTTCGACCTGGACAGCAGCAATGCGGTCACTGCAGCAGACGCAACGTTTCTGGTCGAGTCGATCTTGGGGACACGTTTTGGCGACAATGATCTGGATGGTGACGTGGACCTGAGCGACTACAACACGCTGGCCACTAATTTTAATCCCAGCGGCACGTACGGTCCCTACTGGTGGCAGGATGGCAACGTAGACGGAGACAATGACATCGACCTCACCGATTACAACGCGCTGGCCTCCAATTTCAACCCGCTTGGTTACGGAGCAGCAGCAGTTCCAGAACCGGCCAGCGTGTGCCTGTTGCTGGCCGGGCTGCTGTTGCTGCTGGCCCGCGTAGGGTTTTAAGTTGTCAAACAGTGGCAGCTGGGTGCATCTGAAAACCCACGACCGTCCGCGCTCCCAAGGCCCTGGCAAGGGGCACGGGGTGTGGTTTTATGTGCTCTATCGGTTGGGATTAATGGTAGACTGATTGGTTGTGATTCAAGTGTGTTTCTGCGGGAAGAAAGTGGATGCGTACGTTCATTCTGGTGTCGGTGCTTGTGACCTGGGTTGCTCCATCTTGGGCGACCGTGATCACAACTGGGGATGTGGATCCGGGCGGTGCCGGTACGCAACCGGATCCCTGGATGGTTGTTGGTACCTTGAGTGTGGGAAGGACTGCCGACGGCACACTGAACGTGGAGGCGGGGGGCGAGGTCTCAGATACGGTTGGTACGATCGGTTACGGTTACGGCGTTACGGGAATTGCGACGGTCCACGGCGCGGGTTCGAAGTGGACCAGTTCAGACGACCTGCATGTGGGTTACGTTGGTAATGGTATCCTGAATGTCGAGGCAGAGGGCGAGGTGTTCAATGGGATGGGTTGGATCGGTTACAACTCCACGGGGACTGCGACGATCAGCGGTGCGGGTTCGACGTGGACCAACTCAAAGCAGCTGACTGTAGGCGCCTTGGGCAAGGGCACACTGAATGTCGAGGCTGGGGGTGAGGTCTACAATACGTGGGGTGTGATCGGTCTCCACTCCTCCCCGACGTCGACGCGCTGGGGGATTGCGACAGTCACCGGCACCGGTTCGACGTGGACCAACTCGGACTACCTGGCTGTGGGTGAATTGGGCAGGGGCACACTGAATGTCGCGGCGGGGGGCGCAGTATTCAATGCCGCCGCTTACATCGGTTACAAATCCGGCTCGACCGGCGAGGCGACGGTGACCGGCGCGGGTTCGAAGTGGACCAGTTCAGACTCGCTGACGATTGGCGGAACGAGTACGGCGGAGGGTGGTAGCGGGACCTTGAACCTTCAGGACAGCGGCGAGGTCGCCGTCACCGATACCGTCAAATTGTGGTCCAGCGGAACCATCAACTTTGCTGGCGGCAGCCTGACCACGCGTTCTTTTGATAACAGTCAGGCAGGTACATTGAACTTCGCTGACGGCACCTTAACGGTCAACGGTGCGGGCGGCTCTTTCAATCCGGGTACCACGGATTTTGTCATGGACGGTAATGCACCCACCGATCTGCCCGAACTGGTGATTGCTGATACGGCGGGCGCCGCGTTGGCGGGGAACGTGACGGTTGGATCGAGTCACCGGGCGAAACTCTCGGTCGATTCGGGCGGCCAGGTTTCCAACACGATGGCTATCCTCGGCGATGACTCCGGCTCCACGGGAATTGCGACAGTCAGTGGTGCTGGTTCGAAGTGGACCAACACGGATGATCTGGTTGTGGGCAACTCTGGCAACGGTACCCTGAACGTCGAGGAAACGGGCGAGGTGTTCAATACGGTCGGTTATGTCGGTTGGGCCTCCGGTTCCACGGGGATGGTGACGGTCAGCGGCGCGGGTTCCAAGTGGACCAACTCGGGTTGGCTCCATTTGGGAGTCTATGGCGGTGGTACATTGCAGCTTGAACAAGGGGGCGAGGTCGCCAATTCGGTTGGTAGGATCGGTTTTGAACCGGGCTCGACGGGGGTGGCGACGGTCAGTGGCGCGGGTTCGAAATGGACGAACACGTATTGGCTGGCTGTGGGGGACTATGGCAATGGCACACTGGAAATCGAGGCAGGGGGCGAGGTGTTCAACACCTTCGGCAGGGTCGCTTACGAACCCGGTTCGACGGGAATGGTGACAGTCACCGGCGCAGGTTCAAAGTGGATCAACTGGATTTCGTTGTACATCGGTGGAAGGAGTACCCTGGCCGGCGGCAGCGGAACATTGAACATTGTCGACAGTGGACTGGTGAGGGTGGCGGATACCACCAGGCTGTGGGAGGAGGGGCTGGTGAACCTTGACGGAGGAACACTTAACACCGGCACCCTGGACCTGACGGCAGGTACATTCAACATGCTTGACGGGCTGCTTCGTGTCGATAGCGTGATTGGCGACATCACCGTTCAGGGAGGAACGCTGGCGCCCGGACACGGATACTTATGGCACAGTCCGGCAGTCCTGTCCATGACCGGCGACTATACGCAAGCTGCGGCCGCCACGCTGGAGGTCGAACTGGCGGGGACCGACTTGGGCGAATTCGACCAGCTGACCATCGCCGGAACGGCCAGCCTGGACGGCGCGCTGGACCTGCTGCCTTTGGCGCCCTACACCGATCCCACCGTGCGTGGTACGGCTGATGATTTTGTGATCATCGCTGCTGCTGCCCGCCATGGAAATTTCAGCACGGTCCACTACAACGGATTGACCTTGGCCACCGGTTCTGGAACTTCTGCCAGTGGTTCTTTTCATCATCATCAGGCGGACGGGTTGTTTCGGAGCGTCATCTACACAGCAACGACGGTCCAGTTCCAGAACCTGCTGGCGATGCCCGGGGATACCGACGGTGATCAGGATATTGACCTGAGTGACTATACGAGATTGGCCACCAACTTTGCGCCCGGCGGTACGGGCCTGGCCTGGACCGACGGGGATTTTGATTTCGACGGGGACATCGACTTGAGCGACTACAACTCGCTGGCTTCCAATTTCAGACCGCTTGGTTACGGTATCGCGGCAGTTCCTGAACCAGCGACCGCGCTGCTGGTAGTCCTCGCCATGCTGCTGGTGAGTTCCTTTGACAGGCGTTCCGGGTGGCGTCGCGGCACCCGCCGGTAATGCATTCCCGGGATACTTCATCACCACCGGCAGCTTTCATTTCCCGTGTCAGGCAACCCGGATGTCGATGGATAGCAGCGGAAGGAAATGGTGTTACACTGGTTGCTTGATGCTGGCGCGTTTTTCGCGATGAGGAACTCGCCGGGTAAGTAGCCTGGGAGATTGTTTTGACGATGTTGATCGCCCGAGCTGTGATCCGCTCAACCACGATGAGGAATCTTGCATGAAAACATCGTGCTGTTTTGTTGGCATGTTGATCGCCATCGCCTCCACCGGTTACGCGCAACTTCCACAGGCCCAGACGGGCGACTGGCCATGGTGGCGGGGGCCCAATTCAAATGGTGTCGCCGAATCCGGGCAGAGACCCCCGGTCGCCTGGAGCCAGACGAAGAACGTGGCGTGGAAGGCGGTGGTGCCGGGCCGCGGCCATGCGTCACCGACGGTGGTTGGTGACCGTATCTACCTGGCGACCGCCGACGACGTGACGATGGTCCAATCGATTCTCTGCTTTGCTCGTGGTACGGGAAAACCGCTCTGGAGACGGGACGTCAACCGTGGCGGCTTTCCCGACCGCATCAACCCCAAGAATACACACGCTTCGTCATCGATCGCTTGCGATGGAACACGGTTGTTTGCCACCTTCTTCAACCATGACGGAATTCAGGTGGTGGCGCTCGACCTGGATGGCAAGCCGCAGTGGGAACAAGTCGCCGGCAAGTTCACACCGGATGAATACAGAAACGGTTACGCGGCTTCCCCTGTGCTTTATGGCAACCTGGTGATCGTTGCGGGTGACTTCGACGGCGAGGCCTTCTTGGCGGCGCTTGATGGTGAAACGGGTCGGCGGGTCTGGAATACGCCCCGCCCGTCGCGGATAAATTATGCTTCACCGATCGTGGCCCGGATCGCTGGCAGGCCGCAGGTGCTGATCAGTGGTAGTGACATGGTTGCCAGTTATGATCCGCGTTCCGGTCGCCAACTGTGGACGGCGGCCGCCACAACGATGGCGACGGCCGGGACCATGGTCTGGGACGGGGAACTCGTGTTTGCTTCGGGTGGTTTTCCGGAACACGGGACGTTCTGCGTTCGGGCTGACGGCTCGGGGGAGATCGTATGGCAAAACAACCAGAGGTGTTATGAACAGTCGATGCTGGCGTTTGCCGGCCACCTCTACGCTGTCACGGACAACGGGATCGCGCTCTGCTGGGATGCTGCGACGGGCGAAGAGCTGTGGCGCGAGCGACTGCGTGGTCCGATCAGTGCGTCCCCGGTCCTCTCGGGTGGGCACATCTATGCCGTGAACGAACTTGGTACGACCTGGGTGTATCGCGCCACCTCGGAGAAATTTGAACTGGTACAGGAAAATCAGCTCGGAAACGAGGTTTTTGCGAGTCCGACAATCTGTGGTGACCAGGTCTTCCTGCGTGTCTCGGAGTCGGTCGAAGAGCAACAGCAGGAGACGCTGTATTGCATTCAATCGGCCGGGGCGGGGTGACGCCGAGTCATGGTTGATCGCTTCAACGACGCTGCTGCCCAGAGCATGAATTCGAGTTGAGCGAGCGGTTGCCCGCCGCAGTCGTCCTGATACGCTGCCAACATCGGAAGGCACGGTTTGAACGCAAGGCAGGACATTCCCATCGGTCGGAGCGTGTCAATCAGAATTGCAGTTCCCTGCCGTGACACGTTATTTCTGCTACAATCTGATCCCGAGTCGGGCCGGGACGTTGGAGGGCCTGTTTTGCAAATGCCTCGGGAGTGGAAGCCAGACGGTGAAGGGACTGAGCTGCAATTCGAACCTGTTGAGTGATCTGCCGTTGGAACGGGCGATCGACGCTCTTGCTGACGAGGGCTACGACGCGGTTGACATCTGCCTGGAGATCGAGCCACCCTTTTGCCCGATTCCGCAGCCGCACATGAGTCCCGACGACGACGCGGCGAAGCGTGACCGTGTCCGCCGTCATGCGGAGCAGGCGGGCATTGCGATCGCGGCATTGAACGCTCACACGAACCTTTGTGCACGTGATCCCGCGGTACGTCAGGCCAACACGGAGTTCATCGCGGGTTCGCTCCAGCTGGCGGCCGACCTGGGAGCGCCGGTCGTGGTCACCGCTGGTGGTGGAAAGGACGCCTACGGTTACGAACAATGGTTTTTCGACTGGCTCTTCGACTCGCTGCGCCAGGTGCTGCCGATCGCTGAACGGCTGGGCGTCTCGTTGGCGATCGAGGCGGGTAGCCCGGCCGGTTGTCTGGTTCATGACATCAGGACGACCAAGCGGCTCCTGGAGGCCGAGGGGCTCGACTCGCTGCGCCTGCTTTTTGACTGTGCTCACTTTCACGTGCGCGGGGACAGCCCCGTGGAGGCCTTCGAGACGTTTCGGGACCTAATTGTCCATATGCACGCCAAGGACGCGGCAGGTGATCCGGAGAACATCATTTTTCCACCCTACGGCGAGGGCCAGATCGACTTCGACATCCTGTTTGGTTCGATGGCGACCCATGGATTTGACGGTTACATTGCCGTCGAGTACGAGGCTTTTGCCTGGGATTTTCCGCAAGATCACAAGCAGGTGCTCGCCCGGGAGAAGGCCTTTCTCGAACCCCTGATTGCAAAGCACTGGAATTAATCAATGTCTGACATGAAAAAGTTTCCCATCGAGTATCTTCTGGATGTCACCAAGCGAATCTTCTCGTCCAGCGGAACACCGCCGGAAGACGCCGAGTTGGTGGCCGGGCTGATTGTTCAGGCAAATGTTCGCGGGCTTGACTCGCACGGCATCATGCGTGTTCCGCAGTACGTGGCGCGCATCGGCGAGGGACGCATCGTGCCGGGTGCACCGATGGAGACGGTTGTCGAGACCAGCGGCACCGCGCTGTTGAACGTGAACTGGAACTTCGGGCAGCTCGGGGCCCACCGGGCGGCAAGCCTGGCGATGGAAAAGGCACGGGATCACGGTGTGGGATGTGTCGGCCTGCATCGATCCGAGCACGTCGGCTGTTTGGGTCTGTTCACGGAAATGATTGCCCGTCAGGGGATGATCGGGCTGGGGATGTGCAGCGGCGCCTCGCCCAGCGGTCACTGGGTAGCGGCCTGGGGCGGCCGTGAGGGTCGCATGGGCACCAATCCGATTTCCTTCGCGGCTCCGACTTCGGGCGATCCGATCCTGGTCGATGTGGCCACGAGCGCCTTGTCGGAAGGCAAGGTTCGCTATGCTCGGGATTGCGGGCGGAAGCTGCCGGATCAGTGGGTTCTGGACGCCGACGGCAAGCCGACCGACGATCCTGCCGCATTGTACGGTGACCCCGGTGGTGCGATTTTGCCGCTAGGGGGCCTGTTGGGCTACAAGGGCTTCGGTTTTGCAATGATCGCCGCAGTTTTGTCATCGCTTCTGATGCGGGCGGCCGACCACCGCATGGAGCAGGAGAGTAACAACCTGTGGATCCTGGCCATCGATGTCGGAGCGTTCTTGCCGCCCGCAGAGTTTCGTCAGGACCTCGAAGAGTACATCGCTTATGTGAAATCGTCACAACCGGCTGCCGGAGCGGAAGGTGTTGTGCTGCCCGGAGAATTGGACTTTGCCAAGCAGCGGGCCTGCGAAAAAGAGGGTGTGCCGGTACCGGATGAGATCTGGAGTCAGATCGAGAAAGTGGCCGGATCACTGAACGTGTCGTTGTAGGAGTGAGCTGTCTGCTTCCCGACGTCGTGAGAGCGAACGATGGAAAAGCTTGTCATCACCGTGACCACGGACTGTACCGGTTCTTATCCGCGCAATCCCCACCTCATTCCCTGTGACGATGCCAAGGGCGTGGCCCAGGAGTACGTTCGGGCTCTTGATGCGGGCGCGACCGTTGTTCACACCCATGGTGCCTACACCCACGATCCGGTCGTTCAGGCCGATGGTCGCAAACTGTCCATTCCCATCATGGACGGCTGGCGTGTGATCACCGAGACCGTGCGGGCGCGAAACAACCCCATCCTGCAGTTCGGCCTGGCCAGCATGCGGTTGGAGCAGAAGCTCGAGCTGTGGAGTACGCTCCGGCCCGACATGAGCTCGATTAACTTCAACTCGCACGACGAGTACTTCCAGCCGGATCCCGACCACCCGCCCTTCAGCGTCTATTCGGTCCATCCCATCCCGGAGCTCAGGGAGTACGCGCGGTTGGCCCGAAAGCATGGCGTCAAGCTCGAAATCGAGTGCTTCAACACCGGCGCTTTCTGGGCGATTCAAAAGATACGGTCGGGAGATTTCTGGACGGACGAGGGCATTCGGGAGAAGGAGCCGGATCTCCTGGCCGATCCGATCTGGCTTACACTGTTTTTTGGCTGGGACGGCCAGGGCTGGACGCCGCCGACGGTGAAGGCTCTGCAATACATGGTCGATAACCTGCCGCAGCAGGCGAATTGGAGCATGAGCTGCATGGAGCCGCCGAACTACTGGGCCATGGTGGCCCACACGATTGCGATCGGTGGACATGTGCGCATCGGCATGGAGGACTGCCCCTTTGTCGAGGACGGCGTGTATGCCAAAACGAATGCCGAGCTCGTCGAGAAGGCGGTGCGAATCGCGCGGGAAATCGGCAGGGAGATCGCGTCGCCCGAGGAGGCGCGCCGGATCGTGGGAATCGAAACTTGAAGCGAAGCGGAGCAATGCCGCTGTGCCCTGTTGTCAAACTGAGAAAACTGCAGGCTTTGCCGCTGGGGCCGGATTTCGATAACCATAGGCCCCCGGTCTAACATTTGATAAAATCAAACCTGCGCCCGGCCCGCCTGGTCTGGTAACCGCCGGTGACGGTCTTCTACCGTGCGTTTGACTATCGTGGAACCGAACCTGTAGGGAAGTAAGAGTATGAAATGCCCAAACTGCCAAACTGATTTGCAGGCCATCGACTACGAGGGTCTCTCCATTGAAACCTGCAGTCAGTGCAATGGCGAATGGCTTGACAGCGACGAGCTTGGCAAGGTCGTCGCCATTCGAGAGGTCAGGTTCAATTCTGAAGAAAAACGAGCGATTGCCGAATCGACCACGATCAAGGGTGTCGTGTTGGAGGATGTTGACCGTGATTTAAAGTGTCCCAAATGTGACGGCATCACGGACGCATTAAATTACGGTGGTGATACCGGGATCATCATTGATCGTTGCACGGTCTGTCACGGTCTCTGGCTAGATGACCGTGAATTGGAGAAAATTCAAATGCTCATCGAAGGCTGGGATGATGCCTTGCCTGCAGATTTGGAAAAATATGGACCAAAGCTTCGATACGTCGCCGCCGAGCTTGACGATGCGGATGATGTGGCAGTCAGCCGCCTACCGTTTATCGGCAAGTTCATCAACTCCATCATCAACGGGATCCTGGACGTCGTTAACTGAAAGTCGAATTGCCGGGGGCAAGTCCGTTGCCTGAATGGTTTCTGCGCCATTGCGGGGTTGCCGGAGTCAATGTGTCGACGTTCGACGTGATTAGCCCCTGAAGCCAGGCCCACTTCCGACGGTTTCCGGTGAACATCCGTCTGGTTACCATGAACCAAGGCAGCCCTTTGGTGAATTCGGTGAGAAGTTGGTCGTGTGATCGGCTGTGCGTGGTCCGGACTCTGCTCTACCCTCAAGGCAACATGGATCGATTCCTGAGCGGCCAATCTTTCCATCGGAGAGTACTATCGTGAAACGTGGGCCAGGAACTTGCTTGATTGTTTTTCTGTCGCTCTTGGCAGCGCCAGCAGTTTCGCTGTCAGCCGACGAGGATGAGTTGCCACCCGGGTTGGAAGAGGCAATCAAGGACCCCGCCATTCCTGTGATCATCGACGCGACCATTGCCAAATTCACCAAGGAAGGTTACGCACAGATCAAGGTCAACGAGGTGTACAAAGCCCCCCGGGATCCCGTTGACGGGACGGTCGTGATTCCGTCCATCGTGAAAGGGTATCTCATGGATGCCATCAAGCGGCGAGTGGTCCCTATCAGGATCATCACAGACCGTGGCAAAACCCGCTTCTTGTTCTTCCTCGACGGGGATCTTCTGTTCTCAACCTATAACAACCAGTTCGAAATCCGTCCGGACACGGAAAATCAACTGGTAGTCGATACGGGCAGGGGCTGGAAACCGTTGCCGGACATCGTGAAGCTGATTCCAGCCTCGAAGACCAAAAAGGACTAGCCGGTGAAGACTCCATCCGGATTCACCTTCGCCTGCCCGGTCACTTGCTTATTCTTCTACGTCAAGCAGAGGGCGTAACCCGGGCGTCTCCCCGACAATGAATCCGCGCGTTCTGGGTGGATTATTGTACCGTCGTACGCTTCTTTCCAAGTCTTCACTTAACACACCCTGGGTCTGGCTCAAGGGGCCTGAAATGAGGAACAAGGTGACCAGGAAGGAAATCGCGAAGACGGCCAGTACCACGAACCACAAAGCGATACCAGGTCCCAAACCGATGGTGGTTTTGGAAGGCAGTGAATCGGACCTGGGAGGGGTTGTTTCCACGGACTTCGTCCTGTCAATAAGTTTCAGGTTGAATGCTGGAACAGGAACCAAGCCCGGCCAGCGGTCGGATGGTTGATCAAATTCCGGTACCCCGGTTTTAAAACGAATCGTTTTCTACAGCGTCAGCCGTTGTGTGGGGGTATCTTGTGACAAATGGAATCAGACTTTTTCGAAAGCAATCAGCGCCCTGTTTTCGTCTTGATAAATGTCCATTATTTTGTGCAGCCGCATCAGCTTAAATACTTCCATGATCTCTTCCGAGATGCTGCATAATTTTAAATGCGTATTCTCTTGCTTGCATTTTTTGTTGAGCTTGGTCAGTTTTCCCAGCATGGCAGACGACATGAAACGAACGTCACTGAAGTTCAGCAGCAACTTTCCCCATTCGGATCGATCGGCCATCTTTTCAAGTTCTGCACCGATCTGTTGAATGGTCGTCTGATTGAGAATTCGTGATTCTGTGAAGTAGACGACAAGAACCTTGCCATTGGTCTGCGACATTAAAGCGGACAACTTCTCGCTCCTTGGTGTGATCCTGGTATGGTGGCCAGTTACTATTTTAGATGGTGGAACACACGGCGCGGAGAGGGGAAAATAGCGCTACGCTGGGATGAGGAGAAAAGGGGACGAGAATCGAAACCACTGCCAGGTGGCCACCACGGGCAAAGGGGTGCGGGTGGCTGGGTTAGCCGGCCGCATCGGGCGCCGTTGGCGTTTGGGGTGAGCGCCCGAGGGTTCTCAATAGCCTGTACTGCGTGCGGTTGTAGTTGGCGACGGATTTCGCATGGGCGTCCAGGGCAGATACGCGAGCTCGGATCGCCTGCAGTAATTCGATGGGTAAACCTTCTCCCTCGGTGATGCGCTGCAGGTTTAAATGATAGCTTTCACCGGCTGCGGTGACGCGCCGCAGGGCCGTTTCCATTTGTGTCGAGTAACTGGCAACGTCGTTGTAAGAGGTGACGATTTCTGTCACCACCCGGTCTCGCATCCACTGCGTTTGCAATTGGGCCTGTCTGAGTTGAGCCAGACGCTGCCGGTAGACGGCGTGATTACCGATGCCTGCGTTTTGAAGTTCCCAGACAGCAAGCACATCGACGTCACTGCGACTACCCTGATGCTCAAACGTGGAACTGGGACCACCTCCGAACGTGCCGCCACTGGCTCCCGCTTGAACATTGGGCAACCAGGGACGCCAATGCTCCTGCCTGGTGTGGAACATCGCTGCCTGGACCAGGGACTGCTGTTCCCGCAATTCTGGCCGGTTTGCCAGGCCTTCGTTGATTAAATCGCTGACGGCCAGCGACTGGTCGACAAGGTTCAAAGGAACGATTGTCGTTTCTGCGGGAACGAGCGTCGCTTGAGGGTCCAGTCTCAGCATGCGAGTGAGGTTAACGCTGTGGGAGACTGTCAGGCGGTGTGTGTCTTCGACCGCTTGCTCCCAAAATGCGAGTTCTGTGTCTGCGCGGTCAACTTCGGTTTTACTGCCGGCGCCTTCCTGTTCAAACGTGACGACCAGGTCGTACATTTGCTGGGAGGAATCCTTTCCGACTTTGGCGTTGGCGTGCAAAGCGTGTGCTTCCAGCAGGTCGAAGTAAGCCTCGGCAATTTCCAGAAGTGCTCGATTGACTGTCGCCAATTCCGCTGATCCCGCCGCATCGACTTTCCACGCGGCTGCACGTTTCTCAAAGATGGCATCGGATAGCGAAAGGTTGACCATCATTCGCATGGGTCCACTGGATCCGCCAGCGAGCGGAACGTTTCCCAGCCCCGCTCCACCTCCTACAAACAGCGAGTTTCGATTGACTTCCAGCACCGTTCCTTCGGTTTCCTGCAGGCGACCGTCGTGCTTGTTCCATCCCACGCCAAAACGGAAAGAAGGCAACCAGTTGGCCCGGGCTTCGGTTAATTGCGCGTGACTCTCGAGCAGTCTTTGGCGGGCCATCTGAATCTCCAGGTGGCTGGCTCCTCCTAACGCTAAGGCGTTGGCAAGATCGATTGGAACATCGATTGGAACATTGCGCTGGCCGGTCTGGACCGGTTGCAACTTGGGCACGGAATCTTCGGTGAGTGGTTGGACGGCTTGTACGACATCACCGGGCGGGCAGGGACCATCGTAGGAAACCGGCCGTACCAGGTACGGGGCTCTGTGGTCCTGAGGCAAATCGACGGGAGGCAATCTGTGCAGCAATTGACCACTCGCAGACGTACCTTGCCTGCTCGACACGTCCTTTTCCGGAGCTTCTTTCACTGCGTCGGATGAAAACCAGCTCGACACGGCAGCTCGCAGTCTGCCTCCAGGAAAGCCCGGTCTCTCCGCATGTGCGCAGGGGGTGAACAGACTGTTTCCCCAGAGAATGGATCCAACTGCGAATAGCAACCATGCCCAACGCATTACTTCGTCGCCTCACTTCGAACCGGATTTACGGTTCATTCAGGGTCTGAGTACCTGGCCATCCTTGACAGCATCGAATCCACTCACGATCACGCGATCGCCAGCTTGAATTTCACCACCGATCGCAACCATTTCATTCTGAACATGAAGTTTCTGGACAGGGGTTCTGCGGCAGATCCCGGAGTCGTCAATCTGTAGGACGTACTCGCTGCCTGGTTCCTCGGACCGGATCGCCGACACAGGAAGTGAAGGAATTTGCTCGTACACTTCCAGTTGAACGATAGCCTTTCCGTAGTCACCAGGTTTCAACGGGCGGCGTCGGCTGACCGGATCGATAGGATTGTCCAGGTCGATTTCCGCACGCATCATTCTTGAATCGGGATGAAACACTCCTGCATGTCGTGAAATCCGTAGCGCCTGCCTGTCTGGCGCCCGTATACTGTGCAAGGTTTGGTCATCAATTCCTCTCACACCATGCAGCTGGACGGGATCTCCGTTATTCAGCTTGGATCCTTCTTCGATCGCCAACATGACCACGGCTTTTAATTTTTCTACGCGTTCGACCTGAAACAGAACCTGCGCATCTCGGTTGCTTGAGGGAGGACTGACATAAGCGCCCGGATCGACCATGCGGGCGGTGATGACTCCGTTGAAAGGAGCCTGGATTTTACTGTAACTCATGATGGCCCGGGATTTTTCCAACTCTGCCTCAGCCACTTTTACAGCTGCCACGGCGCCTGTTGCGTGTGCCTTGGCCGCATTCACTTCTGCGTGGATTCTTTCCAGCGAAGCCTCCACCGCGTCGTATGCGTAGTTCGCTTCGTCCAACTTGACTTGCTTGAGCGCACCTGCCGCGACCAGATTTCTCATGCGGTGTAATTCACTTTTCCGCAGCTTGAGTAGTGCGTTTTGTTCGGCGAGCTGGGATTCAGCTTTGATAACTTCAGTACGTTGGCTGTGAAGATTGGCTTGGGCCTGCTCAATCATACGGATCTTGCGAGTTATTTCTGCTTTCATCTCGGGAAGGTCAAGTCGAGCCAGTACCTGACCGGTAACGACGGAATCACCGATGTCCACCAACAATTCTTTGATGTAGCCATCGACGCGCGATACTAAGCTGGCCGATTCGTAACCTTCGATGGTGACCGGCAGTTCGACCTGGTCCACGAAGTCACGTAATTTGACCTCCTGAGTTTCGATCACCGGCATGGCTGGCCGGGGGTTGTCTGACGCCTTCTTGGTGGATGGAATTTCCTGGTTCAAGCAACCCGGGAAGAGGCCAAGACTGAGTAGGCACGCTCCCAGGGCGAATGGTTGGACGAGTTTTCTAAAACGGGAATTCACAACAGCAACTCCTATGACACAGCGACCTGAACCGTTTCCTCCCGGTCAGTGTTGCCGGGCGGTTTTTTCATCATCACGTACAGGCAGGGTACCACCAGCAAGGACAGAATCGTGGCCCCCAGCACTCCCCCGATGATGGCCCTGGCCAGTGGTGCGTTGGCTTCGCTACCTGTAAATCCGATTGCCATCGGTAATAAAGCCAGCCAGGTGGTTAAAGAAGTCATCAGGATGGGACGAAATCGAACCTTGGCTGAATCGAGAATCGCGTCACGCACCGTCAGTCCATCCTGGAGACGCCGGTTTGCGAAATCGACCAGCACGATCGAATACTCAACTACGATACCCACCATCATAATGATACCCATGAAGGCCATGATGGATAGATTCGTGTGTGTCAAATACAAAACCACAACGACTCCGATGAATCCCAAGGGGACCGTCAATAAAACGATCAAGGGATCAAGGAAACTACGAAATTGGGCCACCATGACTAAATACACGAGGATCGTCGCAATAATCAAGCCACCACTAAATTGCACGATCGCTTCGCGCATCGAGTGGACTTCACCCATCATACGGAAGCTGATGCCCTTCAGATCAAGGCCCGCCTGTCGACCATCAGACAGTGGCGAACGCTCGATTTCTTTCACCGTCACTTCTCCGTTTTTAACTTCAAGATCCGTAAAATACCCGACGCGGTAAAGAGCTCCTCGCTCATCGGCGTCCGGTTTGGCGCCAAGTTCCTCCAGGCCGGTCTCAATCTTTCTTACCACCGATCCCACATCGAAATTGGGGAGGACGTTGCAGTACACATCTGTCACGCGCTGAATGTTACGGTGATGGACCACGGCCGGTCCGATCCCGGTGGAGATTGTCGCCACGTTGCCTAGCCGTCGCGGACCAAATTTGTCGCCGCCGATAGGGATGTTCTTCAACGTCTCAATGCTCTTCAAATCCTCCTCCAGATACTGGACGCCGAAAAAGTAGTGATTTCCTTTATTTTTGTCGACCCAGAATGCGGGGTCGAAACCGACCGTGCTGTTGGTGGCCGCCACCAGGTTCTTGGCCATGTCTTCGGCAAAAATTCCCTGTCGCGCGGCGAGTTCGCGATCCATTTTGATGTTGAGCACCGGGTAGTCGATGCGCTGCGCAATACGGACATCAGCAGTGCCTGGAGTCTTTTCTGCCACCTCGACAATCATTTTGGCAACCCGCTGGGCTTTTTCGAGATTTGAACTCTGGATTTGGAAGTGAACCGGCGAAGGCTCGCCCATATTCAATGCGGCCCTCAGCATGCCGCCCGTATCGAAGGAGAACTCGACGTCTGGATACTTTTGGTTGAGTTGACCACGAAGTTTTTCGACGTACGTAAAGATGCTTTCCCGACCCTTTGTCTGCACCAACATGAACGTATCCATCGCACCGGTGTTGGGCGTGTACGCTGCTGGCCAGTCCATCAAGACGCCCGTGTTGGAGACAAGTAAAATCAGGTCTGATTCGGGATTCTGTTCAACACCCGCGGTAAACCCCGGGTCTGGCTGGCCAATTAAATCGACAATGTCCCTCTCGATTTTGGCAATTCGTTTTTCTGTGATTTCAATTCGGGTGCCGGTTGGCATGCGAACAAAAATTTGAACCTGACTGGAATCGATTTGTGGAAACAGTTCACGCCCCATGAGGTTCGTCATACAGAACAACGCCAATGCAAAGGCAGCCGCTGCTGCCACAATGACCACGTATCGTATCTGCAGGACGCCGGCCAGGAGTTTCTGATAAACGACAGCCAGAAATCCCGCACTTTCTTCACGCCTGGGACCGTCGCCGACGCTGAGGAATCGCGAACAGTACGCTGGCACCAGCGTAATCGAGAGGATGTAAGATGCGAAAATGGAGATGCTGGCCGCGACCGCCAACGGAGTGAACAAAAACTTTGCCAAGCCCGACAGGAACACCACTGGGAAAAAGACAATCACAAAGGTGACCGTTGCCACCAGCATCGGAATCGCAACTTCATTGGTACCGTCAAGCGCGGCCTGCGGAGCTGACTTGCCCAGTTGAGCATGGCGCACAACGTTTTCCAGTACCACAATCGACTGGTCGACCAGAATGCCAATGGCCAATGCCAGACCGCCGATCGTCATGGCGTTGATTGTGTCTCCTCGGAAATACATGCCGAAAATCGATACTAGAATCGCGAGCGGAATCGCCAGAATAATGATCACGGTGTAGCGGAGGTTGCGTAGAAAAATGAAAACAACGAGTCCAGCGAGTACGGCTCCGAGCGTGGCCGCAAGTTGCAGTGCGTAGTTACTCCGTTCGATACCAACCGACTGGTCCATGGCGACACTGAGCGCCAGCGACTCCATCTTTGGATTTTCGGAGCGTTCGACTTTTAAACGCAACTCGATGTTGCGTAGCTGTTGTTTGATTTGTTTCACGATGGAGATCGTGTTGGCGCCCGGTTGACGATAAATCGGAATGTAGGCTTTGCGTGATCCGTTCACTCGGACGATGTTGGTTTGAATTTGATTCGCCTGGCCGTTCACATAACCGATGTCCCGCATGAGAACGGGAGCCAGGCCGGGAATTAACTTGATAGGCGTGTCGTTCAGTTCTTCCCACTTCTCCACGTTGGCGTTGGTGAAGATCTGGAGCTCTTGTTCCCCGATTTTTATACTGCCGGCAGGAATGAGCACATTTTGTTTGAGTAGCGCCTGCTGCACATCAAGCAGGGATAGATTGTGTGCTTCAAGCTTTTCGCGATCAACGTAGGCCAGGACACGGCGTAACTTCCCGCCGTAAACTGCAGGAGCGATCACACCCTGTATCGATTGCAGCTTGTTCCTCAGTTCGTAATAAGCAATGTCATACAGTTCTGTTTCGTCCATCAGCGGATTGGAAACGATGACCAAACAAAGTGGAACGTTGGCTGTTGGATCGAAAGGCATTGTCATCGGAGGAATCGTGCCCGGTGGCAGATAAAACATGTCGCTCATGGCGTAACTGGTCACCTGCGACATGGCCGTGTCCATCGAAATGCCTTCGACGAAGAAGTCTTTGACGACGCAAACACCCTGCATCGCCTTGGCCTCCTGATGTTCAATCCCAACCGATTGCCCCGTCCACCGCTGCAGGCGACTCATGATGTCCTTTTCCATGACCTCAGGAGGCATTCCCGGGTAAAAGCAGACGATTTGGACTGCGGACGTTTCGAACTGTGGTAATAAATCCGCCGGGATCGGCTGGATGCCGAATTGCGGCATACCCCAGTTGGCAACAATGCCCAAGAACAGCACGCCCAAGCATCCCACGATCACGAGGTACGGATTTTTCAGTGCCAGACGGACCATGTAAACAAGACTCTTGTTATCGTTTGGTTGAACTTGCCCAGTGCGAGTGCATTTCCGTTTTCGGCAGTACGCAGGGTCACATTCATCGAGTGAAATCGACTCGCAGGCCGGCCGGACACCAGTCAAACCCTAATAATTTACGCGATCAAAATATATTATTTAATCGTCGATTCCACCAGTAAATCACCCAGTTTCCAGCGGCTCACGAATGCAATCTCAAGCTGCCTCGTAAAGTGTCGTGCCCTGCAGACCAACGGTTTCCTTCTCTTACGTGCTGTGACTGATAGCAGGTGTGAAATCGTTGATTCATCCTTGCTGGCGCATTGTCCGGGGGAGTGTGCCCCGGGCGGCGTCTGCGTGTCCCAACCTCGTCCAGTCCCGGCGAGGGTGGAAGGTTGCGCCTGGTTGCCTGGCCTGCTCGCACGTCCGGGATGAAATGCAGTCGGTCGGCTGTCTCTGTTTACGGTGTTTTTTCCTCTCACCACCTGTTCCTGCTGAGCGACAATCCTGGAAGGTCCAAACAAAAAAAGTTATTGAAGGTGGCCGCCTGGCGCTGGATGCGGAAGCCGGATGATGCGAACGGTACCAGCGGTACGAACCTCTGGTGGAAGTTGTCGACGTCCAGGATCCCGCTCCTGCAAGACCGGGTGCCTGACGATTGCCCTGTTTTCACACGGATTTCTCACACGGTTCAGGCGTCGAGGGGTCCAGTCAGGGAATTTGACTCCGTATGGCAATTGTCGAACAAATCGTTACATGGGATGATGAAACGATGGCACCATGAAGACCGGAAGCGATTTGGACATGGAAGTCATGAATGTTTTACGGATCTTCGCCAGGGCCATGTTCCGACAAACAGCCCGGTTTTTTGTAACTCTGCTTTCAGCTGAAAATCGGCCGGGCTGTGTCGATCTTCATTCTTGAGGGATCTGTCGATTTGCAGTGCTGGCGACTTCAAGCGCGGAGGAGGACAAGTGGCAGAATCTGAACGAGAAGCGTTGGCCAATCTGAACCTGTTGTTTGGTGTTTTGGCCCTTCAAATGGATTTCATCGACCGGGACCAACTGGTCCAGGCCATGAATTCCTGGGTGCTGGAGAAGTCGAGATCCCTCAGCGAAATTTTAGTGGAACAAGGAAGTCTTTCGAAGTCACGGGTCACCGTTTTAGAAGCCCTGATCGAAGAGCATCTCAAGGAACATCAGAACGATCCCGAACGGAGTTTGGGCGCAGTCACTTCCGTGACAATGTCCCTGCAAGATGTGCGGCAGGCTTTGGGCAACATGGGGGATGCGGACATCCAACAATCCTTGACCTGGGCGACGACACCATTTGAACCTCAATTGGCCTCAGGGGATGCTGCGCAGACACAAGGCGACCCATCGGGTGCGCAGGCACCGGCCAGTCAGCGATTTCGTGTTTTACGGCCTCATGCTAAGGGGGGGCTGGGACAAGTTTCCGTGGCTCAGGATCAGGAACTCAATCGAGAAGTGGCCTTGAAAGAGATTCAACCCCGGTTTGCCGACGATGAGATGAGTCGTGGTCGATTTTTGCTCGAGGCGGAAATTACAGGCGGATTGGAACATCCGGGTATCGTTCCGATCTACGGTTTGGGTTCGTATCGGGACGGCCGTCCTTATTACGCGATGCGTTTCATTCGCGGCGACGATTTTAAGAGTGCGATCCGTCGTTACTACGAGGCGGTAGAAGCGAAGAAGTCTCCGGGAGAGTTGACGCTCGATTTCCGCAAGTTACTGCGACGTTTTGTTGACGTTTGTTTTGCCATCGAGTATGCCCATAGCCGCCGGGTACTGCACCGCGACATCAAACCGGGAAATATCATGCTGGGGAAGTATGGGGAAACCATGGTGGTCGACTGGGGCATGGCGAAACTGCTGGACACCGAGGAAGATGGATCTACCGTCGATTTTGATCACGCACCCATCGCGCTCTCTACCAGCCGGGATGTGGTTGCCACCTCCATGGGATCGACCGTTGGAACGCCGCCTTACATGAGCCCGGAGCAGGCAGCCGGGCGTCTCGACCAGCTAGGTCCCGTTTCGGATGTCTATAGTTTGGGAGCGACACTTTACCATTTTCTCACGGGTCAAGCACCGTTTCGGGATCGGGACATCGGGAGTGTTTTGAATCGCGTGAAGCAGGGTGATTTTGAGCCACCCCGAAAACTGGTACCCAGTGTTCCCAAGCCCCTGGAGGCGATTTGCCTCAAGGCGATGGCACGGAAACCTGCCGATCGCTACGAGTCAGCCCTCGCCCTGTCCGAGGACATCGAACATTGGCTGGCTGACGAACCGGTGTCAGCGCTGCAGGAGACGTTTTTTCAGCGCGTCGCTCGTTGGCTCCGACGCCACAAAACATGGACCCAGGCTATCGCTGTATCGCTTGTCTTGATCACGTTGGTCTCCGCGATTGCCGTGGTACTGGTCAGCAACGCTCTGAAAAAAGAACAAATCGCGAAGGAAGAAGCCCAGACACAAAGAGATTTTGCTTTTCGCCGTTTTCAGGAAACGCGCAACGCGATTAACGAATGGGTGATTGGTGGCGCCGATGCGTTTGATCAACACTGGTTGTTTCAGGACTATCGAACTCATTTTTTGGAAAAGGCGGTTAAAGAACTGGAAGCATTGACGGAGCAGCAGCTGGATGTGGAAGGATTACAGATTGAACGGGGGCGAGTGTTCAAAGACCTCGGCAATTTGCACCGGTTGGCCGGCCACTTCGACGAGTCCGGTCAGAAGTACGAGGAGGCCATACGGATCTTTAAAAAATATCCGGACAGCGTTGAAGCTCAACTCGAGTTGGCGCAAGTTTTCACACAGCGGGGCCTGTTTTTCGCGGAAAGGAATGAGCGAGACCAGGCAGAGTCATCGTATCAGACCGCGATTGAGATTCTGGAGCCCGTTGTGGCGGATGATCTCGTACAGACGGCTTTTGTTGAAACACTGGGAGAGACTCTCTTGAACCTGGGAAACTTGTATCGTGACAATGGCGATTATTCATCCGCCACGGAGGTGTTGCAACGTTCCGCGGACCTGTTGGACCGCTTGGCCAGCAGGCAATCAGGGGGACATTATGTGATTTCACTGTCGAAGGTGAGGTTGGCATTGGGACAAACTGTCTATGACCAGGGCCATCCCCAGAAAGCCCTTCAACTGTATGACGGGGCCATTGAGTCCTGTGCGCAACTGTTGGAGACGACAGTCAGCGAAACGCGAGAGAAGGAATTCGAGAATCTAGACGCACGTGAAGTTCTGGCGACAGCCTCGATGCTTCGCGCGTCACTACTCGGTAAGTTGGGAAAGTACAAAGAGCAGTTCACAGCCTACGATCTGGCGTTGCGATCGTTCGAGCAATTGAGTGCCACGCGAAAACACATGCGTCGTTACCATGAAAACACCGTGGGGACTCGGCACAGTCGGGCCCTGGCACTCTATCGAATTGGTGAAACGAGCAAGGCTGAGGCCGACTTGCGTCAAGCTTTAGAACACTTCCAGCGATTGGAATCGATTTTTGAACTGGATGTCTATGTCGAACGCAAAGCGACGGCTATTGACGCCACGGGCACGATCTTCAGTGATCAAGGGAAGGACCTGGAAGCCGCCCAGGTCCATCGCAGAGCAATGGAATTTTTGTCTGCGTTGGCTCACGAGAACCCGGAAATTTTTCGGTATCGTGAGCGACTCGCAGTGGCACGGAGTCACCTGGGGCAAGTGCTGCATAAGTTGGGCGAGGACGGGGAGGCGGTTGAGCAATTCTCCGAGGCGGCAAAATCTTTGGAAGAAATCGTGATGGAAAAGCCGGAACTGCATCGTATTCATAACGAATTAGCTACTGTTTACCAGCACTTAAGCCTGCTCTACTTCGATCGTGGAAAAAAGGAACCGGGGCGGCAGGCTTTTGAAAAAGCTAGGTGGAACTGGGAACTTGTCACCCGCTCGGAAAATGTGGCTTCGGTGAATTATCTGAACAACCTGGCCCTGTTATTGGTCAATTGTCCCGTGCCAGAATTGCGGGACATTCCGTTGGCGAAGGAATCCGCTCACCGCGCCATTCGGGTGGCGCCGGAAAATTCCTTTTACTGCACTTCGCTGGGGATCGCCGAATACCGGGACGGCAATTGGACTCAGGCAGCCGAGTGGCTGCAAAAGGCGGTTCAATTACAGGATGGTCAAGCGATGGCACCCGAACAGTTCTTCCTGGCCATGACGCTGTGGCAGCAATCGGTCGGTCCCAACGACGAAGCCGATCAGTATTTCGATGCAGCCGTGGAATGGATGCAATCACATCGCCCTGGAAATCGTCAACTGCAGCGAATTCACGAAGAGGCGATGCAACTACGGGAAAGCCGCAAGACGAGTCCGGGAACCTGACGCTGAACCTGAGGACACTTCAACTGCTAGCAAACACGGGCTAAAAAAACCGCTCGCCAACAGCCATATTACCAGTCCGCTTTGCAGGTGCTGGCGGACGACTGGTTGCTATGCAAACGCTCCTGTTTCCAGACAACCGGTTGTCAAGATTTTCAGCTTGTAACGATGCTGTGGGTCTTAACCGTTTTGCTTTTTAACGCGATAAGTCTGGCTCTGTACAGATAGTTAATTCTGATTCGTTCGGTGGTACGAATTATGAGAACAGTACGAGGGACATGTTTTGTACGTGTCGCCATGACTCGGCATTCTTTTGGTTTTGTACGAAAAATGAAGATGGAGGGGGATCGAACGGTCCCACGGGCAATGATGGTTGAGCGACCCCAAACTTGTTTCATCGTGAAAGTTATTCTGGGACTCGTCCTGCTCGTTCCAGGAACAAGTCCTGCTCAGTCCGAGTTGGCCGATTCAAAGCCCGGTGGAAGCGCCGTGGTCTTCAGCTTGGGGGACCTGCAGGTTTCACGTCCCGAGGATGCGGACCTGGACGAAGACGAAGAAATCACCCAACGCCTCGTTCGGTTTTTGGAGGCTGACGACCTGCCCGGTGAGATTTATCCCGTGGCGGCGAGGATGCTGCAGGAACAGCCCGACATTGAACCCAACCTGGAACAGGCGCCCACGACACCCGCCGCGAGACAACTATCGAGCATCTTCTCAGTCAGCCAGGCCAGCATTGTGAACCAGTTGAGTGCGGCCCGCCGTTCGCAGGGCGCGGCTCCTGGTAGCGATTTTGTGCTGGGAATTGAATCCTCGATTCTGGCGACAACCGATGCGGGCAATCTGATCAGCAAGTCCAACGCCATTTTAGGTGTAGGAACCGAGCAGCGTACTCCTATCGTGACTTACAATGTGACTCGGGGTCGTCACGTCGGACAGCAGTCGGGTAATGGTTCGTATTGGTTCCCCGCCCGTCAGGATCTCGATACGCTCATGAGCAAAATTGACTCACGACTTGTCGACAATTTTCTTGTGACCATGGGGCCTTACTCTTCGTTGTATGGTCCGGGTTATGCCTTTTATGACATCGAACTCCAGAAAGCTCCTCGTTATCACGGGGGCCAACAGTCGCACGGTCGAACCAGTGTCGATTGGAAAGAAAACGGTGACCAATGGTACGGTCGTCAAACATTCCTGGCGGGTTCGACCAACTGGGGTATTCGAATCGGCCACGGTGAAAGATCAGGTAACGACTATCAAACTGGCGACTCGCTAAGTATGCCGACCAGCTACAACTCGAGTGACTGGGACATGGCGCTGGGCTGGGATCTGTCACCCTATCAGCGTCTTGATTTCACGTTGCTGCGCCTGGACCAGACCGACGTGGAATTTCCCGGCCAGATGTTCGACATACGTTTTCTGGTGACCGATGCCTACTCACTGGAATACGTCAACGATTGTCCGGAGTTCTCAGACCGGATTGAAGCGGAAGGCTGGTACAATCGCACGCGTTTCGCTGGTGACAACCTGGCAATGGGAAAACGGCGTCAAATTCCGGCCCTCGACGGAACACTTTTGATTCCACTGGCTCCCCCTCCCGTACCCCCACTTGCTGTTGACACGGCTTTGAACGGGTTCACTGACGTGGACGCGATGTCGACTGGCTACAGCACTTCGGCGACCTGGGAATGTTCTGATTGTGGCCATTTCAAGCTGGGGTCGGATCTGCGATTTCTGAAGCAGAATTTAAACGAAGTCACACAACTTGATTTAAATCCTCCCCTCTTTCCATCAGTACCTTCGCTCAACTCCATACCCCACACGCATTCGGTGAATCCGGGGCTGTTCGTGGAGAGAGAGTTATGCCTGAATCCATGCCTGTCCCTTCGCGCCGGTGGCCGTCTTGACATCGTTTCTACCAACTCGGATCCCACCAACAATCGATTTATTGAAGACGCGGTGGGCGACGACTTATCGCGAGATTTCTTTCTCTACTCTGCTTACATCACCGCGGAAAGGAAGATTGGCAGTCATTTGAAGGTCGATTTTGGGGGTGGTTACGGCATGCGTCCACCCACGATGACCGAACTTTACGCGGACAATCCGTTCATCGCGGTATTGCCCCAACTGGTCGTGACCCGTGTGGTTGGAAATCCGAACCTGGATGCCTCTCGCATGTGGCAGGTTGATCTGGGAATCACGGTGGATTGTCAGCGATTCCGTGGCGGTGCCCGTGGCTATCATTCCTGGGTCGCCGACTACATCACCTATGACTTCGTTAACATTCCTCTTGTGGGTGACACATTCAACACCGTTAACACTCCCCTGGCAACGTTGGTGGGTGGTGAAGCTTACTTAGAGTACGACATCAACCGCTGTTGGACAGGATTTGGAACCTTGAGCTACGTGGCTGGTACGGATAGGACTCGAGATAACTCGATCGGCATCATCCGACAGGATTTGGATCCAACTTCTCAGCGGAGCGGTTCGGCGCTCAGCAACGAGGCCCTGCCCGTGATCAATCCACTGCAGAGCCGCGTCGGAATGCGGTGGCATGACCCCAGTGCCAATCCTCGCTGGGCGGTCGAATTTGCCGGATCCATTGTCGATGATCAGGACCGCTTTGCCGCAACACTGATCGAATCAAAAACGCCTGGCTACGCAATTTACGACATTCGAGCCTATCGCCAGCTGACAGACAAACTACTGGTCACGATCGGTGTCGAGAATCTGTTTGACCGCTTCTACCAGACCCATTTCGACCCGCGAGTAAATCCCGGAGCGAACCTGGGTGTCTTCCAACCGGGCGCAACGTTTTATACCGGTTTCGATCTGACTTATTGAGCTGCCAGCAGGACTTTGGCTGCTCCGGTCGGCCAGTTTCCACTGACCAGCACCCGGCTTGAAAAATCAGCCACTTCCGGACCCTGTCCGGCAAGTTGACTAAGCAGCGGTCCTGAATCGTTTTCCCCTGGCCAGCAGGCCCAAAGTTCCCATCAACAACAAGGAAATGGAAGTCGCTTCGGGTACCGGCGAGGTGACAGTGAAGCCGGTGAGTTCGACCCGCCCGGGGTTTTCCGTGTCATCCACAACGACTTTGTCGTTGCCACTGTCAAAGAATCTTACCTGCGGCGCATTCCCTGGTTCCCCGGAGAAACCTTGGTTGTGTTGAAATGTGATGCTGAAAATGTCTCCGGAAAACGGGTCTTGATTCGGTCTGTCACCCTGGATGTCTGCAATGACATTTGTGCTGCCCACCCGATCACCGTAAGAAGTAATCTGAAAACCGTTCAAGCCTTCCACTTGGTAACTCTGGCCATCGAGACGTATGTCGTCAAATTCGATGTCACCTTGAAATTCAACGACCCCCGCTGGGTCAATAATGTAGCTCCAGCCATTTGATGTCAGTACGGGGATGATTGAAAAATTCGCCGGCGAATAACTGATTGCCGAGCTGGTGGAACAGAGCATCAGGACCAAGCCAAGCGCGCCCAGGTTTGTTAATGTTCTTGTAATTGTCATCAGCATTCTCCTTCTCTCGGGGAGGGGGATTATCTCAGGATAGTAGTCAGTGTCAACGACGGAGTCTCACGTGGTAACGGGATAAACCACCCGCATGACCACCTTAGGTTTGCGCCACAATGTCCGCTTCACCAATTCACTGTGGACTGGTGCCGTTATTCCGCCTTTCGATGCTTGCCCGCATTGCCAACCGTCAGCAGTGTTTCGATCCTCATGTCGCGGTCGTGCATGCAGCTGGATTGACGCGCCCTTCAACATCCCAGCTTGCCTGCAAGTTCAGCACAGGAGATGAGTGGACAAGGTGATCCGGAATCATCTGGTGAGCTGGACACTTGGGTTCGATAGTCTGTGAGGCAGGCGTTTTCCGCCGGTAACAAGGTCTGGCAGTTAACAATCTACACCCGCTAGTGGTATTAAACGGGTAAAGTTTTATTTCGATACAGGCACAAAAAAAGTGCTAGGAAACTTCGTCTCAACAACGGCCTGGTGGCAATCGCCAAGACGGAAACTTCCTAACACTTGGATGAGTTTGGAGTAATTCTCGACTGCAGTGAAAGTCAGTTCTTTGATTTTAATCAGGGCCACGGAAAGTGTCAAGAAAATCGCCTCGGGGCACTTGCCAGTAGTCAATTGCAATTCTCGGGCGAAAAATTGGCCACGCTTCCGGTAAAGCCGTTGGATTGTCTTCGTAAAACACTTTCAGGTTTAAGGTTATGTGGTACCGACGTTCAGTGTTCTTTCCGTGTCTTTTTGCGGCTCGAATGTTGACGTCCGTGTTGCAGGACACTTAAGTCATCGCAGGCGGTCAGGCGGTTTTCAGTTGGCCCGCTGTGCCTCCAATGGATTGGATCCAATTATATCGGTTGGACGTTGTGATAGCTGAATGTGGTAAACAGGACGTTGGGGATTGCCTGGGTGCAGATGGCTGTCTCAAGTGATCGGTCTGGCACTCGAGTGGAACCCGCTTCCCAGCAGACCGTGTTGAAAGCCGAGATCGAAATTGAAAAGCATGATAAGCAGAGTCGCTTTCCTTTTGTCGTTTTTGGCCAAAAACTACCGGTCAAGAGTTGCTACTACTTTACAGCCCTTTCGCTAGCAGCTTAAACCAGGAGCGACAAAAAAAGGCTCTGGGAGATGGTTTGTGAAAAATTTCACGTTGATTTGTGGAATCTTCGAAAACTTATGGGGGACCAAATGAGCCGGGTTGTGCAAATTCTAAGGGTTTTTCTCATGGTATGGATTATGGCGAGTCGATGCAGCAAATGAATTGTGCCCATCCAGTCGAGCGTGTAGGCGATGATGAAATTGGCAGAACCAGGGCGAACTCGAATCCACTACTTGGCAGGCCTGTGCGCACCAGTGTGCCGGTACAGCTACTACGTGGTGCTGTCCATGACGTGTTTTCTGTTTTCGTCGGTACCAGCCGTCGCCCAGTTGGCTGGGCCACCGGGCGGAGCCCAGTCGATGTCCGTGCCTTTTACGCCCGCCTTACCGGGTGTTTTCTGGATGGGTGCCACGCTCGCCAGTCATGGTTTGGGGTATGACGACGGCTACTACAGTGTGGGTACTAAGCAGCGGTTGCGAGAGGGGCGTTTGGGTGGCCGCTGGCTGACGGAGGTTCACGGTCACGTCTCTGCGGCAACGGGCAAACCGTTCGCCAATTTCGGCCTCGAACGGAACAAATGGGTCAAGCCTCTTGGACTGAATTTCGGTCTGAATGCCTGGTTTGATATTGATGACGACCAACTGGAGTATGTCAATCAGACGTTTACTTCCTTTGGAGTAGGCGGCAACATTAAAACACAAATCATAGATTGGCGCATCAACGGGTACATTCCGGTCGGTGACCCACTGGTTCAGACGACGGATCGGGCCAACGGAGGTTTTTACGGACACCATTTACTCTTCCTCGAAGGCATCGACAGCGCACTGCAGGGATTTGACACCGAGGTCCGTTGGCGTCCGGCACGGGCGGCGATGATTTTCGGTTGGATTGACGTCGGTGGTTATCACTACAAATCGCACGTCGTGGATCCTTTCGGTGGAATGCGTTTGAGGATTGGATGTGAGCCGGTGAGTGGTGTGGAACTGAGTTTTGAACTAAACAACGATAGTCGCTTTGACACGACAGGGTTCCTGAGGGCAACGGTCATGTTCGGTGGCCGGGACCGGGTGCATGGAGACTACACGGCCACAGCGCGCGATCTTGAGCGAACGATGCGCAACCACCACATCGCCCGTTATCGCCAGGAGGCGGAACTTGCCATCGACCCGGACACAGATTTGCCTTACGTCGTTCTGCATGTTGACAACACGGTGAACGAAATAGGGGATGGCAGCTTCGAAAAACGGTATGGTTCTTTGTTGGAAGCAGAGAATGCCTCCCAGACCGACGACATCATCTTCGTGTGGGAGGGTGATGGTACTACAACGAACATGGATGCGGGTATCGTTCTCAAGGACCGACAGTTCCTCTTGGGGGATGGTGTCGAACACCTGATTCCCGTTCCTGGTGGGACATTGCTTACTCCGGAAACGATGGCGCTCTCCAACAACGTGGATGGCATACTTCCCGTCATTGAAAACCTGACGGGCGGGAACGTGGTTACCGAGGCGAACGACAATGTCGTTTTCGGAATTATCGAGCTCTAACCGTTGTTTTGCCGCCACGTGACGATCGTTAGTTCTCGCCACGGATATTTTCTGAGCGCAGCGATTTTTTCGGATCCATAGAGAAAAGAAATTTCGTTATGCGAGTGCTCGTTGTTAAAACGTCTTCGTTGGGTGACGTTATTCACGCACTTCCTGCGTTAACGGATGCTGTCTGCGCCATTCCCGACCTGCATTTTGATTGGATGGTCGAAGAGGCTTTTCAAGAAGTGCCTTCATGGCATCCGGCTGTCCAGCAAGTCATTCCTGTGGGACTGCGAAGGTGGCGCAAGCAGCCTTGGCAAGCGATTCGAAACGGCCAGTGGAAACAGTTCCGCTTGCGTCTTCGGAGGCAAAGGTACGATCGAGTGATTGACGCTCAGGGGCTGCTCAAAAGTGTGTGCCTGGCCCGGCTAGTACCCGCTCCCTGTATTGGGCTCGACCGTCGTTCGGCGCGCGAGCCGCTGGCTTCGTGGTTCTATCAAGAAGTGGTCCGGGTCTCTAAAAAGAAGCATGCGGTACAACGCATCCGGGAGCTTTTTGCAGCCGCTCTGCACTACGCTGTACCAGTGACTCCTGCCGAATATGGATTGCCTCGCCGCAGCTTTTCCCCACTGCCGTTCGGTAAAAAACGTGTCGTCTTCATTCACGGGACAACACAAGCCGACAAGCTTTGGCCTGAAACCTGTTGGCGACAGTTGTGCCGCAAACTGGGTGAGGAGGGATACGAGATTCGCCTACCCTGGGGCAATGAAAATGAGCGATTAAGGGCCCAACGGATTGCGGCTGGCCATACCAATGCGCAGGTACTTCCCCGGACGACGTTGAAGGACTTGGCCCGGGAACTTTTAGCTGCACGTGCGGTAGTCGCCGTGGACACGGGTCCCGGTCACCTGGCGGCCGCACTCTCGGTACCCACGGTGTCACTCTATGGAAGAACATCGTCGCAACTTGTAGGAACCTACGGAGAGAACCAGGTGCACCTTTCGGGAAGGGGAACTGGTTGGTTGGACCTCAGTCCGGAGTCCGTCTATGAAAGCCTGGAGAATTGTGTGGCGAAGTTAGCCGCATGAGTGGTTGAGCCGCTTGCTGAACAGAGTCCCTGTTTTTCGTTCTTAGGCATCGCTTCCCGGGTCGTCTGATTTTTTCTCGGTTGCGAAGCGACTTCCACCGATTCCTGTCGGCAAGTGGTGCGCGGGTGCGTGCCTGTCCGTTGCCAGGTGTCGACAGATTTTGGGCGAGGACGGGTTGCCTACGAGTAACTGGTTGTGCCGGGCCGCCGGATCCTGCAGTGTTGTGGGTGTTCTTGTTTCACGTTTCAAACCGAAGTGAAAGTTTCTGTCGTTACGGTGCATCATTACCGGGCCGGTAATGATGGTGAACGTTCGGATTCAACTTGGTATGCGTTAGGACTTTGTTGATTGCAGTCGCAGGTCCGTGAGAGTATGTTTGAACGAAGCGAGGTATGCAAAACACTTCTCTAGGGAATAGGCTTGAGATGAATAAGTTCAGAATGGTGGTCGCGATACTTTTTGTAACAGCAGCAACATTGCGGGTTCAGGCGGAAGAAGGTCAGAAAACTCTCAACGGTAGAGAGGGTCGAGATCTGTCGATCAGATTTTTTCGGCCGCGCGCAGAATTGAAGGTATCGCAACACCACTTGAAGCGGGCTAAATTTCCTGTGGTCGATGTGCATTCGCATCTTCGCTTCAAACTTCCACGTGCTTATGCCGACTTGGACCATTTCGTGCAAGTGATGGACCGGAACAACATCGCAGTGAACATCAGTTTGGACGGTGGTCTTGGGGAGAGGCTGACCGAACATTTGGAGTTTGTAGGGAAAGATCATCCTGATCGATGCCTGGTCTTTGCCAACGTTGATTGGGTGGGTGATGGTGACCGCGAAGATCCGGCTTCATGGGCTTGCCATCGCACTGACTTTGCCCGCCATATTGTCACACTGCTCTCCCAGGCGAAGCAGGAGGGAGTAAGTGGCTTGAAGCTGTTCAAGCAATTTGGACTCGGATACAAGAATCCGGACGGCTCGCTGCTGCAAATCGACGACCTGCGTTGGGATCCGATTTGGCGGGCTTGTGGTGAATTGGGACTGCCGGTCATCATACACATTGCCGACCCAGCAGCTTTTTTCAGGCCCATCGACGAGACAAACGAGCGGTGGGAGGAGTTGTATCGCCATCCGGACTGGAGTTTCGAGGGCCCAGAATTTCCCGGGCGTGAAGCATTATTGGCTGCCCGTAACCGTGTGATCGCTCGACATCCCCAGACGGTATTTATCGGTGCCCATGTCGCGAATAACGCTGAGGACCTCCAGACAGTCGGACAGTGGATCGACACGTATCCCAATTTCTATGTCGAAATTGCATCTCGCATCAGTGAACTGGGACGGCAGCCTTACACGGCGCGGAAATTCTTTTTGAAGTACTCAGATCGAATTCTCTTCGGAACCGACGGCCCGTGGCCTGAGCAGCGACTGAGTCTCTATTGGCGTTTTCTGGAGACTTTCGACGAATATTTTCCCTATTCCGAGAAAGAGTTTCCACCCCAGGGATTCTGGAGGATCTACGGAATCGGACTGCCCGACGACGTGTTGTGCAAAATCTACCACGAGAATGCTGCGCGCATCATTCCCGGAGTCAGCGAGAGGCTGGCCAACCGAAGGGATTGACTCGGTTTTGTGTACCAGTTCCCAGTCGCATTCTCGCGGGTCTGGGCCATGCGGGTCGTTGGCCAGGACGGGGTGCCCAGGAACGGAATTGACGATAGGGGGCGTACCCGCCGAACGATTGGCGAGGGTCTGTATTGCGCTGAAATGCATCGACCCGTCCCGAATTACCGTAGTAAGAAACCCCGGAGATCCCGAAGTTACTGGAGTGCACCACGATCCTGCCCACCTGTAATGATGACATGAGACGTCCACCGCCCGGCATGTACAACCGAATGTTGTTCACGTTGGTGGTGATACCCGGGAGGTGCGGAGCTAAACGCGTGTCAGCTCGAGATGAGCTGACCCACAAGAGAATCACAACGAAGGTGGCTGGTGATCGGAACATGGCAACGCGGCAGTTCAACCCTTTCGGACTCGTAGTATCATTTTAAACCGGCCGATTGCAGATGTACAGCAAATCCCACCAGGCGGGGGCGAATAGCATTCAAGACGATGAAAAATGATGCGGGCGCGAGACTTTCCGGGCCGCGATCAAAAGGTTCTCGAAGTCCCTGCACCGGGTTGGAAGAGCGCCCGGTGCTAAGGGGCCGGTTTTGAGGAAAGTAGTACACTCGCTTGAGGCGTCACGTCGTTGATGTTCGGTGGGACGTCGGCATCGATGTTTCCCAGGGCCCACTGAATTCCCCCGACGGCAATGGATTGGAATGCGGGGTTGGTCCAAATGTCCTCCCGATGCCCCATCGACGTGTAAAAAACTCGTCCCCGGCCTTCCCGGCGCGCCCAGGTGGAGGGAAAGGGCGGTCTCTGATAACCGGTTCCGTCCATGCCTTCGGTTTCCAGGACTAACAGTACATGCATGTCCTGGGCGAAATTTTTCAGTGAATACCACTCTTCGTGCAGCAAAAAAGATCCGCCCAACGATTCTATCCCTGGAAATGCCGGGTTGATGACTTTCATACGGGCCTTTTGCTGCCTTCCATGGTTCATGAATTCGCCACCCAGCATTTCTATATAAGGATCCTTGCGGACCTGGTTCTCCGACGATTTGCCCGGGGTGTGAAATGTGTCGGATGCGCAATGAAATCCCACAAAGCCTTTGCCAGCCCGAATTGCGTTCAGGAACGCTTGTTTGCCGGCCGGGCTCATCGCGGGTTGTCCGTCTCCGGACGTGGTCGTTAAGTCACCGGTCGTAAAAAAGGAAAATGCAGCGTAGGATTCAAGATCGCCGTCGAAGATGCTGGCATCCTTGCTGGCTTCCACGTCAAACCCGTGCTTGTTTCCCAGCTCGATGAGGGCATGTTCAGCATATGCCAAAGCGCCGTCGACGCGACGAACGACACCGTGTTGATAGCCGGCGGATTTCGTCAAGAAAAGAATTTTTTTCCGGCTGGGGGGACTCGATTTGGCCGGCCCGGCCAAGGTGACTCCCGCCATCGCTGCTCCACCGGCCTGCAGGAGATCACGTCTGGTTATCCAATTTGCAGTCATGTTATTACCTTTTTGTAGAAACCCGTCTTTGTAGGTGGTCTGGGCGAAGCCGGCCCTGGTGATTTGAAATAAAAAAACTTTGTTTCAGCTGGATAGAATTTTAGAGATGAGTAGGATCAATCGGTTGCCCGCCATATAATCATTGCTGCGCAGAACCGTTCCGGTCACGTGATGATGAGGACAAAAAGCGGGGGGGGATCCGCGCCCCATTTTACTGGAAGTGTAAGTGGCGTGCCATCATGTCAGTCTCCGCGCAGCTTTTCTCTCCCCGCGTTCGGCAACTCGCAAGAGTCCGCAGAGAACAGCTAACCCCGGATAGAAGGATGTTATTCGAATGAGCGGCAAAAGTGACGACAACTTGAAAGGGATTGGGACGGATTCTAACGCACCAAGCCCGCAGAAATTATCTTCCTCGCTTTCAGCGACAGGATGTGCACTTGTTTTGTCGACGGCGTTCCTGGGGTGGATGTTCTCCGGGGTTCAGATGGCGATCAACTCGGTTGCCATGCGAAATGCGTCGGAGGATTTGCTGCAGCGTGAATTTGTCGAACTGGGCGTTTCCAGCGACCAGCAGGAAACGTCAGCAGAACTCGACTCGGTTCAGGCACGTTTCGATGCGGACCACGATGGGAAATTGAGTCCCCAGGAAAAGACAAAAGCACGGGAGGGACGAATCGGTCAGTGGTTCGGTTGGATGATTGCCGCTTTTCTCCTGGGGGCCGCGGCAGGTGGTTATGTGTTTGGCTGGGTAGGTGATCGTTATGGCCGGGCCAAGGCGATGGCCTGGTCGATTTTATGTTATTCGTTACTGTCAGGCATCAGTCCGCTTGTGCAGGATCCGTGGCAGCTTTGGTGGATGCGGTTTTTTACATGCATGGGCATTGGCGGCATGTGGCCCAACGGAATTGCGTTGGTTTCCGAAGCCTGGCCAAACATCTCCCGTCCGGTACTTGCCGGTGCGATCGGCACTGCGGCCAATGTGGGAATTATGATGATGTCGCTGATTACCATTTTTTGTTTCGTAACGACGGATAATTGGCATTGGGTGATGTGGTTCGGAGCGACTCCCGCTTTACTGGGCGTCTTTGTTCTGTTCGTGGTTCCGGAATCTCCACGTTGGCTCGCATTGAGATCGGGGCATGACGGAGGTGGAAGATCTGACGTCCGGCTGTCGGAAATTTTCCGACCCCCTCTTCTTAAGGCGACGCTGGTTGGTATTGCACTTGGTACGATTCCTTTGTTTGGTGGCTGGGGAAGTTCCAATTGGGCGAATGCCTGGGCAAGCCAGATCGGCGACACGACTCAGGTGCGGGAGGACAGCAGTCAAGCGGCTGACAGTCAAAACGCACCGAACACCCAAGCAACTACAGCAGCCGGCGAAGACAGGCTCAAGCAGTCTGATTCTCAACGAGCGAAACCGGACGCGAGTTTAAAAGCGTGGGTCGTTTTTTCACGTTCCGCCCCGGGTTCGGTTAGCAGCCTGCTTGGCGGCGCACTCGCTCTCTGGCTGGGCCGGAGACGGTGTTACTTTATCATCAGCCTTGGTGCCCTCGTTTCGGCGCAGGTACTGTTTTGGTTCAATGAGCCGGGAAACCCCTGGTTTTTGTTCTGGAATGGAAGCCTGGGGTTCTTCAGCGGATTTTTCTTCGGTTGGCTGCCACTTTGCTTGCCAGAGATGTTCCCGACGCGGGTTCGTTCGACAGGAGCCGGTGTCAGTTTCAACTGGGGACGCATCCTGACAGCGGCGGGCGTTGTGGCCGCGGCAGGATTGTTAAAGACCACGTTTGACGGTGACTACGCGGCCATCGGTCGCCTGACGAGCTTCGTCTATGCCCTGGGAATGATCGTTATCTTTTTCACACCGGATAATTCCCGTGCGACTCTTGATGACTAAAGTGAGAAGTTCACCGGACTCGTCGTCAATAACCAGGCCGCAACAAGGCGGGGTTCTTAACAAAACCGGAAACCATCCTGAAGCAGTCAGGGTCAGGACAAATCGGGAATCACATGGGGGTGGCGGTATTCGCGCGTCAGCAGGCCATTCGCTGCATCATTGTTCGTGAACCGTTCCCTCGTCACGTCCATCTCCAACTGAGCGCCAAATGTAATTGCACCCGCCTCAATATCCACTTCATTTCGATCAAGATGAATGGCCATCTGATCGAAAGACTTGGAAAACAGGTGGTGAGAACGAAGTTGGTCCGCAATCGCTTGGGAATCTTCTTTGTTACCCAACTGGTGCGAGATGTTGCCGGTGTGGCACAGGGCGCTCGACAAGTGACCTTCCAGTACTTCGGCGTTCAAGTGATCCCGTTTCCGTGTTCGAACTGCCTGGAGAAAGTTTTCGAAGTGAGGATCATCTTTCGAGCCCCGGGCGTTGACCGTCCAGGTTTTGATCCGGTTTCCATCCAGGTCAAAGGCGTCACATTTCGAGTGGTTGTTGCTTGCCAAAATATATCCCTGTTCACATTGGACGAGGACTCCGATCACCGAGCCGCGATGGTTGTCCATGGGCCTCCAGGTTTTTTGGGCAGCCTTGGAGTGTGGAAGTCCACGCGTTTCAAATATCAGGGGCGCTTTCTCATAACCATGCAACACAACTTGAGTATTAGGTGTATCTCCAGCATCCTGGTATCCCAGTCTTCCGCCGACACTGATTACCAGCGGTGACAGTGTCGATTCGCCCAGGAACCAACGTGCGACATCCATTTGGTGGATTCCCTGGTTGCCCATGTCACCGTTGCCGGTATTCGAATCAAAATGCCAATCATAATGTAAACGTTTTCGATACAACGGTACTTTCGCAGCCGGACCGCACCACAGGTCATAATCAATAGTTTTGGGAACCTGCAGCGGCTGATCCAATCGCCCGATGCTTTTGCGAGGCTTGTAACACGTCCCCACGACGTATTGAAGTTTTCCCAAGCCGCCGCTTTGGACGAACTCCACCGCCTGTTTGATCGCTGTACTTGATCGGCTCTGGGTGCCACACTGGACGATGCGGTCGTATTTTCTGGCAGCGCGTACGAGCTGTTGCCCTTCCCAGACATTGTGCGAAACTGGTTTTTCGACATACACATCTTTGCCCGATTGGGCTGCCAGAATAGCGATCAGCGAATGCGTGTGATTCGGAGTGGCAATCGACACGGCATCGATGTCCTTGCGATCGAGGATGCGTCGAAAGTCTTGTTCGGTGTCAACATGCACGGGGTCACGGCCATCGTCGCCCGCGGTCCCCAGGGACTCGGCCGCTCGGTGCAGAACCTGCTCGTCACAATCACAGACGGCGACCAGTTGTTGGCGGAATCCGCTCAAGTGTGCGCCGCCACGACCTCGAAGCCCGATCACTGCGACTCGAATATTTTCGTTGGCGCCGTAGGCCTTATTAAAACGACCCAGTGGCAATGTTGTCGCTCCTGTCGCCGCGACCGCCGTTTTCAACACCCGCCTGCGAGTAATCTTCATTTTGTGCCTTCCGTTTTCAAAAGGGTCGTAAGCCAACTGACTGGTCGGAACGACTGCGCGCAACTAGGAGACTTTGAGTTTCAGACATTCTAGGACAGTCTAACCCATTTCAACTGGCGTAGCAATTTCAATGACCTAAAGCATTAGATCAGAGGGATTTCCAGTATCCGCCTGGGCATCCGAGACGCTTATCCGTACGGGCGCAATGGTGACGGATCAAGAAAGGAACTCGGCAGATTCGTGGTTGGACCGGTGGTTGCTTCCGTGTTTCAACGTTACTCGTTTTCCACCCGTGTTACGAGCGAGCCGATGGATTGGATCGATGCTTGGATTGTGTCGCCGCCGCGCAAATACAAACCTTTCGCGTTTCCGACACCAGCCGAAGTACCCGTCGAGATGATGTCGCCCGGTTCGAGTGTTACGAAACTGGAGATAAATTCGATAATGGCGGCGACAGGAAAAATTTGATTGGCCGTGTTTGAATCTTGTTGAATTTCTCCGTTGAGGTGCAATTTCAAATCCAACTGCTGAGGATCAGCAATGGCATCGGCTGCGGTGACGCATGGGCCACAAGGACAGAAACTGTCATGCCACTTGCCGTGCAACCAATCGAAGAACGAGTCTTTTTCCCGTTTCTTGCGATTTGGATTGGGGTGGAATTTGCGATTCGAAATGTCGTTGACTACCAGATAGCCCGCCACGTAGTCGAGCGCTTCGGATTCCTTGATCCCTTTTGCGAGTTTGCCAATCACCACCGCCAGTTCGATCTCCCAATCAATATGGTCTGGAGACACACTGGGAATCTTGATGGGGTTGCAGGGATCTGTCAGCGTCGTGCTGGGTGGTTTCATGAAGACATAGGGAAAGGTTTCCGTACGCTCTGAAGCCACGCCCCCACCTTCCTCAATGTGTTTTGCGTAGTTTCCCGCCAACAACAACAATTTATTCGGGCGGGGGATTGGTACCAGAATATCGACAGAATCAGTCGGAAATGTGGAAGAATCGGGGATCAATGCCCCGTTTTCGGCTGTCCAGGCGTGCAATTTTTTGGTGACGGCGTGACAGGCGCCGTGTGGCAACAGCGGCAAAAGATCGTCGCCTGCCGGTAGATCGACCTGTTCCCGGCTCGCCTTCTGAAACTCGGCTGCTGCCACCGCAATGGGCACGACACGGTCTTCGCCATAAAAACCGATTGCCGGTTTTCCCTGGTTCAGAAAACGACAAATTCGCATGGTGTTTCTCCCGCTGGATTTTTGACTTTGCTGCCCACGGCAGTTTGAAAAAATGCTACCAAATCCTTCCCGGGGTCCGCAAGCGACGGTCGGGCGATCAGACGGTATTCTGAAAGCCCGGATTTTCCAGAGTTCCATGCTGGCAACAAGTTCATGAGGGACTCTGCCGGGCGGCCATCACTGGCAAAGTGGTCTGCCAGGTCTTGGGATGGCAGGAAAAAAGACGAGCCCGAGTATCGAAACCGTTCGTTTTCAAAAAAACGGCTTGGGTGCCAATCCGGCGCGCGAGACGAAGCCGCTGATCGACACGGCCGACTTGGCGGCCGGATTTTGCGAGTCGGGACGTCAGGAACACCCAACTGCGTTGTTTACTTGGGGGCGATACGGAATTATGTTGACGGTGTCAGGCCTGGGACGCGCTTGCCGCTTGACTACAATATGACAGGGTGAAGCTTTGTCTTTGAATTCCCGCGATTCGTGTTTTTCCCGGTCGGCAGTTGCGATCAATTTCCAGCGAACAATGCGAAAGTGACAGACGACATGAAAATTGCTGTATCGGGTGCCTCGGGCCTGGTGGGCTCTGCACTGTTGAAGAAGTTGAAGGCTGATCAACATGAAGTCGTGCCACTGGTTCGTGGCACGGCCGGCGGAGTGGGCGCAGCGGGCTGGGATCCTGATGCGGGGACGATTGAGTCAGGAAAATTGGAAGGCTTGCAAGCGGTGGTCCATTTGGCGGGTGAAAACATTGCCACCGGTCGCTGGACTGCGGCAAAAAAAAGAAAGATTCGAGATAGCCGTGTGCGGGGAACAAAGTTCCTTTCTGAAACGTTGACTCAGCTGCAGCAGCCACCAGCGACTTTGATTGCAGCATCAGCGATTGGATTTTATGGAAATCGTGGAAACGAATTGTGTGACGAAACGACCCCGGCCGGAGATGATTTTCTGGCAGATGTCTGTTGCGAGTGGGAGGCCTCCACGCGAGTGGCTCAAGAGGCCGGTATTCGTGTTGTCAATTTGCGGATCGGCGTCGTCTTGAGCCCCGAGGGTGGCGCATTGGCCAAGATGTTGTTTCCTTTCAAAATGGGAGGTGGAGGTCGTGTGGGGAGTGGTCAGCAGATCTGGAGTTGGATCACCTTAGACGATCTGGTGGGAGTTGTCATGCATTGCCTGGATGGTGATTCACTCGCCGGGCCTGTGAATGCTGTTTCTCCGAATTCAGTCACGAATGCCGAGTTTACAAAAGCGTTGGGAAAGGCCCTGCATCGTCCCACCCTTTTGCCGATGCCCGCGTTCCTGGCGCGTCTTCTTTTTGGCGAAATGGGTGAAGCGCTGATCTTAAGCAGCACTCACGTCCTTCCCAGGCAATTGGAACAGACAGGCTATCAATTTCAGCATGCTGATATCGATCAAGCACTGGAGCACCTGCTGCTCCGAACGTAGGATAGATGAAACGGCGACTCTCTCTGTGAACGATTCTTTGTAGTGCTTTGAGAGCCCCGGCGTCAGAGCGGCGGGACATCGGTGACGAAAATCGACGAAAGAATTCAAACCGGATGAAATGGTGACCAACGAATTGCAACAAACTGAATTCGATTGCGCTGTCATTGGAGGAGGTCCGGCTGGTTCCACCGTGGCGGCTCTGGTTGCTGCTGCAGGGATGCGCACCTTGCTGATGGAACGGGACCGGATGCCCCGTCTTCACGTTGGCGAATCGCTGATGCCAGAAACTTATTGGATTCTCAAGCGACTTGGTGTGTTGGATCAGCTGCGAAAGAGCGCTTTTGTGCACAAAGTGGGTGTTCAGTTTGTTGGCCCCAGCGGCAGGCAGTTTCAGCCCTTTCACTTCAAACAACACGATCCGCGTGAATGTTCTCAGACCTGGCATGTTGATCGGGATGCGTTCGACAAAATGTTGTTCGATAACGCTGTCGTGAAAGGTGCGACTGGTCTGGATGGTACTCGCGTCCTGGACGTTGTATTAAGAAGTGAGGGCAGCCACGAACTGCGCGTGCAGCACTCGAATTCCCGTGAAGATCGCATTACTGCCCGTGTGGTGGTGGATGCCACGGGCCAGCAGGCCTTTTTGGCGAATCGTCTGAATCTCAAAATTGACAATCCGAAACTTCACAAGGCTGCTATTTGGGGATATTTTCGGGGAGCACAGCGAAACAGTTCGGATGACGCTGAATTGACGACGATTCTGCATACGGAAGAGAAACGGTGCTGGTTCTGGTACATCCCGCTGGGAGACGACCGGACGAGTGTCGGTCTTGTGGGGGATCATCGTGATTTGTTGCATGGCAACGGTTCCGTCGAGGCGATTTTTGAAGAGCAGCAACAGTGCTGTCCGGGACTGTTGAGTCGCCTGGAAAAATCACAACGTGTCGGCAAGTTGCAGGTGGCAAAGGAGTTCTCGTATACGACCAGACAGCACGCCGGCGACGGCTGGGTGTTGGTCGGTGATGCCTATGGGTTTATCGACCCGATCTATTCCACCGGAGTTTTTCTGGCGTTAAAATCGGCGGAGTTAGCTGCGGATTCCATTGTCGCGGGGCTTCGCCAGGGAGATACGACGGCTGAAGTTCTGGGGCAGTGGACTGCCGAGTACAACGCGGGTGTACTTCTGTTTCGTAAAATGGTTGATGCTTTTTACACGAACGAATTTAGTTTTGCGGAATTTATCAAGGCGCATCCGGAACATCAGAGAAAGCTGACCGATTTATTGATCGGCAGGGCCTTCGCTACGGGAGCCGATCGAATTTTCCAGGACCTTGATCCTGCACTTGAGCGCAGCATTCGGTAGAAACATATTTGGATTTCTGTGACCCTTCCAGCCATGCTGAAGCGATCGGGAAACGATGTGTATTGGTGTAGCCCGGAGATTTGTTGCGGTGGCAATGGGCTGATGGACATGTGAGGCAGTGTGATGAACCAGACCTACGATGCCATTTTGGTTGTCTCCTTCGGGGGGCCGGAAGGTCATGAAGAGGTGATGCCATTTCTGGAAAACGTTTTGCAGGGAAAAAGGATTCCGCGCGAGCGAATGCTGGAAGTTGCCGAACACTACTATCATTTTGGCGGCATCAGTCCGATTAACTCTCAAAATCGAGCCTTGATCGCAGCCTTGGAAAAGCAGTTAAGTACCACGAGCCTGGCGCTGCCCATTTATTGGGGAAACCGCAATTGGCATCCCTTGTTACCTGACACGTTGCGTCAAATGCGAGACGATGGGATACGCAGGGCACTGGCCTTTGTGACTTCGGCCTTCAGTTCTTATTCGGGCTGTCGACAGTATCGGGAGGACATTGCAGCAGCGCAGCAGCAAGTCGGCGAAGGGGTTCCGCAAGTCGACAAATTACGGGTGTTTTTTAACCATCCGGGTTTCATCGAACCCGTGGTTGAAAGAGTTCAAGACGCCTTGGAACAAATTCCGAGCCAACGGCATCAGAAAACACATCTGGTTTACACCGCTCACAGCATTCCTGAGTCCATGGCGACCAGCTGTTCGTATGCCGAGCAGCTTCAGGATGCATGCCGGTTGGTAAGCAACCGGTTGGGGGATTTCAGCTGGCAACTGGTTTACCAAAGTCGCAGCGGCCCGCCGACACAAGCGTGGCTGGAACCGGACATTTGTGATTGCCTGCGCGAATTGCACGCTCAAAATCCGGACCAGGATGTGGTGGTGGTTCCTTTGGGGTTTATTTCTGACCACATGGAAGTGCTTTTCGACTTGGACACGGAGGCGAAAGAACTGTGCCAGGAACTCGGCCTGAACATGGTACGTGCAAAAACCGTGGGGACGCATCGACGTTTTGTCCAAATGATTTGCGAACTGATCATGGAACGAATGCAGGGAAGTCAACCACAAGCGTTGGGTAGATTGGGGCCCAATCCTGATGTCTGTCCGGCAAAATGTTGTCCACTGGTAAGGTAGGACCGGAGTCACGCTGTTTAACACCCGAGAGGAGATAGGATCGCGATGTCAAAAATTGATTGGAGTTACCATCGGCCTGGCTGAAAAACGTGCATCAAGACGCAAGAGTTTCTTGCGGACGCTGCCATCGAGCCCAAACAGGAAGTGAATGCCCGTCAAACAAGCTACCGAGCCAGGGAAGCGCTTGCCATGGTGAAGCAGGTGAACCAGCTTTACGTGGCGAAAGGCAAGAAGGTGGTTACCATCGACCTGAAAAAGGAAAAACCGGACGAAGCCACGTTACAAAAATTGCTGCTTGGACCCACCGGAAACCTGCGGGCGCCTACATTGCGCAAGGGTAAAACGCTGATTGTCGGATTTGAACCGGAGATGTATCGAAAAGTGTTTGGATAGATGTGTTGTTTCCGTCGTTCGGGAAAGGCCTCGGATGGGAGACCCGGACGATGGCTCAACGCCGAAAAAGTCCCCCCCGGGTCTTTTTCAGATTGTCCAATGATGAAAATCTTTTGTTTCTCACTTCAGAACGCATGTCATGAATAACATAGCCACCTACCGCGAGGCGATACAGCGCTGTCGAGAACTGTTGGAGCGTGCTCAGGCCGTTGACTTGAGTGAACCGATGGGCGTTTCGCTTGCCACCGTTGACGTGGATGGCCAGCCGAGTGTGCGCATGGTGCTGTTGCGAGGTTTTGATGAACGGGGATTTGTGTTTTACACCAATAGCCGAAGCCGCAAAGGGCGGGAGTTGGATCACAATCCCCGCGCCGCTCTGTGCTTCTACTGGGACGCTCTGCGGGAACAGTTGCGGGTGCAGGGAAAGGCCGAGAGAGTCTCGGATGAGGAGAACGATACCTACTGGGAAAAGCGGCCACGCCTGAGCCAGCTTGCGGCCGTTGCGTCCAGGCAATCAGAGATTTTGGAAGACCCGCAGATCTTGGTGGACCGGGTCGCTGAACTTGAACGTCGGTACGAAAACGGACCTGTACCGCGACCTGACCATTGGTACGGTTACCGCGTGGTTCCCGCTCGCATCGAGTTTTGGACAGGTCGTGACGGGCGGATGCACGAACGTTCCATCTACGAAGATTCGGGTCAAGGCTGGACGTCCTTTTTTGTCTACCCTTAGTTGGCACGCATCTGGACCGCTGGCGTGAGTTTGCGCCGACAAATCCGGCCGTCACTCCCGGGGTGGATTTTCAGGTGTCGCGCTGATCGCGAAACGTGTGTAACGAGCCGAGGACGCGATCCCAGCCAGCAAACCAATTTCAAGGACGATGAAAATGATTACCCATTCGGTTTCCAGATTAGCAGGAGTCCAGAGGAGGGATGCGATGACGACGACAGCAAACGACCCGTAGAACGCCATGGGCAGAGCCAGAAAAACAAGACCGGCCCGGATCCATGTTGACCGAATGCCCGCATTGGAAAAGGTTTTGACGCCAAACCACCAAATCATGAGAGAACCGATCCAGGCGAGCAGGTCCAAAAACCAGACAAGCGAGCCATCACCATCGAAGGCTAAAGCGTGAATAACCGCCAGGGGGATTTGTGCGAGAAAGACGAGTCCGAAAAAGTCGAGCATGGTGAAACGCGTGGGGTGCTTACGATTTTTTGCGGCTCGATCCAACGGACGCAGGATCCAGGCGCCCATCGTGACGGGAACGGTGGCAAGCCCGAGTAACATCAGAAATGTCAACATGGAGTGCACTCGGGGGTTGGTTGCCGCGGAGACGAAATAGAAACCGAGCATTGTAGAGAGTCGGTTCCGGAATTGCACCCGAGATTGAAGTTTGCGACCGGATAAGGTCTTCGGATCACCGGCATGAAAGGTGGCCAGACGTGTCGGCCGCTCACAGGACGCCGCTGCGTTGTGGCTGAGGGAAGTATCGCGAGAGACCTTTTGTCATGGTTGCCAAGGCCAGGACGCAGTGGGTCAGCTGGGTTGTTGGTCAGTGATCTTGCCGGCCCGCCAGAAATGAGCCACCAGGGCCGCGGCAATGAAGCAGATGGCTGCCATGACACCGGTCCATCCAATCGTCTCTCGCTTGCCCCAAATCGACCAGCCGGCCCCCACGGTGGCGGCTCCCAGGGCAACCAGCATCACGGCATTGACCGCGATGCGCCGGCCGCCACGTGGTAGGTGTTCTCCCAGCAGACTCCGGCTGTTCATCATCAGGAAAAAAGTGGCATAGGCGATGGGCAGCAGCACCATTCCGAAGATACTGGTTGGCTGGGCGACGTAAAACCTGGCCTCGCTGCTCCAAAGCGTCAGGGCACCGATTCCCCCGGCCAGTCCCGGCAACAGCGAACCGAATCGATAGAGCATCCCCTCGGACGGCCGATTGCAGATTTCGCAGATCGTAAAACCGTTGATCAACATCAGGATAATGATCGTGGAAATGGCCATGCCCAACACGCCGATACCGAACACATACTGAGCGATGTTCTTTCCGGTCAGGCCTTCCAACGATAGAGCCAACGTGTTGGCATCGCGACTGACCAGCATGGCGGCCAGTTGCCGGTCCGCTTGAGCAATGCCGGCGATGGCTTCCGCCTTGGCAGTACCCTCCAGTTCGGATAGTACCGTGTCAGACCCCGTGTTGGAAAGCAGGTTTTGCAGCGCGCGTTCGTATCCGCCGGCAAGTTTCTCGGTGACTTCGGTTCGTGGTTCCTCATTCAACAGGCCGGCATCGTAACGCCCGTGGAATTGGGTTGCCGAGGCGATCACGACGCAACTGGTGGCCAGCAGGAAGGGGATGAACAGACCAATCGAGAGGTCGAACACGGCCAGGCCCCGAAAGTCCTTGTCCCAGCCCCGTTTGAGCATGGAATAGGGTAGTAGGAATGTCATGTTGATACCCACCGCCGTGGCGGCGGCCGTGACCATCTTGTCACGCTGGCTGCTGAGGATTTGGGAACGCCAAAATTCGGCGTGTACGGTTTTCTCCAGAAAGGGACTGAACCCGTCCGCGATCCGGTTCAGCAGGCTGAAGTCGGGAATGAATCCCGCCAGGATTCGACCCCATGGAAGTCCTGCCCCCTGGAGGGACATGGCGACCACGACGCCAAAAAAACTCAGCACCACGACGGCCACAATGATTTTGAGAGTGGCGTCAAAAATCTTGATTCCGCGACCTCCGCTGTCGTAGAACCAGACCACAACGGCGGCGATGGCGAAGAGGATCAGGGAACAGGTCACTGCTCCGCCTTCTCCCTTGAATACACCCAGGTTCTGCCGCATCGCCGCAGTTCCCAGGGCAAACTGAGGCATTGCCCAGACCATGTTGGCCATCAGCGTGGCGATGGCCCAGCCCCATCCCAAGACCGGGTTGACGTGTCGGTTGATGGCTTGAAACGGACGTTCGCCCGTCGAGAGAGCGACGTATCCGATCGCGCTGAGCATCACGATTCCCAGGATCATCATCAGTGGCTGCAACCACATCAGTTGGTATCCACCGATCACCCCCAGGTACAGGCTGCCTGCCAATGATCCCCCACCCAAAGTGATGGCACCCTGAAGCCACCCTGGCGCAGAAAGTCTACTGTAGCCGAGAACCTTGCTGAGGGACCCTTGCGATTTCAGGTGATGCAGGGAGTGACGGTCTTGTTCCAGCTTGTCAACACTGTGAGACATGTTTGTTCCCTGTGAGGCAGTGGGCTGCGCATTTTTTTGAAGGAAGGAGTCGCTTCCGGGTTGCAACGACCCGCCATTTCCCGACAGAAGACGAACCCCAAGATGCCCGCAAACATAGAAATCAGCGTTGCTTCAAGCTATGCGAATGTCACTAGGGCTGCAAGCCACCCTTTCCAGGGTGACGCACGGTCTGCAAAATGAACCACTCGCATCCGCTTCTTGCCTCCGGGAGACGACATGGTTTTTCTGCACGATGATTTTTTGCTACGCAGCGAGACAGCCAGACGCTTGTATCATGAAACGGCAGCCGGATTGCCGATCTACGACTACCATTGTCATCTTCCGCCCGCGGACATAGCCAGTAACCGTCGCTTCGAAAATCTGCACGAAATTTGGCTGGAAGGAGATCACTATAAGTGGCGTGCCATGCGTGCCAGCGGGATTGATGAGGTCCACATCACGGGCAATGCGGACCCTTATGAAAAGTTTCTGGCATGGGCCCGCACCGTGCCAAAAACCATGCGCAATCCGCTCTATCAATGGACGCATTTGGAACTGCGCCGCTACTTCGGTATCGAGTTGTTGCTGAATGCAGATACGGCTCGAGAGATCTGGGACGAAACAGAACGGCAGTTAAAATCCCTGGATACGCATGCGATTCTGGATCGTTTTCAAGTCGCCGTGGTGTGCACGACAGACGACCCGGCCGACTCGCTGGACCATCACGAAACAATATCTGGTTTGGCGATTGATACCAAAGTATATCCGGCCTATCGTCCCGACCGCGTTTTCGATACCCACGACCTGGATGCCTGGAAATCTTATCTCGAGCGGTTGGGTCAAATGGCAGGAAGCGAGTGCCGACAGCTGGACACTCTTTTGGCCGCGCTTGCCAAACGGCACGCCGATTTTGCGGACGCGGGCGGCAGGCTCTCGGATCACTCATTCGCTTATCTGCCAGATGTCGATTTTGACGACAACGATGTTGCTTCGATCTTTGATCAGGCCTTCCAGGGTCAGACTCTGGATCCTGGTCAACAGGACCGTTTGGCCATGTACCTGCTGCATCACATGGCTCAACTGGATGCCGAACGGGGTTGGACCAAGCAGCTTCACTTGGGGGCCTACCGGAATTTGAATTCACGCATGTTTCAAACCCTGGGGCGCGACGTCGGATGCGACTCGATTGGCGACTTTTCGCAGGCTGCGGGGCTGGCCCGTTTTCTCGACCGGTTGGACAGGCAGGGCAGGTTGCCGCAGACGATTTTGTACAACGTCAATCCCACGGACAACTATTTACTTGCAACGATGATCGGTAACTACCAGTGCGGCCCGACAGCCGGCAAGTTGCAGTGGGGTTCTGGCTGGTGGCATCTGGACCAGAAGGATGGTATGCGCTGGCAAATGGACGCCTTGTCGAACCTGGGATTACTGTCCCAGTTCGTGGGGATGCTGACGGACTCACGATCGTTGATGTCTTATCCACGTCACGAGTACTTTCGCCGCATCCTTTGTGACCTTGTCGGCACCGATGCGGAAGCCGGCGAATTGCCGGATGACTGGGATCTGCTTTCCCGACTGGTCGGTGACATCTGCTTCCACAACGCCGATCGTTACTTTGGCTTGAAACTGTCACCCCGATATGGCTCCGATTGATGGGCGATTCCGTTTGCTCCGTCTTTCCGGAACGTGGGATGTTCCGGAAAGGAGTTGCATTTGCAAGGCACTTGCAAATGGATTACGATTGGAAAAAAGGGTGAAGCGACGATCCGCGTACGAGTCTTAGGAAAGATGGAACGGGTGTCTCAATCGAAAACTGCTTTATCGGTGGCTGAAGCCAAGTCGTTGTTGCGCAACGTGAAAATGCGTTGCACGGCAGCACGAATTGCCGTGTTGCAGCAACTGGCCGGATTGGGTGTGCCGATGAGTCATGGTGAAGTCACGGATCGGCTCAGCCAGTTTGGATTCGACCAATCGACCATCTACCGGTCGCTTCACGAGTTGTCCGAAGCGGGAATCATCTCACGACTTGATTTAGGTGATCAGGTTCGTCGCTTTGAACTCCGTTCGAAAAAGTCGGAAGCGGAATTCGAACACCCGCATTTTATGTGTGTGGATTGTGGAAAGATTTCATGCCTTTCTGACTTTTCCGTGCAATTGAAGCCGAGCAAGGGTTCCCGCCGTCGGGCTATGGGTGAAATCACCGAGATTTTGATTCGCGGCCATTGCGCAACTTGTCAATGAGGTCGATCCACGTTGTTGCTTTCTTCCTGCAGACAGCTAAGGGGTTGCCAAGGCTGAAAGCACCGAATCGATAGAGCGAGCAGATTGGAAAAGTATTCCCTGGTAGTTAACGCTGCACCAGGGTTTTTGTCACGGTAGGGTTTTTGTCACGGTGATGTCATCTCCTGACCCCACCGTAGCATTCAGATTATTCGTCGCTCGCCGCCCGTGTCGCCATGCTGCGATAGATTCCCAGTTCGACGTTTTCTGTGAGGAAACGTACCGACCCGTCTCCCAGCATGAAGTTCGCACCGCCCGGATGCTCGCTGCGGAAATCATCCAGGTGTCCCTGCTTGTTATTGGGTGCGTGATCCGTAACGCCGACAATACGTGCCAGAGATTCCTCGCCCGCTGGGATGACTCCCAACCAGGTAGAGTGTCCGTGTGACGAAGAGCGTTCTCCCAGGATCATCGTGTTGCTCAGTCCATCACGAATGTCACGAAAACGAGTTCGACTGAGGTGATAAAAAGTGCCGTCACTGGTGCACTTGGATCCCGCTGGCAAGCCCTCGCAGATATGCAGTTCGGTGGTACCGAAAACGCCGACGTAGTTGGCCGTCGCAACAGTCGCCACGACGTTGTTGGTATTCTCTTCGGAGCGGAGATCAAAAGTTGGGTCGCCCAGGTCCGAAGGACAGCGGTAGGTGGCGATCACCGTTTCACGTGTGATCTGGTGAGCCGGGTCCAGAATGGGGAGCCTGTGGTCGATCAAATCATCCTGGACATTGCCCAATTCCAGTTGGTGCAAGATCATCGATGCCCAGCCCCAGCCGGTTTCACCATCGACGAGCGGAATATTTGTTCCCGGTGACAAACCGATCCATCCAGGCGGTAGTGTTCGGTGGGTCACATGATAACTTTGCATACCCAGGCCGATTTGCTTCATGTTATTCAAGCAGGAAGTACGGCGAGCAGCCTCCCTGGCCGCTTGTACGGCAGGCAGAAGGAGAGCGATCAGGATCGCAATCACTGCAATCACGACCAGTAATTCAACGAGTGTAAATCCTGTTTTTGTACGTTGCATGACATTTCTGATCACGGTTGTTTCCGCGTTATTGGCCGCCCGTCGATAAATTTGCAAATGACTTGCAAGTGATGTTATATAGCGGGTGTGGTTGGTAGTCAAGGAACATGGCCTCGTACAAAACAGCCTTGTGTGTAAATGAAAAAGGAAGGAAGATTTGCGAGATGTCGACTGACTTGCTAACGAGAACGCCAGGGCTTTGTTTCCAATTTTTTTGTTGAACACGGGTGGACGGGGTCGTTGGCAAGGAGGCAGCCGGCCACGGCCTGATCTTGCGGGTGGATGCAACCACAGCTGACTGCGAGAGTGTCACGGTACAGGTTCCGTCGGCGGGCGGCTCGAATGTTAGATGAACGGAAACAGGCGGCACGGGTTGCGTCCTGTCGAAAAAGCACTATTTTCCACTAGCCGGATGATGAAACCCGGGGGCAACTACCGTTACGTTAGAGGGGTACTCGCTTGAACGTCGCTGCACCAACTTTACTGCAGTTGGAACAAGTCACGAAATCTTTCCCGGGAGTCCGTGCTCTCGCCGACGTTGATTTCGATTTGCGCCCCGGAGAAGTTCACGCTCTGGTGGGTGAAAATGGAGCCGGCAAAAGCACGTTAATCAACATCATTTCGGGGGTTCTGCAACCCGATTCCGGCTGCTGCCGGTTGGAGGGGCAGGTCTGCCAGTGGAACGACCCGGTCGCTGCTCGGAAAACGGGTATCGTGACGGTTCACCAGGAAGCAGATTTTTTCCCCACGCTTTCCGTGGCAGAAAACATCGCCCTGCTGCATGGTCTGCCAACGAGGAAGTTCGGGTTTGTGAACTGGTCGGCCATGCAGAAGACGGCGCAAAAAGTGATCGGGGCGGTGGGCGAACCAATCGGAGCAGGGGTTCCCGCCGACCGTTTAAGTGTGGCGCATCGTCACATGCTCCAGATTGCAGCGACCGTTTTGCAAAGTGCTAAAGTGGTGGTTCTCGACGAGCCCACCAGCGCCTTGACGTCCGTGGAGGCTGCCTGGCTGTTTCAGCAGGTGGCCAGACTGAAAGCAGATGGGGTGGGTGTGATTTATATCTCCCACCGACAGGAGGAAGTGTTTGCACTGTCGGACCGGATTACGGTATTGCGAGACGGCCGAAAGATCTGGACCAGGGATCGAAAAGACGTGGACGGCAAGTTGCTGGTCCAGGCGATGGTCGGCCGTGATTTAGAGGACAGTTCCAGCGACCGTCAGCGTCGCCCCGATTCTTCGGCTGGTGATCCGGAACGGGGCCACACGGTTCGCCGCCTGGAAGTTCGTGATCTGAACGATGTCAAAGGCAGGTTTCAAGGAATCAATTTTTGCGTGGGAGCTGGCGAAATCGTCGGAGTGTACGGACTGATTGGTGCCGGGCGCACTGAAATGGCACGGGGTATTTTTGGTTTGGAGCCACTCGCCAGCGGTTCGGTACTCGTGGATGACGAGGCGATCGAAATTCGACGGCCTCAGGATGCCGTCCGTGCCGGTATTGCGTATTTGCCCGAAGACCGGTTGCGGGAAGGTCTCTGCCGTGGACTGAGCATTCGCGCGAATACGGTCCTACCCACGTTGGACCGTTGGACCCAGCTTTTTCGATCTTCACCACAGACGGAATTTTCCAGCGCAAGCCGGTTGCCCCACCAGGAGCCATGGATCAAACGTTGGTCATTGGGGTTGCTCGCCAGTCGTCGGGTTGAACAGCAGGTGACCCGCCAGGTCGTTCAACAGCTGGAAGTGCGCCAACGGACGATGGAGCAATCCATCAGCCAGCTTTCCGGAGGAAATCAACAGAAAGTTGTTTTAGGACGTTGGCTGCTGGCGGCACCGAAGGTGATGATCCTGGATGAACCAACGCGCGGTGTCGACATTGGGGCCAAGTCAGAAATCCATCGCATTTTGCGGCAAATTGCGGATCGGGGTTGTGCCATTCTGATGATCAGCAGCGACCTGCCGGAGATCCAGCAGTATTCTGATCGCATCATGGTGCTTCGGTCCGGAAATATCTCGGACCAATGGCCGGCGACGGAGGTCACCGCAACCCAGATCGCCGAGGCGGCGCTTCCCATCGAAAAGGCGTGTGATCAAACGCCAGCGGCCCGGAAAAAAACAACAAGTTGGACATCACGGGGTGCCGGAGAATGGAGCCTTGCGGCAGTTATCGTGGTGTTGAGTATCTGGCTGAGCCTGACAAGCGTGAATTTTTTCAGCTGGGCGAATTTTGGCAATCTACTGGCTGAAACTGCGCTCTGGTCGATTCTGGGTTTGGCAGCTGCGACGGTGATTATTGCGGGAGGCATCGATATTTCAATCGGTTCGTTGCTCGCCCTGGCAGCGGCTTGCGGAGGCTTGTTGCTCAAGCTGCCCATGGCTCCCCAAATTTCAATTCCCCTGGCAATCCTGGCGTCATTGCTGGTTGGGCTCGGGGGGGGATTGCTCAACGGATTCGTGTCACTTGTCGGCAGAGTCCATCCCATTGTGGTGACACTGGGCATGATGATTGTTTATCGAGGGATGGTGATCGCCCTGGTCAGTGGACGACAAATCAATAGTGTACCGCAGGCCTTCGGATGGATTTCGATTCATCCGGAATCGGGATTTCGGGGGGCAATTGTGTTGGGTCTTCTCGTTTCAGCGACGCTTTACGTCGTTCATGCCCATCGGCGCGCGGGGAGGCACCTGTATGCTTTGGGTTCTAGCCCGAGCGCTGCACGACTGGTAGGAGTCTCCCAGGCGAAAACCTGGCTTTTTGCTTTCGGCCTGGGCGGTTTGTTGACAGGTGTGGCAGCGGTGATGGTGTTGTCCGCAAGCATGCAGATGCAGTCTCAACTGGCTAAGGGCTGGGAGTTACAAGCCATTGCCGTCGCTGTGATCGGCGGTGTAAGCATCACGGGTGGTCGTGGTACCGTGCTGGGAGTTGTTTTGGGTGCCGTACTACTGAGACTCGTCAATCTGGCTTTGGTCCGCTGGGAAATACGTGGCGAGCAAGTCGATGTGTTCATCGGCGGACTGATTCTTACAGCGGTGCTGCTGGACTTGTTTTGGAAAAGGCGTAGGACATGAAGCGAAAAGGATTCATAAAAAATATTCCGGTTCTGCTGCCTTGGCTGCTGCTGCTGCTCGCAGTGGGGCTTGTTTTTTCACAGGTCGAACGTCCTGCAGCCCTGGTGAATGTGGGTGTCCAATGGGCCCGGGTCGGAGTCCTGGCGATCGTGATGACGGCGATCATTCTCAGTGGTGGAATCGACCTTTCGGTGGGATCGATGATTGCGCTCAGCTCGGTTGCCATGGGGCTTTTGTGGAAAGCCGGTTGGCCGGCGGAAGTGGCCAGTGGTTTGGCCGTCCTGGTAGGAGCCACGATAGGGGCTATCAACGGGTTTTTAGTGGTGTTGGGATTGTCGCCTCTGGTGGCGACCCTGGCGACGATGGCCTTTTACTCGGGATTGGCGCTGATGCTTTGCGGTGGCGAAAAGATCACCAAGCTACCCGATCCGGCCATTGATACGAGCCAAATCGCCGGTTGGCCCAGCGAGTACTGGATCCTGGCATTTGTTTTTGCGGCCGCGATGCTTCTCGTTCATGGTACGCGGTTTGGTCGTTGGTGCTATGCAATCGGTGACAATCCAATGGCGGCACGGTTCGCAGCGATTCCCGTACGACGTACTCAATGGTGGCTTTACACGGCTTCCGGCATGGTATCGGGGTTGTTGGCGGTGGTCTATACTGTGCGGAAAGGTGCCATTCCGGATGCACATCGGGGCATCGAATTGGAAGCGATTGCCTGTGTCGTCGTGGGTGGCACGCTGATTACGGGTGGTCGCGGTGGTATTCTTAAAACCCTGCTGGGAATCGTGGTGATTGCCAACATCGACATTGGTTTATTTTTCCTGAGCGGGCGCTTCAAATTCATCGGAGCGGATGCCAGGCTCATGGTCGTGGGCGTGTTGCTGATAGTCGTTGCAGTGTGGAACGAATGGTTGGCGCGAACCGATGACAGGGTGGAAACGCTGAATGAGGCAGCAGAACGAATATGATGATTAAACGATCAAAGACCGCTCTGGTCGTTGGTTTCCTGTCCTGTTGTCTATTAGGGTGTCAACAAGATCAGGATGCTGAGTCACCTGTCCGGATTGGCATGATGCCAAAATTGATGGGAATTTCATTTTTCGACGCCGCAGGCCGGGGGGCACAGGAGGCGGCCGAGGAATTGGGAGTCGATTTAACCTACGACGGGCCAACGGAGGACAATACCGAACAACAGGCCAAAATGATCGAGGCCTGGGTGGCACAAGGGTTCGATGTGATTGCCGTGGCTCCGAATGATCCCGACGCGATCGCGTCGACGTTGTTCAGCGCTCAGTCTCAAGGAGTCCAGGTCATTACCTGGGATACGGACGCCGATGTGGAGTCCTCGCAGCGAAGCATCTTTGTGAATCAGGCTCCCGCAGAAGATATTGCAAATACCCTTGTCGATGTGATGGTTCGAGGTGCTGGTGAGAACAAAAAATTGACAGGACAATTTGTGATCATCAGCGGTACGAAAACTGCCGCGAATCAAAATTCGTGGATGGAGATCATGGTCCCGCGTCTGCAGCAGCATCCAGACTGTGAGCTTCTGGAAACTCGATACCCGACCGAGGATCAGTTGAAAGCGCGCGAGGAAACGGCAAATCTATTGGCCGCTTATCCGGAATTGAGGGGCATCTGGGCAATTACTTCTGTTGCCTTGCCCGCTGCTGCCAAGGCGGTACGTGATGCGGGTCGTCAGGGACAAGTTTTTGTCACCGGCTTGAGCCTGCCGAGTTTGATGCGAGATTATGTGCAGGACGGTACGGTCGAGGAATTTGTTTTGTTTGATGTGGAAAAGCTGGGCTATCTGACCGTCCAGGTGGCTGCCGCTCTGCACCGGAACCCTTTGTTACCGGCCGAGAGTCGGGCGATGGGCAAGCTCGATTCGATTCGTATCACCGAGCGTGAGGTGATTCTTGGGAAGCCCCTGATTTTCGACAAAAACAACATCGACCAGTACAACTTTTGATGGCTGCTAACACGGCTTTGCTGGATACAGTCCGCCACTTCCATGCACTCGCTTCGCAGTTGTGGAGTGACTATCTTTCTGGAGGACTGGAAGCCTGGACTCAAAATCTTTCGAACCGGTCGCTGCGACGGCTGAAGGCCTGATGAATTTTCTGCAGCAATCTGAAACGACCCCCGATTGTGCTGTTGCGGAGCATGCGGTCCGCGAAATTTGTGAGCTTGCACAGCGTTGTGCCTGTCGTCTGGAAGGACTGTGCTTCATCACGGGCGAGGCGGGACTGATTCCACGCAAACAGGATCACCAGTCGTATGAAACGGCCTTAAAGCAGTTGGAACACTTGATCGGACAACTGGAAAGACTCGTTCATTAAATGTCAAATGCCGGGTCTGTCGATGAGCCTGGTGGGCGCCCGCTTGTCCTTGTTGACTGTTTGGGCATGGACTATCATTTCGTCGATGACAAGTCGTGGCCTACTCATCGTGTTTGAAGGGATTGACGGGACTGGGAAGTCGACCCAGGTGCGTTTGCTGGCGGACGCTCTCTCCAGCGCGGGGCTGGACGTGATCCAGTCCAAAGAGCCTACCGACGGACCGTGGGGGAGGAAAATCCGCGCATCGGCTGCCAGCGGTCGCATGGCTCCCGCAGAGGAACTCGATGCGTTTGTGAAGGACCGTCGCGAACACATTGAGAACCTGATCACACCCGGCCTGGAGGCAGGTAAGGTGGTAATCCTGGACCGCTACTTTTATTCCTCGATTGCGTATCAAGGTGCCAGGCTGGGTAATGTCGAGGAAATCGCCCGGCAGATGAGCAGTTTTGCTCCGCTGCCAGACGTGGTATTCCTGATCGATATTGATCCGGTGGTCTCGCTGGCTCGCATCGTAGAAAGCCGGGGCGAAATACCGAACCAATTTGAACAGGTCGCGTCTCTGAATGCCGCCCGCGAAATTTTTAACCAATTGGCTGAAGGGGATCCCCGCATTGTCAAACTAGACGGCAATTGCTCTCTGGAATCCATTCGGATGACCCTTCTCGACTTGTTGGTGAACGACGTGTTGAGAAAGGCAACGTGCTACGAATCGAAGTGGTGTGATGTTTCGAACTGTCTGTCTGCCAAGTCGGGTCGATGCGAGTGGTACAACATTCGACAGTCTCTTGCCGACCGGCTTTCGTCGTCCTACACATCGGCACTCATCAGCTAGAATTTCCGGGAGTCAGGTCCGACTCAATCACGTTGTAGCTGCGACCACTCGGAAAACGGCTGTTTCTATTTGGGATGGCGCACATGAGGCACACCACGTTTGCCTGCGCAGCACGAGCGAGGTTTCAACTTGAAAGTCGGATGTAGCAAGTCCTGGTGGTCCAACCGATCTTGTCGTTTTTTGAATGAGCAGTCGTGGTGGAACAGCCTGATGGACAGAGTAATGAGGGTAGTAGACGATGCCAGTCGTCCGCTGTAGACTCAGCCCAAGTAGGGTAGCCAAAAGAGCGGTCCTCAATTTTCCCAGTATCTCAGTTCTGCAGTTGGAGAAAATGCAATGGTCAAAACCGCCAGTACGATGTTGCCCTTGGGAACGCACGCGCCGGATTTCTCGCTCGTCAATGTCGATGGCAAGATGGTATCGTTGTCGGACTTTGACGGGGCACCAGCCCTGGTTGTCATTTTTATGTGTAACCACTGCCCCTTCGTGAAGCACATTGCCGACGAATTGGCCCGTTTCGGAGGCGACTATCAACCCCGGGGAACTGCAATCGTTGCGATCAGCTCGAATGATGTCAGTCTGCACCCCGAAGACTCTCCGGAGCAAATGGTGCACGAAGTCGAACAACAGGGTTACACGTTTCCTTACTTGTATGACGAAACCCAGGAGGTCGCGGTTGCTTATCGAGCTGCCTGCACTCCCGACTTTTTTGTTTTTGACAAGGATCAGAAACTGGTCTATCGGGGTCAGTTGGATTCCAGTCGACCCGAGAGCGGGATACCTGTGACCGGTGAAGATTTGCGCCAAGCGGTCGATGAAGTCCTGGCCGGCCAGGCGGTCTCAGCAGACCAGACCCCCAGTATTGGCTGCAACATCAAATGGAAGGTTGGTGCGGAACCACAGTACTTTGATCCGGCCGGAACTGCTTGACACGGTTCCGCGTTTGACGAAAGGTTGTTGGTCGGAGTCCTCCGCTCTGAACGGAAACCACTTTGGGATTGGGGCTCCACCGATTTTTTGTGCCCGGCACTGTTCGATGATGGCAGGGCCGGCAAATAGAAAAAAATTCTTGCGCGTGTTACTGAAGCCGACTTCTTTTTCCTCATCCTGTCGATTCTCACCTCCCTGATGTTTTCCAATGAAATTTCAAGCAAAACCACTCGAGCAGTTAATTTCCGCCATCTTTGCGCGTGCCGGGTCCGATCAGGGTGAAGCTGACCTGATCGCCCAGCATCTGGTGAAGGCGAATCTTGTTGGACACGATTCACACGGTGTGATTCGTACACCGATTTACATCGAATGGTTGCGGGATGGAAAAGTTGTTGCCAATCGAAAACTGAAGATGGTCTTTGAGAGTCCGTCGATTCTGGTAGTCGACGGGCAGTTGGGCTACGGACAGTCGGTCGCCAAGCAAGCCGTCGATCTGGGACTGGACAAATGTCAGGAACAAGGAGTCTCCGTGGTTGCGTTACGCAACTCGGGCCACGTCGGACGTGTTGGCCATTGGGCTGAACTTGCGACAGATGCAGGATGTGTATCCCTGCATTTTGTCAACACGACAGGGTTGGGCATGTTGATGGTACCTACCGGTGGAATCGACCGGCGGGTTTCCATCAACCCGGTTACCATAGGCGTGCCCGTTGCAGGCAAGCCAGCGGTCATTTTTGACATTGCTGCGGCTGCGGCTGCGGAGGGAAAACTTAAGGTTGCGCGAAATCGAGGCGTCAGCGTGCCGGATGGTTGGATTCTGGATGCCGACGGTCAGCCGACAAATGACCCCAACGAATTTTACGGGCCACCAAGGGGAGCCATTCTTCCCTTCGGAGGACATAAGGGTTACGGACTGGGCCTGATGGCGGAGTTGTTGGCCGGTGCTCTGACAGGAAGTGGATGTAGCCAAAAGGGAAAGACTGGTTTGGAACAGGGAATGCTCTCGATCTATGTCGATCCGACGAAGGTGGGACCCGAAGGGGGATTTAATGACGAGGTCTCGCGTTACGTTGATTTCGTCAGAAGTTCGCGCCCCGACTCCCCCGACGGCAAAGTGATGGTGCCTGGTGATCTTGAGGCCCACAATCAGGCAGAACGACTGGCCGCAGGAATTGATCTGGATGATGCCACTTGGAATCAGATCACAAGCACCGCTCAGGATCTCGAGGTGGATGCGTCATGGATCGATGCAGCGACGGGCACGGTTTGAAAATCCATGAACACTGTTGGAACTGCTGAACTGACTTACCAGCCGCTGCTGGACTGGTACCGCCTGCCGTCAGATATCACTCACTTTGAGGCGATTGGTGTGGCGGTCGACTCGCACGACAATCTGTTCGTGTTCAACCGAGGCGCTCCGGCCGTGATTGTCTTTGACCCGGATGGCAATTTTCTCAACTCCTGGGAATGCCAACTTCTTGTTCGTCCCCATGGTATCTGGATCGCCGAGGATGATACTGTTTATTTGGTGGACGACGCTGGTCACGCGGTGCGACAATACACGCCTGCTGGCCGGCCGATACGTGCAATCGGACCGAGTGGGGTGCCGTCGCCCAGCGGGGCTGAAGGCTTTGATTTTCGCACGATTTTACGCGGTGCGGCGCCCTATAACTTGCCGACCAATCTGGTCATTTCCCGGCTTGGCGAGATTTATGTGGCTGACGGATATGGGAATGCAAGGGTGCATCGCTATTCGGGCGAAGGCGAGCTGATTCAGTCGTGGGGAGAGCCCGGCGATGGGCCGGGCCAATTTCAGATACCACACGGTATTGGAGTCGACGGCGCGGGACGGATTTATGTTGCCGACCGGGAAAATAGTCGCATACAAATATTTTCAGCCGATGGTGAATGCCTGAGCCAGTGGACTGATGTCGTCCGTCCTTGTCAGGTATTCATTGCTCGTGATGATTTGGTGTACGTGGCTGAGTTGGGTGCTCGCAACGGTTTGTTTTCCTGGATGGATCGTTGTCCAGACGCGGTTGGCGGAAGAGTGAGTATTTTTGATCAGGACGGAACACTGCTGGCCCGTTGGGGCGGTGGACAGGACGCCAGGCAGCTTCACGAATTTTATGCCGCGCACGACATCTGTGTCGATTCGCGGGGTGACATTTACGTAGGAGAGGTTTCCGTTACGGCTGCTGCCATGGCGGGTGTGGATGCCAGGGACTTACCGGTGCTGCGAAAGTTTGTGCGTTGCAGTTGACAGACAAGTCTGCATGGTTCTCATTCACGGGATCAAGCCGTTTGGCGGCAGGGCCGGAATTCTTGTGGAGGACGACAACGCGGAAGCGAATGGCCAGGGATAAAAGGCGTGCGCACGGATCGACTTCCTCAGGCGACCGATTCGGAGATGTTATCCGCCCTGGCCGTCCACGTCAAAATGTAATGGAGTGTTCAACTCGACGTTACACGTGTTATCGATCGTTGCGGTGTTCAGCATCCGTTGACCAGCGCATCCTTGATCAACAGGACTTCTGATTGCTATACTCTAGGTGCAAGCGAACACGACTTAGTGTCACCTGGGGATGCCCCGAAAAAAAGTACTAGGAATTTTTGAACGATGATCACTGATAATCTCAAACGATTTCGTGAAAAAATGGATGCCGGTCAAGTGACGACGGGCATGGGTGTGAGTCTTAGCGATGCTGCGGTTACAGAGGCGATGAGTGGCATTGCGGACTTCTTTTGGATCGATTTGGAACATTGTCCTACCAGCCTGGAAAGCATGATGTCGCATTTAATCGCGGCTCGGGCCGGCGGTACAGCGGCGATCGTGCGAATTCCAAGCGGTGACGTTGGCTGGATCAAACGCGTTTTGGACACGGGGGCTGAGGGCATCATTCTGCCACAGGCACAGTCAGTCGAAGAGATTCGGCAGTTTGCCAGGTCATGTCGGTATCCTCCCATGGGTACGCGCGGTTTCGGACCCCGTCGACCGACGAATTACGGTCGTTTTGTTGGACAGGAATATCTTGATCATGCGAACGAGAACTTGTTTGTTGCCGCCCAGATCGAAACGATTGACCTGGTGCATCAGATGGACGAGATCGTGCAGATCAAAGAACTGACTTCCATCTGTATCGGCCCGAACGACCTTTCCGGAACGATGGGCATGCTGGGAAATATCACGCATCCCGATGTGCTGGATGCAATTCGGACGATTGCGACCAAGGCCCGCGAAAATGGTTTGTACGTGGGTTCTGGAATGGGAGTAGATCCCGTGTTTGCAAACACGCTTAAAGACCTGGGCGTTCAATGGTTGCAGGTAGGCGGTGACTTTGAGTACATGATGAAGTATGCCCAGCAACTTTACGATCAGATTCGCAATTAACCGTTGCACGCTGTTTCAGGGAGACCTGGAATGGAACTGAAACATTCAAGGTCGCATCAACGGTTGTTGAGAAAAAACAGAATCAGGTATGAAAAACACAACAAGCAGGTCCAGAATCCGTTGCGTGGTTCGGCAGCAAGGTTGTACCTGATAGAAGGCAGATGATTGTCGGTCCAGCTTTCTTCTAGCTGTTGACGGAGCGATCGGCTCCAACAACCGGGTCCGGTTGGTTGCTCCGTCGCCAGAGAAAGTTTCTGTTGTTTTGCCGGCGACCGGGCATGTTTTTCCAGTGGCAATAGGTTGGTTAGCTGGCATCCCAGGCGGCCAGGAGGGCCGCCTCGTCGTAGCATACGGCGCGACAAAAGGCGTTGATAGCTTCGTGGAAAGTGTGAGGTTCTTCGTGAGTGCCGGCTGAGTAGAAGGTGGTGACCATGCGGCCGTTGTCCTGTCGGACGGTGGATGGGTAGCCGATGTCCTGTCCCGGAAGTTCGTCGGCAAAGACCAGGCGGCGGGATTCCCAGGAGTGCCCCAGGTCTCGGCTGATCAGGCCTTGAACCCCGTAGGGCGGGTTGCGGCGACCGAAGGTCAGCAGGATTTTCCCGTCGTTCAAGAGGGTCAAATCGGGTGGGTGCTCGCGGCTTTCGGTCACCTGCTGGAGATCTCCCCACGTTTTACCCCCGTCACTGGACCGGCAGGTCACCAGGGGACCGGTGCGGGCCGCGGCCAGCCAATCGCCATTCGGTAAGAAGAGTACGTCGGGCTCGGCTAACCCAAGACCCATCAGGATCGGGTTGGTCCAAGTTTTACCCTGGTCGTAGGATCGCAGAAGATAGGCCGGAGTGTAGTCCTTGTCAGTGGCGACAAAGCCTTGAAGGTCGGCAAGGAAGGGACCGGCGTAAACGGGCAGGTACAGGGTGCCGTCCGAGTCCGAGCGGATTTTTCCAAAGGGAGATGCGCCATTCAGTCGGTTGTAGCTGAGTGGCGCGTCGTCGACCCACGAGCGGCCTCCATCGCGGGAACAGATCACCCGCGTGTCGACGCGGTCCATGTCCACGATCTCTTTACCTTCCTCGTCGTAACCACCTCGCCGCTGATAGGCTACCAGCAGCGTTCCGTTGGAAGCCACACCAAAAGCAGGGTTACGGTCGTCCAACGGACTGTCGATCACTGTCGACGGTTGGCCCCAGGTTTGGCCTGAATCAGTCGAATAGGAAATGTCCAGGCGTCCCCGGACTCCCACGTGACCGTCCCCGCCTCGATGGACGACGGCAAGCCTCTTGTCATCCAGGGTGGCGATTACCGGGAAGTAGCCTTGCCCGCGAACCACGTCGACGACCGTCGAACCAGGAAGGCGCCGGATGTCGATGGCATCCCGGAGCAGCGACTCGTTGCCGGCAAGCTGTCGGCTGCTGCCACCGATGAAGGTCCCCGTCACGGCGGCCGAGACACCAGTGGCGGAAGTTTTTAAAAACCGACGTCGTGAAGAGTGAAGGGTTCGCAGTGATGTTTTTGGTCTCCACATCGGACGTTCCTCATTCGTTCTGTAAATTCATTTGGCAGAGATGTTCCTACGGACTTGCCAACGGGTTCAGGACAGGACCGAGCCGTCTACTATTGCAGATATTAAATGTTTTTCGCAGGCCAGACAAGCGTTTTCGGCTTGCTCCGCCGGAGGTCGAAATGATGACCCGGGAAATTGTGACAAATGGTGTAAGCATGGTGCCGCGCGACAGGTTTCTGGCGGCAGTTTGTTCCTGTCGGCACTTCAAGGCAGCGGGCTGCGTTTTCAGAAAAGTTGCAGACGCAACGGCTGCAATGTGATTCCGACACTTTGGGATCACGGTTTTTCCCGGGACGGATCACGCAAGATTTTCGGAATGTCACGATTGCGGCATCTCCCGCCGGTCGGCTCTTAACGCATTTGGCGAATGAGTGGCTTCGTAGCATCCGAGGTCAAGGTACAATTAAGCCTTGCGCGGTGTTGTGTGGCAGCGTGGCTTTGTAGCGTGGGCTGGTCTGTTTCCAGCGTGATCGTTTGTCGCCGCGGTTCGCACAGCAGTTTTCACGGGAACGAGTATAGCTTCATGGCTGAAACTCACGATACTGGAAACTCGCGGAGCGTGATCTTTGTCGATCTGGACGGCACCCTGATCGCAACAGACACGTTGTGTGAAGCTGTTCTGTTGTCATTCCGGCAGTGCCCAGTCTCCTGTTGGCGGGCTCCGTGGGCTCTTTTTCGTGGTCTGGCCCAGTTTAAAAGGTCCTTGGCGGAACTGGTCACACCGGATGCCGAGGTGCTTCCGTACCGGCAAGAGGTGCTGGAATTTCTACGAGTCCAGAAGCAGCAGGGAGCGAAGCTCGTCCTGGCAACGGCGACCGATCAGCGTTGGGCCGACGCAGTTGCGATGCACCTGAACCTGTTTGACGATGTGATTGCCAGCGATGGAAGAACGAACGTCAAGGGCGAGGCAAAACTGGCGGCCATGGAACACTACTGCAGTTTGCATGGTTTTGAAGAATTTGCATACGTCGGTGACTCCTCGGCGGATGTGCCGATCTGGCGGAAGGCAGCTCAAGTCTATGTGGTGCAGCCTACGGCAGGCCTGTTGAGGACCTTGAAGGGGTTTTGCCAACCCTCCCGTGTATTTGGGGGCAAGCCGGGCCGGATCGGTCCTCTTTTTCGCGCCCTGCGACCGCAGCACTGGACAAAAAATCTGTTCCTGTTCGTCCCCCTGGCGATGGCTCATGATCTGTTGAATCCAGAGAAATTCATCGCCGCAGTGACCGCGTTCATTGCGTTTTGCGCCAGCGCTTCGGCCGTCTATTTTTTAAATGACGCTCAGGACCTGGAGGTTGATCGCCGGCACCCGGAGAAATGTCGTCGGCCGCTGGCTTCTGGTGCCCTGCCGATTTACTACGCTCCCGTGTGGACGGTGTTGCTGGCAACGGTGGGGATTCTTTTGTCGGCCTGGACATTACAGCCGTTGTCGTTCGCTGGCCTGCTCGTGCTTTACCTGTTGACCAATGTTCTTTATTCGATGTGGCTGAAACGTAAAACGATGATTGATGTGCTGGTACTGGCTGGTCTCTATACGGCCCGGATTCTGGCTGGAGGTTTTGCCACCGATACGCCTGTCTCCCAGTGGCTGATCGGGTTTTCGGTGTTTTTCTTCACTTCACTGGCGTTCGCCAAACGCTATGCCGAGTTGGTGCGGCTTGCTGACGAAGGGCAGGAGGCTCCGGGGGGACGCGGCTATGCCGTGACCGATCAGAGTTTGATTGAAAGCATGGGGTCCACGAGTGGTTACTTGTCGGTGCTTGTTTTGGCGCTTTACATTAATGGCGAAGTAGTCAAGGAGCTTTATACTTATGACTGGTTGTTGTGGCTGGTGTGCCCCTTGTTACTGTACTGGATCAGTCGAATTTGGTTGAAGGCGAAACGGAGGCGGCTCACGGAAGATCCGGTCGTGTTTGCTTTGCGCGATCCCGCCAGTTGGATTGTGGGTGTGGTGACCGTCATCTTGTTGATTTGCGCCACTGCGCCGTGGGTGAAAGAGACGCTATGACCCACGTTGAACACAGGCTTGCAGGTTGGGGAAATTATCCGGTGGAGCGAGGCTGGGTCTCCCGGCCGCATCGCCTGGAGACGCTGCGTTCTGTTGTTTGTGATGGCCGGCAGCCGGATTACATCTCCCGCGGGCTCGGCCGCTCCTATGGCGATTCGTCCCTCAATGGTGACCGGGGCGTGATTGTTCAAACAGGCCGAAATTGTTTTTTGGCGCTGGATCCACAGTCTGGCGTTCTGGAAGGTGAAGCAGGCTTGTCGTTTGCTGAAATTATTGAACATCTGTTGCCGCGTGGTTGGTTCCTACCGACAACACCTGGAACTCGATTTGTGACACTGGGTGGTGCGATTGCCGCGGATGTTCACGGAAAAAACCACCACCACAACGGTTCGTTTGGAGAGTCGGTCCTCGGCCTGGAATTGATGATTGCCTCGGGGGAGGTGATCCACTGTTCACCCACGGAAAATTCGGATGTGTTCTGGGCCACGGTGGGTGGAATGGGATTGACCGGTGTGATTCTGAGTGCGCAGATCCAATTGATGCCGGTCGAGACAAGCTATGTGGATGTCGACTATCAACGCACTCGCAACCTGGACGAAACCCTGGAACGATTTTCTCAAACGGACGCGGACTACCAGTACTCGGTGGCCTGGATTGACTGCTTGTCGCGTGGCAAATCTCTGGGGCGCTCGGTCATCATGTTGGGAAATAACGCAACTTGCGCGCAACTGTCAGCAAGACAGCGCCAAGCACCTTTGCAAGTGCCCGCTCCTCGGCCAAGAACGATTCCTTTCCACCTGCCAAAAATAATGTTGAATCCCTGGAGTGTTCAGGCTTTCAATTCTTTTTATTATGAGACACATCGTGACGGCAATCAGCTGGTGGATTACTACAAATTCTTCTATCCGCTGGACAGTTTGCTGCATTGGAACCGGATCTATGGAAGACGCGGTGTCATCCAGTACCAGGCATTGTTCCCGCGAGAAACCTCGCGTCGTGGCCTGATCCAGTTGATGGAGAAAATTGCCTCATCACGTCTTCCATCGTTTTTGGCGGTGTTGAAGAGTAGTGGTTTGGCCGGACAAGGGGTCTTGTCTTACATGTACCCTGGTCACACGTTGGCCCTGGATTTTCCCGTCACGTCCGGATTACGCCCTTTTCTGAGGGAGTTGGATCAACTCCTGCTGGAGCATGGCGGGCGACTGTATCTCGCCAAAGATGCCACCATGTCGGCAAAAACCTTTGCCGCCATGTACCCGCGTCTTGGTGAATTCAAGCAGATCAAATCCCGGATTGATCCGGAGAACCGGTTCGTTTCCTCCCAGGCGAGACGTCTGGGAATTGTGGAGTCATCATGAGCGACCGCATTCTTGTTTTGGGGGCCACTTCCGGTATTGCACGGGCTCTTTGTGGTCAGTTGGCTCGGCAAGGTCACCAGTTAATCCTGGCAGGCCGGAATTCCGACGAGCTGGAACGCATGGCGACCGATCTTCGCCTGCGATGTGAAGTGACCGTGCTGGTCGAATTATTTGAGGCACTTGAATTTGATAGTCATGAGCCATTGATCCGTCGCTGCGCCGAACGTCTGGATGGTCCGCTGAACGGCGTGATTTTTTGTTGCGGATACATGCCGGAACAGGTCAAAACGGAAACAGACGTTTTAGAAGTCAAACGGACCATCGACACGAATCTAACGGCTGCGATATCGATCCTGAACGCTGCGGCGAACTATTTATCGCAAGGTCGCTCAGGATTTATTGCGGCGATTTCGTCGGTTGCGGGCGATCGTGGACGTCAAAGTAATTACATCTACGGCTGCTCCAAGGCTGGTTTGAACGTATACCTGGCAGGCTTGCGCAACCGGTTGCACCGCTCAGGTGTTCATGTGCTGACCATCAAACCCGGTTTTGTCGATACCCCGATGACGGAGGGGCTGATCGATCCCCGATCACTACTGCTTGCCTCTCCTGAACGCGTGGCTCGTGACATCGTGCGGGCGATTCAGCGCAGACGGAACCAGCTCTATGTGCCGTGGTTCTGGCGGTGCATCATGACCGTGATTTGTGCCCTGCCGGAAACGATCTTCAAGCGAATGAAACTCTGATGTCGTGTGAGCGCCCAGCTGGCCGCCGTCAGTTCCTCGTGTTCGCGTTTGCCGCTTTGACCAGCAGTGTGAGTGTCTCGTTGTAAGGCGTGTGCAAGTCAAGGGTACGGGCCTGGCGCACAAGAGCGCCGTTTTGCGCGTCGATCTCTGTGGGTAGTCCGCGCTCGATGTGCTGCCGCATGGAAGGTTTGACCATCACGCGTTTGGAAAGATCCTTGATGGTCTCAACCACCTCCAGTTTTGCCAACGTGATACCTTTGGCCCTGACGACGGCTAGAAACTCTTCGAGCACCCTGTCCTGTAAGGTGTCGGCTGCTGGCACAGAGCCGATTTCTCCCGCCATGAGACCCGTCAGTGCGCAAATAGGGTGGACCGCGCAAGCCACGGCCAGTTTGTTCCAGATAATGCCGGTGATGTTCTCTGAAACAGAGGTCTCAAATCCGGCGCCCTCCAAGACGCCCTGTAGGGTGTCGACTCGTGACGAACCGTGTCCGCCAATCTCTCCGATCCAGGTCGGACCCGGGTTGGTGTGCTTTGCGTGCCCCGGCCCGAGTCCGGTGGCGCTGTTGTAGCTGATGCCGCCAAGCACGCGTTGGGAGCCCAACGATTCGACCAGTGATTCGACGTTTCCGATACCATTTTGAAGCGTGATTGCAAAACCGTTTTGAGACAGTAATCTCTTGGCAGTGATCGCCACCGCCGGATTTGCGTTCGTGTGCGAAAGGACGATCATGACCTCTGCTGGTTCAAGGTCGGCATCTGGCATCGCTGCGACGACCGTAACGCACCTTTCCTTGCCCGCACTTTCGAGTCGAATGCCGTCCCGGTTGATTGTGTCCACAACCTCGCGTCGTACGTCAATCATAACAACGTCGTGGCCGCTTTCGGCGATTCTCGCGCCATACAAACAACCCATGGCACCTGAGCCGATGATCATGATTCTCATACTTGCATTATCCTCATCTGAACAGACTGTCCAATCGTAGAATGGCGGCAGTCTTTGTTACGGTTCAACAAAACGTGTCACCTGTTCAGCATCGTGGACGGCTGTCCTAACGGTAAGCCGGGCTAGTGGTGTTCCGGCGTTTCTATCATTTCACTGCAGGATTTTGAAGCGTGAGAAGATCCGACGGAATTCTTTGTCAGAGAGCGTCGTGCGAAAGACCAGGTAATGGTCCAGTGCTTGGACAATCCGCAGTGGTATCTTGCCCTGGTAGACGGTGTCATACGGGTCAGCATCCGGCGGGAGCACCAGGCGATTCAAGACATCAAAGATAACCACCTGACGTTGTTGCAGGTAGGTGTAGCTGGCTCGCTTTTCATGGGCGACGACGCCCCGTTCGGTAATTTCCTGATGAGCGATGGTGGTGTCATTCAGACCTAAAGTATCGAGGGTGGGCAGACGCGAATAGTAAGGTAGCGCGCCGGCGCCGATGACCGCGATCAACTCGTTTCCCTGCAGATAACCTTCTTCGACCAACGTTCTCAGGAAGCGGCCTTCGAAGCTGCGTGTTTTGGCATAGTGGGTGACGTGTTCCAGTGAGGCGATCCCATGCCGCGGAGGTTTGTTTTCATATTTCAGTGTGTGGGGGTGGTAGGCAGCGAACATCACCAGGAGACTTAAAGCCGCACCAATGGTAGCGCCTGCCCAGCGTGGCCAGCCGCGTTCATTCCAACCGGTCACGACTCGACGAATTCCATGTTGCAGCAGCCAGAAAAGATAGGGCAGCACCGTCACCAGAAAACGGTACTCAAAGCGGTCACCGCCCACGTAGAGCAGATAGGCTGTGTAAAACAGCAGGATGGTGCTGAAAAGACGAGCCCGCCGATCCCGGTCGAATAAGACCAGGACCAGCAGCGGTAGTAGCCACCACAGTTGGTGATCGTCCACGAACAGACGCAGGTAGGTCATTCCCTGACTCAACCAGATGCCCGAGACCTTCGCGTAAAAAGTGTTGGGAAGCCAGTATCCATAGTAGGCATGTCGCCACAGAAAGTGAACTGCTACCAGTGGCACGTAGAGCGACAGCCAGAATCCGAGAGAGAACCAGGACCGACGTTTGAGCAGCACGACGTCCGTGGCGAAAAACAAGCCTGCGACCCCGCAAAACAAGATGCCTTCCGGGCGCGTCAGGGATGCCAGGGAAAACAGCAATGCCGAACACCAGGGGCGCTGTCGGGCCCGACACGATTCGAGCCAGAAAAAGAGGAAGCCGCTAAACACAAGCAGCGAAAAAAACTGGGTCGCCAGACCTCCCGTACACCAGGCGCAAAAGGACCGGTTGAGAGCGAGCGCCAGTGGTGCCACCCAGATCAGCGGGTCACTCCACCTGCTGCTACGGGCTCCCAGCCAGGTCAGAAGATACAGCAACACGAGCCCGCTGGTCACGCCGATCGCCTGTGATGTGACTTCGACTGGCAGGCCTAATTGCATCGCGGCAGCCATCATCAGCACCCACAGGAAGTTCGTGTAGCCTTCGACAAATTCGCCCGGGTTGTAGACCAGCCCATGGCCCAGGTTCAGATTCTGTGCATAGCGAAAGGAGATGAAGCAGTCATCTCCCAGGAAAGCATAATGCTTCGTGTGGCAGAGATAGGCCGACAGAACCAGGATGCCGAAGATCCAGGGAGTGAGCCGCTGAAGAAGTTCGGCGGTCTGTTTCCCCTCGGGCGCCGGCTCATTCGAGAGTGTGATGGAGCTGTTGATTTCCGGCACTTGTAACTCTCCACGAACGACTCGGTTGTCGGATACACGCAGGTTGCGTTTCCCGGTCGCTGAACATGACACGGACTGATCTGGTCCGACAATGCAACCAGCCGGTCCTGTTCCTTCAGGAAATGACGTTTTTCACCACATTGCCGTGTACATCCGTGAGGCGGTACTGCCGACCTTGGAAGCGGTAGGTGAGTTGCGTGTGGTCAATGCCCAAAAGATGCATGATGGTGGCGTGAAAGTCGTGGACGCTGACCGGGTCACGCACGACATTGTAGCTGTAGTCATCGGTTTCGCCCCAGGCCATTCCCGGACGAGCACCTCCGCCCGCCATCCACACGGTAAAGCAGCGCGGGTGGTGGTCGCGCCCATAATTTGTGGCGGTGAGTTCGTCCTGGCAGTAAACCGTCCGACCGAATTCACCACCCCATACGACGAGCGTATCTTTCAGCAGGTCCCGTTGCTTTAAGTCGGCGATCAGTCCGGCGGTTGCGCGGTCGGTGTCCCGGCAACGCGCGGTCAATTGCTCCGGCAGATCATTGTGCGAGTCCCAGCCACGATGAAACAACTGTACAAACCGAACGCCTCGTTCCGATAATCGTCGTGCTAACAGACAATTGTAACTGTATGTTCCCGGCTGACGGGCGTCGTCACCATATAGATCGAACGTGTGTTGGGATTCGTCGCTCACATCGACGAGTTCCGGTACCGACATTTGCATGCGGTAAGCCATTTCGTACTGCGCAATGCGAGTCGTGATTTGTGGATCTCCGAATTCTGCGTGTCGCATCCGGTTGAGCGCGGCAATGTGGCCGAGCGTTTTGTGGCGCAGATCAGAGCTGATGCCGTTCGGGTTGTTCAAATACATCACCGGATCGGGTCCTGACCGGAACCGTACACCTTGATGTTTGGACGGAAGAAAACCGGATCCCCATAGCCGGTCGTACAACGGTTGCATGCCGTTGCTATTGGAAGTCATCACGACGAAAGCGGGAAGATTGTTGTTTTCGCTTCCCAGGCCATAGCTGAGCCAGCCACCGATACTCGGCCTGCCCGCATTTTGAAAGCCTGTCTGGAAAAAAGTAATTGCCGGATCGTGGTTGATTGCGTCCGTGTGAAGTGATTTGATAATACAAAGCTCGTCCACCACCTTCGACAGGTGTGGCATCAATTCACGATTCATCCAGGCACCGCTTTGGCCGCATTGTTGGAATTTGAAAATGGATTGCGCGACGGGGAAGGACGTTTGTCCAGCGGTCATACCGGTGAGACGTTGACCTCGAAAGACGGACTCCGGGACTTCCTGGTTGTGGACTTTTTCCAAATGCGGTTTGTAGTCGTACAAGTCCATTTGCGGCGGACCGCCGGACTGAAACAGGTAAATCACGCGTTTGGCTCTGGGGGTGAAATTCGGGAATGTCACCCGTGGCTCGCCAGTCGGTGGAACTGGTTGTAGTACTTCCTGGCGGGAAGCAGAATTGCATGCCGGCATCAGCAATGAAGCGAGCCCGGCCATGCCGATACCGCCAGCCGCCTTACCAAAGAAATAACGGCGGTTGATGTCCAATGGATCCATCGTTTTAGCTTATTGCAGTGAGGTCTCAAATTCCAGGGGAAAAGCCGAAGGCCGGTCACACCTCGATCAATCTTTCGTAATCACTTCGTCCAAATTGAGCAAGACATTGGCCAGTACCGTGTTGGCGGCAAGCTCGACCGGATCGATATCTTCTGTTACTTCGGAATCGCCAACTCGAATCAATTGCTGTGCGCTCTCAGGTTGTTGGTGAAACGCGGTCCGATATTCTGCGAGGGCTTGTTGGAGTACTGCAAGTTCGCGGGATTCCGGCCGGCGTGATGTCAGCAGACGAAAGGCGAATTCCACGGGGTGCTCGCCCCCTTCCAGGATCATCCGCTGCCCCAGATGACGTGCCGATTCGACGAAAGTGGTTTCGTTCAAAAGGATCAGCGCCTGCAGAGGCGTGTTGGTCCGCTTGGGATTGACCCAGCAGGTTTCGCGATCGGCCGCGTCCAGGATCATCATACTGGGAGGTGCCACCGTCCGTTTCCAGATCGTGTAAAGACTGCGCCGGTAAAGGTCTTCGCCTTTGGATTGACGATAGACCATGTTACTCATTTCCTTCCACAGGTTGGCCGGTTGATAAGGGCTGACGGATGGGCCTCCTGTCTTTTCGACCAACAGGCCACCGACAAACAAGGCCTGATCCCGAATGGTGTGAGCCGGCAACCGCCAGCGGGGCCCGCGAGCCAGCAGGCGGTTTTCCGGGTCCTGTTCCAGCAGGTACGGCCGAACAGCAGAACTCTGCCGGTAAGTGGCGCTGCTGACAATCAATTTCTGCATGGCCTTCACATTCCAGCCGGTCCGTACAAATTCACTGGCAAGCCAGTCAAGCAGCCCGGGATGGCTGGGCAGCTCGCCTTGGACGCCAAAGTCTTCCGCGGTGCGCACCAGTCCCAAGCCGAAGTACTTCTGCCAGTAGCGATTGACGGCCACACGGGCAGTCAGAGGATGGTGCCCGTTGACAAGCCAACGCGCCAGGCCCAGCCGGTCCGGAGGAGATGCCGACGGCAACCCTGGAAAAATCTCAGGCACGCCCGGTCCGACTTGTTGTCCGTATTGGTCGTAGACACCGCGCAGCCTCACGTAAGTGGGGCGTCGCGGGCGCATCTCATCCATGATCATCGTCGTAGGCAGAGTATCCCTGTAGGCTTGTCGCGCGTTGCGGGCCGTCGCAACTTCGTCGGCCAACTGCTTTAACGGTGGAGCTGCATGATGTTGAATGTACCATCGGCGCAGCAGGTCTCGTTGCGGGCCACTCCGTTGGGCCGGTGGCAGATCCAGGAGCACTTCCACGGCATCGGTCACTGTCAGCAGGGCTATTTCATCGTCCGGCAACGCCCGATCATAAAATCGAAGTTCGTCCATCCGGCCTTTGAATTTTGGTCCTTCCACACCGCTGCCGATTCGCAGGATCGCGGTTTTGGTTGTACCACCCGTGTTGCTGTTGGTGTTGTAGACAACGCGGGTTGTTAAGCGTTTGCCATCCACGTAGATCTGCATGCCGTGCGCACTCTGGCTGCCATCGTTGGTTAAACCGATATGCACCCACCGGCCTTCTGGAAGCTTGTCGACCGTTTCGACAGCGCCAACTCCGGCAGCCCACCGTGTGATAATATAAAACTGCAGGTGACCTGCGCGCATTTCCACCGAGAACCCGGGTCGCTGCAGAGTGTTGGACTGCCGTGAAAGGATCACGCCCTGACTTACCGACTCAGGGCGTAACCAAAAGCTGATCGTGCCGCGCCGGTGGGCATGCATATCGCCAAAGGCACCAAGCGTCAGCCCGGTTTGTCCATCGAGGACCACCCCGTGGCCCACGACTCCTGCGCCGAAGTCCGGCCGGGCTGTCTGTGGGGCGACTTGTTGGCCACTCCCATCCAGCGAAAAATAATGAGCCAACCCCTGGCTGGCGAAAGTGGTTCCGGTGGCTCGTACAGAATCGTCAGCAGGGTTTGGTTGCGAAAGATCACCGTCAGCGTCGTGGGCCGGATTTTTGCCCCGGTCGGTTGCCTCGGATCGATGCAGGGCGAGCTGCGCGATGGCCGTATCGATTTCCATGCGGGTGCTCTGAAACGCTTTTTCCGCCTGGTCGACTTGTTGATCGAGCTGGGCCAACCGGGCTTGCTGTTCCTTTGTCGGGGCCACGACCCAAGGTTCGGAGTTTCCGAATTTCACCGCCCGCCCGGATTCGCTGACGTTGTTGAAGTAGGACAACAGTTGATAGTACTCGGCCTGGCTGAAGGGATCGAATTTGTGATCGTGACATCGCGCGCAGCCGATCGTCAGACCCATCCAAACCGTGCTTGCGGTGTCAACACGGTCTACAGCGTTTTCCAGCAGGGATTCTTCAAGTACCAGGCCGCTCTCTGAGTTGTAACGATGATTGCGATTGAAACCCGTGGCGATCTGCTGCTCAAGCGTTGCCCCGGGAAGCAAATCGCCTGCAAGTTGTTCAATCGTGAACTGGTCGAATCGCATGTTGGCGTTGTACGCATCAATCACCCAATCACGCCACCGCCACATATGACGGGGGCCATCATTCTGATAGCCGTCGGTGTCCGCGTAACGTGCTGCATCCAGCCATGTGAGCGCCATGTGTTCGCCGTACCGCTTTGATTCCAACAACCTGTCGACGACCCGCTCGTAGGCGGCAGTCGACTCGTCGGCCAAGAATGCATCGATTTCCCGGGGCGTGGGTGGCAGTCCCGTCAGGTCCAGAGTCACACGGCGAATCAACCTTTCCGTGGATGTCAGCGGCGAGGGCTGGAGACCTTGTCTGTCAAGCTGGGAAAGGACGAAGTGATCAATCCCGTTTTGGCACCAATCGGCCTTTGAAACCGAATGTAACGCAGGTCGCTTGACGGCTTGGAAAGCCCAGTGCTGCTGCCAAATGGCACCCTGCTGAACCCACGTTTGAAGTAATTCGATCTCTTGCGTCGTCAACTTGGAGTCGGCATCGGGCGGCGGCATTCGTTCGTCCACGTCTTTCGATGTGATGCGCCGGATGATTTCGCTTTCGTGTGGCTGGCCGGGGATGATGAAGACCCTTCCTTGCGGGTCCGCAAAGATCCCCTGCTTCCTGTCCAGCCTCAGGTCCGCCTTCCTCGTTTTGGCATCTGGCCCATGGCACTGGAAGCATTTCGCGGCCAGGACAGGCCGTATGTCACGGCCAAAATCAACGGAGTCTTCCGCCTGGATGACCAGCGGTAAAGAGCCTATCAGGAATATGGCCAGTCTCATCATTCCAGACATTCGTCCAGCCGGGTGGCGGTTTACGGACGGTTCGTCATGCAATGGCATACTTTGTCAGGCGAATCCGAGTAGAAACAATCCATTCGGTCGGAAACGCGGAAGCTATGGAAAGATATCGGACTCATGCCCGGCTGAGGATCCTGGGATCCAACGGGCACTTTTCAGCTACATGTTACACGGGAGGACTTTCGGCTGGCTCGCGAGCCGAAGCCTTGCGTTCATTTTACGGTACCGGTTAAGCCTGCCAATCGTTTACTTTCGGAAATCCCGTTTCCGGCGCTGACTCTTATAACTTTTATTCTAATTTCCCCAGGCGGTTGTCGCAATAGTTCACGACCGACGGCATGTGGGGAGCCTATACTTCCATTGTGATCTTGCCAGGCCCGCGATTATGATGGAATGTAGTGTGGACCGGCATTGCATCAACCCCGGCCGCCCGCTCTGTCGATCGGTGCGACTGCCCGCATTACCAGGGAACGGAGGGCCGACAAGCTTCAGGTGGGCTTTACCGCGTGTCTGCGACTGGGGATCACAAGGACGCTTGGAAACGACTGCCAAGCAAGGCGTACGAAGATGAAGATTCCTAACGATCCAACGGTCCCCTTGAGACGCTGATGCAGACTTCCCGCTCCAACGTTGTGATCGACCGGCTGCTGCAAGGCATCTTTCTGGCGGGCTTGGTAACACTGGCCTTTCTGCTGGGAACCCTGATTGTTGAGTTCCGCTGGTTTCCCTACCCGCAATACCTGGAGAAGGCTTATCAGTACGTGCAGGCCAAGCAGGAACAGCAGGCAACGCTCAGTTCGCTTGCCCAGAGTAAACTTTGGACACCTGCTCGATTTGACGAGGTGGGGGTGGTCGAACACGAAGCGTCCAAGGCGTTTGCTGGCTACACGTTTTACACCTCGAGTCACATGTCCGGCGCCTTGCTGATCGACATGCAGGGAACCGTGGTACACGAGTGGGAACTTCCCTTCCATTCTGTGTGGCCGGTTGCCGCGCACATCCGGGACGCGAGCCCGGTTCCAGAGGAATTCATCTACTGGCGGCGGGCTCATCTGTATCCTAACGGCGATGTGCTGGCAGTGTACATTGGGAGTGGTGACACGCCTTGGGGTTACGGTGTGGTGAAGGTGGACAAAGATTCAAACTTGCTGTGGAAGTATGCGGGATGCGCGCACCACGATCTTTATGTCCACGATGATGAGACGATCTGGGTGCTGCTGCACGGGTTTCGAGAATCGGCCGAACATCCAGTGCCCGGCAACCCGCAGATCGGTCCCACCTACCTGGAGGATTATGTGGTGCAGCTCTCGCCGGAAGGAAAAGAATTGCGGCGGGTGTCGGTGCTGAAAGCAGTGTCGGATTCGCCCTTTCAAGGGATGTTGCACTCGGTGCCCCACGAGGCTTGGGACCCGCTGCACACGAACACCGTGAAAGTACTTAAGGAGGATTTCGCCTCGCATCACGAGTTTGCTGAGGCTGGCCAGGTCCTGGTCTCCTTTCGCACGCTGAGCGCGATCGGTCTGATCGACCTGGACAAAGAACAAATGGTCTGGGCACAGCGCGGATTCTGGATCGCCCAACACGATCCTGATCCTTTACCCGACGGCCGGATTCTGATCTATGACAACCGAGGGCATGCCGGCTCCGGCGGGTGTTCACGGATCCTGGAGTATGAACCAGTGACGCATGCCGCCTCCTGGACTTACACCGGAGTTGAGCAACAGCCTTTTGAAAGTAAAATACGTGGAGCCCAGCAACGGTTGCCGAATGGCAACGTCCTGATCACAGAATCAGTGGGAGGGCGTATTTTTGAGGTCTCTCGAGCAAAAGAGATCGTCTGGGACTACCATGCGCCAGAACGTTTGACCGAGGGCGAAGAGGAATTTACTGCCGTGGTGTGTGGGGCGAGACGTTTTTCCGGTGATGAGCTAGAGTTTTTAAGTGACCGGAACAACCCGTCCGCCGAGAATGAAGGGGGCCAGTAATGTGGTTTGATGGCTTGGGAACGATCGAATGGATGGTGGGGCCCCTGGCTTATGTGGGGCCGGGGCCCGGTCTGAGCATGCTTTGGGCTCTGGTAGCACTGTTGATCACGATCGGTAGCGCACTGCTTGCGGTTCTCCTGTGGCCATTGCGTATCCTGCTGCTGCGGCGGCGCGAAAAGAAGGAAACTGCGACGGTGACCCCGGGAGGAGCTGATGGAAGCACAGAATCCCATGCGTCTGCTGCTTCCATGGCCGCACTGGAAGAATCTCAAGATGCAGGGGAGTCCGTCTAACCTGCCGCTGGCGGGGCGGCAGTGAAGCAACGCCCGCGGCGCGACACATGTTCGAATCGATACTCACGTTCGTCGACAGCGGACTCGGTTTCCTGCCGGAACTGCTGCGCGTGTTGGCCTGGGGGGCGCTGACCGGAACGGTCGCCATGCTGTTGTACGCCCGGATTTCTCCCCAACGGCGGCTCGCTGAGGTCGAGGCGCAGGCAATTGCCGCGCGGAAGGAGTTGCGGGCGTATGACGGAACACAGATCAAGATGATGCTATCCCTTGTGCGACGGTCGCTGGCCCTCTCTTTGAAACAGGTCGGTCTGACCGTAGGGCCTACACTGCTGCTGACGCCCCCCATGTTGCTGATGTTTGCCTGGATGAACCAGACGTACTCCTATCGCTTGCCAGACTCACAAGCGGTGGTGCAGGTCACACTCCGCGTGAGCGAAGGTGCTGACATTACTGTACCCGGTCTACGGTGGGAACCCGCCTCGGCTGTGAGGCAAGACGCAGCGGGCGGGACGGTCGCGGTGAACTGGCCTTCGGTTGCCGAGGGAGAGACAGTTGCCTTGATCAATGCCGCGGGGGAACAGCAGCTGCTGTTGCCACTGGCGCGTCCGCGCGCCCGGGTGGGCAAGTCCGGTTGGCGGCACTGGCTGCTGGCCAGTCCGGTGGGCTATTTACCCGCGGAAAGCCCGCTCGAGGCGGTGGAGTTAGAACTACCGCCAAGGACGCTGTTGTCGTTTGGGCCGGAATGGATGAAGGGTTGGCTCGTGGCGTTCACGACAGCCTTGGGGACGTTGGCCTTGACGGTGAAAATCGCGTTTGGAATCAAGTAAGCAAGGTGGCTCGCAAGATGGCGTACGATGTGTTTCACGTGCCGCGACCGATGCACTGGTTTTCTGGATTCGTGCATCACACCCCCGGATTGTGGCGCTGGCTGGGCAACGTCGAAAGCCTGTCGCTGGGACAGCAGTTACGGTCGATTGAAATCCGGCAACCCTGTTTTATCGCCGGGCTGGCGCGGTCAGGGAGTACGCTGCTACTTGAAATCATCGCTGCGCAGGCCAGCGTGGCGACGCATCAATATCGAGACTTTCCGTTGATCGACACGCCCTGCTGGTGGAATCGGTTCCTGGACCTTGCCGCGCGGGGGGGCGCGGAGCCCGAAGAACGTGCTCATGGAGACGGGCTACTGGTAACTCCCCAGAGTCCTGAAGCCATGGAGGAAATGCTGTGGATGCGTTTCTTTCCGGACTTACATGACCCGTCGCGGTCCAACGTGCTGGATAGGCAGTCTAAGCATCCGGCCTTCGAGCAATTTTTTCAAGACCACCTCAAAAAGTTGTTACTGATACGCGGTGGAACACGTTATGCCTCGAAGGGTAACTACAACCTCACACGGTTGGAGTACCTGCTGGAGCAGTTTCCGGATGCGCGCATGGTATTGTCCCTGCGCCGTCCGCGCGATCACGTGGCATCGCTCCGTAAGACCCACGCGTTGTTCTGCCAGGCGGCGGCGGCCCAGCCTCGCTCGTTGGCACATCTGCGGCGGGCAGGTCATTTTGAGTTTGGTCGAGATCGACGCGCGATCAACGCCGGTGACGACGAGGTGGTGCGTTCCGTCACGGAACTGTGGGAGGCAGGCGAGGAGGTGCGGGGTTGGGCTCGTTACTGGGCACATCTTTATGGACATGTCGCGGAACGGCTGGGTGCCGACACAGCGCTTCGCGGGGCTTCGATGGTGGTGCGCCATGAAGACCTGTGTGCCGACACGGAAGCACGAATCCGGAGGCTGATGCAGCACTGCCAGTTGGCCCCGGTCGAGGAAGTGGTGGACCGGTATCGTGACGCGGTGCAGTTGCCGACCTACTACGAGGCGGGGTTCACTGCCGCGGAAGAAGCGGCGATTGAGGAGGAGACCCAAGCCGTGGCGGCCTTGTTCGGTTACGAGTCGGGTACGTTGTTAGCCGACTACCCTCTGGCAACTTGAATCTCCGTTCATTCCCGTGCCGTTGTGTTTGACTCCGCTGCCCCGACTGCAATCACGAGACGTTCGTTGGCTTTTCCTGCAAGCAGCGCTGTACGTGTCCCTCCTGCCACAGAAACGCACGCTGCTGACCGCACTGCACGTGGCCGAAGGAGTTTGTGCCCCGGTCGCGCACCGCCAGGTCGTGCTGACGATTCCCAAGCGGCTGAGACTGCACGCCCGCTTCGACCGCAACCTCACCCCAATCGCTCCAAACATCGATGCGGGAAGGGAGTTCCAGGCGGCTATGGCCGCCCTGGAACTCCCTTCCCCTTGAATTCACTATTTCCTCCTTGTAGGCTCAGATCTGTCCGAGGAAATCAAATTTCCTATCAGTATCAGTCTCGGCTGAGATAGGCTGGCCGGTGAATTCCTTGGGTCGTCGTGACTCCTGCCGCGTTTGGCGACCAGTCCGCCGGATGATTGTCAACGTGGGTCAGTCATTCACTTGAGACAGACAGCGATTGCTCGTTGTCGATACCAGCGCGCGATATGAGGGTGCCAGGCATGTTGACCGAAGATGACGCGAAAAACAGATTCGATTCGGCTCGTATCGTGCGCGAAAGTTTTGTGCAGCAGGTTCGTTACCACGAAACCATCGACTCGACCAATGACGATGCCCTTGAGTTTTGTCGAAACAACCCGTGTCCGGTACCACTTCTCGTTGTCACTTCCCGACAAACCGCCGGGCGTGGTCGCAGTTCCAACCAGTGGTGGTCGACCACCGGTGCGCTCACCTGCTCGCTTGTCATCCGGCCCGACGATTTTGGCATTGCCGAACGGGAGTGGCCGAAAGCGTCGTTGACGACCGGCCTGTCGATCTGTCTGGCGCTGGACACCCTGGCAGGGGAGCAAGAGGTTTCCCTCAAGTGGCCCAACGACGTCTGGATGAACCGGCGAAAAATCTGTGGGATTTTGATCGAAGTCGGCGGCCGGCGGCCGGCGCCGACGCTGGTGATCGGGATAGGGATCAACGTCAATAATTCGTTTTCAGCTGCCCCGGACGAGCTCCGGGAGATCGCCACATCCCTGGTCGATACGACGGGCACGGTTTTTGATCTCACGGAGGTTCTGGTCGGGGTGTTGGGGGAATTGGAACGCCAGCTGGTGCGTTTGCGCGACGGCGATCGGCAGCTGGCCGCGGAGTGGCAGGCGCGGTGTGCGTTGCGGGGCCGGTCTATCGAATTGAAATTGGGGCACGAGAAATTCGAGGGTATCTGCCTGGGAATCGACGCGGATGGAGCTATAATGTTGCAAACGCCGGTGGGTCAGGAGCGGTTTTTTGGAGGGATGATCACCCAAATTCGCTGAACTTGCGGTAAAATCGGCCAGAGACGGTATGCGTATCTATAGCACGGCGTTTAGCCATAAAATGGATGGTTTGCGCTGCGGCGCAGGGAACCTTCGAGAGGGTCCGGCTGGCGATGATTCACGTGGCCGGCGCCAGCGACATGAAACCCTGCGGTTAACGCTTACAGGGATATGAGGCGAGAGGAACCAGACATGGATTTGAACCGCATCGCGGCCGACCACCTGCACCTGGCGGTAACCGGTATGACCGTCGTGTTCGCTGCGTTGACATTAATTGCTGTTTTTATCTACTCGCTGCCGCGGGTGCTGGCGGTTATCGACGGGATGTTTCCGACGGCACCTGCCGAACAACCCGCCGCTAACGACGAGGATGAGCGCGCGGCGGCCATCGGGTTTGCGCTGCATCACCACCGCACCCAATCAACCAGATAACTAGAACCACAAACTCAATGGGCTGAGCATCCAGGATCACATGGAGAATTTTCGCGATTTTTTTCAGACAACAGGCTTTGCTACGATCAGCTTAGGCAACGTAGCGATGATCGTGATTGGCATTACGTTCATTACACTGGCGATTCGCAAGCACTACGAGCCGTTGTTGCTGGTGCCGATCGGTATGGGCATCATTGTGGGGAATATCCCCTTCAGCAAAGACATGCAACTGGGCGTGGACAACCAGGGAGCCATTCTGGTTGAAGATGGACAGGTGTTGACGGAGACCATTAAGAACTCCGAAGGTAGCGAGTCATGGATGCTGAATCCACTCGTCTCCCTTTTTACAGGCTCTGTCGGCGACGCTGAGGAGGGAGACGACGATGCTTCGGCGATGGAGTCGGAGCGGGTTCGCTCTCGATCGGGAAGCGTGCTGGGCTATCTCTATTTTGGTGTCAGTCACGGTATTTTCCCACCACTGATTTTTCTAGGGATCGGCGCGATGACCGACTTCTCCACCATGTTGTCCAACCCTCGACTGGTCTTGTTGGGGGCGGCCGCACAAATCGGTGTGTTCCTGACGTTTCTCGGAGCGTTGTCTTTGGATTTCACCGCAGCGCAGGCAGGTGCGGTTGGCATTATCGGTGGCGCCGATGGTCCCACGGCGATCTTTCTCTCCGCCAAGCTGGCTCCTGATTTGCTGGGTGCGATCGCCATTGCGGCCTATTCCTATATGGCGCTGGTTCCCGTGATTCAGCCGCCGATCATGAAACTGTTGACGACGCAAAGTGAACGCAAGATTCGCATGAAGCCACCACGTGAAGTTTCCAGGGCCGAACGGATCGTTTTTCCGATTGCCGCATTTTTGATATGCACTTTGCTGGCGCCCGGAGCGCTGGTGTTGATTGGGATGTTGTTCTTCGGTAATTTGCTCAAGGAATGCGGGGTTACCGATCGTCTGGCACAGAGCGCCCGTACGTCGATGATCGACATCGTGACAATCTTGTTGGGTTTTTCAGTTGGAGCGAGCACGGCGGCCCGGAATTTCTTGCAGCCGGAGTCATTGCTGATCTTTGGGCTGGGGGCCACTGCTTTCGCGGTGGCGACCGGCGGCGGTGTGCTGTTTGCGAAAGGGATGAACTTGTTCCTGAAGGAAAAAATCAACCCGTTGGTGGGTGCGGCAGGAGTCTCAGCGGTACCTGATTCGGCACGTGTGGTCGAGATGGTGGGCCTGGAAGAGGATCCTGAAAACCACCTCTTGATGCACGCGATGGCACCCAATGTGGCAGGTGTTCTTGGTTCTGCGGTTGCCGCTGGAATTCTCTGGTCAGCCCTCACAAATTGACGCAAGCAGGTAAGCAAGAATGGCCAAAAAGATCCCCTTTATGTGTACGGCGTTTCGAGACGGCTTTCAGTCGGTTTACGGAGCGCGCGTGTTGACAAAAGACTTCCTCCCTGCGTTGGCGGCGGCGCGTGACGCGGGCATTGATTATTTTGAAGCAGGTGGAGGTGCCCGTTTTCAGTCATTGTATTTTTACTGCAACGAAGACGCCTTTGACATGATGGATCAGTTTCGTGCCACGGCGGGTCCCTCTGCCAACCTGCAGACGCTCGCACGGGGTGTCAATGTTGTGGGGTTGGAATCTCAGTCGAGTGACATCATCCGATTGCATGCGGAGTTGTTCAAGAAGCACGGGATCACGACGATCCGCAATTTTGACGCGTTGAATGATGTTGAGAATCTGGTTTACAGTGGCCAGTGCATTGCCGAAGCCGGATTGAAGCATCAAGTCTGCGTGACCTTGATGGAGTTGCCGCCCGGATGCCAAGGTGCGCACACTTCTGAGTTCTATATTGATCGAGTGCGACAGATCCTGGACGCGGATATTCCGTTCGATTCGATCTGCTTCAAAGACGCTTCCGGGACCGCGGTGCCGTCCAAGGTTTACGATACGGTCAAGCAGGCGCGCCAGATCCTCCCCGAAGGCACGTTTATCCACTTTCATACACACGAAACAGCGGGGATTTCAGTCCAAGCCAACCTGGCTGCGCTCGATGCGGGCGCGGATGCCATTGACCTGTCGTTGGCGCCGTGTTCCGGCGGTACCTGCCAGCCGGATATCCTGGTGATGTGGCATGCTTTGCGGGGTTCTGATTACACCCTGGGCATTGATATCGACAAAGTACGTGAAGCCGAAGAGGTCTTTAAAGAGTGCATGCAGGAATATTTTCTGCCTCCCGAGGCGACCAAGGTCGAGCCGCTGATCCCCTGGAGTCCGATGCCGGGTGGTGCTTTGACGGCCAATACCCAGATGATGCGTGACAACGGAATTCTGGACAAATATCCGGACTTGATCAAAGCCATGGGAGATGTGGTCCGCCGTGGCGGGTTTGGAACTTCGGTGACACCTGTCTCGCAGTTTTACATCCAACAAGCGCTAAATAACATAATGTTCAAGCCCTGGGAGAAGATTGCGCCCTCGTATGGCAAGATGATCCTGGGGTATTTCGGCAAGACGCCCGTCGAACCCGATCCTGAGATCGTCAAGATTGCGTCGGAACAACTCAATCTTGAACCGACAACGCGGTCACCGCTGGAGATAAACAACGAGGATGCTACCAAAGGTACCGAGGCGGCCCGGGCTATTCTGGAAAGCGCGGGGCTGCCCCTCAGTGAGGAAAATATCTTCATTGCTGCGACGTGCAAAGAAAAAGGCATTGCCTTCCTGGAAGGTAAGGCAACCGTGGGCGTGCGGAAAGTCGCGCCCGAAAGCGCCACCGAACCCGCGGCGAGCGGGAACGCCACTGGAAAATATGATCTCAAGATCAATGATCGTGTTTTTCAGATTGCCGTGGATGGGCAGCGTGTCACGGTTAACGGAAAGACGTTTGAGGTCGATCTACAGTCCGCGTCGGAAGGTGGTGCGACGGCTGCGACAGCGCCATCGACCGCAGATATTGCGGTGAATGCTTCCATGCCGGGTGTCGTGCTCAGGATTCTCAAGCAGGTCGGAGATCACGTGAACCGGGGCGATACCGTTATCGTATTGGAGGCGATGAAAATGGAAGTGACTGCCACGGCGCCGGCAGCGGGGACCGTCGCGAGTATCGAGGTCAAGCAGGGCGACCAGCTGGTCAACGGCCAGCGGTTGGCAACGATCACGGGCTGATCCGACGGGCCGTTCCCGCAGCCGCTTGTAGAACGTCTGTCTCGTCAGCACGGACAAAGCGTGCGTCGACCCTCAGTATGTCCTGCCAGACCGCGCGGCCGTCTTCCACGATAGCTTGCGGACACCCTGGCGTGACTCGATCCGCAAGTAGCCACCTGTCTGTTAGTTGATTCCCATTGGAACACAAGACATGCAGACGGATTTAAAACATGTGTTCACCGGGGACGAAAGGCCGCTGTCCCGTCCGAAGTGGCCAGTCACTCGCGCGGACAAGATCCGTGGCAGGGAGATTGATTTTAAGTGGGAGAAAAAATAGAGTATCTCTGGTGGGGTGATCGGAGCAGCGACGGGGGCAGAGGCGAACGGGCTGTCAGTGGAGGGAGTCTTCATCGTTGGAGAGTTTGGGCACCGAATCAATAAAAAATCAGGTGATATCGAAAGGCGGTTTTATCGTGAACGTCAATCGTGCGGGTGGCTGGCTGATGATACTGACTTGCCAGGTGATCTTGTCGCTCACCCCATCCACGAGCGTGGCCGAAACGCAAGGTGTCCGTGTCATCAGCTATTACGGATATGATGACTGTATCCGCCTGGAAAATCAGAAGACACGAGTCACGCTTTGTCCGGCAGCAGGAGGGCGTGTTCTGCAGTATTCTTTGGACGGCAAAGAGGCGTTGTATTTGCCGCAAGGCGTCGAAGGCTGGGTTTATGAATCAGCAGACAGCCAGGGCGCCATGGACGCCGGGCGGTTTGACATCGGTCCCGAGCAGACGATTCCCCAGCATCCGCAGCTTTGGATGGGACGCTGGTCTGCTCAGATTACCGGCTCTCGCGCCGCACGGTTGCGTAGTGTCAAAGACAAGCCGACAGGTGTGCAGTTGACTCGTGACTTTACATTGGATGCAACTTCATCGCGTCTGGCCTGCAAGCAGACGATTACCAATGTGTCTCAGGAGACGGTCGAGTATTGTCACTGGAGTCGTACCTTTGCCCTCGGCGGTGGCACTTGTGTGATCCCGCTCACTCAGCCCAGTCGCTTTCCGCAGGGTTACGTGATGTACGGACCGGGGCCGGCTATCAACTTTCGTCCGGAAGACCCGGCCATTCGCAGGCACGAGGGGTTTCTGGAAATCACTGGCGCACCCCGCTATCCGAAACTTGGCATGGATTCGTATGCAGGCTGGTTTGCCTACCTGATGAAAAATGACTTGATGTTCCTGAAGCGATTTCCGACGTACCGGGACCGGGTCTACAACGAGGTGGCCGGATTGACGATGTCCATCTGGTATCCGGACGGACCGATGTGTGAGTTGGAGCCGATTGGCCCACGCGAGAAAATTGCTCCCGGCGCGTCGGCTTCGTTCACCGAAACGTGGTGGCTGTTTCCCCATCGTTTCCCCCGGGATGGTGAAGCAGTTGATCTGCAGCAGGTGGCCCAACAGGCGCTGACGACGAAAGCCTCCTCCCGTTGACCATCTGGAAGCCGGTCGAACGGTTGTGGCCGCTGCCGTGCTACGCCGTCCAGCCTCCGTCGACCACCATCATGCTCCCGACCACGTAGCTCGCCGCGTCGCTGGCCAGGAAAATTGCTGCGCCCTGGATCTCCCGGAGTTCACCCCAGCGCTCAACGGCGGTGGCGCTGATGATGCGGTCTCCATCCGGTGTTCCGGCGATCGGTTGGTTCATTTCAGTCAGGAACGGACCTGGACAGATGGCGTTGACGGTGATACCTGCCGGTGCCAGTTCGAGCCCCAGTGCCCGGGTCATTTGTACGACAGCCCCTTTACTCGTGGTGTAAGGCGTGCGATCTGATAACCCGATCAAGCCGAGGGTGCTTGCCACATTGATGATCCGCCCCCAGGCGGCGCGTTTCATGATGGGTACGACTTCCCGGCAGCAGAGCCAGGTCCCCGTGACATTGGTCTGCATTACCTGCTGAAAATCATCTAAAGACAGTTCGTCAATCGGACCGCGAATGTTGATGCCGGCGCTGTTGATCAGGATGTCCAGGCGCCCTTTTTGCGCCATGGCGTCGGCGACCAATCCGGCAACCGCCTTCTCATCGGTCACGTCCGCTGTAAGGGCCAGCGCCTCGACGTCGAATTGTTGTGAAATCTCTTCTGCCGCGGCGTGGGCAACATCGTGATCACGGCCCACAAGAATCGGTTGCGCACCGGCCGAAGCCAGTCCTTCGGCCATGGATCGTCCAAGTCCCCTGGAACCACCTGTAATCAGGGCTACGCGGCCATCCATTCGAAACTGTTGGATTCCAACACTCATGCAACTTGCTCCCATGTCGGCTTGACTGCGCCGAACGAATGATTCTGAACGGAACCGTTGACTGCCACTAAAATCACGGTACAGCGGGAAACTTACCACGAAACGTGACGCTACACAAACGATCCCAATTTCCAGGAAGTCCTCCTCCCGCTGACGACCACTGACGCGATCGGGAAGAGCAGATCGTCACGAGGTGCCGGATCGACCTGCAGGTCGAACGGGCCCGCTCGCTGACTTTCCATGCCTCCACCCACGCCAACCGTGCAGGTTCGATTCATGATAGTCCTGCTCGAAGAAGTCCGACGTCTTCAGGGAGATCCGCTCGCGAGTCGCGGCCGAGTGTGGTGGGAGCGCGTCCTGGCATAGCTCGCTCGCCAGTTGCTACATGACGTCTGGCCAAGGAGAAGTCCTAAACATTCTGCGGGCTCACTTCCCGCTGTAACCTGATCACTGATTGTAGTGGTCGCTGCTGCCGATTATGCTTCAATTTCGACAATGGCAGGTTGGGAATCCATGGAACATCCGATGAATCGCTACGCACCAAACAGTCTTTCGCGTCGAGGATTCCTGCAGCATTCGATTGCCGGTGCAGGTCTGTGGGCGGCAAATCGGCCCCTCGCGGTTCTGGGCGGACACGGGCTTGGTGAGGTCCAGCGTCCCAAGGTTGCCGCGGTATTCACGGAATTTCGTTTTCGCTCGCACGCCTACAACATTCTGGAAAATTTCATGGGACCCTACCTGTTCAACGGTACGGTGACGGATCCAGGCGTCGACATTGTTTCGTTCTATGCAGATCAATTTCCTGCAGATGACATGACGCGCAAGGTGGCTGAACGGACGGGAATCGTTTTGTGTGAGACGATTGAACAAGCGGTCTGTCTGGATGGTAATGATGTTGCTGTGGATGCGGTTTTACTGATCGGGGAACACGGCAAGTACCCGCGCAACCGACTGGGACAGGTGATGTATCCGCGTAAGCTGTTTTTTGACGCGGTCGTAGCTCCCATGAAGCGCAGTGGAAAATTCGTTCCAGTCTTCAATGACAAGCACCTGTCGTATCGCTGGGATTGGGCGAAGGAAATGTACGACACAGCCGGGGAACTTGGTATTCCCTTCATGGCTGGCAGTTCGGTGCCACTCGCACAGCGTACACCGGATCGGGAACTGCCACAGAACGCTGAGATCGAGGAAGCTGTGTCGATCCATGGTGGCGGGTTCGAAAGTTATGATTTCCATGGTTTAGAAGTGCTGCAGTCAATCGTTGAATCCCGCCGGGGAGGAGAAGCGGGTGTTACGTGCGTCGAGTTTCTCAAAGGGGAAAAGTTGGACCAGGCGCTGCAGACGGGCCGCATCTCGCAGTCGTTGGTTGACGCGGCGATGAAGGCTGAGCGCGACGCGGACATTGAACGGCAACCATTTCCAGACCCCGCGAATCCTCAACCAGGGAAAATCCCGCCGAGGAAAAAAGAAGACTTTCGGCAACTGGAAAAAAAACATGCCATCCTGCTTACCTATCGCGACGGCTTTCGCGCAACGGTGATGGCGGTCGGAAGCAGTTCGAACCGTTGGAATTTTGCTTGTCGGCTGAAAGACGAAACAGCACCCCGCGCGACAGCGTTCATCAATGGTCCCTGGGGAAATCGTTGTCTGTTCAAAGCGCTTTCCTATGCGATTCAATATCTATTTCGTACGCGTCGGCAACCTTATCCGGTGGAACGTACGTTGCTTGTCAGCGGGGCGTTGGAAGCCGCGGTTCACTCGTCGGATCAGGTTCGTCCCATCGAGACGCCTCATCTCGAGTTCGGCTACCAGCCGATTGACTTTCGGGAGATGCGGGAAACGGGTGCCTCCTGGGAAGTGATCACTTCAGAGACCCCCCAGCCCATCGAGTTCAGTCCCGGGGCTGATGTTGAATTTGCGAGGCAGGCAAAACATTCTTAGCGTGGTTGCTGCTGTTCAGTCGTCCCTTGACGAGTGACCCTAGCTGCCGATCACTGCAGATTGGGCGATGTTCGACACGCCATTGAATAACGACCGGCTGCTGGAAAGGGATTGGGTCGTAAGCAGGATGCAGAACAAGTCGCGTGCGGGATCCGCCCAGGCCACGGTTCCGGTGGCACCCACGTGGCCGAAGGTCCCTGGCGATCCGAGATCTCCGAAATAGTTGTAGACCGGCGAATCTCTCAGGGCCCAGCCGAGTCCCCAGGGAGTTCCGGTGGCCCGGTTGTGATCTCGAGTCATGGCCCCTGTCGTGGCGGGTGAAAAGAGACGAAACGGGCCATAGGCACCACCGTTTAAGAAAGTTTGTAACAAGATGGCCAAATCGCCTGTCGTACTGTGTAACCCGCCCCAGGGATGTCCCGTATCGCGCCAATAGGGTGAATTGGCGCCCCAGTGTTTTGGAGTTTTCGGGTCGCCACCCTCCTGAAAAAATGCCGTCTCTTCGATTTTCATGCCGTCCAATCCGAGAACGGTGTGTTTCATGCCCAACGGGTCGAAGATCTTGCGGCGCAGAAAATCACGCAGGGGTAAATTTGTTAGTCGTTCGGTGATTTCTCCGGCCAGCAGCGTACCCATGCTCTGGTAGGAAAACCCGGTACCCGGTTCATACAGTAGTGGAGTCCGCAAGGCTGCAGCCACGAATTCGCTCAGGGGAGCATGCGCCAGACGCAGTTGTCGGTTTTCGGGAACCATGTCCGGCATGCCGGACGTATGAGACAACAGGTGCCCCACCTTCACCTTTTCTTTGTGCTCGCCCTGAAATTCCGGCAGGTAGTGCTGAACGGGGTCTGAGAGTTGGACCCGGCCTTGTTCCACCAGTAACATCAAACCGCACACCGTGACCGGCTTTGAGATCGACGCCAGCAGGTAAACCGTATTCGGTTGAGTTGCCGGTGCGCCGGGGTCAGGATTCAGACGGCCGAAGCCCCGGTGCAGGACCACTTTACCGTGCCGCGCTACCAGCACCGAGGCGGAGGTGATCTTTCCACTTTGTGTTTCCGCCTGTAGTCGCTGAGCGATGAGTTGCAAACGCTTGCCGCACATTCCAACCTGGGCGGGATCGCCCGGTGCGAGGATCCTGGACCCACGGTCTGGATGGTGATGATGTGCTGGCCGTGCGCTCGTCGGCTCGGCATGGGAGCTGCCTGGCAGAGACCGAGCCAGACTGGCACCGGTAAGCGCCAGGGTCCCGCCAGCCAGTACCTGCCGCCTCGTTGGCCTCAGGGGTGAGTGTTTCCAACCTGCCGGCTGACTGGGAATTAGGCGCATTTGATTCCTTCTGTAGGTGCTGTTTGAAGCGTTAAGTATAGCTTCCTGAAGGGCCGGGCGGTAAGAAATGGGGTGCCTGTCCACCCGTCGCAGGCGGGACGAGTCCGGAATGAAGTCGTTTCAGGTGGCTCTCGATCTATTGGCCCCGCACGTTCATTCGGAGTGAATAAAATCCAGTTTGTGCCGTGACAAACAGCGTCTTGGAATCTTTCCCGCCAAACGTCACATTGGCCGGACCCTCCGGGATCTCGATCAGTGCGATCTGTTTTCCCTGGGGAGAGTAGACGCGAATTCCACCGCTTGTGAGATAAAGATTGCCCCGCTCGTCCAACGTCATCCCGTCAGACCCATACGGCGCGATCTGCCTGCGAGCGGTGAGGGACCCGTCTCCAAGAATCCGGTAGACATAGGTTTTCTTGTCACCCGGATCGGTCACATACAGTTGTTTTCCATCTGCCGTTCCGATGATGCCGTTGGGTTTGACCAGGTTGTCGATCACGCGCACAACATCGCCATGAATGGGTTTGATGTAATAGACGTGAAATCCGGTTTGCTGGAGATCGTCCTGGTCTCCGTAGCGAGGGTCCGTGAAGTAGACGCCACCCAGGGGATCGATCCAGAGGTCGTTGGGACTGTTCAACTTCTTTCCCCCGTAGTTGTCGGCCAGCACTTTCAACTTGCCATCGGGTGACATGGAAGTAACGCGTCGACTGCCACCTTCGCAGGCCAGCAAGTTTCCAGCTTTGTCGAAAACCAAGCCGTTGGCGCGGCCGGAGTTCTCACGGAAAGTGCTCAGCTTCGCACCGACCGACCACTTGTGAATCCGGCTGTTGGGAATGTCGGAAAAGAAGACGTTACCTTCCTTGTCGCTTGCTGGACCTTCGGTAAATCGAAAACCATCGGCGAGTTGGATCACCTGTGCTCCCTTTGACACCAGGCCGGCGTGATCGCTTGCGCAGATCCTTGCGGAAGAGCCAATGACAATACAGATGACGCTCAGAGTCCAAATACAAGAGGGTCTTAGCAACATAAACAGCTCCTCACGGATGGGAAAGATGTTTTCTCCGCCTGCTGGGAGGGGAGCGGGTCGAGTTGTTCGTCGGCTGGGTTCCTCACGCATTACAATGAATCTGCGGACCAGGTGACCCGCCGTGAAAAATCAAATGTCCGGGTCGGTCACCGACGGGGAAAAGTCTGGTTGGGATGAGTGGTTCTAGGAATGTTGCGACGGCAGTTCGGCAGAAGCCTGAAGCAGATCAGCCACCGGGGTAGTGTGCCAGCCCGCAGCCCGTTTTTCCCAATAGAGGTCGCGGAGTTGGCAGGTGATCCGGCCGGGTGTTCCGTTGCCGATGGGGCGGTCGTTAACCGTGGTGACCGGGTAGATGCCACCGGCAGTCGATGAAAGGAACGCTTCTTCTGCATGCTCCAGATCCTGGGGATGAAGCTGGGTCGCCTCGGCGGCGAAACCGATTTGCCGACACAGATCGAATACAGTGCGACGGGTGATGCCTTCCAGTAAATTGTCGCCCGGAGTCAATGCCGCATTGTCCTGCACGATCCAGATGTTAAATCCCGGACCCTCGGTAAGGAAGCCGTCCACCGAAAGCAGGACAGGTTGGTCGGCCCCGGCGTCCAACGCCTCGAACTGGGCCCGGGTCAAGTCCATGCGATTGAAGTTTTTGCAACGTTGATTGATTGCGGCGTTGGGGGCGCGGCGTGTCTGAGCAACCCATAGGTGCGCACCGGTTTGAGCGCGGTCTTCCGGTACGCACGAGTAATAAGGTATGACGCAGGCTACGAACTCTTGTTCGCAAAGTCGCAAATCGCCGAAGGGGGCGCCTGTCGGGTATCGCCCTCGCAGGCAGAGCATGTAGACCAGGGCTGCGGACAGGCCGGTCCGGTGGACGCACTGCGCCGCGATCTGCTTTATCGCGTCGTCTGAGCATGGAAGCGTCATGTAGACATATTCCACCGACTTGCGCAAACGCGCCATGTGATCATCCAGGCGAAAGAAGTTGCCATCCCACACCGATACCGCGTCGAAGACGACATCACTTTTTATGAAGGCTGGATCCAGCAGTGGAATGGTCGCTTCGGAGATCGGTAGATAGTGTCCGCCCTGATAGGCCACCCCTTGCGAATGAGCCATGCTGCACCTGCTATTGATTGACCGGTCAAAGACTAATGTGGACTATAGTGGCTACCGGACATTATAGAACAAGGGAACTGGAATGCCTGCCCCCTGCCTGGTCCTGCCTGCTTTTCTGAAACCCGGCTGAGATGCGAAGACCAAGCCTCATCCGGTGCTGCAACACTCAGGGACAGCAAACTTCCGGCAGGCAAAGGCAGACGAATTTGTCCCGGAGTCATTCGAACTCTGGCAGGAACTTCTTGACCTTCTCGAAGGCCCGGGCTGCCTCGGTCTCCGTCATGGGTGTCTTGGGTGGTGCCACCCACTTTTCCATGATACCAAGTTGGCTCAGCATGGCCTTGCCGCTGGCAGTCAGGTATTCGTGCAGCGGCAGAAAGATGGACTGGAAGTCGTTGACCCGCCGCTGGGCGGCAAAGGCCGCGACGTGGTCCCCGGCCAGCCAGGCGTCGTAGATGCGGGTTGCCAATTGGGGTGCCACGTTGGCCAGCAATCCCGTAGTTGCACAGACACCCGCGTCGAGCAGTTGCAGGTAGCACATGTCGCCACCCACGATCACCCGGAAGTCGGATTCCCGTCCCATCGCCGCCAGGTAAGCCAGCGTATTGGCTGGACTGTTCGAACTATCCTTGGTACCGACGACTCCCACGTCCCGCAGTCTTGGGAGGGTCATCGGTTCTACAGTGACTTTCGTCATTTGGGGAAAATTGTAGAACAGAACAGGAAGGGAAGTCGCCTGGACCAGATTTTCGAAGTAACCCACGACTTCGTCCTGCGTCATGGAAAAATAAAAAGGAGGGGTAGCCAGTAGGCCGTCGGCGCCCAGGTCGGCAGCCGCTTGTGCGTGCTCGTGAGTTCGCCGCACGTTCGGCTGGCCGCAACCAACCACGACCGGAACTTGACCGGAAACCTCGTCAACGACTGTTCGAATTGCGATCTCTCGCTGGTCTTCATCGATGCCGGCAAATTCTCCTGACGAGCCCAGCACCACCACTCCCAGGCAACCGTGGTCGATGACGCGGCGGGTGAGCCGGCACATGGCCGCACGATCCACAGCATATTGTTCATCCAAGGGTGTCAACAATGCGGGAAAGTTTCCTCGAATTCGTTCCTGGAAGGAAGTCATCAAAAACTCTTTTCTTTCTGCGGGATTTGTTTGATGTCCATGGATGTGGACGGAACATGGAATTCGAGTCTAATTTTCCAGTCGAAATTTTCCTGGAAACGCTTGAGTCTACCACACCCCGTTGTTTGTCTCGACCGAATGAATTGACAGGCCCCGGGAAGAATCCGTAAAATGGTAGTTGTTATGCTCACAATACATGGCAAAGGTGGACGGTTCTGCGACGGTCGGACGCGTCGCAACTTTCTGAAGGTCGGTGGGCTGGCCCTGGGTGGATTGTCGCTTCCCCAGATTCTGGCAGCTGAATCCAACGCCGGAATCTCCCCTTCTTCGAAGAAGGGGATTATCATGGTTCTGCTGCCGGGTGGACCGTCGCATCTGGACATGTACGATTTGAAGCCCGCTGCACCGGCGGAGATTCGTGGCGAGTTCAACCCGATCAGGACGAAGGTGCCCGGCATCGAGATCTGTGAACTCCTGCCGCGCACGGCTGCGATCATGGACAAGCTCGTGGTGGTCCGTTCACTGGTCGGGCCTCGTAACGACCACAATATTCACTGGTGTGTCACTGGCTGGGAAAGTCACAAGGCGCAAATCGCGTCGCCCGAAATTTCTGGATATCCACCCGGAGGATGGCCCTCGATCGGTGCCGTCCTTTCCAAGATGAAGGGGCCGGTGGTTCCGGGGGTGATTCCATCTGTGGATTTGATTCCTACGCACTACGATGCCCGTTTTATCTGCAGAACGGCTCCTGGCGAGTCTGGTTGTCTCGGTCCGACTTATTCCGCGTTCGAGGTTGAATCGGAGGGGAGTAGTAACATTTCCCTGGACCGAATCAGTCTGGATCGTTTGGGGAATCGGCGGGGCCTGCTTGCCAGCCTTGATCGGTTTCGCAGGAAGGCCGACCAGCCTGAAGTGATGGCCAGCCTGGACTCTTTTTCCGAGCAAGCCTATGGCGTTCTGACCTCGTCACGACTTGCAGAAGCGCTCAATTTGGAAAGAGAAGACGCCAAGCTGCTTTCGCGCTATGGTGTCGACCTTGCTGCGTCCCCCGAACGCGGCGGACAGGCACATCTGGATCAGTTCATTCTTGCTCGCCGGGTCATTGAAGCCGGTGCGCGTTGTGTGACGCTGGTGTGTACTCGTTATCCATTCGGCCGGATGACGCAAGGCGATTACAACTGGGACTGGCACACGGACAATTTCAACTCGGCCAGGGCCACCCTTCCGATACTCGATATCGGTCTGTCCGCCCTGATCGAAGATCTTGAGGTCCGTGGGCTGCTCGACGACATCTCGGTCGTCGTCTGGGGAGAGTTCGGTCGCACGCCGTTGATCAACAAAAATGCGGGCCGCGATCATTGGCCGCATGTCGGTTCGGCGTTGCTTGCGGGGGGGGGGATGCGAACCGGCCAGGTCCTGGGCGCAAGTAATTCCAAGGGCGAATACCCGGCGGATCGTCCTGTTCATTTTCGCGAGATTTTTGCCACGCTGTACCACAATCTGGGCATCGATGCGGCCCGCACCCAGTTTGTCGATCTTGAAGGTCGTCCCCACTATCTGCTGGACCGCGAGCCTCTGTCCGAATTGGTGTAACGCGCACAGGCAAGACGGACAACAGGTCGGCGCCCGACGGGCGGGCCGCCTCTGTTGCTGGCACCAGGCACGAAATCAAGTGTTGCCTGCTACTCAATGAAGTTGATCCGGGGAGACTCGCAGTACCGTGTAGGGCTGAATTGCCAGGATGTTCACATAGCCGTCCTGCCCCTCGCAGACACCCAGGATCACTCGCTTGCTTGTCAAATGGCCGTCCAGTTCATCGAAACCGGGGCCGCTGAAATCAGGTTTGCGTTCAGCAATGGCCACCAGGCCGTGATCGGTTGGCGATTTGTCACCGGCGCGATAGCTGACCAGGTGCAGGCGATTGCCGCCGTCCTTGTTGTCGGTGATCGCGCACCAGACAGTTCCCGTGGGGCCCACGCACATGGCGCGGCAATCGGTACCCGTTCCGCCGGGAATCACGGTGCCCACATTACGACCCGGTATCGTGTCGCCTTTCGCTGTCAGATCGTACTCGTACAAGTAATTCGTCGACATGGGCTGCGAATAAAGCGTGCGGCGGTCAGGTGTGATGTCCCAGTTGATGGGATGACCATTCGGATCCGCCAGGTGCGATTCGGCGGTGGGCGGCTGACCGTCAATCGTCTGGTGCAGACGGCCCAACTTTTTCTCATCGGGGTTGTAGCGGGCGATGTCACCACCCACCAGCGGATGGTAAGCGCGGCCCAGCCAGTCGACGACGATGAAACCGTAAACGTGGTGGGTGTCGATCAGTTCACGATACGTCCCTGTTTTCAGATCCAGCACGAGAAAGACCGAGTTCTCTTCGGGGCCCGGGAGATGGTCTGAACAAGTTCCCACATAGGCCACCCCGCGCGATTCATCGGGCGTGATGGTGTTGATTCCCTGGTGCAGGATTGGAATCGGGTAGACTTTGGTCTTGTCTGTTTTCGGGTCGTAGACCATGGGGTAACCACCTGGATAATCCTCGCGAGTTTCTGTTGCGTTGGGATAACCCTGCTTGGTGCCGAAATAAATCTTTCCACTGCGTCCCACGTTATTGCGGGTGTGAATCTTTGCCTGGGCCCCGAAACCCTTGATGTCGTGGCCGATAGCGGCATGGGTATCCACGACGACCTCCATGGTTTCCGAAGCTGGATCGAATTCGACCAGCCAGGAGTTGTCCGCGTTGGCGTGAGTACCGATGTACAGTTTGCGATTATGTCCTTCAATGATCGAGAAGTATCCTTCGCCGTCCGGAGCGGTTTCCGGTGGCACCAGGTAGGCGGTCGACTGGATCCATGTGCGGTCCTCTGCCTGCAGGCTTAATCCTGAAAACCCGCAGGTCAGAACCAGGCTAACGGTGAGTAAGCGTTTCCGGAATGGTAGGTGTTGCACGTTGGGAACTCCTCATGAATGATGTTGGTTCGGCTCGCAAATCGACGTGGTTGCGAGGTCGTACTGGATCAGGCTGGATCATCGCCGATCGCGTACAGGTGATGGCTCGTTCGCAGATAGAGACGTCCGCCACAAATGACCGGGGTGGCAAAACCTCCGTCGCCCAAGTCGTTGCGGGCCACGATTTCGAATTGATCACTTGCTTTTAAGACAAAAGTCGTTCCGGCTTCATTGGGTACGTAAAGCAGGTCCCCCACCAGTGTGGGCGAGGCGCTGAAGGCTCCCCCGAGACGTTCCCGCCAGATGACATCACCGTTGTGGGCATCGAACAAAGTGGCAATGCCCCTGTCGTTGACGACATACAATCTCCCCTGGTGGAACAGGGGGGAAGGAACGTAAGTCACATCGCGCCCTGTCTGCCAGACGATGTCTCCGGAACCGTCGGCGCGAATGCAGAACAATTCTTTTTCCGGGTAGCCCCCGCTGGCAAAAACAAAATTGCCACCGAACGTCATGGTGTTGGCCATTACCTGCGCGGGCCCCTCCAGCGACCATAGCAATTCGCCGGTCGCCGGGTCATAACTTGAAGTCGTTTTACAGCCGCTGTGCAGTAGTTGGGGTCTGCCGGCGACATGCGCCAGGACGGGCGTTCCGTAACTTGGGCTCGCCGGGCGCCGGGTGCTCCAGACAATGTCTCCGGTCTGCCGGTCCAGGGCCGTCATGTAACCACCGCCCGGGTTGTCGCCGTTGACGATCACGAGGGATTCGTAAAGTACGGGTGAAGCGCCATAGCCGTGTTGTGAATCGAATGCGCCCGCATTCTGCTGCCATACGATTTCTCCTTGGAAATTGACGGCAGTCACCCAGATCCCGTCGCTGTTCAGAAAGGGTACGAATACTTTTTCGCCGTCGCTGGCGGGGGTGGAAGAGGCGTGAGAGTTTTTCTTGTGCAGCCGTTCGAATTGCCCCCGATGGATCTCCTTTTCCCAGAGTTTCCTGCCGCTTGTGCGCTCGTACGATATCAGCGACTGTACCTGCGCTTCTTCATCGGCTGTGGCCAGGAAGATTTGATTTCCAACCACGCTCGGGGAGCCGTGGCCCTGCCCGGGAATCGCCACCTTCCAGAGAACGTTTTCCGTCTCGCTCCATACGGTTGGCACCTGCCCCCCTGCACTCGTGTTGTCGGAATTGGGACCCCGCCACCAGGGCCAGTCTTCCATTGACCCTGGCAAAGGGGCACGCTCAGAAGCTGTTTCGTTTTTTGCGGCAACTTCCTGGATGACGGCCTTCTCAGACTGACACGCTAGGAGTACTAGTAGGAAGAATAAGGGAACACAAACCTTGACTACGGACATGGTCGTCTCCAGCTTCGGTGGACTCGGGCCCGGGCGGTACGGGCCAGTTTAGCCTGCCAATAGCTGTGACGGAAGTTCGTCGGATCCCCCGGAGGCCTCAGGCAGTTCCTGAGACACGGTTTTGATGCTGGTCACGGGAAAAATACTCTACCTCTGCTGGTTCAATGTCTGACGGCCTCTGGCGTGGACCCGCCAACCGCTCCACCGCCCGGTCCCGGTGGATGGCTGGTGGTCCAGCTGGAATTTGCTATCGTCGGCGCCATGCGAGGGCCGGAATGAGCAACGAAGCCAATAGAATGATCGACGCGGGTTCGGGTACCGCAATGATGCTTCCCGAGGAAGGAATAATCCCCGCGATGTCGAGCGAAGCTGTTCCCACGTCAATGGATGTGAACGAGTCTGCAGAAGCGCCCAGCGTGTTGGTGTAGTCCTGCAGGACGAATTCCCAGGTTTCACCAGCCTGCCAGATACCGTCGGTAAGCATGGATTCGGAGATGAGCGGATGATGCTGGCCCAGCGGATCGGACACCTGGTTGTCAATTCGAAATGTCTCGTGACCGAAGGGGAGCGGGATGGAAAATCCGACGTCGTCAGCAAAACCGTCCCAGTTGGAAATGGAGGTTTCCTTGTCTGCCACATACCATACCTCGCGAAGGTCTCGCTGGGTCAGATTGGTGATGTAGACAAGTGCGTCGAAAAGGTCTGGATCGTCATGCGCGGAACAGACCGGAAAAAATGTTTGCGTACTATCATGAGCCAGGGATTCATCCGCAGGAAAGATTTCCCTGTGACCGATTTCGTCGACGTTGGTGGGAATCATGAGAGGGTCGCAGTGGGCCGAATCGTTGAAATGAATGACCTGGGCTGGTGAAGCCAACACGGTGGCTGAGAAAAAAAGGACCGCGCAAACGGTGATGGCAAAGCCTGCTGTTGAATTTCGGAGCAACAGGTCATATTCCCTTCATTAAAAAGACAAGAGGTCAGTGCTTGTCGAAAAGGAGTGTGAAAGTTTGTCAGCGACTTCCCGGTGAACGGTTGGTGGTGCCAGGAATTGTCCGCGAGCAAAAGCTGCGACAATCGTCGGTCGTGACGGTCGATTCAGAGATGTCTCGACATCAAGATCACACCCACTGCGATCGCCGCCAGAATTCCGCGCAAGGTTGGTTTGTGTTGCGAGGGCGGAGGGCGAGCACGGCAGTGGTGATTGCTGTGAGTTTTCCACGCCGGGGTCTGTGCCTGAGGAACCTGAAATTTGGAGCCAGTCAACCGGGACGTGTAGAACACCCATGGCTTGCAGTTGTGCACGTTTTCGTTCTACCTGTTTTCATCTTCCCCTATTATCAAGTACGAGGTCAGTGACTTGATCCTGCGCCTTGATGAAAAAAAGTTGTGATTTTGGAGGTAGATACGCTCCGCAAAGAATACGACTGTTCCTGTTCCTGTACACCGAACCGCGCCGACTCCTTGGCCTGCTGAAGTGGTTGCCAGGCAAGGGCTTGTCAGACAACGCTGGAAAATGAGAGCCTGTTTTCCCGCTTTTGTCCGGAGTTTGTAGAAACGAATGGCGAGTTCGTTGGTTACCGGGCGCAGATGAGGGACAAGGTGCGGGGGAAGCAGAGGAGACTAGCCCTCGAGATCGGGTAGCGCCAAATGGAGAGCGCGTAGGCCGTTGTCGGTCACCTGGCTGAAGTCAAGATGCAGTGTTTTGAGATGGATGAGCGTTTGCAAGTACTGCAAACCGTCGTCGGTGATTTGCGTGTCGTTGAGGTAGAGTGTGACGAGATTGGTAAGCTGACCGAGACGCCGCAGACCGGCATCTGTGACTCGAGTTCTGCTGAGGGATAAAGCACGTAGCTGAGCTAGTCCTTGGAGAGATTGCAAGCCGCTGTCCGAGACGTTGGTGTCGCTGAGATACAAGCTCCGCAGGTCGGCCAGTTTTTCGAGGGACTGCAGGTCCCGGTCAGAGATTCGGGTGCGTTCAAGGGAGAGTGTGCGCAGCTTGACCAGGTGCTTAAGATGTTTCAGGCCCTGGCCGGAGACACGGGTTCGACTGAGCACCAGCGTTTGCAACTGGTTCAAATCTTGCAGGTGCGCCAAACCGGCGTCACTGACATGGGTGGCGTGTAGGTTCAGGGTCTGTAGCTGGGTCAGGTTTGCCAAGTTCTCCAAGCCCCTGTCAGAGATTGGATTACCACTGAGGTACAGATTTTTGAGTTTGGTGAGCCCACGCAAGGATTCCAGACTGGCATCTGTAAAATCGTTACCATTGAGGTACAGGGTTTCGAGGTCGTGCAGCCCCCGGAGGTATCGGATGCCGGCGTCAGTGAAATTACGGCATCCCAGGGCCAGCGTGCGAAGATTGGTCAGGTTCTGAAGGTGCGCGATGCTGGCATCGGTCACGTCACGGTTTGTTGAAAGACTGAGGTGTAAGTTGCGAAGGTGTTTTAACTGGCGAAGTTCGGCCAGTCCTTTGTCAGTGAGCTTAGGACTTTCGATGTACAGCGTGTGCAGGTTGTCCAGATCTTTTAAATGGGTCAGTGATTCGTCGCGGACATTGAAACCGTAAATTCGAATCGCCAGCGCTGAATTCTCGAGCGTTCGAATTTGTCCCCCGTTGGCCTTGATGGCTGCGAGAATGGTTTGTTGTTGCTGCTCAGGGTCGGGGGACGGCTGTTGTCCTGAAGTTGGTCCAGGCTGAGTGGCCAGGGAACAACCTACCAGTAGACAGGCCAGGCATTGCAAGTTGGAAGGTGTGGCATTCATCAGAGGTGACCCCGGTCTTTCAGGACATTATTGTTTGTGGCCGGCTCATGGGTTTGGAAAAAAGATACAACGGGAACAGAAATCACGGTTTTCCAGCCAGGTCCACCCGAAATCGACAGCAGCGGACTTGCACGATGTTGTTTTGCTTGGCCCAGTAGGTTAACAGCAGGCTGCCGTCGTGTAAAAGGTGCAACTCGGGCAGGCCGAATTGAAAAGAGTCCAGGGACCGGTTGTCGAGGTGATCCGAAGTCAGAGGTTCTGCTTGCAGGGGACAAGCGGTGATCTGTTCGGCTTCCGGATCCCACATCTGAATAACATTCTGATCATCAAAGGTTTTGCCACGGTCGTAGGAAACCCACAGACGGATACCGGCCGGATGGGCTCGATAGTTACTGGCTACCAGCACGATCTGGCCGTCGATTGCGCGCGGAGAGGAGACTTGGCCATTCAAGTTGGTCGGTTGCGGCAAGGACCAGGTCCGCCCGTTATCTTGCGACAGGCTGCGGTGAACGGGCGCAGTTGTTTGAATGTCCATTCTCTGGTGATCGTCACTGTGCCAGGTCCAATAGAGGCCCAGAATCGTTCCGTCCGGGAAGGTCGTGTAGTTGGCTTCGTCGTAGTTCCAGAGATGGTCCGGGTCTTGAAACAGGTCGGTGACCGGACCAATTGTTTTCCCATGGTCCGAGGAAAAGCAGGCGGCCGCAACGCGCGATCCGGTCTCCGGCGGATAGGCAGCGTTGATGAAGAGTTCCTGGTTGGGTAACACGAACGATTTTCCAGATAAGCCTAACTTGGGAATCGTGAGGTGCGCGACCCGTTCCGGTGGAGTCCAGACGTTGCCCCCGTCGTAGCTGTGGTTTTTGTAGAAATGTCGTTGTTGGGAGAATCCCTCATGGCTGGTCAACGGGTTGGCAGCGGTGGCGGTGCCGACCACGACCGGTGAAATGGCCAAAAACGATCCGTCGGCGGGCGCTACGATCACAGGTTGAATCATCGACTGGGGGGGATCGAAATCCCGTCCGTCAAAAAGTACCACGGGTGCCGACCAGGTTTGGCCCTGATCGTGAGAAGCCTGGCTCACGGTCAGACCGTCGTAGCTGTGGGAACTGGATCCGGCACGATAGATACAGACCACCGTGCCGTCACTTTGCACCGCGGTGGCCGGATAGGCGCAGACTTGGCCCAGGCCTGGGTGGCTGCTGGTGATTTCTGAGACAGAACAGTCGGACAGGAGGGTGACGTTCATGGCCTGCTGGGTAGGAAGTCGTAACGCTTGTCAATCGATGGACGGCAGGAAACGCGTCAGACACCGCTCTCCTGTTGTCGCTAAATTTAGCGGAAAAATAACCGCTGCTAACCAAATTGTTGAGGGATAATACCGCCGGTGCATCCGGGCGGAATCGGTAGCCAGCGGGCATCGTACAACGACTTCTCCGCGTCGAAAACACGACCATTGGCCAGCATGTATTGATTGGGTGTGCCGGGGGGCAGGCCCGAGTTCAATTCCGGCAGCCTTTGACGGTCCCGTTCTATCTGCTGGTGAACCTCGTTCCAGCTGAAATTTGTGTAAAGGCTTGCCTGCATCCGTTGACAGCGTTCTCTGTGCTTCCCATTGGTAGCCAGGTTGGTTGTTTCGTGTGGATCGTTGACCAAATCGAAAAGCAGGGCAGGGCCCTGTTCGACTTCAACGTACTTCCAGTCTGTTTCGCGAATGCACCGCCAGGCCGCGCAGGGTGTGTCCTCCGGAGTTGCCCCTTCTTCGATGCGGACACCATAACGATAAAATGCGCTGGGCGTAAATGCACGGGGTGGCTGTGTGGATCCCGGGTTGCCTAACCAACTGCTGAAGTCGACGCCATCCAGGTCTTCCGGAACTGGAATCCCTGCCAGGCCGCACGTCGTGGGATAGAGATCCATTAGAGAGATGGGGTGCGCGATTGAGCGGCCTGCGCCCAGCCCCGGGCCGTTGAGCACGAGCGGCACACCGATCGACGGCTCGTAATATAAACACTTTCCCCAGCAGCCGTAGCTGCCCAGCATTTCGCCGTGATCCGACGTGTAAATGACGATTGTGTTTTCCAGGGCACCCGCTTTTTGCAGGCCATCGAGTAATTCGCCGATGCAATCGTCGACGAAATCAACAGACGCATAGTACGCTTCACGGGCCCGGGTGAGTTGCTCGTCGGTCAAATCGAATTCCAGGTGCCGCGCAAAAGGTTCCAATTGATCGCTTGCTTCGGGTCCGACCACCGGAGGAGGCACCTTGTCGATGTAACGCCGGATGTAACGTCCGGGAGCGGTCAGTGGTGAATGCGGGCGGCTGTAGGAAGCACACACGAACCAGGGAATTTCAGGTGATCTGTCCCGGTGTTCCAGCACCAGGGCCAGAGATTCCCGGGTGACAACAACATCCTGCAGCAGGCTTTCTGGGATTTCGGTGATGCCGGCGCTTTCTGGATTGGCGTAGCCGGGATACATGTGCAAGGGATCGGGTTGATGGCCCAGTGCGTGTCGCATGTCTCCGTAGGGTCGAAGTTGAAAGCCTTGTAGCTGGTCCTTGCCGCCAAAATGCATTTTTCCCACCAGGCCGGTGGTGTAGCCGTGTTCGGAAAAATGTTGTGGCCAGGTGACATGCTCGGGGAAAATGATCCAGTGATTGCTCCAGCCCGCACATCGATGAGGTTCTTTGCCCGTGAGCATACTCATGCGACTGGGGGTGCAGGCCGGATTGGTACAGCTGGCGGCTTCAAAACGGACCCCGTCAGCACTCAATTGATCCAGGTGTTGAGTTTGTACGATCCGATCTCCCGAAAAACCTGCAACCGCTGGTGCGTGTTCATCGGTCACGATTAAAAGAAAGTTGGGACGTTCATTCATCATGGCATCTCGATGGTTTCGGGGCTGACTTCCGGGAGGTTTACGACCCGGCAGGCCACCGGGATTTATGAAGTGGTGAAGATCTCGTGGTTTGCTTTGATGATAGATGCAATCCGCAAGACTGGTTTCACAGTTCTACTCCGAACGGGTGTGCAAGTGAAGTTGCTTTGATCCGGGACCGCCGCGCCTGGAGGACTTCTATGGAGTGCGCCTCCCCCCGCGCAGTTTCAGCCGGATCCCAGGGGCAGCCAGCGGTCGGCCGAATCGATCCCCAGGGGTTGCGGGGTGTCTTCCGTGATGATCTGCCAACTGGCTCCCATCTCTCGCATGGCGCGGAAGTCGCGATAAGCGTAGGGGATGTCCAGGTCCGGTGTGTCGACAGGTGTCGCGTGATGCTTCGATTTCATAGCAGCATCCAGCATTCCGCTCACCAGTAGTGTTCTTTCGACCGGGTACGGGGCCTTTCCATGAATGAAATGATGTTGGATCGCGTACGAGAGCGCTTTGAAAAGATTACGATTGTTCCACGGTCCCACATGCCATTTCGTGGCCCGGATTTGCGTTTCACCCTGAAGTCGGCAGGCGAAATTCCAGCGCATCGCGTTCTTGTTGGCCGTGCGCAGAATGATCGTCTGAAGCGAGTCCCGGTGCGTGACCAGGACGCCATTGCTTTTATGGATAGGTTCTCCGGCCAGCGGTTCCCAGGGAGGGTAGGGAGACCCGAGTTCAGCGGCCATGGCTGCTTCGGCCAGTTCCAGCGACCAGCGGCCCTCCTCCGCTGCCCGGCGGAGTTGATCTCCTTCCAGGTATTCCACGCGAGCGACTCCTGCTTCGCCGCCTCGCCGGCACTCGATCATCGACAACAAAAGTTCGAAAGCGTGAAAACTGTACGCTTCTATTGGACCGCCGTGGATGACAACCGCATCTTCAAATTCACAGTTTTCCGGCAGTTCGAGTGCGGGCTGGCGCTCAGCAAGCGGTGCCGAACTGCCAGCCATCAGGGGAATGCCCAACTCCTGCGCCTGGGTGTACATGTCTCTTGCCTCACTCCACAGGTGCGACAGGTGCTTGTCATTAAAGACCGCCACCGGCTGCCCCGACTCGCGGACCACGGCCCCGATTTCGTCGAAAAATCGTTTGTGGGGGTACTCCTTTTGCCCGAATTCATTGCGGGGATAATTTCCATGTTCGGCAATCGACAGTACCGCGTCGACGGCCAGCTGATCGCCACCCAGACAAAGTGCCTCGCGAATCGATCCATAGAGGGGGATCCCATAGGTCTCGGCCACGTCACGGGCCATATCGACCGAGGGGAACTGGTCAGCATAAAACGACACCACTTCCACAGGTGGTTCCACGCGTTTTCCATTGAAGATGTATGGCTCAAGAAAATTTTCCAGGATCACGTGGGCATGGGAGCGATCGTAAAACGAAGTGAACACCGCCGCGACTTTTGGACGATGTTGCGGGCGTGCCACGCAGCGATTCGCCACCAATAGGGACAAGGTGCCGGCAGATGTCTGCTGCAGAAATTGTCGTCTGGAACTACTCTTCATCGATGTGACCATCCGTGCTACAGGGTTCGTGGTGAATTGTTGGTGTTGCGCGAGGCCGTTGCATTTTGTCTAGCCAGTCAGCCGCGATGATGGGCCGTTGTTTCCGGGTCAGTTGTGAGACCCACCCAGGTGACCAGCAATAGGAGCGGACGCGTTAACATGTTTTGGAAACTCACTAGGTTTTCCCGCGTTCCATGTGGTGGACATGCCATAAGGAAATTTTAATCCTAATGATGCGGCGTCGCAATTGTTTGTCCAGTTGCCCCGGTGGTTTTTGTTGGTAGTACAGGTGGGGGATTGTCGAAAAGCGAACTTCTCATCTATGCTCCAACTGATAGGCTGGCAACCTCACGGGTCGACAGGTGGCGGCGGGCACCCCGTTTTTGATTCAAGGGAACCTCGATGACAAAGATTTTGCAAATTTCAGATCCTCATCTACTCAGTCTTCCCGACGGCAAACTTCGAGGCGTGACTGTTGCACAAAGTTTGCAACAAGTGCTGCAGAAAGCCCGACGGGAAGTTGTTGATCCGGCACGTGTCGTATTTTCAGGCGATCTCAGCCAGGAGCACACGGTGGCCGGATACCAACTGCTGAAAGATCTTCTGGAGGATTGGTCGGAACGATCCCTGCTGATTCCAGGAAATCACGACGATCGGGGCAGGATGCGCCAAGTCTTTCACCAGGTGCCGGGGCAAGCAGACGAGGATATCTGGTTCCGTGACGAAATAGGTGATTGGCAGTTGATCGGACTGGATTCCCAGGTGCCTGATGAAGGTCGGGGTGAACTCAGTCAGCAGACCCTTGACCGGTTGCAAACCTGGCTGTCAGAAACCCCGGGTCGTCCCACGCTGATCTTTCTGCACCATCATCCCATGTCTGTGCAGAGCGAATGGCTCGACAGAATCGGCTTGTCCAATTCGGAGTCCCTGGAAAATCTTCTGAGGAGTCATGAAGGGGTGCGGGGGATGTTCTGTGGCCACATCCATCAAGTCTTCGAGGGCACGTTTGCCGGAGTTCCCTTTTACAGTACCCCATCGGCTGCGTTTCAATTTGTGCCGCAAACCGAACAGATACGTTTTGATTTGCTTCCACCGGGATTCCGGGTGATCGAGTTACAGGAGCAGGATTTCAGAACAAGCGTTGTAAGACTCGACACGATCCCGTTTGTACCGCTCGACGAATAATGCTTTGCCCCGCGATGAACGCCGTCGATGGCCTGGCGAAAACGGCGTGGCAACATGTAAATCATCCGACCATCGAAAAGATTCACATCGCCTCCTCAAAGTGGTGTTAAGTGGAGTTGGTGGGAAAGTGGGTACTGGACGAAGACCTTCTCGACCGGACTGCGAGCCTTGCAGGCAGGCGATGGATAGGTGATAAAAAAGAAGCCTTCAGCCGTGGATTCGCTTTTTTGGGGTGGTTTCGCCGGCGATTTCAGGTGTGGCGACATGCAGAGTCCGTGTTTTCCTGAATCGCATTCACACAACACGAATGAACAGGATCCTCTACTCAGGTTTGCCCTTGGAGCGACTGGCTTGCGCGATGCTGTATCCTATTGAAAAGGTCAGGTGGGTCATATGACGGAGTTACCGATTGCGGCGGAAGAGTTCAACCTTCGGCATGAGCGCGTGCAGGCGTTCCTGCGCGAAAATGACCTGGGTGCTCTACTGGCTTTTTCGCCGCCGGCGGAACATAAGTGGACGCAGACCGGGCACGTGGCGTACTTGTCCGGTTGGGCCAACTACGATCGGATCGTGGACTCGGTAGTGGTTGTGCCGGTCGTGGGCCCGACAACCCTGTTGCTGACCGGCATGGATTTCATGCTCGAACAGATTGCCGAGGTCAGTCCTCTACAGGACCTGAGACTGGTCCAGCCGGTGGATCCTAACTCGATTGCCGCACATCGCAAGGGAGACAGTGGCGGCCCGCGCGACTTTGTGGCCGAAACGATGGCCATCCTCGACGAAGCGGGAGCGACTGGAAAGGATGTCGGCATCGTCGGGTTGGGTGCCATGTCGGTACCGTTTTTTGAATCGCTGCGCAAGGGGTTCGGTAGCCAACTGCGGAACATTGATGACATCGTGGGCCAGATTCGTGCGGTGAAAACACCCGCTGAAGTGCAATTGATGCGCAAGTCGGCCGCGCTGAGTGACCTGGGGTTCGAGACAATGCTGCAGGTGGCCCGTCCGGGCATGCGTGGGATCGAGGTGATTGCCGAGATGGAACGTGCCGTGCGACGTGAAGGCGCTGACCACGCTAAGTACTGGATGGCCTCCGGGCCGTCGCCCGCCTGGTGCGACACGCGGTTGGATCTGAAACCGCACGAGCGGGTGTTGCAGGAGGGCGACCTGATGGCTTCCTGTTCTTACGTGGTTTACAAGGGTTACTGGTGTCACGGGCAACGTACGGGCACGTTGGGAAAACCCTGCCAGGAGTTATCCGATCTTTATGCCATTGCGCGCGAGGCTCAGGACGCCGGTCTTGCGCAACTCAAGCCGGGTGCCAGGATTGGAGACGTGGGTGCCACCATCCGCGATGTGGGGGCTCGTTACCAATTCGACATGCCCGGATCCCGTTACGGCCATGGCATTGGGCTCGATTACAGTGAACAGCCGGTTCCCCTGAACGACACGAATGAGCAGCAGGTCGAGGCTGGTACCACGGTGGTCGTTCATTCGGTCTTTACTCTGCCCGGGAGCGGAAAAATGTTCGTACCGTTGGGCGACGTGTGCCATATCACGCCTGATGGTCCGGAGTTCCTGATGAACTTTACACGTGATCTGTTCCTGGCAGGTGCCTGAGCGCGCCGTGTAGCG
>CAUZBP010000002.1:0-160153 GCA_963578105.1 Planctomycetota bacterium
CGCAGAAGATATGTTTTCCGGCAGCGGCGGCTGCTTGGACCATTTCAAGATGGGTGTTGTTTGACGTGGTGATGACCACCATGTCAATCTCAGGGTCGGCCACGACTTCTCGCCAGTTGGTGGTGGAACGCGTAAATCCAAATCGTGATTGTGCGTCCCGGGCTCGCGTTTCCACCTCATCAGCACACGCGACCAGGGAGGCGGAAATGTCAGCGTGACGAAAGCGGTCCGCAATGTTGAGGTAGGCTCGGCTGTGTACGGTTCCCATCCACCCCATTCCGATGACGCCCACACGAATTGTTTTGGCCATGCTCCTTCTCCTTGTTGTAGGTAGAACGTCAATTTATTCTGGTTGACCACCTGCAGGATCCGCAGCTGCAGTCCGAGTGATTTCCGATTACGTGCGCCCGGGTTGCGAAAAACAGTTTGCAGCCCATTGCGATGTGTCAGCAGGAAAAGCTTTCCGAGTGTCAGGCAGCGAATGTCAGTGGCCGATTCTATCTTGCACAGGCCTCGGGCACCATCTCCCGCAGGCTGCAGCAGGGAAGTGGAAACATTTCTAAAACGATTGAAAATCAGCATGGAATTTCCGTGTTTCCATTGTCGTGTATCACTCCGACGACGAAGGAAAAAACTGGACTGCAGGAAAGCCTTTTAAGGGCCCGTTTCGTTGGTCGATTCCAACAGTCAGCCACGTTTTGGAAAGTCAAAGCGGAGATGTGGTTCTCCCAATTTTCGGCTGCGTGAGCGAAGACGAGATGAGTTCTTATTCGTCGTCCAACGGAGTCATCCGTTCGAAGGATGGAAGAGAGTGGAGTGATTTTTTTTGTGTTTCGAGCAGAGCCTCCCCAGGCGGGACAGTATCAGTGGGAACCACGTTACAGTGAAATGGATATTCTGAAGATGTCTGACGGAACATGGGTCGCCTTCTCCCGGCACGAGTTCATTACAATGGGACCCAGCGGTTGAGGCGCTAACGACGTGGCGATCAGCACCGACCAGGGGCGTCGCTGGAAAAAAACAGGCAGTAGTCTGGCCGGGGTGAGTCAACAAAAAGGGGTGGTGTTGCCTCACGGTGGGCTCGCTCTGACTTATCGCTCGAGTTCTTGGCAGCAGCCGGGGGTTGGCATCAGCTACGACCAGTGACGCAGTTTTTGACTACGGTCTGGCTGAGCCCTACGAGACGGTGAACGCTTTTGCGACGAAGGAGGACGAGTTTGTGATCTTTACGACCAAGGGTCACCGTTCGGACATGTTGGCCGGAATCTATCGCTGGGTACCGGAATCAGGGAGATAATGCCAGTGGTGGATAAGTGTTCCGTGGTTTGGATTGAGGGCTGTGTCGCGAAAGCTGTGGGGTGTTGCTCGGCAGGCGCCACTCGATGAGCAGGCCCGGCAGCCGATCTGATCGGCTGCCAGACAGCCAGCGTCAGAAAGTCCGCACGGGACGAGCGCCCGGTCCGGATTCCTGCACGTTCTATACGGACAACCGGTTCAGAATAATTCTCGTGATTTGTTCGACGACGGGATCTTCTCCGCGCAAACCCTTGGCCCACTCGGTGCAGCCAGTTGTAAACACGATGCCACCCTGCTCATACAAACCCATAACGGCTGATCCGGGCTGCTGGGTCCGCTGTAGAGTGTATATCCCCCTCCAGGTGTTGTAGGCATAGTCGGGTTTGTCGTGAGCTGCAACAAAACCTTTGCTGCGCGGCCTGGGTGTTCAGAGCGGACGACAAAAGAAATCTCACCTGTCGTTCACACTCCATCATGCTCCGTACGCAAGATGGCGCTGTAGTAGCCCGGTGGCCAGTTGCATGGAACGTGATCGTCAGGGGTTTGACCTGCTGGTTCATACGGTCAACGGGGCAGCATGATAGAACAGCGGTGCGCCCCTAGCGAGGCGGACTGTTTTCGGAAGACGTTTTCCGGAAGAGAGATTGCCGATCCCGTTTTGGTCTCAAGATCGAATCATCGGGTGCTCGCTCTGCTCCCCAGCAGGGGCGAAGTAGGATAAACTGGCGGCTTCTTCTGAAACCCCGGATAGGTGGTAAAGGATCCCATCATGACCGACAAGAAAGTTCGCTGGGGCTTGCTGAGTACGGCCCGGATCAACGAACGTCTCATGGAACCGATTCGCAACGAGGTTCGTAGCGAGCTTGTAGCGGTAGCCAGTCGTGATAGGAAAAAGGCAGAGGATTACGCCCGGCATTGGAAGATTCCGCGTGCCTATGGCAGCTACGAGCAGTTGCTGGCCGACGGAGACATCGATGCGATTTACGTGTCGCTTCCCAACGGGCTGCACACCGAATGGTCCGTCAAGTGTGCCGACGCCGGAAAACATGTACTTTGTGAAAAGCCTCTGGTGCTGACGGTGGCGGAAGTGGACCAGATGGAGCAGGCGGCCAGGCGCAACGGAGTAATCATTCAGGAAGCCGCCATGATGGGGTACCATCCACAGACGAACTACATTCGCCAGTTGGTTTCCGGCGGAGCGATCGGCCAGGTTTGCCTGGTGCGAGGTCTATTCAGTTATGTTTTGGAAAACCCTGACGATGTTCGTATGGACCCCGAACAAGGTGGGGGTGCGTTGTGGGATCTGGGGAGTTATTGTGTGCGATTCATGCGAACGGTCATCGGGCAAGAGCCACAGGAAGTGTCGGCGTCGCAAATCTCCAGTGAACGGGGCGTTGATCTGAGCTTCTCAGCACAGCTCGGGTTCCCCAGCGGCGCATGCGGACAGTTTTATTGCAGCTTTCAAGCATTCGGACACGTGGAAGGCGACTTGCTTGGCAGCGAAGGGCGGATCCAGGTTAGCTCTCCCTGGGCCAATCAACCGGGCTACGATGCGCATGTGCACCTGATTCGGCATGACGGATCACCTCCCCGGGGCACCTGGGACGACGGGATGCTCGATCAGGAGATCAATACAAAAACCTATCGTGACACGAACGCCTACCAGGACGAAGTCGACTCGGTGGTTACCAGTATTCTGGACGGTGTTGCACCCGTCATTCCACTTTCGGACAGCCGTCAGAACGCTGCCGTGGTCGTTGCCTTGTTGCAGTCGGCACGGGAGGGAAAAACGGTCAAGGTTTAGGTTGTCTCGCCCTCCGTGACCTATCACATGGACTGTGCAGGCCCACCTGTTGTTCTTGTGTCCATCTTAATTCAGCGATGTTCTTCGGGAATACCGTTCCAGGGTTCGATCGGTTCGTAACCCAGGAGTTGCCGGGCCGGCTCCGGATCCATGGCGTAGGGTTCCTGCTGACAGCTCGTCCCAAAGAGCACGGCAAAATTCACCTCCTGCACTTCCACGCACAGCGCATAAAATCGCCCGACATCCCGTTGGCTCCAGTACAAGCGTTGCAGCACTTTGTCTTCGGCCAATGTTTTCCACACGGACGGCTCGCGCGGTACCATTCCGGGCCGCACCACGATCATGCTCATGGCGTGCTGCTCCGAGTAGTAACGTGACCAGGCCTCCGCCATTGCCTTGGCAACTCCGTAATGGCTCACCGGGCAGAACGGATCGTCGACTTTGAGCGTTTGTTCCCGCCAGTTGTGGCCTTCAACGGCCTGGCCGGAACTGGTCACGACGACACGTTGTAGTCGATGTCGCCGGGCTGCTTCCAGTACGTGGTAGACACCGATCACGTTGGGTTCCAGCAGGACGGTCAAGAAATCCGCCTCATCCGGATACGCTGCCAGGTGGACAAGGGTATCCATACCGCTGACGGCACGATCGACGGATTCTGCATCGGCCAGGTCACCCAGTTGGAAGTCGTCCAGTCCAGTGGTTGAATCCTGGAGGCCAACCCGGTCAAATCCTCGCACTCGATGTCCCCGCGAAATCAGTTCGCGACAGACGGCTTGCCCCAGGACACCGGAGGATCCGGTGACCAGGACTTTCTCGCTTGGATTTTGAGAACTCATGACGACCTTTCGGCATAACGTTTTAATTTGTTCTTCAGACCGGGGCGTTCGAGAACTTCTTGGTTCACGACGTGCTGAGGGGCCCGACCGTGAAATACGTCGAGCGCCGCCTGGCAGGCGCCACGGCCGTTGCCCAGGTACAACTCCGCTGTGCCGCCTACCGAATGTGGCAGCGGTATCAGGTTGTCCAACTCCAGAAGCGGGTCAGCCGGGTCGATAGGTTCCACTTCAAACACATCCAGAGCAGCACCCCGAATGGTGCGCTCACGCAGTGCGGTGGTCAGTGCCCGCTGGTCGATGATCGGACCGCGGGCTGTATTGACGAGAAAAGCAGTGGGTTTCATGAGATTCAGTTCACGTTCTCCCACCAGACCGCGCGTGGTGTCATTTAACAGGCAGTGGATACTCACGAAGTCGGACTCGCTCAGCAAAGTATCCAGGTCGACCAGTTCGACTCCCCAGGCTGACGCTTGTTCGGGCGGGCAATGCGGGTCGTAGGCCAGTCGCCGGGAGGGTTGGAAGGGAATGACCAACTGCATCAGGTCAGCGCCAATGTTTCCGAGCCCAATGGCTCCGATGGCTTTATCCGTCAGGCAGCAGCCGAGCAATTGTTTACTGTCCTGCCAGCGTCCCTCGCGGAGCAGTTGGCTCTTGGGGAATAGTTGTTTGGCAAGCGCGAGCATCAGGGCCAAACTTCCCTCTGCCATGCCGCGGCGCACGCCTTCGGGTGTGATGGCCAGGATGACGTCATTTTGTGTACAGGCCTCGACGTCGATCATGTCGTATCCGACACCAAAACGGGCGACCAAGGTCAGACGTTCGGCGTCACACAGATTGTTTTCGTTGAACTGGGGGTAGAGTGTGATGACAGCATCGACATTAGCAAGCTGTTCTGGAGTTGCCTGGGCGTGGTATTCATCAAAAAACTCGTAACCAAGACCCGGCTTCGAGTCAAAGACGTCCAGGCCGATGTCCCCGAATGCGGATTCACCGTCACTGGTTAGGAAATCGTTGGTAATCCCAACGCGAAATTTGTCGGCCATCGTTGTTTCCTGCCGGGTTTTTATGATGAGCGGTGAATCGGGGTTTTCAACCCGGGATGACGCGCAGGGTTCGCTAGTGGTTTTGAGTGTGGCAGTCGTCGCTGCGGGCAGGAGACCCGTTATGGTTCAACGGTATTTAATACTTCCTGTATGCTGCGATCCAGGATCGCCAGGATCTGATCAATTTGCTCTTCTTCGACGATCAGGGGAGGTGCGATCGCCAGCCAGTGCGGGTCAAAACGAGTCAATAGTCCATTGGCCAGCGCTCGGCGACCGATTTGAGTGCCGATGGGAGGATCGAATCGCTTACGGGTGGTCCGATCGGCCACGAATTCGATCCCTTGAAACAGGCCCTTGCCTCGTATGTCGCCAATGATTCCGTGACGTTGCATATCTTCCAGCCCCTTTCTTAGCCGAGCGCCGGTTCGCCTCGCGTTTCCACACAGGTCACGGCTTACGATTTCTTCCAGCGTGGCTAATCCGGCGACGGCGCCGAGGGGGTTTCCTTCGAAGGTGTGCCCTTCGACAAACCCGGGGTTCGACGTTACGTCACCCCAGAAAGCGTCGGCCACGTGTTGTCTGCAAAGCAGCGCAGCCAGTGGCGTGTAGCCACTGCTCAGACCTTTGCCCACGCAAATCATATCGGGTGTCACCCCGAAGGTTTGAGCGGCAAACATTTGCCCCGTTCGACCGATTCCGTTAATGATTTCGTCAAAGACCAGCAGCACGTTGTGGCGGTCACAAATCTCTCGTAGCAACGGTAGGTATTCCTCCGGGGGATCGATGATGCCACCCGTATTCCCGATCGGCTCTACCATGACGGCTGCCACCGTGTCGGGATCTTCCATTTGAATCACATCTTCGATGAGCGTTGCGCAAGTGATTTCGCAGTCCGGATATGTTTTTCCGAAAGGGCAACGATAACAGGTGGGCGGGAATACGTGAACGAATCCGGGTGCTAACGGCTCGTTGACCGATCTGCGTGACGCGACTCCCGAGGCGGACAGGGAACCCATCGTCGAACCATGCCAGGACTGATAACGAGATACGATCTTGGTCTTGGTGGGATGTCCCGTCAGCTTGTGATATTGTCGCGCCATTTTGATGGCACCCTCGGTGGACTCAGATCCCCCGGTGAAAAATTTAACAGCACCGATATCGTCCGGGGCCAGTTCGACCAACCGGTTGGCCAGGCGAATCGCCTGCGGATTGGTGCCATGCATAGCGGGAGAAAAACAGAGAGATTCCATCTGCTGGCGGATGGCTTCGATGACCCGAGTGTTGTGATGTCCCACACTGACCACGTAAATTCCTGATAATGCGTCGATGTACTGTTTACCGTGAACATCCCAGTAGTGGATGCCATCTGCCCGTGAGATCACGAAGGGATCCCGGACAAATTCTGTCATCTGATCCCGGATGAAAATACGCCGCAGAAACTTTTCTTCGGTGAGTTGGGCATCGGAGATCGCGCTGAGAGTGTCTGCTGGTGTCGACATAAAAAGGACTCCGGGAAGAGGGAATAGTGGGGCAAAAAGACCGGGAAAACCAGGGACTGAAATGTGTTCCCAATAGGTCCTCCTGTTTTTTACCGTACCGACCGCAACGCTTTGTGCCGGTCGTCCTTCGCGGTGACAGGTGAAGGATGGATCACCGCTGAGTTCCGATCGGTGGAGGAAGGATTCGATCGGGACAACGTCGCGTCAGTTAGGTTATCTCATCAGTGGACAGATTGACCAGAGGTGGGGGGGCTTGAGAGGTGGAAAAGGTTCCGTGGCGGGATGTTTTTATGCCATTAGACCCGAGCGAATCGTCACGACCGGCGTTTGTCACAGAACTCGACGGCGGTCGCCGCATAGACCATCGCCACACGCTCCAGTTCTGCGAGAGGGACCTCCTCGCTGGTGGTATGAGCACCCAGTGCGGCTGGTCCGTGCGTGATGGCTGGTATGCCCGCCAGGTTGACGAATTTATTTCCATCATCGGCAAACGGTTTGGCACCGATGGGCAATTCGCTGCCCGAGATGATACGGCTGGCTGCTTGTACGGCAGTCACCAGGGGGTTACTGATGTCGATCTCGTAAGCGTGACCGGAAGCTCGAAAATCTCCTTTGATCTGTACTCCGAAGGACTCTTCGATTTCAGAGAGGATCTCCTCGTACTGTTTTTGCACATCGTTGACATCGGTGCCCGGTATCCACCGTCGAGTGCCCGCCAGTCGGCAGGTGGTTGGCGCCTGGTTGTAGATCTCGCCAGCATGTATTTCACCGATAAAGCAGCTTTCGCGACCCGCCAGTGGATGGGTGTGCTTCAATAGCTGTTGGTCCAATTTGCGAAATCGGCAGACCAGTTCTGCTCCAGCGGCAATGACTTGTGGTTGGTCAATACCTCCCAGGACTTCATGGACCGGTTCGCCTTCGCGCGAAATGGTTAAGTCGATGATCGACTGGCCACGACCCGCGACCGGCAAAGGGGTCGCGAGATATTCAGGTAACAGGACGCCATCGCCCGACCATCCTTCTTCGATCAGACTGCTTACCTGGCTGCCATCTCCCCAGGGAGATTCATGCAGGTCGTGGGCGGTCAACAGAATACTGCCGCCAGGCAGAAGGTCGGTGTCCCGCAGCAACAGCATGGCTTCGACCGCGGCGGCCAGGCCTCCCTTCATGTCGGATGCGCCGCTTCCGTACAACTTTCCGTCTTCAACACGTGCGGGAACAAAGGGTAGATGAACGGTGTCCAGATGACCGTTGAATTGCAGTTTGCGCCCATCTTTTCCACTGTCAAAGGTGGTGACAACGGCCGGGGATTCGGGCCAGCCAGCCACGGGTCGCGCCACATCGAATCCCTCACTCGATAGAATGTCTTGCAGGCAGTCAGCCGCCGCTGCGGCAGATCGGGTGGGACTGGGGACATTAATCAATCGCATCGCCATATCCAGCAGTCGTTTCGGTTGAATGGCCGTTGCGAGTTGCTCACTCATTGCGGAATGAATGGTCATGAGTACTGCTTGGAATGGGGAGTGTTTGCGGGGAAGATGCCCTGTCGAGCGGTTGTTTGATAGATTATAGAGGGATCTTGAGTTGGCACTATCCCCGGGGTTCTTCTCCGCCCTCCAGCTGGTGAACGTTGTAAATACAGGTCCAAGAAATGTCTGCTTGTTGATGATGGTTGCTAACACATCATTCAATGGACGGCCTGAATCACCCGGTGGACCTCACAGGTCACGGTATGGACCAAGGTGGACAAAACAAGCTGGAAAGTAAAACGTCATGCGACCGATATTTGATGGCCACATGGATCTGGCCCTGTTTGCCGTTTCTTACAACCGTGATCTGACCCTCTCCGCTCAGCAAATCAATCAGCACGAGGAGGGTATGTCCGACACGCATGACCGTGCCCGGGCTGTCAACAGTCTGTTTGAAATGCGTGAGGCGGGCGTGGCCGTGTGTGTTTCCAGCCTCGCTGCCCGGGTTGACCCTCAGGTCAGACCCATTCTACGAGCGGATCTCGATTTTCGAACTCACCGCATGGCTTACGCCAATGCCCAAGGACAACTTGCTTACTACCGGGTATTGGAGCGTGAAAATCGATTGAAATTGATTCGCACGTCTGCGGAGTTGCAGACGCACTGGAGAAAATGGCGGCAGGCGAACAACAAAGAAACCCCACCGGGATTGATTGTGGCCATGGAAGGTGCCGATCCGATTGTGGATCCATCCCAGGTCGCCTCATGGTGGGAGGACGGATTGAGATCCGTCATGCTCTCGCACTTTGGAAAGAGTCAGTACGCGTACGGCACGGGTTCCAGCGGGACGCTGACTCCGGAAGGCCGACAATTACTGCGGGAATTTGAGCAGGTCGGCATGATTCTTGACGTGAGCCATTTGTCGGATCCCAGCTTTTATGAGGCGTTGGAACAGTTTTCCGGTCCGGTGATGGCCAGCCACAACAACTGTCGCGCTTTGGTATCGGGCGATCGGCAATTGGATGACCGGCAAATAGGAATGTTGTTGGAACGCGACGCAGTGATCGGTGCTGTCACGGACGCCTGGATGCTGGTGCCGGGGTGGGTTTTAGGGAAATCGAAGCCTGACAATCTCAGGCTTTCGGCAGTGGCAGATCACATCGACCACATCTGTCAGTTGGCGGGCAACACCCGACATGCAGCAATTGGTAGCGACATGGGAGGCACCAACCATATGCCCAGCGATCTCCGGACGACCACCGATCTGCACCGTATCGGGGACGCTTTGAAGCAACGTGGCTACGGCGAGCCGGACATCGACGCCATCTTTTACAAGAACTGGTTGCGGTTCTTTACGGAGTACTTGCCCGAGGGGTGAGGTAGCCACGAGCCGGAAGATTTGCAGCGACAGGCCAGGTGGAGCATGGTGCCGCGCAAATGTTTTCCACCCCCCTGTAGCAGGGTGGAGGAGCCGGTAGGCCTGGCTTTAGACGAGCTCATCGATGGGCACACCGGTCTCGTCGTTGATCGAGTTGGCAATTTTCAGCGGACGACCGATCGGGTGCATATACTCTTTGGTCCAATCGATTCCAAACGTCTTGTAAATCGTGGCCAGCAGGTCGCCCATGGTGACCATGCGATCTGCCACGTAGGCCCCCTTTTTGTCACTGGCGCCGATTACCCGGCCCCCTTGAATTCCTCCGCCCCCGAGGACCAGCGACCAGCAATGGCACCAATGGTCCCGCCCGGCACCCGGATTGAAGTCGTGAGTGCGTCCGAATTCACCCGTGGCGATAACCAGGGTGGATTCCAGCAGTCCGCGTTGCTCCAAATCTTCTAAAAGGGTGGATAGTGTCTGATCAAGCACGGGAACCAGATGGTTTTTGTGTTGGTCGTCATTTCCAAAATGCGTGTCCCAGTCCCGTCCCGTTGCAATTCGGTTCAGGTCCAGCGCGGTGACGAAGCGACTGCCCGCTTCGACCATGCGGCGGGCGATCAAGACGCTTTGTCCGAAGGTGTGACGGCCATAGGCCTCTTTGATTTTCTCGGACTCCTGGCTGAGATCGAAGGCTTTGCGAACGGCTGGTGACAGAATCATGTTGTAAGCCTGAGTACGAAAGGTGTCCATGTTCTCATGTTCTGTGCTAGCTACGGTTTGACGATACTGTTGATCCACCAACGACAGAAAAGAACGTCGCGCTTCCATCCGCTCAATCGTAAGGTTGGAGGGCAACTCCAAGTCGGGGACCGAAAAATCGTCTTGATACGGATTCGGGATTTGCATGGGGTCGTACTCTGCCCCCAGGAAATGCGCTCCGTAGTAATCTTTGTATCCCGGGTGAATCTCAGGAATGATGACATTCGGCGGGACACTGTGGCGCGACCCCATCTCCTTCGTGATGATCGAGCTGAAAGCGGGGAATTTCATTGATGGATGTGGTCGATGCCCCGTCATGACATAGTGGTGTCCCAGGCCATGATTGTTTTCTTCGGTGTGCATCGAACGAACAATGGAAAGTTTGTCCATGTGTTGCGACGTACGCGGAAGCAACTCTGTCACCTGGATGCCAGGCACATTGGTAGAAATGGGCTTGAACGAACTAACGGATTTCGGATCCCAGGTATCCACATGACTGGGACCGCCATTGAGCCACAGCAAAATACAAGCCTGGGCTTTACCGGCAGGTCCGGTTGCCCTGTCGCCGGAACCCATGGCGTGCCGAAGCTGCAAATACTGGTTCAGTCCGAGCCCTAAAAAGCTCAGTGAACCGACTCGCAGCAAAGAACGGCGACTCAATTCAGCCTGGGAAACCCGCCAACCGGTGTTTTGATCCATGATTGCATCCCTAAGCGGGGTGTCGTTTCAGATCGTCTGATCCATCGATGGACTGAAATTACAGTAACAGCCGCTGAAACAGCAGAGACAAGTATGATTCAATGAGTCCCTGCGCCGCAATATTTTTCTACGAATCGATTGGTTCCTGTTCCACTTAGTGATTTTCTGCAAATTCCCGCGAATTTAGAAGTGCCCACAACAGGTCTTCCAGTGCGTTTTGTCGAACGGGCTGCGATTGAATCAGGGTGATCAAGTTGTCCCGTTCGGTGTTGGAGGGAAAACGCGAGAGACTTGCCAGGTAAAGTTGCTCGATGATGTCGGTGTCTGAAGCATCTTGTGCTAGAAGTTGCCCCAGGCGGCTGTCTGGTTGGGATAGCTTTTGATTGTAGGTTGGACCAACGAGCATGTGTAATGCTTGGCCCAAACTTGCGGAACTGTCTCGCTCCTCGACAGCATTTCTCTGAGGTAGCCCGTAGATTTCCAGAAAACGTGAATTGTAACTGGCTGGAAATTTTAAATTGATGGCTCGGATTCCTGGTGGTGGTGTCTGGTAGTCATAGATGCCGTGCGGAGGGGAGAAATCTGGTGCGACGCCGGTGGCACTCGCCAGTGCATCGAGCAACACTTCGGCATCGAGTGGCCGGGACCGGGCGTGGGAGTAATTCAGTTTATCGTTCAGGTTCGTTGGGTTCGTAGCACTGGACAATTGATAGGCGCGGGAAAGAACGATGCGCCCGATCAGGTGTTTCAGATCATAGCTATGCTCACGAAAGTCGTCGGCCAGTTTTTTCAGCAGAACAGGATGAGTCGGCGGATTTCCTAATCGAAAATCATCGACCGGATCGACCAAGCCCCTGCCGAAGAAGAATCCCCAGAACCGGTTGACTGTAGCTTCGGAAAATTCCTGTTGGGAAGTCATCCAGCGAGCCAACTCCATCCGCGGATCGCTCCTGGCAGCTTCCGGCAGCACACGTCCGTCCAGGAACGTGGGTTCGACGACCTCTTTGGTACGGAGATGGGTGACGAGTTTGAAAGTCAACGCGGTTCTTCCCATCTCACCGAAATCTTCTTCACGCCCCCGGGGGTCGTCGTAGGTCACACCGCCTGCAATGGTCCCCATTTTGTTGGTTTTTCCAAAGAACGCTGCTAATTCCCAGAACTGGTTTTGAGTCCAGCGATCATAGGGATGATTGTGACACTGGGCGCAATCCATCCGCCGGCCAAAAAAAACACGGAATTGTTCCGACACCACTCGTTCGACGTGATCGTCGGGACCTTTGAAATGTTGAGCCGCGCCAGTCACTCCCTGGGCCGAAATCCTTTCGACGGCAATCACGTCGTAAGGTTTGTTGCTGGTAACGCTCTGTCGGACCCATTCCCAATAGTTGTATCCCGACTTGACGAGAAAAAGATCCGCCAACCGAAAAGTCCAGTATTCGTTGTATTCGGGAGAGTTCAGAAGGATTTGCACCAGCTTTTCTCGTTTTTGGGGATCGGGGCTGGCGATGAATTCACGCACACGTTCGGGGGGTGGCTGGGTACCGGTGATGTCCAGGCAAGCACGACGTAAAAATTCGGCGTCGTTGGACAGCGGAGAAGGTACGATATGGAAGCGACGCAGCTTGTCAAAGATCTCGTCATCAACAAAGTTGTTGCGAGGCACCTGAGGATAGTCAGCGACGGACCGGGCAATCACACCAACGTGCGCCGCGGTCGACCGACCTGCCGAGCGGATCATGATGACCGCTTCTCCAACGCGGCCCGCCCGCACCTTGCCGTGCGGGTCAACCGTGGCGATTTCAGGATCTAAAGATTCGTAGCGGACCTGGTCGGTCATGTCCTGTTGCCACCCGTTTTGAAAGTGGGCGGTCACGATCAGTTGATGATTTCCAGACTCTTTGAGGACGACTTCTGCGGGAATCGCCTCCAGTTGTTCGATTTCGGAAGTGTTCTTGCCGGCTACACGAAAGGGGGCACCGGATTGAATCCAACGGAGGATGGTCTCGTAATCGGACGACTCCCGCGGAAGTCGAAGTCCACCACCGTGGTTATCTCCGTCACTTGGCTTCTGTAACAGCAAGCTCTGTTCCGGATGCTGCAAATTGATTCGTGGAGTGCGGGGTTCCAGTGGTTCGTCGGTAAGGACTTGATAGCCACCACCGAGTGTGATCCAGTCGTAGTCTTCTTGTGGAATGATTGCATCCAGAGAAAGCTTGAAGTCCCCCCGGCCCTTCACTCCGCCGTGGCAATTGCTACCGTTGCAGCCTCGCTTGGTCAGAATCCGTGTGATGGCTCCATCAAAGCTGACGGGCGTTTGTTGTTGAGATTCTTTTGATTGCAGATGGGCCGTGGCTGACAGTTTTCCCAAGTTGGCCGTCACCGTTGCCATGCCGTCTGATAACGCGACCACTTGACCACCAGTAGCCAACTCGGCAACCCGAGAGTCTGAAATGGTGAATTGTGATTGCGAGGTAACGTCTCTTTCCAGTCCGTCAGTATAATTAGCAAGCACCAGGAAGCGTTGGGAAGCACGGTAGCCCCAGAGTGTGGTTTCGTGCGGAACCACACGTACCGAGACGGGTTCCTGCGACGGCTGTTCGTCGGCCTGTAAACGTGGGACCATCCAGGGGACTGCTAAAACCAAAACGATCCAACTGCCGCTGGTTAACCGTAGTGCACTGCAGCGACGGAAAATCAACCAGCGGATAGATGCTTTCTCGCAATAAGAATTTCTGTCGACCATGTTGTTACCGGCTTTAATTCGCAGAGACCACCATCATGTAGAGGTTCTGGAGGGGAAACGGTTTTCCGGACCGTTGTTCACTTCCCGCTTGAGCCATGAGGCGTGCTCGGCAAGGCTCGTTCGTGACTTGAGCGTCGTCATCGACAACCAAGGTGAGTACAACCTTCTGTTTGATGGGAAAGAACCAATCTCGATTGATTTCGCCCCTGAAGTTCTTCACCGGAGGCGTAGTTTCCGCCTTGACCGTTACCGCTTCGGTTTGAATTCCCGGAGGCAGGTTTTCCAGGAATAATGCGACCGGATCACTGAACCCTTCTTCACGATCAACGATCAGTGTTAACGCTTTTGTTTCCCCCGGGACTAAATTAATGCAGTCTTTTCCGCGTAGAGTCACTTCTCCGATGTGCGGAACCTGAGGACGGATGAGCAGGAGATAATTAAAGTCGGAACCACCACGCCGGGAGGTGAGATCACTGACCCGCAAGGTGTATTCACCGCTTTTCTCAAATGTGAGAATCATTTTGGACTTGATGTCTTTAAGCCAAACTCCGGAATTTCCTTCCACCATGCGGTGGATATTGGAAGAGTCGTTTTGGTCATGAGAATTCGAGACGACCATCCAGGGAGTGAAGTCCGGGTGCATCTGGTTTGTGGTTTCGACTTCAAAAGCTAGAGCGTCTCCAGCGGTCACCTCAAAGCTGAAGTGATCGATGTCTCCGGGACTCTCGATATTACCTCGGATGAGTACTGGTCTGGAAATTTGGACGGCCTGAGAAACCAGAGCATTCGGTTCTTTTTCCAGTACGGTGCTGCCAGCCTCGTGAGCTGTTTCGTGGCCCGTCAGCCGATTGAGTTGGTCGGGAGAAGTCGGGTTGTGGCCGGTGCGATCACGTTGATTGAATTCCGAAACGGTACGGGGCCACAGCTGTTGGCATCGGGCCAGGGTTAATTTCCTGGTGAATCCACGTTCCTGCCACAGCTCAAAAGCGGGTGATTGTGCCAACTGAAGATCCGTCCAGATTGGTTCTTTGCGGTCAGAATCGACCGCTTTAATTCGCAGGTGGTAACCATGTTCCGGTCCTCCTTTGTTCCCCTGGCTGGCGACCAACACCAGGTAACGGCCGGCACGGCTGAAACAGTGTCTCAACCGCGGTTTCATGGTATTGCCAGCGAGGGGATTGAATGTTGACTCATTCAGCGTTTCGAGCCGAATTGCCTTGTGGCTGTCAAACCAACTTCCCGATGGGTCATAGAGAATAAGCTCCGGGTCGGGAAATTGCACGCCAGAGCCAGGTAAAATACCCCCGGTGACCAGCACTTCGAACTGCAACTCCTGATCCTTCTGCGCCTCAAAGGAATAGTAATCGAGTTCAGCGTGCCCGCCGATTTTTCCACTGAGGTTGGTGGGTAGATCTACCGATTGTGCGGTGACGGCCGTGTTGTGCGACTCCACCTGCTCGAACGTGATCGGGTCGGAAGTGATCAGCAGCGGTAGAACGTCAGACATCCCGTCTTCCGTGAGTAAGCGGAGGGCATAAATTCCAGACGGGGCTTCGGGTGACACGTTGACTCGAATGGAAACATTTTGAGCAGGCGTGGGGAGCTTGGTCGAAAACCGTGTCTTTTCAATAGTGATCTCTGCGACATCGTTCACTTCAGCGATCAGGTGCTCACAATCAAACCACACCTTCCGTACTTGCTGGAGGTCTTCTCCATGGACGGTGATATCGAACTGAGAACCTTTTTGACCACCTAACGGAAAGAGAGAAGTCAGGCGCGGATTCTTCCTGGGAGCTGTCTTTTCAGTTTCAGCTCCGGAAAGAGCGAGCGTCATGCCGGCCAGCAGCAGGAGCATGACCAGTGATGTTGTCAGACAGATTTTGTTGGACATCGCAGCCAGGGAACGTGAACTCGCACTAAGTTTACGTTTGTCCTGTCGATAGAGGTTTCCTCGCACTGCGCCCGACACGTAACGACAGTAATTTTAGTCGCTCTGACAGTAAGTGGCCAGACAGACAACGGAACGAACTTTGAAGTGGGGGCCAACGTGACACCTGGTAAGCGGAGGTTTAATGCTTTTATTCTGATTTGCAGAACCGAACTTTTATTCCGGGTTATTTTTGCAACCTGGCTTCTGAGTTTGGTGTACCAAACAGCAACCAGTCAATGACCGTTTTTGTTCCAGCGGTCTGAAGTCGCTGCAATTGTGATCAGGCACGACCGGGAGGACGGATGTCGATGTGTCACGTCAGTCGTTTTGAGGCCCAGGAGTCTCAACATCTCAAGAGAGAAGGTCATAAGATTTTTCTGTCACGCGATCTTTTGTCACGGACCAGTGTGCCACTGTGGTGGACTCCTCGCATGCATCGATCACGCCATGAGGCGGAAGCGTCGAAAAGTTTGTCATTCGTATTAATCACGTTGATCAAGACCGCTGCCTGGTGTGACCGAGCTTTGTCCATCATCAGGCCTTCAGGATTCACAACAAAGCTCGGACAGGCGAGTCGTCGGGTACCGTTGTTGGCGCTTACGGCAAAGAAGTTACTGGCCGCTGCGGATTGGATCGTCGCGGGGACAGTGACCATGTACTTGTCGTAGGATTTGCGATTCATGCCTGCCATATGAAACGAGATGAGAAGCAACTGGACTCCCCGTTTTTTGTACTCCCGGAAAAGTTCCGGGTACCGAAAATCGTGGCAAATGAGCAGTCCGCACCGAACTTGGGCTACCTGGAAGTCTACGAACGACTCTCCGGGAGAGTAGTACTTCAAGTCCTGGCTGTCATCGTGATCGCCGCAACAGAACATTTTGTCATACCGTGTGACAAGCCTTCCCCGGTTGTCGATGACGTAGAGCGAGTTATGTGGCTTGTGGTTTCCTGACAGCCGGTGGTTACACCCGATCACCACCCAGAGATTCAACTCCCTGGCGAGTGTCATCACCTGCAGGAGGCCGTGTGCCACACTGGTCCAATGACTTTCGCTGGCAGACTTAAGTTCGCTACCCAGATAGCCTGACAGGCAAGCTTCAGAAAAGTGTGCCAGCTGAGCTCCCCCGGCTTTTGCTTTTCTCATCTGACGCAGCACGGACCGGAGATTACTGTCGACATCTTTCTGGACGCAAAATTGGCAGGTTGCCAGAACGAGTTGAGCCACAACCGGGTCCTCCTTCTGATTGCGAAAATTAATTGACCAGCCATCGTTTTGCGGTGGGTAGCTTGGGTGATTTTCGGTAAAAGTGCTCCCGGTGGCATTTGCCCGGTTCCGCCCGGGGAGGCGAAAAGAGGTCAGCTTTCAGCATGCCCATCCTGGTACGGAAACAGCAAGTCAAACCCCGGAGACGCAGGGAAGAGCACAAGGCAGTTTTCAAGTGAAGCGGGTGCGCCACCTAAAAGAGCTCGTGTACCACATCGCCATGTTCAATAGCCGGTCTGGGACGTCCGTCGCGATCGGGAAAGCGAAGTTCTGGATCAAGGCCAAGAACGTGATAGATAGTAGCGTGCATATCGGCTGGGGTTACCGGTCGATCGATCGGATACGCGGCATGTTGATTCGTGGCCCCGATCACACGACCCGGTTGGACGCCACCACCGGCAAGTAAGATGCTCATCGCTCCGGGCCAGTGATCACGACCGGGTTTACTTCCCTTGACAGGTCCCCCGGTGTTGATTTTGGGTGTACGTCCGAATTCGCCCATTACCGCAACCAGCACCTTGTCGAGGATGCCGCGATCCTCCAGATCGTCCAGCAGTGCGGAAACGGCCGCGTCGAGTCGCGGAAAATTGAATCCCAGGAAGTCCCGTTCGAGATCTCCGTGGTGATCCCAGGCACCGAATGCAACCGTGACCAGTCTTGATCCGGCTTCGACAAGTCGACGCGCCATCAGTGTGCTTTGTCCCCAGCGGTCCCGGCCGTATCGGTCACGAGTTTTGGGGTCTTCTTCAGTGATTTGAAAGGCCCGCTGGGCTTTTGAGCTAGTGACAATGTGGTAGGCGTCGCGCTGGAAATTGTCCATTGCGTCATACACTTTGGGAGTTTCCACACTGTACCGAAATTGATTCAGTCGCTCAGCCAGACTTTGCCGGTCTTCGAGCTTATTCAGTGTCATGCCCGTTGGGAAATTGAAGGTATCGACTGAGAACGCGGTATCGTTAGGATCACCGCCTGTTTGGAACGGATCGTACTGAGGTCCCAGGAAGTGGCCCCCGAAACACCCGGGGCTTGATCCACCGGCTGACGCCGTGGGTACGGAAACGTAAGCCGGCATTCCCGCCACACGAGGCCCGGTAAATTTTGTCGCGATGGAACCGAAGGAAGGAAATTTGAGCTCGCCTTCTTTCCCACCAATCCCCGCGCGTCCTGTCAGCACCTTATGGTCCGCAGCGAAGTGTCCGGTGAATTTATGATGGAACGAGCGGATGAGAGAAAACTTGTCCGCCCTTTTTGCCTGTTGCGGAAGATGCTCGCAAATGTCGATCCCCGGGACGTTGGTCCGCGTCGGCCGCCAGAGACCCCGGATTTCTGCAGGGGCATCCGGCTTCATGTCGTAAGTGTCTAACTGGCTTGGACCACCTCCCAGCCACAGCAAGATCATCGACGTGTCTTTTTCTTGAAAACCAGCGGAGGTGGAGAGCGCCTTGGCTCGTAAGAAATCGGGCAAGCCAAAGCTAGCAACCCCGGCGAGTCCCAGCTGAACAGCGCTGCGACGCGAGATTCCGTCACAATAGCGACGACCTTTGCCCGTTTCGACACGCAGCATGGTAGTTAATCCCAAGGGTTTCGACGATTCAACAAGCTTTCTCATTATCGGATATCCGAGCAGCCAACGCAACGTTGTCTCCGGAGATTTTACATCTGTTCTCAAGGGGTTTGAGGCTCAATTCATTATTCAAATTAGGTGCATTTGTGGCTTAACCTGAATTTTTCGATTGTACAACGAAATAAACAAGTTGTTTATTTCGTCGAGCAACATAAGTTTTTTCTGCGCAAGGATTTGCGTGCATTTGTCTTGGCGCGGGGTCGGGAAGTCGGTCAGTATTTTTTGAAGCCGGTTCGATTGGCAGTCCGACTCTGGCCGGCGCGGTGCTGCCTGGAAAGTTTTTCAACATGCAACGGAGTTGAACCAAGGACGGATGATCCGTGCTCCAACGGGTGACCGACAGAAGCGGACATACCGACACGATGCAGATGCGGGTTGACGATGGAACCACAATGAACTTGGTTCAGTTTTCCGATGACCAACCAGGTTCCGATGTGTGAATTTCCGCTCCGACCTGCCGGAGTGTACGCTCGATCAAAAAGTTTCGCACCACCATATACCCGTCGGCGTGGAATGCTTGGACGATCTGGTTTGGCGAAGGTGTCATTCAGATTTTCGGCAAAAGAACGGCGGCGCGTCCGTGGAAGACTGGTGGCGAGTACCAAACCGGTTGCTCGCTGTTTCATTCTCGGACACGGATAGGATCACGATGGATTTGGTTGCTGTTGACTCCCTTGGCGTCCAACACTTTACGGGTGAACCGAATCATGATCGGTGGTCCGGCCAGGTAGACGTCGGCATCGAGCGATTCGTTAAAGTATTTGTCTAATACGACGTTGATGTATCCCGTGGCTCCCTGCCAATCGTCTCCGTCTTGTGGATCGGAAAGGGCCGGGATGTAATGAAAGTTTTTCTTTGTTTTCACCCACTGGTTGAATTGTTCGTGCAACAATAAATCTCTTCGGCTGCGAACTCCCAGGAAGAAATAGATTTCTCTTTTTCGATTGATTTCCTGTTCGAACCAATAAGTAAGCAAACCGACGAAAGGTGAGGCGCCAACGCCTCCAGCCACCACGACAATCGGTCGCTCGGTCTGCTCGTCACTCTCTGTGTAGAGGTTGCCACTGGGATCACTCAGTTCGACCGTGTCGCCCACGTCCAGGTGCTGGTGGATGTAGGTCGATACGATGCCCGGAGGGACATTTTTGTCAGGCGGAGCGGGGTAATGCTTGACAATGAGATCGAATTGGGACCGGTTGCTGGGACTGGAGGCGCAGGAATATGGTCGAGAGGTATGCTTGCGGCCGTCCGGGTATTTGGCTTGGAATTCAGCGATGTACTTGTCCGGGGCCTTCACAAAGACATGTTGTCCGGGAGTAAAGGTGAAGGTCGTTGGATCCTGCGGCTTGAGCGTGATCCTTTTGACGTTGTGAGTCAAATTTTCAATGCCGACAACTTGGATCCGATGAGGAAACTCGCGGGCCGCGAGCCTGGAAAAGGCGCCACCCAGCAGAGTGAGTCCAACCGCCACGAACCAAAATGTTTTGTGAGTTTTGTTAAAACCCATGAAGATTTCCTTTTTGTGTAACTTTCCAAAACATGCGAGGTTTCCAATGAACCGAACACCGCACTATCAAAGTAATGAAGGATTTCAAGATCCGGTTGTCTGTTAATCGGACTTCTGATTCTGCGTCGTTTTTATGACTTTTTGCCTGCAGCCTGTTTGTCCGTCTGCGGGTTGCCACTCGCATCCCCTCCCAGCCAGCGATAGCGGCGGGAAAAAGTGCCAGCGACCGGTCTTCGAGCGGCAATTTGATCGGAACGCTTCCCAACTGAGCGGAACGTTTACAGGCGATGGCAATTTCCAGAGCGTGTCGCTGAGTTTCGCCCGTGATCCGTGGCGTCGTTCCTTTCACGACCGAGTCAATAAGGTCGGTGACGGGTGCCAGCACGGTGTAACGTCCTCCGCCTTCCATACCCAGGCTGACTAAAAGCGGTTCCATTTTCTTTCCTACTTCGGTCCAGGGCCAGGGGGCGTACCCCGGATGAATCTCTCTGCGGGACTTATCCGGGTAGAATCCGTGGAAAACCTGGGTCATGGGGGAGCCATGGCGATCCCAACGTAGCAGGGAATTGTCGCTCCAGATTTCGACACCGCGGTGCGGCGCTTCGCTTTGACTGCCAAACACAGTGCATTCCAATCCGGAATTCAAATGCAGATGGGCATTGATACTCAGTCCTTCGTCCGTCGCCCGTCGGCCAGTTTCTCAGGGGGTGTTCCCCAGGCTACCACTTCATCCACTTCGGCCCGGGAGAAATGTTGCAGGACGAGCAACTTGGCTGCTCCGCCCGAACAGATTTCGCCTTGAAACGCATGCACGGCGGCTCCCACGGGCCGGCCCCATTCCCGGCTCGCCCACAACCTGCCTGCCTGTTCGACTTCCCACTGAGCACGCTCCATCACACCACCGGCCAGTACAGCGCCATGACGGCTGCAGGTTTCGATCATTTCGTCGGCGTCAGAAAGTCGGGCTGCGAAGGGCCGATCCGTTTGAATTCCTTTGACTCCTGCCTCGGCACAGGCAATGACCGCGTCCTTCATGTATTTCGAAGGCGTGACGATGCAGGCCAGGTCCGGGACCCTGTGTTGCAACAGCTGCTCCGCATCGCGAAAGACCTGCCTGACTCCGAATCGCCTGCTGACAACCGCGCGTCGGGCCGGGTTCCATTCGGCGATGGCCACCAGTTCCGTTTCGGGGAGAGCTTGAAAGACTTCTCCGTAAAGTTGGCCCAAGCGACCGCATCCGATGATGGCCACACTCAGCGTTTGGTGCGCAGGAGAGGCGAAAATCTTTTGGCCGGCCGAGACAGCACCGGCAGCGATCAGAGAATGTTGCAGAAACCGCCTCCTGTTTTTGTTTGACATGGCGAACTTTTTTGGGGTCCTGTTTTTCCGTTTTGATGAGCGTCGAAGTTCAGCGTGACGGTTAGACCGTTCTGACGACGTAAGGGCCCACATCAGGATCCTGGCCGCGCGCAAAGTTTTTTCCGGCAAGGTATTTGATGTCGAATTCGACGTCGCGGAGTGCCAGCGGGGGTATGATATCTGCGTCACGGTGCCTCAGCGTAACCTCCACACGGTTCTCTCCTTGCACGGGCCAATTGGCCGAATCGAGACGAAAGATGAACCAGTACCCGAATACCCGGTAGCGAGGAGCGCGCATCCGGTAGACGCGATTGATTTTTCGGAGTTGGGAATCGGGTAGGAGTTTCCCGTTCAAACGGAATTCCACACGATCGGTTTCGGTGCAACCCGCCAACCGGAATCGTAGCATCACCTCGTGAACGCGCCCTACCTTGTCCCAGCGAGCAAGATCGTCCTGAATTGGAAGGTTGACTTCGACAGTCTCGTTTACCTTCATTTCGATGGGCAATGGCATCTCGATCTGGGGTCGCGTCTTGGTCGGTATAAAATAGGTTTTGTCCTTGTAGGCCATGACAGTCGGACTTCCAACCTCGCGTAACTGCTCATAAAAAGAAGATTCGTACGGCCAGATCGTAAACCACTGGTCAAGGTATAGCCCGTCGATTCCCTGAGCCCAGTAGTTACACGCGGTCCCGCGCACGGACTCGATCGTGGCATTGTCCAGTCGATCCGTGTTGACCCTCGTCTTCAGCGCGGCGTGAATTCGACAGTCCGAGTTTTTAGCGGCCTCCACGAGTGGCCGGAAATCGGCAACCGGGTCCATCTGGTAGGCGTAGGTTTCTGCGGCCAGGACGTCCACGATTCCCCGGCGAATCCACTCCCGCACGTCCATCCCCAGGGAGTACGCCTGATCGATGTCCGTTGGAATGCGTATGACCAGTTCTCGTTCGGGGTCACTGGTTTTCAGTGCCTCATAGACCCGTTGGATCCAGGCCGTCATGATGTCACGGCCTGCCGCGACCTCTCGCGGGTGAAAGAATGCCACGGCATTGCTGTGATAATTCAGTTGGAGTTCGAACCCGTCGATCGGATAGTTTTTGAACACCTCCTCGATGAGTGCAAAACGTTCGTTGCGAACTTCCTCGTGTTTGAAGTCCAGGTTGGTTGCGCCTTCGAAGTTTTCCAGATCTCCACGGGCACCAATTTCCAGATGCATGTTGTCCCAGCGATACGCCGAACTGCGCACGTCGTCTTCGCGCGTTTCGGCTCTTCGTCCCTGATTCACCAGCAATGCAGGGTAGATCAAGATCCCCAGTTCTCTGGCCCGTTCACAGACGATTCTCAGCGGGTCTTGCCCCGAGTCGATCATCATCCTGACGTTCTGTCCGGCGCGACGAAAAACAGTGTGATTCCAGCGATCCACCGGGTCCCCCCAGACTTCTCCGACCTGGGTGTCGTGAAACACGGTCCGTCCGTCTCCCAGGCCAAACATCAGGGCCTCAACGGAGGTTCCGGCCACTTCGTCGACTGCCGATTCGAACTCTTCCTTCTCCATCGGAGGTTCATACATGTAGGCCGCCGGGTGGCGACTGTCATTGAAGAACATGATCCGGGGCTTTTTGCGCGCCGGGCGGTTTGCAGGGGTGGAGGATTCAGCCGCGTAGGCGGTCGGAACAGCACTGGTGATGGCCCCTGCAGCCAGAGCCGTTTCCATGAATTCGCGTCGTTTCATCGGAGTTATCCTTTCAATGCTGATGTTATTTGATTCGGGTGTGTCAGCCGAGGGATTTCAGGTCATTGTTTCTGTACGGGTGAGAACGGTGCAACCAAAATCACCCACAAGTCGCCTAGGTACCATGGTGGGTGGTTCGCAGGGTTTTGTACATGAGAAACCGTGGATTAGGTTTCTGTCTCGTAGTCGATCCAGATACTCATGTCGGCTAAAGTCAGGGGTGCCGCCACTTGACGGTTTCGTGCCCGAAGGATGAATTCCAGCTGGTTCGGTCCCGTTTTTAGCAATGGTGCGTTGAACGGAACGTGAAACCAGTCTTCTTTGGAAAAAAGCGTTGGTCTGTATTCGGTCTTGCCCTGCTCCAGGGAAAGCACCACGCCGTTGAGCTTGATCTGCAGGTCGTCATCTTCCAGGACATCTTCAAAACGCGTGACAAGTTTGCAACGCGCAAAATGTCCCGCGGTTGCGGCGGCTTGGACATCATCACCGATGTGAAATTTGATTGCCGCTGTTCCTTCCGATCCGACAGGTCGGATTTCCAATGGAAGTTGAGCTTTGGGGTGGGAGTGAGTCCACATGGAACCGATTTGTTTGTCAATCACGTACTGCTTGTTTCGGTAATTCAATAAGCTTGGATCACCAATCTCGACCAGTGATTTGCGCCACGTGTCCCTGTTCCGAAGTGGTGCGTACCAGTTGAACAGGTAAATTCCGTGGACGCCTTGTTTCCAGTAGTTCAACGCCGTCGCACGGGTTTGTTCGGGCGGATGATAGAGACCTATCTGGCCGAGTAAAGTCAAAGGTTTCCCCCGGGTCGCTTCCGCGTATTCACTCATCGACAAGTCAAGCTCGTGTCCCCGTGGCGTGCCGGCTGTCACGACATCCGCCAGCCCTTCTTCTATCCAGGCCGGGGCATCAAGACCAAGCTTGTGGGCTAGTTCGACCGTGAACGGAACCCGCACGGCCAGTCGGATCGGTTTGCCTCGACTTTCTCCGACCTCGTCCAGCAGGGCGCGCACGCGTTGGACCAGGCCCGTGATCAGGTGACGATGTCCAAAGGCTTCGTCCGGTTTAAAAAAAGCCGGGTGGCGCAGGAAATCCAACTCGATCCCGTCTACGTCATAGGCATGCACCACTTCCTCAATTACTTGAAACTTGTTCTGACGCGACTCCGGGTAAGAAAAATCAAACCCTGTGGCAAATGCCGGGTGGACCGATTCACCGAGCAGCAACTCCGGGTGAGCTTTTTTGAACTGGCTGTATTGATCGCGGGAATTCCATCCCCCGGGACTGTCATGGCAGTCATTCATCCGAAACGAAGCGAAGAAGTGGATGCCAATCTCCCTCGCTCGATCCGCCATGGCCTGGATATAATCCCGGCGATCGTTCAGCACGCTCTGCAGGCCCTTGTGGAGGCGGTACTCCGAGGCATTATCAAACTGCTTGACGTGCTGACCGAACATCTCTCCGGTCTTCGTGTCGAAAAGATAAATGTCGCTATGTCCGACACTCCAGAACAAAGCGTCGACTTGAGTCCCGATAAAACAGTCAACGCCCTTTTTGAGAAGATCATCCAGTCCAGAAGAATGTTGTAACGTGTGACCGTCGTCGTTGTAGGCGATACGATAGTTGCATGGGGGCCGTTGAGTTCGGGTATAGCGGGACGCCAAAGCAGTTCGTCCGGCTGCCAGGGCAGCGACTGAATGGGCCACAGACTGAGTGACGAACTGCCTCCGGTCCATGTTCTGCTCCGAATTCAGACAGCTGGGTGGATGCCAGGATAGGCGGGAACTGGAAACGAAAGAGAAAGTCCTTCACCTCGCCTGCAGGATCAACGATTTCAGCCGAGTATCCCCGCCCCAGGTGGTAACTTCAAGCCTAAAAGGGACACGTTAATCAGGAAGTTGTCGTCGGGTTCAGATCCTGAAGGGCTTCTCAGGGGTTGGTGGGCGACGTGATGACCATCACCACCATCTGCTGAGTGCCCGTGTTTTCGATACCATGTTCACACCAGGGTGGCAAGTAGATGAAATCGCCTGAAGAGACGGGTTGCGGTCCCTTGGTGAAATGCATCGTGCCGTTACCCTCGAGGATTGCATAGACTTCTTCCGGTTCGTGCGAAACAAAAGACACGGTGCCATGAGGTGGCACGTACAGCATCGTAACGCTCATGTTGCGCGAAGCTGCCCGCGGGTTCGTGGGGTGGACCACCCGCACGGCCGGAGATTCGCAAGGTTCGAACAGGATTGGCAGACCATCCTGTACGGTGACAACCTTCGGTTCGGGGGGGACTTCCGGCTTGGGGATTTGAGGTTCGGGCGCTTCGTGTTGGTACCCCGCATAACGTTGATATTTGGCCACCTTGTTCGGCTCCTATGAATTGGTTTGGGGAAATCCGGAAAGGATTCGATGAGGTTGACACCGGGTTGTGAAGTGGTAACCCGGGGTAGGGTGATTTTTGAAAATCTGTGTCGAATTCTGCCTGAAGACCGACGCGTGCGGGCCTCTGCGCGGGATGCTCACGGTGTCTATTTTAACGGGGGCAGATGCGGCACAAGGTTTTGCAGGGTGAAGGTGCCTCGGCATACGATGGACCACGCCGGTGCCTCTGCACGGGGCAACCGGTGATGACGGGGGATTGCGATGTCAAGTTCCTGGTCTTCAATTTTGAAAAAGAGACTTCCATCAGGTTTAAAGTTCGAGGATTTCAGGAAACTCGCGACGGCACCAATCACGAACTTTTTCCACGTCCTGCTCCGTCGTGGACGGATAGGGTCCTCGGTTGGAAAGGCTCGTTTGTAGAAATCCTGCCAGATTTCCTTTCAGGCGGTCGTAGGCCGTATCGTGATAGGTGTCAGGAAGGAGCCCATGAATCCCCTCGCGTCCCATTTTTTCAATTTTGGAACACATGGAATCCAGGCGTTGCCAGTCTTGCGAGCGGAGCGCTTCAAACATGGCGAGGAAAAACTTCGGATTGATGTAGAAATTTGCCGAAGCGCAACCAATCGCACCATGAGGTCCCAACTCCGACCACGCGCTCTCGTCGACGAACACATTGGCGAATTCGCTGAGGGCTGCACAGCCTTCCGGGGTGTATCCGGGTGTGCCGGGCATCGACTTGACCATGATGTACTGAGGTATTCGCTCATGGATCTGGCGATGTTGTTCAATGGTCACCGCTTTCTTACTGCGCATGGTGTCGTAAATCGAAACGACCAGACCAGGGGCGGCGTCGGCCACTTGCTGGAAAAATGGTACCACCTGCTCGTCAGCAACCGGCATCCAAAAGGGTAACGCTACTTGCACCGCATCGGCACCGAGTTCTGCAGCAATCCGCGCACGCCGCACTGCACCCAGTGTATAGGTTGAGGTGACACCCAGCGCGATCGGCGTACCCGCCTTCCGGCACTCATCGACGGCTGCCGTGCAAACGGCCTGCCATTCGTCCAGTTCCACGGCGTAGAATTCGCCCGTCGTGCCATGTGTGTAGACCCCCGGAGCTCCCGCCTGGCAGCAGGCCTGTACGTCCCGCCGGTAGGTCGATTCGTCAAAGTTTCCATCTTCGTTCCAGGCTATTGGAACTCCGGCCCATGATCCGACAAAATTTTCTCGATCGAGCATAATGGTCTACTACCGGTGATTGGTCGATGGTGACGGATGACTGGTTGTTATCGCCGGCGATCTCCCCTCTCAGGAAGTTGCCGACGATTAACGGCACGCGACGAGAAATTTTAGACATGGCCTGCGGTGCCCGCAAGACGTGCGCAGGAGCAGGGCCGGAAGCAAAAACGTGAGCCAATTTCCGTTGCGAGTTTGTGCAACCTGACAATCTGTTGTACCGGGGGCGGAAAAAGCGACGGCTGCCACGTGAAGTGCACGGTGGCGACGTAGCGGTGGCCAGCAGGATTTTACGGAAGGGTAAAGCGCCTGAGATGGTTGCTTGTCGAGGTCCCGATTGGGTAAACTTGGGACCATTCGTGCAAAGTTGAGGTTTTCATTCGAAGGACCTTGTGCTGCCATGTCGACTCGACAAACAGGATCTCGAAGCTTGGTCACAAAGTGGGCGTTAGTTACGATTGTACTGCTGACCTTTCTGCCGGTTGGCAACTCTGATGAACGAACGCGCTGGGTGAGCGTCAAGGAAATTTACTCCCAGGGCAAGCACAACGGCTGGCCCGATTTGTGCCGCTGGCGGGATAAGTATTACGTCGTATTTCCTGCACACGGGGTAGGGCATCAGGCTCCGCACGATGTGGTCGTTCTTGCATCGGACGACGCCGAACACTGGGAGAGTGTGCTGGACACGCCACCGACGGATTGGCAACTGGAAGATGATGAGACGTGGCCCGCAGAGACGCTGTTTTTTTTACCGACCGAGAAGCGGTTGTATCTTCTCTACTGGGCGTCTGCCAGGGGCAACACCGATGTTTCTGAGAAACGCAGGAACCAGTTGAAGAAACAATGGATGGAACTGGGGGGAAACGAGAACAGTTGGCAGCGCTGGCTGACTTGCCACGAACAGTCTTATCGAACCCGGTTGAGGTACACCGAAGACGGTCGGACTTGGAGTCAGCCGCAGCAGTTGTTGGATCCCGGCTGGTGGCTGTGGCGACCTCAGACGTTTGGTGGAAAACATTACATGGTTGGCTTCAGTGGCCAGGCACAGCAGTGGCAAATCACTCCTGAACTGACAGAAATGATTCCCCTGGCCGATACAACACCGCTGGGTGTCAAGCGAGGCTGGGGGATTGAACTGTTCCGTGCGGCGTCGTTGTTTGTTTCTGACGACGGATTGGCTTGGAGCAAAGTCAGTAACATTGCGAATCGTGACGACGGCGAACCCGGGCTTCATTTTGCTCCCGATGGTCGAGCCCTTGTCGTGAGCCGGAATGGTTCGGGATTCAAACACGCGATTGCCTACGTCGGCCATCCGCCCTACCATCATTGGAGATCCATTCAGCTCGATCAGGCCATTCATCAGGCAGCTGTCATCTACCACAAGAACCGTTGGATTGTAGGTGGCCGTTACCTGGACGAGGCGACGTTCGAGCCGAATCGCTTCGACCCGGTCAATGCACTCCAGAGTCGTACGGGAACCCGGTTGTGGTTTCTCGACGACCAAACGGGCGAATTGACAGTGGCCACGACATTACCCAGTTGGGGTGATTGCGGCCAGCCGGCTTTTTTGCCGACTCCTGAAGGAGACCTGTTGGTGGCCTACTACTCCTGTTCCCAAACCATCGATCGTAATCTTGCGGTAGGCGGAGGTCCGCATCCCGGCAAGTACAGCCCGACTTCGATTTACTTGGCGCGGGTTGTCATTGAATGATCCGTTGCGGCAGTGCCCTGAATAGCCCGGGAGGAACATGAGGTAACCATGTCAGCCTTACTGCCGGTTGAACCTTGCCTCCTTTTGCAATCTTGCCATGTGAAATTTGAATTACGAGAAACATATTTCGATGCCAGACACCACTGTTTATCGCCTGAATTTAGAGAATCGATCTGCCCGTATTTCACCACTCTGGTTTGGACACAATCTCGAACATACTCGCAGTTGTGTCTGGCAGGGTATCAGTGCCCAACTGGTACGGAATCGAAAATTTCACGGGATTCCTCAACGCAATGGCGTCGCATCGGGATGGTATCCTATCGGCCCCGAGCAAACAGATTTTGCACTGGAAGAGCGGAACGCCTATACCACGCGTTTTGACCCCCAGAGTTGGCGCCGCCGCAAGGAAATTTTGTGTCAACGGATCTGCAGTGTCAGCGACGGCATGACCTGCGGAATCGGTCAATCCCGGTTGCCGGTGGTGGGCGGTAGAGATTATGAAATTCGGGTGGCGCTGCGATCGGATCGTAACGTGACCGCCACGATCCAGCTGGCGACTGGAGGAACGTCTCTTGTCGGCTGCAAAGAATCAGTCGACGTTGTAGCAGGTGACTGGCGTGAGTTCACCTTCTCCTGGGAGGTGCCGCAGCATCATTCGGAAGTCGAGTTGGAGATTCAATTCGAGCGGGCTGCGAAGTTCTACGTGGGCTCCGTGTCGCTTTTACCCGCTGACAATTTTCACGGGTTGAGATCCGACGTTGTCGACCTGTTGCGGGAAATTGGCTGCCCGGTTCTTCGTTGGCCTGGGGGGAATTTCGCAGGGGACTATCGTTGGCAGGACGGCCTTTTGCCGGTCGATCGCCGATCGCCCCTGGCGGCCCACATGCCAATTGAGACGCTGGGCCACACGGGCGGGTACGACTGCCACGAAATTGGTACTGACGAGTTTATCGCTTTGTGTCGTACGATTGACGCCGAGCCGTATTTCACGATCAATCCCACCTGGGAAGGACCGGAAGTTACGGCGGCCTGGGTCGAATACTGCAACGGTTCTGTCGACACAAAGTGGGGTGGCATGCGAGCGGATCGGGGCCACCCGGAGCCTTACTCGGTGAAGTACTGGTCGCTTGGTAACGAATTCGGACAGAGCCACATGGAGGGTCCCAGCGCGCCGTCGGATTATGCCCGGCATCTTCGACCTCACGCGGAAGCCATGAAGGCCGTGGATGCTTCGATTGAGCTGGTTGCCTCGGGTGACTGGCGACATGACGAGTGGTACACGGATTGCCTGACGGATCTGGGTGATGCCATGGACCACGTTTCTCACCATCACTATACGGGCGGGGAAAGCCCGGCTCACATGGAAGACTACGTGGGTGCAGGTGCCCTGGAAGACTTTCGGGCGGTCACCACCACTGCAAACTGTGTCATCTTGCCAGAGTTAAAGCGAGTCCATGACAAGCTTCGAGTCCACGAACCAGCGGGACGCAGGATTGGCATCACGTTTGACGAATGGAATGTCTGGCATGCGTGGCATCGGGTCCCGGGTGTGGTCGAGGGAATTCATCACGCGTCGATGTTAAACATGCTGTGTCGCGAGGCCGATCAGCTGGGTTTGTCCATCGGATGTTTCTTTGAACCGGTCAATGAAGGCGCCATTCTGGTGGAACCCGACAGGGCCTACCTGCCTGCTGCCGGAAAAGTATTTTCCTTGTTCAAAGCCCATCACGGTAACACGCGACTGGAATTGGGTCGTCAGGATCCTCAAGCCGACGTCGATGGGACTGCCTCGCTGGACGAGCAGACAGGGCAGGTTGTACTGACCGTTGTCAATCGCAACCCACAGGAGCAGCGGCGAATACGTTTGATTCTTCCGGACAATCGGTGGAAAGCACGTGGAACCCTCCTTTCGTCGGAGAATTTTCTTCCTGCTTCTGACTTCAACGAAAGTGGGGTTACTTTTGAGTCCTGCGAAGAGGGATTAGAACTCGACCTCCCGCCGCACAGCATTGCCAGGTTTACAGCAAGCTCTCCAAGCGTTTAGCCCGCAAACCGTTAGGCATCACGGCTTGTCCTCGTACCCTCTTTTACCGCGACTGACGCTGCAGCATCTGTCACGGTACCTGCGACGGTGGTCGCCGTGCTTGATAAAAGCCAGAAACCGCTTAAACTACGCGGTTTCTTATTAACGTTTAGAGGTCAATGATGCACAAGTTGCCACTGGGCGCCCTGTATTACGAATTCAGCCGACACAACGAACTTCGTTTACGCATCGCACCAGGTGACTCGGTGCAAATCGAGACGGAGGACGCATTTTCGGGGCAGATTCGAACCGACCAGGACCGCCGTGACAAAACCGCCAAACCCTACGGCAATCCCCAGACCGGTCCGATTGGGGTCGAGGGTGCCCAACCGGGGGACACGTTGGCCGTGACGATCGACTCCATCGAGCCGAGTATCGGACAATGTGTAACACGCACCAGCGACCCGAAAAGGCTGCTTGAATGGTTGGGAGACGATTGTCCGCATGGTACACACGTTTGTCCCATCCGTGACGGCCAGATCCTCTGGTCGGACGAGATTAGCATCCCCTACACTCCCATGTTCGGTTGCATCGGTACCGCTCCCGATACCGGGGTGCCGACGACGGGGCCGGCAGGTCCTCACGGGGGGAACATGGACATCATTGAAACTTGTCCGGGAAACATCGTTTACCTTCCGGTGTTTGTCGAAGACGCTTATCTTTATCTGGGTGACGTACACGCTGCGATGGGGCACGGAGAGTTAACGGCCAGCGGGCTCGAAATGCGGGCGATTTCAACGATCACGGTGAACCTGATCAAAAACCAGCAGATTTCATCGCCGCGGATCGAGTCACCTCACGAGATCATGACGATTGCCACCGGAGCCCCGGTGGAGCGGTCGATCGCGCAGGCCTACGCGTTGCTGATCCTGTGGATGGAAGAACAATACGGCTGGAATCGCTGGAAGGCTTATGATCTGTTGACACACGTTGGCCAGATTTCCATCGGCTATTACGATGGGGGTGCTGTCGGGGCGAAGGTGGCCAAGCAATATCTGAATGTATAATGACGACCAATAGCAATCATGGATCGGGTTTGAAATGAAAATTACCGGAGTCCGTACACAACTGTACGAATACGAATTTACACGTTTGATGGGCGATGCCAACTCACCGAGTGGGCGGCGTAAAGCCTGTGAACTGGCTGTCATGCTTGACACCGACGAGGGACTGACCGGGGTGTCTATCGGTAATCCGGGCGCCCGGCCACATGTCCATGCGCTGTCGGAATTGTTGCTGGGCAAGGACCCCCGGGGAGTGCGTGGACTTTGGAAACGCATGGTGGACAAGGTCTTTAAAGGGGGAAACGAAGGTGCCGCCAACGATGCCATTGGTATTCTCGATGTGGCCCTCTGGGATCTGAAGGCCAAGGGCAACGATGAGCCGCTGTGGAAGACGCTGGGGGCATCGACCCGCCACGTCAACATCTATGCCAGTGGAATTGAAACGCCGTTGGATGATACGGAATTACGCTCCTTCTACGAGGAAATGGCGCAACAGGGTGTGTCTGCGGGGAAACTCAAAGTCGGTTTGGATCGGGACTCCGACCTGCGCCGTATTGGAATCATGCATGATGCCCTGGCCAAGTCCGGCAAACAGCCGGCGTTAATGATCGACGCCAATGAATACTGGTCCAGGAAGCAGGCAGTGCGCCACGTTCGTCACTTTGAGGAACATTTTGACCTGGTCTGGGTGGAGGAACCGGTGCGACGCTGGGACTACCACGGTTTACGCGCGGTCGGCCAGAACGTGCGGGCGGCGATTGCCACAGGAGAAAACTTGAACGACGTCGGAAATTTTATGCCGCTGGTGGACAATCAGGCGGTGGATATCGTGCAAATCGGCTGTGGTACCACCGGTATCACCGGGGCCATGCAGGTTGCTCATTTGGCGTATGCGTTTGAACTTCCCGTAGCGATGATGAATTGTCCCGGTAACTTCATGGCTCATCTGGCGGCCTGTCTGCCCAACCACCTGATGCTGGAGTATGTAGGGGGGGGTCGCGAGTCAGTCTTCGAGTTCGACAACAAGATCGAATCCGGCTGGCTGGTTCTGGGGGACTTGCCGGGACTGGGAATCGTGTTTGATGACGAGAAATTGTCGGAATTTTCCGTAGAACGTCCTTCACCCGGTGCTGGTCCCAGTCCTTTCGGTCGTCGCCGTGGCGCCGGACTTTACGAGGTCGGACCCGAGGAACCCGCAGAGCTTTCGTCGGAATAGAAATGATCGCCTGCCGGGACACAGTACGGCTGAAAGAGCCGGTAAGCTGATCCTTCTCCCGTCACCGCGGATTTGCACCTTGGTGACTTAGGTCTTTCGCATGACCAACTAGAGCCCGGCTTGGTTTTTCGGACAAGGAATCGTCAGTGGCCAGTTACCAGACCGATCCACATTATCCGTGCTACCATCTTCGCGCTCGGGAAGAAGCCGTGAACGATCCTTGCGGAGCGATCTGGTGGGGTGACGAGTATCACTTGTTCTACCAGTGGAATGCTCGCTGGGTTCACGCTGCCTCATCAGATCTGGTGCATTGGAGGCATTTTCCAATCGCACTGGTGCCAACACCTGGTAGTTGTGACGAGGGAGGTTGTTGGTCGGGTGCTGTCGGAGAAGTGGACGGGAAGCCGGTGATTCTTTACACGGGGGTTGATTTTCCTCCCCCCGACCAGCCCCGGGAATGGCGCCAGGTCGTCTGCATGGCCACGGGAAGTGATGACCTGATGAACTGGACTAAATTTTCGGGCAATCCGGTGATTGGTGCTCCACCGTCGGATTTGCATGTGACAGGCTTCAGGGATCCTTGTTTTTGGAAGGATGGTGACACGTGGTACATGCTCATCGGTGGCGGAATCACCGGCCAGGGGGCGACCGCCTTCTTGTACTGCTCAGCGGACTTCCGGAGTTGGGAGTACGTGCATCCATTCGGTTCCGATTCGCCTGATGTCACCAACAATTACTGGGAATGTCCTGATTTCTTTGCGCTGGGTGATCGACATGTGTTGTTGACCTCTAAAATGTCGCCACAACTTTGGAATGGAAGTACCGACTCTTGTCGTACCCTGATGTCGACGTTTTATTCCGTGGGGACGTACAGGAACCAGCAGTTTGATGTGGAGTCACGTGGCAACACGGATGCCGGCGGACATTTTTACGCAGCTAAAACCCTGTTGGATGGTAAAGGGCGTCGCCTGCTGTGGGGTTGGATCTGGGAGGCTCGCAGGACCGAGGTGTGGCGAGAGGCGGGTTGGAGCGGAGTAATATCTCTGCCTCGCGTGCTGACGCTCGGGCACAACGGTGCCTTACGCTATGATCCTCCGGAAGAGTTGCAAGCTTTGCGGGACGAGCATTGGGAGTTTGAGGACATCACGCTGCAGGAGGCGGATCCCCGGCCGCTGGATGCGTTAGCAGGTGACTGCCTCGAGTTGGTGGCAGAGTTCAATCCGGCAGGTGCTGATCAGTGTGGCCTCACGTTAAGGCGATCGAAGGATGGAAGTGAGCAGACCCGGCTGGTCTGGCGTGCGTCCGAGGCAACCTTGACCGTGGATCGAACTCAATCCAGTCTCGATCCAGAACCGTTCAAATTCCCCCGTAGTGGCCGAGTCGAGTTGGCTGCAGGTGAAAATTTGCGATTGCACGTTTTTCTGGATCGATCGGTCCTGGAGGTGTTTGCCAACGGCCAACTTTGTCTTTCCAGTCGGATCTATCCGACTCGAGAAGACAGTCTCGGAGTGGCCGTCTTCGCTAAAGGAGGTCGGGCCCTTCTGCAGAGACTCGACGCGTGGTCCCTGGTCAAGGCATTGCCTGCCGGTGACCCGGGCGACACGTAAGGGCCTACCAGAAACACTTGCCAGGCAGAGGTAGGATTTGTCTGGCGTCAAAAAAAGAACTGTCACCTATTGTCTGAGTGGAGCCTGTTTCTCACGACTCGTTATTTACCCACAAGGAGAAAATTGTATGACCACGCCCGAATCTCGCGAAGCGAACAAGTTTAAATATTGGGAAGCGCACGCGGTCCGTGAGAGACGCGAGATGAGTTTGAAGACCTACGAGTACATCTGTCCGTTCAAGTACCCGAATGTTGATGTGGAACGTTCGATCATCGGCGGGGAGCCTCACGGGTTTGAATTGGGTGTGGTGCCTGACGGGCTGCTTGAAGAACGAGTTTACGGTACCGGTGACAACGACGGTCGTCAAAATAACGCCTATGCGGATGGAATTCTCATCACCGAAGACGCCCCGATTGTCCGCGTGGCCGTGATTGGCAGTGCCTGTACGCCACCAGGGTATGTGACTCTCGAAGGCCAACCTGTCGACGGCTGGCGAAATGAAGATGAGGTTGTGGAGGCCATGCCCGTACGGATGCGTGTCGAAAATCTGTGGGGTCAGCACTTGCGATTCGATCAGGCGCTGGAAACTTCAGGTGACTCGGCCGGCCGTCCTTTACCCGACAAGATGCCTGAGCGATGGAAAGTATTTGCCACAGGCACGCGGCTGACGACACGTGAGTTTCCGTTGGCCGGAATGAGTTCCGCCATTTTTGAAACTCCTCCTTGTACATCGGTGCGGGTCAGCGCGGGCAGCACGAACGTCGGCTGGAAAACCGACAACTGCCCTGACGATCATCACTACTCGATACGTATGATCCGCGTGACGTTGGATACGGGTCAGGACTGTTGATGGGGAAGTTGGCGGAGGACTGCTGCTGATCGGCGGAATGCAATCCCCTGAAGTTGGGTGGTAGCGCGGAAACATTCCGCGACGGCATGGGGGTCACTTCCTTTTCTCGTAGATTCCGACCTGACCTTCGTTTTCATCCACTTCGAGCCTGATGCGAGACCAGGCGGTAATTCCACGTGCGGTCAGACGGTCCGTCAGGGCGTTGGCCAGGTACCAGGCGAGCCGTTCCGAGGTGGTGTTGGCGATGGGCAGAAGAACACAATCCTCCCGCGGAAAAATCCAACGGCGCTCTTCGAAAGTCGTTTCAATTTCCTGATCCGATGCGGCCACACGGATGGCTTCATGTTCGGTGGGCAGCAGAACACGGTGATCCAGAACGGCCACGAGTTCCAGCAACGTATCTCGTAGCCAGACGAAGTCGATCACGTAGTGGTTCTCGTCCAACGCTCCCTCGACTTCAGCGGTGACACGATAATTGTGACCGTGAAGGCGCTCGCAGATGTTGCCGTCGTAGGTAATGAAGTGCGCGGCACTGAACACCAGGTAATCTTTGCTGACCCGGACGGAATAACATTCAGACATGGTCGTTGCCTTGTCGGTGTTGGTTAAGAAATCGGTGTTGGTTAAGAAAAAGGTGGAACGATCAGGTTTTCCCGCAAACCGACGAACAGTCCTGCTGCGATGAGGTCAGCGGTGGTTCCCGGATTGCGCCGATGTCCATCGGAGCGGAGCCAGAAATCGAGGTCCGCCAGGCCCGTGTGGTAGGCGTGGTCGCCAGGGTGCCCCGCATCCAGCACCGCACGAGCCCGTAGGCTGGCTGTTGCACCGACCTCTTCTCCACACTTTCGCACAATCAGACTGTCCGGGAAACGGGCCATCAACTGGACATGCGTATGGACAATCGAGTCGGATAAGGACCAGCCCGAAGTCACGCCCTGAACGATGGCTGGTAGGGTTACCTGCAAGACCTCGTGGAAATCCGTGACATATTGCCGCGCGACCAGGTCGCGCGGGCCGGCGGCTCTCATGGCCTCCAGCAGGTCGGCAGGGGCCGTGTCGTGAATGTCGTGTTCGGCGACCTGCCCTAAGCCGGAGGCGTCGGCCAGGCGGATGGCTTCATAGACATCGATGGCATCTTGTGGTGACAAATGCCCAAGGATTTCAGCAAGTTCTTTTGCCACCGGAGTATGAAGGGAAACAACAGCCAGCGGTGCAAAAAGCAGCACGGTACCGAGATTTGTGTTCGCCGGTGTCACTTGCTTGGAGGCTTGAATTGCCTTCAGGACAGTCGCACCGACGGACCGGTCTGTGGATGCGGTTTCCATTGCCGGGCCGATGGCCACGGCAGTGGCCACAAAGTCAGTGAAAGTCATGTCCTCAAAGTCGGCTCCGCGATGGACGTTTCCCGGCTTGGGCGTAGCGCTTTCGAGCAGGCAGGCCAGCGTGGCGCATTGACCGATGGAAAGTTGCTGTGTGGTCTGATCTGAAACGGGCATCGCTGTGATTTGCGCTCTAAGTTCACTTGCCAGCGGGAATTTCTTCTCTACGCAACGAGTTGAATTCCTGACGGAGGAAGATCTCCTTTCGTCAGGAAGTGGCGGTCGTCAGGCATTCTAAGGGGGTGTTGCCAAACGTAACGTTTCCTGTGGTCCTAAAACGTCAAGTTGGTGGCGTGTCAGGAAATCCGCGACGAGTGAAACCACCAGATCGTGAGCGTCTTCGGTCACAAAGTGTCCAGCCTCCTGCAGACGGTGAATTTCGGCGTGGGGCAGCGAACGCTGAAACCGTTCCAGGCACTCGGGTCGAAAACACCAATCTTTCATTCCCCAGATGAACTGGAATGGGAAATGGGCAAGTGTCGATAGTTGATCCTCGATGGATTTCAGAGTTTTGTAGGTAGGATGACGTGAGGACAAAGGGATATCACGCACGAATTTGTCAAGCGCGACTCGATGTTGCCAGCAGTCGTAGGGAGCTAGGAAGCCCGCTCGCGCGGACTTCGGTAATCCGCCGCGTTGGGTAGTTGCCATCCACATTGCACAGCGGGCGAACAGATTGAGCCTGCGAATGGCCCAGGTTCCCAGCCAGGGCAGACGACAGAGCCGTATTCTCCACGGAATAAAAGGAGGTGGAAACGCACCGGTGTTAAACAGAATGAAACGGGCGAATCGATCGGGCACAGCCAACGCTGCCCCCAAGCCGATGGCTCCGCCCCAGTCATGGGCCAGCAACGTCACTTGACGAAGGTCCAGTCGTTCAATCAACTCGACCAGGTGGTCAACGTGTGTCTGTAATGTGTAGGTGTTCTGCTGGGGTTTGCCACTCATTCCACAACCCATGTGGTCTGGTGCGATCAGACGATAGTCCTGGCGAAATTCAGAAATTAAATTCCTCCACAAAAAGGACCACGTCGGGTTGCCATGCACCATCAGCAAAGCGTCTCCGGTTCCCTCGTCGAGATAGTGGTAGGGCACTTCCCCGATTGTCACCAGATGTGAATCGAAAGGATAGAGACTCCGCCAGTTAACCGGATCATTTGTGGTGGGCTGGTGAGTCATTCCTTGTCGGCCTGATCCTGTTGTTCGGCTTGGATTCTTGCACGCATTTGTCTTATTTGCTGGAGGTCTGCGCCGGGAGGAGCGTTTTTCAGAATCCAGTCCAGGTCTCGCAGGACCTTCTCAGTATTGCCCAGGCGTCCGTTGACGAGAACACCCATGCTCCGGGCTTCGTGGTTTTCGGGGTGAATTGCCAGGGTGGCTTCCACGTAACGGCCGACTGCCTCGAGGTCGGAGTCCCGTTGGGCGATTCCCATGAGATTGTTGAGCATCCGCACGAGAATCTCACGTTGGGGAGATGCTACCAGATGCTCATCACGCATCGCCCGACCGGTGATCGATAGGACTAAATCGCCGGCGGCTTCACGATCGAGATGTTGACCGCCGTTAAAGACGTCGACCAGTTGCAAGGTGCCCTCTTTCGTCTTCCAGCCAGCCACAAAATGTCCCGGAAGCCCGACACCTACCAGGTCGAGTCCGATCCGTTTTGCCAGTTCGATGTAGAGAACGGAAAGGGTTAAGGGAAGGCCTTCCCGGTCTTCCAACACTCGATTGAGATGGCTATTGGCGGGATGGTAATATTGCGTTCGACTGCCGTGGAAGCCATTTTCCTGGAAGAGATATTGATTGAGCCTTTCCAGGCGTGCTGCGTCGCTGGCCGTATCGGCTAGATCTTTTTGGAGTTCTGCAGCCATGCGATCAATTTCTTCCAGGTAGACAGGGATGTCCACCTCACTGTCGTCGAGCTTTGCAATTAACAGCGCTCCTTTCAGGAGATCGATCTTTTCGTCTCCGTCCTCAACAAGTGTTTGAAGAGACTGTACGATCTGGCTGAGGTGAACTTTAGATCGCAAACGACGTAACTCGGTTGCTCGGTCCGTCAGTTCACGTGCCTGAAGTTCCAGAACCTCCAGGGCCACTCCACCCAGTTCGGCGATTTTGTCGATCTGTTTGGCCTCCAGGTTTCTGGGCTGCGGGACCAAGTCGATGATACCCAGTACCTGGGCGGTCTTTTCTGCCGTAGGCGATGTCAGGTCAATCTGTTCCGCGATCAGAAACTGTTTGAATTCCACCTTCGTGTTGCGGAATTGCGCCAGTCCTACTTGCCCCTGTCGGTACACGGAGTCCGTCGATTCCAGGATCTGGTGTCCATTGACATAGCAGATCAGCCTGCCATCTTCTTCAAAACGCACTTTCAACCGGTTCCATTCTCCCGGACGGTAATGTTCCGTGTGCACTTCCTGCAGGACATTCCAGGACCAGAAACTGGCGCCATCGAAGCGACTCAGACGCAGTCGTCCGCCGGAAGGATAGAACCCGTAGTGTTTCTGATGTCCGTCGCAATGAAAGATCAAGCCAGCAGCACCGGAGTCATCGTGTAGCCGGACGGTCACGCCCAGTTCGAACGGTTTTGGAGGTGGCGGACTTTGGGAAATGCACAGAGATCTTCCGAACAGGTCATCCCCGTTGCCTTCCGCAAGAATGCGGCCCGCACGTTGTTGCCAACGGGCACCAACCAGGGGTTGCCACTTGTCAGGGTCAAGTCTTCCGATCGTCAGCCAGCGCGAAATGGGTAACGGATTCGGGTGTTGGATCAAACTCTTCAGGTCGTTGACCGTTACGGCAAATCCAAGATTTCGAGTCACGGCTGATTTCAACGTCACGATACCCTGCACCCGACCTTGCAAGTCAACAACGGGTCCACCACTGTTACCTTTTTCAATCGGCATAGCCAGTTGAAGCATTTTCTGGTCGTCCACCACCCGTATCCCAGAAAGCACGCCATCGACAACACTGTGCTGCAGTCCTTGCGGGTTTCCGACCACCACGATCCTCTGACCCTGTTGAAGCTTGTCGGAGTCACCGAGTGTCAGTTCGGGTAGATCGTGGGCGTCGATCTTCAGGATCGCTAAATCGAGTCTCCGGTCGGAGGCATGAATCGAGGTGACATCATGCTGTCGGCCACTTTCGAGTTGTACACGGATCGGTCGAGCCTCACCGACGACGTGCAAATTCGTTGCAATCAATCCGTCCGACGAAATGACGAATCCACTGCCCAGGGCTTCACTTTCTCCTTCTCGCCCCTCTACCGTCACGACGACCACGGACCTGCGAACCTCCTGCACTAGGTCTTTCACGTGCCTGGTGTCCAATGCGGGGGTTTCAGCAGGCTGATCTTCTTCCGCCCGCGTCGCTATGGTTGCCAGGCACTGCAGGACGACCAAACTGACGATGAGAAGTCGAAACTTCGCGGCCGGGTTGTCATGAACCATTGAATTTCGCAATTCCGTCACCTCGCCGGTGGAGTTGCGCATGGCCAGACGGTGGCGCTCCACGCGTTGCGACTTTTAAGATTATTTTTCGCCTCAGATTGATTGGACTTTGCCGGATCGGGCAAAGCGGGATTTGGTATGGCGTCGACACTCTGCATGATTCAACGAAGCACTCAACGCCGGAGCTCTGCTGCGACCTGTCGCCCGGCCTGAATTTTTGGAATGTCGGTTTAGCGCCCCGAATCTAAGACCATTCTGAGCAGAAACGGACTTTTATGCAAACCGGTTGCCCCGTCTGCCACGGAAGATTGGCAGAAAGACGTGCTAACGATAGACGGTTGCACCCTGTTCCTGACGCTGATCGTTAACCAGTTTCAAGGCACGTGGATCCAACTTCAGGAATTTGACAAGCTGAGAGGACGTGCATTGTAGGTACGTGGCTGCCTTTCGAACGTCCGCCTCCACAGCGTGCAGGTAGTCCAGTGCTTCGGCCAAGAGAGCGGGGAAGTCTTCATGTTCGGGATTCACCTGCAAGCGGCCCCGCGCACACCGGGAAATCCAAAGCTTGCTGGGTGTTCGAGGGGGAACCTCGTCCGACCGATGCTTCAATGCCAGGTTCACACGTAACCGAAAAGCCGCCCTACGCAGATTGGCTGCCTGGCTTCGGCGCTCCGTTGCTTCGGCGCCAACTCCTGTGGCGTCATGGACCAATTGAACGGCCGTTTCGACTTTGTTTCGGTGTTGACCGCCTGGTCCCGAACGTCGCCCTCGACGAACCGTACATTCAGTAAGAAGAGTTTCGACGGGTAGCTTGGCGGGGTGCATGGAAGGCCTATGGGGCCTTGATGAGTACGGTTTTGGGCACTCTCAGTTTCTGCCGTTTTTCTTTCGGCAGAAACTCTCGCTCGACAAGTTCCGGATCGTACTGAGTCCAGGTTTCGTGGATGCCTTTCGCATGGACTTCTCGCAACACATCCCCGTCGTGCCAGACGGTAAAAAAGTCACCACGACGCCAGTTTTTTCGAGGAATCTGAGCGGGAGATTTCAACAACCGCCAGTCTCGAACCTGAAAGCGGGCTTCAACAACACACCAGTCATAAAAAATGACCTGGTCTAAGACCAGCCGACCACGGTCATCATAAAAGTGATTCAATTCGATGAGGTCGACTTCGTCAACCGCCACGTCTTGTGCCGGGTGCAGGCTGATCACTGCCGTGATGATCAAGGTAGCCGCGTTCATCTTGCCTCCCTCTTTTGCGCCTCGGGCGAGACAGTCAAGGCTGGCAACCCGTGAAGAGAGCAATCCTGCGAGTCCGCTTCTTGAGGAATGGGCTGCGATCCGGTAGAGGCCTGTTCCCTCGTCTGGTTTATCGACACATTTTGCTGGACCCCAGGAGCGAATTCCGTGCACCCTCAACCGGGGTGTACCAACCCGGCAGGAATTTAGGCCAAAAAAAACGAGAAGAGGGGCATGATTTGGATGCACCGGTGCATCCACGACTGCGGCAGATGGGCACTGGGGATTGCTAGCATGGCATTGCGGGGCGGCAAATCTTCCACAGGGAAGTTCTCTCGGGGATCGTGTGCTGCTGCCAAAGGAACAGTATCAGACGACTAGAAAATTGCTGGAACCTCGCGTTGCCCAGCTGTGATTTTTTTGTGAAGCCGCTCGGGAAAGAATTTCCCCACGCAATGACATGTTCCCGCCCTCTCCAAGCAGGGCATTCAGTTAGCTGACATCCCGTGGTATGAGAACGAGTTGTTTGTTCTGAAACGGGAACCTACTGCCGACGGCGCCTTGTTGCTCCGCGTTGATTGCCCCCCGTTGTTACTGTCTCGCGGCAGCAGAAGACCGTAAGCAAACTGGAAACCAGGAGTACGAACGTGGCAGGTTCGGGGACGGTAACGCGGAAGATTTTTTTGTGTGCATGGCTCAAAATATAAAGATTGCCAAGGGCGTCTTCGCCAAAGGTGGCGACGCGGTGCAGTGAGTTGCCTGATTCGACGGTGAAATCGTCGGTCCAATTGGTCAAGGATTCCGGAACCATCGTTTCGGTCTCCCGGTTCATTTCAAACGACCAGAATTGGTTGCTGATAAAGTCACCAAAGATGTATTTTCCTTGCAGCGGCGCAATCGGACCCCGGTAAACATAACCACCGGTTACAGAGTCACCGGTAAAGTCCGCAAAGGCACCATCCCCGTGGACATAGTCATAGACCGGGGCGGTAAAACTGGGATCGTCACAGGGCGGATTTCCGCCCGACTGGCTATTGTCGTGGCACAAGGCACCTTCCATGGGCCACCAACCGTAGTTTGCACCCCCCGGGCTGTCGGCGTGTTGGAAGCTGATTTCCTCTCGAGAAGCGTCCCCGACATCCGCCATGTACAGATCACCGGTAGCTCGATCAAAGCTGCTTCGCCACGGATGTCGCAATCCGACGGCCCAGGTTTCGTCATCAGCGGGGTCGGAGTCGCCGACTGGACTGTAAAATGGATTGTCGTCAGGGATGCCGTAATTGCCTTTGTCAGTCCGGTTGACATCAATGCGAAGTATTTTTCCTAGGGGCGATGTGGGAAACTGTGCCGCTGCTTCCCCTGCAAAACCGTCTCCTGTGGCAATGTACAAGTAATCATCGTTCGGGCCAAAGTCGATCCAACCTCCCGAGTGAAAAAAATTGGGGACACCCCAGCGAAAAATCTCTTGACCACTTGACGCGTCCGCGATGTTTTTGTCGGCAGAGACGCTGTAGCGTGTGATCACCTGATCGAAGCTGTTACCAGTTTGTGAGGCAACGGACATGTTCAGGTAGAAGTAGCCGTTGGATTGGTAGTCAGGATGAAACGCCATGCCCAGGAGTCCCTGTGCGCCTCCGGATACCAGTTGGCCACTTAGATCCAAAAACAGATCTGAATTGATCGTATTGGTACTTCTATTCAGGAGCTCAATTTGACCCGTTTTTCCCACAATGAAAGCGCGGCTGACATCCCCGGGTGCGTGGGTGAAAAAGGTCGGACCGAATTGAGAAGTCGCGACGAGTTCTGTTCGGATGTCGAGTCCACAAACGATTTGTGCAGAAGACGCGAGCAGTAAACAGACGCTCAGGCCTGGCAGGCGGTGAAGCAGATGATGGCAATGTTTCATCTGGAATCCTGACACGTCATGAGCGTGTGACCCGGTGGTTAGAACGATTTCGATTGCGGGAAAGAATCAGTAACCCGCTTTCGGTAACATATTTCATTGTTTATCCCCACAAGGTGTCTGTCAAGAAAATGAACCGGTCGTACTCGTTCGGGCCTGTGCCGCAGTATTTCTGGCTGAGACGAGTTGATACCCAGGAAACTGCGGAATAGTTCCGGGCCATCACTGTTGATGACCTTTTGAGAGGTGGGCGACGGATCACAGTCCACTTTTGTTGCGTTATTGGGCTGGATCTATTCATAATTGGTAGAGTGGACAGCAGGCACGTGTGTGGGCCTGCTGTCAACGAGGTCACTTGAATCATAGAGGATGTTTCGTATGCAAATGCATGTGACAGGTCCGGTTTCGCCCCGCCCGGCGGTGGACGGGAAATGGTTCCGAATTCCGGTGGTCCTTGTTGCGGTCCTGTTGCCGGGTTGCTCGTCACGGGAATTCAGCGTCGTCCAAGGGAACGTCTCCCTGGATGGCACACCACTGCCAGGGGTCCAGATCATTTTTCTGAGTGAACAAGGCGCGACAGCCGTTGCCATGTCCATCACCAATGCGGTGGGTGAATTTAGGATGGCCCCGGTCCGAGGATCGCAGGAGTTGCCACCCGGAACGTACAAGGTGGTCATGTCCAAACTACCGGACACCAGCCCACCCAGTTTACCAACAAACCAACCACTGCTGATCGTACCCACTGTCTACACGGATGTGGCAACAACTCCTCTGTCGGTTGAGGTGCCCGCCAACGAGAACCTCACGTTCGCATTGACGAACCGGTAGTATCGCGTTGGAAATTGGCGTACCTCCACGGGCGCACCTGCCAGTCGGTTGCAGTTTAGGAGAATCTCATGGAACTCGGGCGCCTTGACCATGCCGCTGTATCAGCCCTGCGCGGATTGGGAGCGGTGGTTGGACAACGGTCCGCAACGGAGCATCCCTTGAGACCAGCGGGGATTTTAAAAGGTGTGACTGGGGCAACATTCAGAAATCTCCAGGAGATCGTTTCCGCACCCGATCCGGCTCTCTCGATGCGACACCTCTTCAATTGGCCCCCGGCGCCGTGCGTCCCATGAAACCCAGTCGTTCACACCACGGTTTTACCCTCGTCGAACTCCTGGTGGTGATCTCCGTGATCGGCATCCTTATGGCACTGCTGTTGCCGGCGGTCCACTTGGTTCGGAAAGCGGCTCGAAAAATGCAGTGCGCTAGCCATCTCAGGCAGCAGGCGCTGGCCGTCCACCACTTCGCCCAAGTAACTGGTGGCAAGTTTCCTGAGTTGGCCCTGGTAAGTCCCAAAGTCACCATGAGTTTTCACAACCTGATTCTGCCCTACCTGGAGCAGGGGGACATTTACAATCTCACTTACGGCTTTGCCATGGAGACGGAGGAGGCTTACTTTCCGCGTTTAGGCTATGATGTCGAGATCCCCGGTTACCCAGTCAACGTGCCGGCTGGATATAACAAAACGTTTTGGGCCACGTACGGAAGAATTCCCCTCTATATTTGCCCGAGTGACGATCTCCTCGACACGCCGCACTACTTTGCAAGTGCGTTTGGGCATGAATCCAGACCGGCATTTTATTCCAGCTATGCCGCGAGTTATCTCTTGCTGGGCGAGGACCGACGTCCGATCGATCAACAATGTTATTACGATTTTCACTGCCGTCAAAATGGCGACCCGAGGGACGGAAGTTGGAAAAGTAAATACAACCTGCGCAACCTGCCCGACGGCACGACAAACACAATCATGCTGGGTGAATATTCCCGCAGCACGGAAGTCGACTGGACTCACCCCGCCATGGTCCACCCACTTCCATATTCTCCGATGTTTGGTTTCATTGTGCCTGACCATCCTTGCTGTTCTTACCTCGAGCACTGGCACAATATTTCGGTGGAAGCTGAAAAGCCGCCGGTGAAGAATTCAATTTGGAGTTTTTACCGTGCCAGTACGCCGCATTCAGGCGTCATGACAGGCGCCCTGGTCGACGGAAGTGTGCGTAGTTTTTCTGTCGACATAGATGAGCAGGTGTGGCTGAAACTGCTGAAACCCGCTGACGTAAACTCGATTGTCGACGATTGAGACGACTGCGGGGTCAACGAGATTCCTGCATCATCGGCGCGTTTCCAGTGCAAATGGATGGTACAGCCGACGCGTGTTGTCAAAACACACTGCCGGGGCGTGTCGCGCGCCTTACCTTATTGCATTACCCCGACAGATCTGTCCATAATCGGTAACGCACCGGGAGCCGCGTCTGCAAACGAGTTGAATGGCGGACCGTTTTCACCATGTCGGGCAAGAACCAGCTGACCACCAGGTGTGATCGTGAGAGGTGAAAAACTATCGGGTGCCTGCTGCGATGTCGTCACACCATTTCCAACCTGGCAAAAAGTGAGTCAATCATGTCGGATCATTTTACTGACAAAATTACAGCATTACTTGATGACTTCCAGATCGAGACTCCTTCCTGGGGCTATGCTGACACGGGCACCAGATTTGGGAAATTCTTTCAGGATGCTGCGGCGATCGATATCAATGACAAACTGACAGACGCCGGAGAAGTGCACCGCGTCACCGGTTGCTGTCCCGCCGTGGCGGTTCATGTACTTTGGGATTTTGAAGAAAACACAGATCCATCCCAGGTGTCGGAACTTGCGCGTCAGTGTGGAGTCCGCATCGGTTCGATCAATCCGAATGTTTTTCAAGATTTAGAGTACAAGCTCGGATCGTTCGGTAACCCTGATGAAGCGGCCCGAAAACATGCGCTGGAACATTGCGTGCGCAGCATCCGACTGGGGCAGAAGTTGCAAAGCCGGGAAGTCACGCTCTGGTTTGCAGACGGCACCAATTACCCCGGACAAGACAGTATTCGTGAACGTAAGAAGCGGTTCGAACATGGCCTGCAAATGTGTCACCGTGAGCTTTCCCAGGACCAGATTCTATTGGTGGAATACAAGCCATTCGAGCCTGCATTCTACCAAACCGATATTGCCGATTGGGGAATGGCTTACTTGTATGCAAAAAAAGCGGGGCCTCAGGCACGTGTCTTGGTGGATACGGGTCACCATTACCTAGCTCAGAACATTGAACAAATCGTTGCTTGGCTACTGGACGAAGAGATGTTGGGTGGTTTTCATTTCAATGATCGTCGCTATGCCGACGATGATCTTACCCTGGGATCCATTGATCCGTATCAGATCTTTCGCATTTTTACCGAGATTCATCGTTACGCTTTCGACCACGGCGGTCAGTACCCGGACATTGCCTACATGGTGGACCAGTCCCATAATTTGAAATCCAAGACGGAAGCCATGATACAGACAGCAATGGTGGCTCAGGAGTTGTATGTCAAAGCTGCTCTGGTCGACTATGCCGCCTTGTCCGGTCACCAGCAGGCAGGCCGTATCGTTGATGCGGAGCGCACATTTCAAGATGCTTTTGCTACCGATGTGCGACCGGGCATCGCCCACTGGCGCGAGCAACGTGGCTTGCACGGTGATCCTTTGCAGGCGCATCGCGAGATCGGTTACGCACAAAATGCAGCAACCGACCGACGCAAAAGACGTCAGGAACTGGGGCTGACCCAGGCGGCCAGTTACGCGTAACGGCACTTTGGACGTGATGCTACACGGGAAAGCCCGCGGTGACTGTCTAGAAGACGGTGGCAGTTGATCCTGACTGGGACGTTGTGACAGTGGGGATGCGTCTTACAGTGATTCGATTGGGTGGGGTCATCCTTTCGAAGCCTTTGCGATTTGAAACGTGCCATGCCGTACCTGTTGTCCAGGAATCTGTGAATTGGTTTGTTGCGGGACCTGGGTCGCAAAGGTCAACCGGATTTACTCGACGGTAGCCGTATCGACCAGGTGTTGCCAATACTTGCGCGCCGCGCGGTGATACTTCAGGACTTCTTTGCGTTGCTTGGTGTTTTCCAGTCGGATCGTGTGTGCCCGCTCGTAAACCCAGTCCAGAAAAAACTGGGCCGATCTGCGACTGATGTGTGGTATGTCTCCAATCTCGACATAGTAAGGGCCTGTCATTCCAAATCGTTGCGTGTCGGAGTTGTCGGCCGCCGCGCGAACCAGAAACCAGCCGCTCTGGGAAAACTCCAGTTCGGGAAGTCGCCCTCGGGCTGCCGCCCATTCGTCCAAACGTATCACGTGAACTACCTGCCCGTTCTTGATGATCTCCAGGTAATCCACGTGATCTCGGGTCGCCAGTTTCATATCGATGGCGAGCTTCAGGGACGCTCCGGGCTGGCCCCGAAATACATGGCCCGGGGCGCGGCCATGGACACTGGGACGTAACAACGGTCCGTTGGTCACCAGTACGCGACCGGCGTTCAAGGCGCCCCACCATTTTTTCCAGGTGAGTTCACCGTCAACATAGGCGTAGACTCGGTTGTAGCCGACCGGATTTTTGACGAACCCAGATCCACTGGCCGCCGTGGGTGGGATCCGTAAGCCGCAATTTAACATTTCAAAGTACAGCTTCTGAATCCATTGCCCGAAACCGTGGGGACTTGGATACAACGTTTCATCGTGGGGACGCCCCCACCCTTTTTTTTCGAAAACACCGTCGCGGCCCAGGTGACTTGTAGCCATCGTGATCGAATGAACCATTCCACTTGCCAACCAAATTGGCATGTCCCAGCTTGTTGGCTGGTCGATGTTGACATGAGCGGCGGGGAACGTTTTTGCCCGTTTGAGCAGTTCCACGGACGAAGGGTATTCGGCCGAGAATAAGTCCAAGTTTGGAATTTTCTGTGTGTGAAAAAACAGCAGGGACCCGCCACTCCGTTCCACACGTCCTGTTCCTGGAAGGTAAAAAGCCTGCTCGTCGAACGAGACCGGTTCCGAGCCGGGGGTTGTTGCGGCGGACGTTTGTTTGTGGCGGTTGGTCCAAGTCGTCAGCGGGCCGATATGAAGGTCTTCGGCCAACATTAACAATTGGATATCACGTGCTCTGCGCTCGATGTGCAGATCGCCGGACCACCAGCCCTCTTGCTTCATGTCGACGAACCGTTTCATGTGCACAGTGGTGCTGTCTTCGGCACCCGTTTCAATTGTGAAATGTCCTGTGCGATAGTGGTATTCGGGTCCCCGGTCCATTTCAAAGGAGTAATTGCCTGTTGGAAGATGCAGTACAATACGATGAAAAAAGACAAAATGGTCATCGTAATTGACTGCGCCGGGCACCCGTCGGACCCGTCCACGCGCATCCTTCAGGTGCATGCGAACTGCGATGGGCCGGCCAGTGTCCTGGTCAAAGACCCGGATTTCAAATTCGCTGCGGGCAGCCGCGTTTTCTGTTGAAATCCCGTTTAACCAGAGGAGGACGCTGAACAGAAGGGTGACGGAAAAAGATTTGTGCATGAGGGTTCTTTCCACAGTGAATCCGTTCTGACGGACACTCGCACGTCCGCCGAAAACGATGGCTCCGTAGCACACGAGGTGTACTAGCTTGCCTTGCTCAACGATCTTGACGGACGGGGGACAGTTCGCAACAGGTTGTCCCCTACAACTCTAGCATTTGTTGAAATACCTTACATAGAAGGACGCAGGGGGTGAACTTGGAGCCCGAATCGACTTGATGACTTCGGTGGAAAGAACCTAGAATACAGGAATATGGCTGAGGACTATTACAAGATCCTGGGGATTAGCCGCAACGCGCCGGAATCGGAGATTCAGAAGGCGTACCGGGAGTTAGCGCGCAAATATCATCCGGATTTGAACCCGGGCGACAAATCTGCCAAGGGAAAGTTTCAGGAGGTGCAGAAAGCGTTTACTGTTTTGAATGACCCGGGCAAACGCGAACTTTACGATCGTTACGGAAGTTCTTTTGAATCGATGGCAGGAGGACCACAAGCTGGTGGATCAAGACAGTACTCCGGAAATGCCTCTTTCGAGGACATTGATCTGGGAGAATTGTTTGGACAGCGTTTTGCTGGTGATGGTGAAGGAGGATTCAGCGACATTTTCAAACAATTTACCAGGGGATCTCAACGACCTGGTAAGCAATCGCGGTCCAGACAGCTGGGCGCCGATATTCAGCATGAATTGACGGTTCCCTTTAAAGTGGCTGTTACCGGAGGCGAAGCCAAGCTGAAGATCCGGCGCGCTGGTGGGAAAGCAGAAACCTTGTCTGTTAAAATCCCGACGGGGATTGAGGACGGCAAGAAAATCCGCCTGCGCGGACAGGGAGACAAAAATTCTGGTTCCGACGTACCAGGAGACATCATCATCACGGTACATATCAGTTCGCACCCGAATTTTGTACGGACTGGAAATAATTTAGAAGTCAAAGTACCGATCAGCTTGTCCGAAGCAGCGTCGGGAGCGACGATCGACGTCCCCACACCACAAGGTACGATTTCGTTGAAAGTGCCCGTCGGCAGTTCCAGTGGAACTCGTTTGCGAATCAAAGGTCATGGTGTCAAGTTGCCCAAGGCCCGTCAGGGTGATCTGTATGCGGAACTGCAAATTGTATTACCCGCTTCAATGAGTCAGGACGACCTGACACAGCTCGAACAGCTTGCTGAACGATATCCTCTGGACCCACGAGCTGATCTGACATGGTGAATTGCGGCTTGTCCCTGGTTTTTAGCGGTTGGCTGCTCGCTGCGAACACGGGGTTTGTGTCGGAATCATTGTTGCGGGATCCATTCCCCGGCTTCTCCAGCTCCGTTTCAGAAGCCGCGTTTTCGGGAGAGAGACTTTTACCGCTGTTTGCCCAGTTGGATACAGAGTCCAGACAGCCACTGTTCCAGCGACTGGATTCCGAAACAAGGGGCGATTTAATGATGAAATTGTTGCTGATTCTGGTGGTTGGATTCGCTTTAATGCTCTTCACGTGGATGGGAGCCAGAATCGTGCGACGAATTGGAAGAACGTCTCACCCACACGGACGGTTCCTCTACCGTGCCACCCAACCGGAGGATGACTGGTGGAAGAAATCGATGATTTCCAGTGAGGATTCCCATTTACCAGAATGAACGACGTCAATTCATCAGAACGTTTTCCCAAGCAGCACCGTCTGAGGAAAAGTTCCGGCTTTATCCGTGTATATCAACACCGTTGTTCTGTTTCGGACAGACTTTTGATTCTTTACGGTTGCCGAAACCAGGTGGGAATTCCCCGGCTGGGACTTTCCGTGTCTCGCAAGGTGGGAAATGCCGTGATACGGAATCGCTGGAAGCGATTGTTGCGAGAAGCGTTTCGTCTGTCCAATCAGAAGTTGCCTGTCGCGATTGATTTAGTGGTGATTCCGAAACGTGGCGGGGAACCCTGCCTGGCATCCCTGGTCAACTCCCTGTGTTCACTCTCGTGGGAACTTGAGCGTCGTCTCAGGAAAAACTTCAAGGACGGTGATGATTAGGTCGCGATGGTCGAAACTGCAGCGGCTACCGAGCGCGTTGGTGATTGGATTGGTACGCAGTTATCAACTCCTCATCAGCCCCTGGCTCGGACGTAATTGTCGGTTTACGCCCAGCTGCAGTAATTATTTAATTCAAGCCGTTGGCAAATATGGTTGTATCTCGGGCAGTCTCCGAGGTGTCTGGAGAATCTGTCGCTGTCACCCCTGGAGTGTTGGCGGCCACGACGCGCCATGAGGCCGACGTGCCGATGCGAAAAACCGTTTGGACCTCGCTAGCAACGCTTGGAGAATGTGGAATTCCATGGAATGTGTTTTACTGCCGGGATGCCATTCGGCAGGTTGCGGTTCAAGAGACGAGATATTCTTAGACACTTCAACCGAATTGGCAGCACAGCTGTCCCGGTTGCTCGGGACAGCCGGGAACTTGCATCACCCGTTGAGGTTTGATTTGAATCCTACGGAAAGCGATTTACTTTTCCAAAATGAATTGTAAGCAGGTGGTTTCAGTCAGCGGATTTTCATCTTTCCTGGACCGTTTTCTTCGACCGGGTCGCGACTGACATTCACGTCCGGATAAAAGTAGGCGAATACCATCTTTTCGTCGCTATGATTCACAAAGCAATGAGGAACCAGGGGTGGAACAAAGGTGGTATCAAACTTTCCCAATTGGAATTCTTCGCCGTCGACATAGGCTGTCGCCTGACCCTCAATCATCACCACCGTTTCTTCGCACGGATGCGTGTGCATCGGGATGGCGGCGCCTGGCTGAAAGGTCGCCACTCCACAAGTGATATTTTTGGCACCCTTCGGAGCACCGACCAGTCGCATCGCCGACACTCCGGGATCTCCGTCGTCGATTGGTTCCTGATCGGCGTAAATGATTTTCGCTTGGGACAAGAGAGGCTCCTTTTGTAGTCGACAAGTTCGGTTGAATGATTTCGGGGCACTGGCTGCGTGATCCAGCGAAGATCACTGCTGTACCCGGTGGATTCACGGTAAGAAAGCACTTTACCACTTTTGCTTTGTGCCAGGGAGTGAACTTCACCATCGGCGGCAGATCTTGGATTCAGCGGTCGGGTGACTGCAATCTGTTTGAAAAACCGGGTTGCTGACGCTGCTGCCCGATCGACAAAAACAAGGGTAGAGTTTCCAGCCAGGGGCCGCCAAGGTTGTGGCTGGCGGGGTAGATACGGTCCAGCTTTTCGATTTCAACCGGCAATAACGAGAGGCAGCCGAACCGATGTCAACGATTGCTGCTTCTCGCTCCCTGGTGCGGGCGGGAAACGCCAATGGAGGTGGTCCGCCGCGAAACTTCGTTGTTCCTTTTCCGGTGTTGGAATTGCTTTACACGTTCCTCGTTCGAATCCGTATGGTCGCCACCGCTTAATCGAGAAGTCCAAAGCGTTTCATTTTGTTATAGAGGGTGACGCGCCCGATAGCCAACTCAAGTGCGGTTTGCTTGCGGCTGTATTTATTCCGCCGGAGTGAATCTTCGATGATACGGCGCTCCAGGCGTTCCATTTGTTCGCTCAAACTTCTCAGATTACCTTCACGGGGAGTGTGTTCTTCGGTCGAACTGCGGATGTAGTTGGGAAGATCGTTGGCACAGAGTGTGCCACGTCGGCAGTAAAGAACTGCACGATGTATCACATTCTTCAACTCTCGGATATTACCGGGCCACGGATAGGAAACCAGGGCGCTGATGAATGCAGGTTCGGTTTCCCGCAGGCAAAGATTGTGCGCACGACTATAGTCCAGGGCAAATTTGCGAGCCATGTATTCGATATCCCACGGTCGTTCTCGCAATGGTGGCAGATGGAAATTAACCACATTCAGTCGGTAATAGAGATCCGAACGAAACATACCGGTGTCGACAAGATCCGTGAGTTCTTCGTTCGACGCCACGATCAAACGCGCCTGTGAGAACTGAGTTTCGTTACTTCCGACCGGTTCAAATTCAGACGTTTCAATCACTCGCAAGAGTTTAGCCTGTTGGTCCAGTGGTAAAACATCAATTTCGTCCAGCAACAAGGTTCCCTTGCCGGCGGCCGAGAACTTGCCCTCCTTATCACGATCGGCCCCGGTGAACGCACCCTTAACGTAACCGAACAGTTCACTTTCGATCAGATAGGGAGGAATTGCTCCACAAGACACCGTGACGAATCTTTCTTCAGATCGTGGTGAACGTTCATGAAACAATTGCGCCAGGTGAGTCTTTCCGCTTCCCGTTTCGCCGTTAAGGAGAATGGTGATGTCGTACTGCGCTGCGACTTCCATCTCCTCGAGCGTTTTGAACATCTTTGGAGTAAACGTTTTCACGGAGTGTTGTCCACCGTGCAGGCTCTTGTGAGGCAATTCAGTCAAGAGTTGTTCCAATTCTCGGGACAAATCGAACTCCTGGGTCAACCGTTGGTTCAAAATTTCATAATCGACGGGCATCTGCAGGCACAGGTCAGCATGCTTCCTCACCAACGTGGAAGTATCGGGTGGACAATCTGAATCGAGCAGGGCATAAACCGGCACGTTGTCCGCCGCTTGTTTGAGTTCGCTTAAAAAACGGTCAGACGATACATTGCCCTGCGTGCGGGATGTCATGCAGACGACCACTGCCCGGTGAGGTATTGATTTGAGACGCCTTTTGAGTGAAACAATGGATTCACAGTAGACAAGATAGTGGTCGCTTCCTATTTCGCGAGCGATTTCGAGTCTCATTTTCTTGTTGGAGCAAAGGATCAGAACCGCCTGATTTTCGTGAGCGGCCTTCTCTTGGGTGACTGTCAATTGGGTGGGCGACGAATTCATAGGAAGTTAGTCCACAGAGGTGTCAATTTGAGTGGATATCTCAAGTGTCACTTGGCCGTCTATCGCTGTAAAAATGCAGCCTCGGGCGTCTTGCAGGCAGTGAACTCGTGACGAACGGTGATGCTGGGGACGCAAAAGGACACCGTTTGCCGTTAGACGCCTGCGGTTCCCCGTTGTTTAGCCACTGTTCTTCCGTGACGAAAATTTTCTCGTCTGCTACTTGGGCCAATTCCAGCCTTGGAACTGCTCAGTGGCATGTGTTGCCAATCGATGGCGAATTGGTACAGAAAAGCCCTGTTTATTTCTTGTCGGAAGACAAAAAGATCTTTTTGCCAGTTCTCTGCTTTGATTTTGTTCTAACGGACGTCTCTGAAAGTGTCAACGAATTGGAACGTTTTCATTCGAAAAATTCAGTGGATATTTACATTTTGAAACATCGCATTGTCGGTGGCTTGATTTTGACCGTATTTGGAAGCGTCTCAGTCAGGGTCCAGGTTGTTCCGTGCGAACTGTTTGGGAGTCTGACAGGTGTTACCCCGGGGGTAGGGTGGACGTTGGTCACCAAGTCCATTGCTGCTTGCAGTGACTACCTGGCTCCAGACGGGACAGGTTGCAAGCAGCTAGCGGCCCTGCTGTTTTACCCCGGAAAGGTTGATTGCTATTTATTCAAATGTCTCAGGACCCGACGCAGAGTTGTCTTGCTGACGTATCTACGTCCTGGTCGGAGTTTTTGCTCTGACAAGTCCCGCTTTCAGGGAAGTCGTCCTTAGCAAATTGGTTGTTCCACCCAGACTGAAGTCCAGCAGAGGAGCTGGTGCGGGAGGTCTTGCGCCGCACCTTGAAACGCACTTGACCACAGGTTCTGCAAAAACTAACCTCCTGCGCACGAATTCGGTCCCAGTAGGAGATTTGATCTGCTGGAGGACCTTTGTTGCCATGTGTTGTGAGAGAAGCTACCTGACGGTCGCTTCGGAGGAAAATTATCCGTGAGCCTTCATTTGTACTTCGCACGGTTGTCTCATGGATTTTACTGGATCTCTATCCTGATGCTTGTGGTCGTGGCAGGTTGTACGACATCGCTCGTCAGGTCGGATGCCAACGATCCGGATCAAGTTCGGGATGTCGTCGAAGAAGTACAGAGAATCGGAGAGTTCGTGAAGCCGTTCGGGTTGCATTGGACTCGGGTTGAATCGGTGGCTTTGGTCACCGAACTCGCGGCAACCGGTAGTGATCCGCCACCGACATCTCGCAGGGCTGTCCTCATTGCAGACATGCAGGCGCGCGAGGTTCTCAATCCCAATAGCGTCCTGGCCTCGCCCACGACTTCTCTGGTACTTGCAATTGCGTACCTGCCTCCTGGTGTCAAGAAAGGCGATCCACTGGATATCGAAGTTCGTACGTCTTCCAAATCGGAAACGACCAGTCTGCGAAGGGGTTGGTTGATGCCAACCCGTTTAAAAGAAATGGCAGTCCTGGGGAATGAGATCGTTGACGGACACGTTCTGGCCCACGCCAACGGAGCTGTTCTTATCGATTCTTATGCCAAAGGCACGAATGACTCGGTGAATGAAGTTCGCGGCCGAGTGTTGGGCGGTGGCGTTTCTTTGCAGTCCCGGAACCTGAAGTTAGTTATACGTACCGACAAAGAATCTGTCCGTCTTAGTGCACTCATCGGAGGGGTGGTCAATAAACGATTTCACGGCTACGACCGGGGGCTTAAGGAAGGAATGGCGGTTCCGAAAACGGACAAATATGTGGAATTGGCAGTGCATCCTCGTTATGGCGATAACATACCCCGGTATGTACGAGTGGTCCTGAACATCCCACTCCGTCTTTCCGCGTCAAAACAGATAAAGTACTTGCAACGTCTGGAGGAACAACTTCAAGATCCGGAATCAGCGCAGCGGGCTGCGCTGCGTCTGGAAGCGGTTGGACAGAGTGCGGCGGACACGTTGGCGGTTGGTTTGGACGTCCCCGATCCTGCAACATCCTTCTACGCTGCGGAGGCTCTTGCATACCTCGACGACGAACGCGGTGTCAAATCACTGGCCCGGGCCGCCGTCGACCAGTCTCAGTTTCGGCTGCGTGCCATTACGGCGCTTGGTGCCATGGACCAAGCGGAGGCCTACGACGAACTGGTGGAGTTGCTGCACGTAAAAAGTGCCCAAGCCCGGTATGCGGCTTTCCGGGTTTTGAAGCGGCAAAACCCCCGGGATCCTTTTCTCGCTGGAAAAGATATGGAGGGGCGGTTTACCTACCATGTCGTGGCCAGTTCGGGCGAGCCGATGGTCCACATTTCCAGGGTACGGCACCCGGAAATCGTGGCCTTTGGCCATCAGATTGAAATGAATGCTCCCTTCATGTTATTCGCCGATAAAAATCTGCTCGTGGATGGTCGCGAGCCTGGAACAGTCAAATTAAGTTGCTTCAAAAAAAATGGTGCGGATGTACACGAGTACTGCTCGGCAAAACTGGAAGAGATTTTGAGGGGAATTGTTCAGGTGGGCGGGACCTATTCTCATGCAATTCAGTTCTTGCAAAACGCCAAATCAAATAAGGTGCTTCCTGCTCGGCTCGTGTTCGACTCAGTGCCTTACCATCGTCGTCCTAAGTCCCGACACAGAAGGGAGGAAGTGAAAGTTGCGGCTCGCGACACTTATTCCGATTCCGATCTCAGTGGCGAATTGGCGGATGAGTCAAAGGAGGAGCAACCGGCAAGCCGGTCTTCAGACGCAATACAGGGTAAATCACAAGAATCTTCTCAAAAGTCCCCACAGCCTCGGTAGGCTTTGTCTGTTAGAATAACCGACTTCAAGGAACGGCCTGGGCTGCAATGCCCACGGAAGTGTTGAAACCTGGCGGGCTGTGGCAGTCGTTAAAGGTCAGTAGCCCTTGGGGCTGTAGACGACCGTGTGACAAAGTCATTACGTTGTAAGGTGACTCCCGCAAGTGTTCGCCACGTCATATCGCTGCCACGCGAGTTTAGGAGTCTACTGTCCCGCGCTCTACCGGCCTCTGATTCGATGGTTTGCTTTCCATTGGCAAGCAATTGCCGAATTTTCACATTCACTCCGCTGACCGCTTTCACGAACTTGTCACGATGCTCAAAGCACTCGAATTAGTCGGATTCAAGAGCTTTGCCAACAAAACCCGGTTTGAGTTTCCAGAAGGAATCACCGTGGTCGTTGGTCCCAATGGTTCCGGGAAATCAAACATTGTTGACGCTATCAAATGGGTTTTGGGCGAACAGAGTGCCAAGAGTTTGCGCGGCCAGGAGATGGCAGACGTCATTTTCAAGGGTTCGGGAAGTGGCGGTCGGAAGGCAATGAACACGGCGGAAGCGACTCTCATTTTCGACAATTCAACGGGTGTTCTGGGTGTGGAGCCGATAGAGGTACGCGTTACTCGCCGCGTCTACCGCAGTGGTGAAGGCGAGTACCTCATCAATGGACAGCCTTCTCGTTTACGAGATATTCTGGATCTTTTTCGCGGAACTGGCGCCGGGGCTCATGCTTACAGTTTGATCGAACAGGGAAAAGTTGATGTTCTGCTTTCGGCTTCGGCCCGTGAACGTCGGGCCATCTTTGAGGAGGCAGCCGGAATCAGCCGTTTCAAGGCCAAAAAAGTTGAAGCTGCTCGTCGCTTGGAACGGGTCGAGCAGAACATGTTACGCCTGTCGGACATTGTTGACGAAGTGGAAAGTCGTCTGCGCGGGGTGAAGTCGCAAGCGGGAAAAGCGCGACGTTACAGAGAATACACGGAGCGCTTGCAAGACCTGCGAACGCATGTCGGAAATGTCGAGTGGCAGCAGTTATCCGCGCAAATTGAAGAGGTTAAAGCCCGCCACATGGCGCTGCAGGATCGATCTAGCGCGACAGATGCCGAGGCGGAGTCGTTGGAAAGTCGCGTTCTCGAGTTGGAGAGAGAAGCCGAGGTTGTCAGCGAAGAATTGCACAACTGCGAAACGAAAATTGCAACACGGCGGGAGCGGATTGCGACGCGTGAGTTGGCAGTGCGTCACGAGTTTCGCAGAATACGGGAATTCAACGAAACGCTCACTCGCAGCCGTCGTCAGTTTGCAACGATGAGCACTCGGGCGGACGACCTGATCAGCCAGTTTACGGAAACATCCGTAGAATTTCAGCAGGCAGAAGGTATGTATCTTGAGGCGAGCAACGGCTTGCGTGAATGTGAACGTTCTTGGTCAAACGTTTCGGATCAACTCCAACGAATTCGGGAGCAGGCCGACGCATTGCGGAGTCAGCAACTGGAATTTTTAAACAAAAATTCCACCTTGACCAAGGAACATAGTGCGGCTGAATCGCAAACGACGGCTTTGGTTGAATCCAAGAAGAAAAGTGGTCAACAGCTTGATCGGTTGAATCCACTGCTTCAGGAACAAACGGAAAAGGTGCGAAGTCTGCGGGAAAAGGAACCCGAACTGGCAGAAGAAGCTGATCGGTTGAAAAATCAAGTCAACCAATTGCGTGGGCAAATGAGCGAACAGCGCGGACTTCGTAAGTCGGCACGTGAACACCAGCTCAAGATCCAGGCGGACTGCACTTCTTGCGGTGAACGGGTGGCAGTGCTGGAAGAGTTGGAGCAACGTCTGGAGGGATTGGATTCGGGTGTGAAGTATGTTTTGTCGACGGCTCAGGACGCGGTTTCCGGCCCCTATTCGGATGTCGTAGGGCTTGTTGCGGATTTGTTGCAGGTAAATGTTGAGTACGCCCCGCTGGTCGAAGTGGCTTTGGGAGACATCGCCCACTATGTTGTCTTGAATGGCGAATCGCTGCTGGATGAAATACGCGATGGTATGCATCTTCCAGGAAGGGTCGGCTTTATTCTCACGGATGGACTGTTGTTGGCCCCGAGTTTGAAGCGAATTCAACTGGGGGGACAGCCGGGCGTCCTGGGCCGAGCTGACCAGTTCGTAGGACCGAACCCTCCTCTCTCTGGAATTGTGAATCACCTTTTGGGAAACACATGGTTCGTCGAAACCCTGCAGGATGCACTCGAATTGTGGCAGCGTAGTCAGGGAGGCGTTCGCTTTGTGACGCGTGGAGGAGAATTGCTGGACAGTGACGGTACACTGGTCGTGGGATCCCAGCAAAGTGCCAGCGGACTCATTTCCCGACGCAGTGAACTTCGGGCTCTCCGCGTTAAACTCACGGAGTTGGAGCATGCACGCCAATCGGCTGATCAAGAGAACTTGCGGCTGGAAAAGGTGATTACTGATCTCGAACAACGCATCCGCAAGCTGGAAGAAGAGCACAAGGATCGCGCAAGACACCTGGCGGAATATCGTGTCGGCCTTCAGGCGGCACAAGAACACCACGAGTTACTGCATGGTCAACATCAGGCCATTCAGGTTGATTTTGATACATCCTCTGTCGATCTGCAGGAGTCCAACCTGCGTCGGCGCACGTTGCAAGAGAAGCTGTTTCAGGCCGAGCAGCAACTGGAAGAAGTGAATTTAAATCTTGCCACTGCCGGCGAGCAACTCGAACAATCAGAAACGGACGAGCGCGCCAAGTCACTTGAAGTAACCGCTGCCAAGGTCGAGACGGCTAAATGTGAACAACGGCTGGAGGGTCTGCAAGCGGCGATGAAACAGTTTCAGCGAGATCGGGAAGAACGCGACAAAGCGTTGCATGATTCTCAAGTTCAGATCGTTGATGTCAAAAAACATTACCAGCAGGCGAATATTGATGCGTTGGAGTTGAATTCGGAGCTGGCATTACTGTACCTGCAGAAAGATGCACTTGCGCATGAATCTGTGCAGCTGATCGCACGCAGAGAACAGGCCGGACAAGGACGCTCCGAAGCATCTCGGAAAGCACAGCGGGCACGTCGGCAATTCCAGGGTTTGCAGGACTCCCTGCGACAGGCCGAACTGCAAATGAGCCAAACAAGTCATGAAAGGACGGTCCTCGAAGAAAGGCTGAGGGATGAGTACGGAATCGAGCTGTCCATGCTGATCCAGAAGCCGTCGGCAAGTGAAACCCTGCAGAGAGGGGAAATGAACGCCGAGATTTCCGAGTTGCGGCGGAAAATAAACAACATTGGTGCCGTTAACATGCAGGCTCTTGATGAACTGGAACAGTTACAATCTCGGTTCAATTTGCTGACAGAACAGCATCGGGACTTGACAGCTGCCAAGGATTCGCTGGAAAAGATCATCCGCAAAATTAACGCTGACAGTCGCCGACTGTTTGCGGAAACCCTGGAAGCCATTCGAGGAAACTTTCAGACACTTTTCCGTAAAACATTCGGCGGTGGTCGAGCGGATATTCAGCTGGAAGAGGATGTCGATATTTTGGAAAGCGGCATCGAAATTGTGGCGACTCCGCCGGGCAAAAACTCGCTGGGACTTTCGCTGTTGAGTGGTGGCGAGCGAGCTTTGACAGCGGTGACGCTGTTGCTGGCAATTTTTCAGTACCGTCCCAGCCCCTTCTGTGTATTGGACGAAGTGGACGGGCCGCTTGACGAAGCGAACATCGAGCGATTTACGAATGTGTTAAAGGATTTTTTACACTGGACCAAGTTCGTGGTGGTTACCCATTCAAAGAAAACGATGACCTCGGCGACGACGCTGTATGGAGTGACGATGCAGGAGTCGGGTATCTCGAAACGAGTGGCCGTACAATTTGATGATGTGGCGGAAGACGGTCAGATTCGTCAGGAAGTCTTGGATCAGCCCGAAGAAACGGCTGATGGGGACGACGAACGAGGAGCTGCCTGAGCTTCGTCGGTCAAGCGAAACGTTGGTTATAACCGCTAGAATCGGATTTGTCGGTAGTTTGGATTGCTTTCTGTTTTTCCGGTAAGTTCAAAAACAGCGTTTTATTTTTCCGGGTCGATACTGTCCCAGCAGCCGCTAGGTTTACTGTGACTTGTGCTTTTAACCTAATCCTGCACAACGTGTTACGCTTGCGTCCCTTACCGGATTGGAGCTGCTGGACGCTTCGGAACGAGTGTTCTGAACGCCACTCTCGTTACGACTGGAGAAAGTTTCTAAAGTAATCTCCCCAAATGAATCGAAACTAAGTCTTGGAAGGCGTGTTCTGAATCGAGCAGCTTCGGCCGCTGGCTTCAGTAGCAGCTTTCCGTTTAGGGGGGAAAACTGTCAGACGGCATCCAGCCAAACAGGTTGGTTGTGAGGGCCCGACCCGGCCCGAGCACCAGTCTCCTGCCAGATCTCTCCCCGCCTTTTACCTCGCCGATCGGTATTCCTGGTTCTGCAGAGGCTGGTCCGTAAGCTGGATAGGAAATTACCCTCCTATTTTATACGGAAATCGTCCTGCTTCTGGGGTTTCGGATCGCCGACGTTTTACAGTTAGGCGTGGATCAGAAGGAACTGAACCTTCGCCTCGAAGAAGCGATATAATCGTGAGGCCCCGACCCAGAAGTTAGTGTGTTGCCCAATGGCGTGGAGAACCCTTAGTTCTCGCGTCAGTTACGGTACAGACACGGGGGCCATGCCACTATGCCGGTTCGTCCGTCACAGTGGTGGTCAAGTCAACGAGAGAGTAAATGGAGAACCTGAAATGAAGGTCTTCACAACGGGACAAGTCGCTAAGATTTGTAAAGTGGCCCCGCGCACTGTCAGTAAATGGTTTGATTCGGGACGTTTGAAGGGATACCGTATCCCAGGATCGCAGGACCGACGTATTCCACGTGAGTACTTAGTTAATTTCCTCAAGGAACATGGAATGCCGTTGGGTGATCTAGAAGACGAAACGATGGCCAAAGTGCTGGTCGTTGCGCAGGACCAAGTTTTAATTGAAAACTTGAAACGTGAATTACCACCTGAAAGATCCTTTAAGGTGGGTGTTGCTGCCAGTGGATTTGAGGCTGGTATTCAATCGGAAAGTTTTCATCCTGATTGCATCATTGTCGATTTCTCGATCGGAAAAGTGGAAGCGTTGCAGATTTGCCAAAATCTTCGACGGAATCCTGATTTCTCCGAGACGATTCTCATTGCATTACTTCCCGACGACGGAGGCAGTGTGAGTTTCGACCGCTCGACGATTAACGAAACCTTTAAGAAACCGTTTGATGCAAAGTTGCTTGCCGAGCGACTTCGCACGCTTATCAGTTCCAAAAAAGAACTCGTCTAGGGTTTTAATTGATCTGAGCGCGGAACGGAAAATTGCTACTTTCTAATCGCCGCTTGATACTCAAACCGTCGTGGTAGACTCCCGCGACGGATAATTTTTCATAATTCAATGGGACGGTCGAATGAGTCGACCGTTTGGTTGGCTGGGAATCCCGGTCCCGGCCTCCATCCCATTGGTTTTTCAGCTCCTTCTGAGCGATCTTTCCCAAGACGAGTGATCGGCAGGCGGAGTTTGCTGTTTTAAAAAGACAGGAACAGGAGGCAGTTCAGAAATGACCGATACCTCGCCGACGTGTCCGACCGGTCAGCTGGACGGACCATTGGAACAATAAACCCGACCATAAGGTGACCTGCTTCCCGGTTCAGTTGCCATTATTCAAGCCTTTCTGTGGAGTTTGACTTCACGACTCCTTGATCAGGTCACTCTTGCTTTCACTGCACGTCTGTCTGACACCGGCATTTTCTCATGAAGCAATCCTCCCCCTCGACGCGACGTGGTGTAAACCTAGAATAAAAGGAACTTTCCAACCATCGGGCATCGCGATGAACCAATTTACACACTTTGACGACTCCGGTTCGGCTCGCATGGTTGACGTTGGGGACAAACAGGTGACGGCCCGGTATGCCCGGGCTTCTGCTGTCGTCTGCATGGCTAGTGAGACGTGTGCCATGATCCGGGAAGGTGGCCATTCAAAAGGTGATGTCCTGCAGGTGGCCCGAATCGCTGGGATTACGGCGGCGAAGAGGACCGGTGACCTGATTCCCCTGTGCCATCCCCTGGGCCTGGATGCCGTGTCCGTGGATTTTGAATTCAGAGATTCACAGAGGCTACACATCTTTGCCGAAGTAAAAATCACGGGTAAAACAGGCGTAGAAATGGAAGCCCTGGTGGCCGTGAGCGTGTCGGCGTTAACCGTCTACGATATGTGCAAGTCAGTCGACCGGAGGATGTGTATCAATCAGGTGCAACTGGAAGAGAAGTCGGGTGGCCGGAGCGGCCATTACGTTCGGCAGACAGAGGCGACCGGAAAATAATTTTTGGAAACTCAAAGAGAACGGGATATTATCCGACGAACAGTACGCTGGGAGACTATGTTTTCTGGCCGGGAGTCTGTGTCTTGAAAAAGTTCTAGGCACATCGACTACGGACTGATTGCCCTTTCCCCCTCTCACAATTCGCTACAAAAAGGACCGACCGCAGGGAGCCAAGTAGTGAATGGAACCGACGTTTTCCCGGCCATCTTAAAGCACTCTATGCCCCGATCGTTGCGGAGTTGGCTCAGAGCGAAGAGATCCTTCAGCGAGAACTGACAAACGAACATCCCGCCGTAGATGAGATGGTGAGGTATGGCTGTCTGTTGGGTGGAAAAAGACTACGGCCCGCCCTGTTACTCTTGTCCGCCAGGGCGGTGGGTACGATCACAGCCGATCATTTGACATTGGCGGCCGTCGTCGAAAGGATTCATACAGCGACCCTGGTACATGATGACATACTGGACGACGCTGTTATCCGCCGGCACATGGATACTTGCAACGCTCGCTGGGACAATGAAGCGAGTGTGTTGTTGGGGGACTACCTGTTTATACACTCATTTTATCTTGCGAGTACACTGGATTCGACGTACGCCTGTCGCACGATTGGCAAGGCCACGAACGTGGTTTGCAAGGGCAAACTTCGCCAGATTCGTAGCTGTAATAACTTTGAGCTCAGCGAAGGGGAGTACCTGGAGATTATCGAGGCCAAAACAGCTTCGCTCTGTGCCTGCGCCTGGGGGCCTACTATGCTGAAGCGAGTGCCGAGCAGGTTGAAGTCTTTTCTGAATACGGGCGCAACCTGGGGATCGCTTTTCAGATCATCGACGACCTGTTGGACGTGTCTGGGAAGGAGTCTTCGGTGGGAAAGTCGCTTGGTGCCGACCTGGAAAAACAGAAGCCGACTCTGCCTCTACTTCATGTGTTGTCCCACCTGACGAGAACGGAGCGAACTGAATTCGTCGATGCTTTGGCGGAAGTTTCGAACCGGCGCGAAATCATGAAATTGTATCTGGAACGATTTCCAAGCCGTGATTACTGTCTGGAAAAAGCCAATGTCTACGCCTCCCGGGCGGTGTCGGCAATTGCCGGTTTACCAGATAATGAAGCGACTCGCATTCTATTGCAGTTGCCAGAATTTGTAATTCATCGATCACATTGAGAGACCACGCGGATTGTTCTTGAGCTCCGCCACGGATGAACAAGGAGTGGCCGAGAATCACAAGTCGATCGAAGTGGTCTGTGACGATTCCACCGGCTTTGGGGCGTCGGGATTTGATTTTTGACGTAATGACTGTGAGACTCGAACTCGCCGCTCCACAGACTTGAAAGACCGACCGGGTTCAGTTTTCGAGATCCGGCGAGTTAAGATGGTGTTCCTGACTGGAAGTCTGGTCGTCCAGCATGGGCTGCAATTCATCGACAAAATCTCGTACATCTTTGAATTCGCGATAGACACTCGCAAATCGGACGAAAGCAACCTGATCGAGTGACGCCAGGTGTTCCATCACACGTTCGCCCAGGTAACGGCTTGGCACCTCGTGATCGTAGTCGCCGTACACATCATCGAAAACGGCGTTCACGACAGTGTCAATTTGGGCGTCACTGATAGGCCTCTTCCAGCAAGCCTTGGCCAGCCCGGCGCGAATCTTTTCGCGTTGCAAAGGCTCACGGACGCCATCTTTTTTAACGACCTTGATCGAAAGCTCCTCGGTCCTTTCATAGGTCGTATATCGTCGCTTACAACTCAAACATTCACGACGACGGCGGATCGAAAAACCTTCGTCGCCTCCGCGCGAGTCAATGACTCGATCGTTATCCGCCTGACAATAGGGGCACTTCATGGTAGGTGGCACCTGCTGAGATGCTGGTTTAGGAGACCCGCAAAATAACTCGACTTGGCCTTTTTACTGGCCAGGGGTTGGAATGAGGGAAAACGTTTGTCGAAGCTATCCCCGTCCCCCGTTCACTATAACGCATCCTTGACAGAGGAAAAACCATTGGCTCTTGAGGAAGTTGGAAATTGGGGTTGGGACCAGAACCCGGCTCCGGAGGGTTTGTTGTTTCTCAGGTGGGTCGATACTGAAGGTGACACCCTGTCGACGGTGGCACCGGCTACGGTCCCCGAAATCGCTCGGGTGTTCCCAAATCTCTCCATGAATCCCCGAGTAGTAGAGGTTCTGGGCAAACCGGCTATAATTACGGGCCGAGGTTCGATGGCATGCAGGAATAGCCCCATGAATTGTCCCAACTGCAGTGTGGAATTGCCCGAAGACGCAGTTTTTTGCCATCAGTGTGGAGAACCAACGGCTCAGAGTGGCCCTCCACTTACTGGTTTAAACTCGCCGCCCGGGAACTCTCCAAGAGACCGTCTGCAAGGTCGTTCAGCCTTTCCAGACCAGCTGGAAGAACGACTCTGGTCCGGAGGCTACTCAGCGAAGGCAATGGTTGGTAGCTGGATCTTGGCTGCCATTGTCAGCCTGGCCTTACTGGCGGCAGCCGTACTGCTTGCCGGGACTCAATTTGCCATTCCGGTCATCCTGGGTATCGTCTTGTTCCTCTGGGTCTATCTCGGGTTGTTGGTTTTTTACCGGAAACTTAATGTTGACTACCAATTAACCACCCAGCGATTTGTACACCAGACCGGAATTTTACGACGGGTTACCAACCGAATTGAGGCCATCGACATGGATGACGTCTCCTACGAGCAGGGGATCTTCGAACGCATTGTCAATGTGGGTGATATTCACATCACTTCGAGCGACTGTTCGCATCCCGAACTGATTTTGCGTGGTATTGATCAAGTAGGAGATGTCGCCAAGTTGATCGACAAAACCCGCCACAAAGAACGGTTACAACGTGGATTGCACATCGAAGCGGTGTAGTTGACCGAACTGGACCCTTTGAAAGGTGTGTTCCGGTGGCCGTTGATCCCTTTGAGTTCCTAGGGAAGCGAAATGCAAGCTCATCGTTTTTCGATACGCACGTTGCTGGGAGCCATGGGACTCGCTGGGGTCGGTTTGGCCGCATTTCGTTTTCCCTGGATCTGGTTGAGACCATTCATCGCTTTATGTTTTGCCATCCATCTGGGGGCCGCTTTAGCAGCCATCTACCGCCGTGGAGTTCAGCGAGTCTTCTGGATCGGTTTTCTGATCGTGGGTTGGCCACACGTGATCGCTGTGTTGTGGAGTGAGCAACTGGGTCTTGGATTACAGGAATGGATGCCTCCTTATTCGCTCCTCATGGGTCTTAACGACCAATACAGTCTTGGCTTGACCTACACTTCGGTGCAGGCCGTCCAGTTGATGTGGGCCATCGTGATGGCCACGTTCGGTGGGTACCTGGCCCAATTCCTCTTTTGTTGGAAGAGGCCGGCGAAGGAAAGTAACGGAGTCACCGAGGAGTAGACCGAAAAATGAAGACGGGTTGCATGCTAAAGGACATCTGGAACCGCAAAATGATGGCAGTTCCACCGTTTTAATGTCCCTGACTCCGTTTCATCAATTGACCGACCAGCGCTTGGCACTTCCGGATAGGAAAAGGTGCCATTTTTACTCGGTTTCCGCGGTCTTAGTACTGTTTTCTTTCCACAGGCGGTCCCGTTCGCCGATTAACTGAGCCACAACACTGATTGCAATTTCACCCGGTTGATTGCTGCCGATGTCCAGTCCGATCGGACAGTGGAAAGCTTCGACGTCCGCCCGTGGCAGGCCACTGTCGACAAGTTCACGCAGCAGTACTTTCCGTTTCGCCCGGCTGCCGATGACACCCAGGTAGGAGAAGTGGCGGCCTTCTCGAAAGACTTTTTCCAAGATCGGACGATCCGTCTGATGACCCATCGTCATGCAGACCACAAATGCCTCATCCGGGATTTCCACGACGCGGCTTGGCAAGTCAGGCTCACAGACGGCTTGCAAGTGAGAAGACTGGGAGAGTTGCTCCACCCATTCTGGTCGTGGATCATAGCAGGTCACTCGACAATCCAAGGTCAACAGCAGTTCCGTCACTGCTTGCGCTACATGTCCTGCTCCGAAGACGACAACTTGCCAACGATTTCGGTTGAAAGATTCCAAAAACAGTTGCACTGTTCCCCCACAAGTCATTCCCACGTCCGTCTGCAAGTTCCACCTTACCAAGGCGTTGGGGGGTGACTTGGGATCCCGGAGTATCTCCTGGGCCAGGGTGATCGCTTTCGCTTCGATCTTTCCGCCACCGACCGTTCCGAATTCAAGCCCGCAAGATGAGACGAGCATCTTGCTGCCAGCGTCCTGGGGCGTACTGCCCACCACGTCCACCAGCGTAACGGCTACGAAGGGGGCAGTGTCTTTGGCCATTTCGGCCAGTTTTTCGATGTAACCGTGTGGGCTGCTCACAGCGACTCCAGTATTCCAGTGGATGCATTATAAAACTTCAGTCATCATTGAGCCAGACTGTACTGGTTGATACTGCCAGTGATGAGGTTTTCAGGCGAGTTGTGTCCCCGATTCCACAGGGAAACTGGCGGTTAACAAATTCCGGCGATCCTGTCACGCTGGTTGTGACCGGCTCATGACATGAGATTGGATTCCGTTGTTCGCTGTGCTTTTCAGATCTCTGTGTGCCGCTGGAATCGTGGTTTTCGGTGACAACGGGAAAGGACATCATACGGACAGGAAAACCAGAGAGTCATTGGTTTACGAGGTAGAATAACCCGCCCCTTTTTTTGGAACAACAATTATGGGATCACGCATTGGAATCCTGTTGGCAGCAGGTCGAAGTCGACGGATGGGGCATTTGAAGCAAATTTTGTCCTGGGGTCCACCCGGTGACAGTAAACCACTGGTTGCAGCTGCCTTCGATAACGTGAAGCCTGTCTGCGACCGAATGATCGTGGTAGTCGGTCACCAGTCCGACAAAGTCCTGAATGCCCTGGTACCCCGCTGTTTTGTAAGCGTCACAGGACATCCGGACCGGGCGATGTTTGAATCCTTGCGAGCTGGACTTAGCAAAGTTCAAGAGATGGACGCCAGTGCAGACATTGTCATTCAACCTGGTGATCATCCATTTGTCAGCCCGGAGGTTCTGGAGCATCTTCTCGAGGAGGCCGGTCGCCATCCGAATCGCGCGGTAATGCCCCAGTATCAAGGCAGAGGGGGACATCCGGTTCTCGTCCCGTCGAGCCTGTTGGAACCGTTGTTGCAATGGGAAGGCGGGGAAGGCCTGCGGGGTTATTGGAGATCAAATCCCGATGTATGTTGCCGGGTCGAAGTAGAAGACCCGTTCGTCATCCAGGATCTGGACACGCCCGAGGATTACGAAAAATTCCATTAAATTGAAGCGTCAGAGCTGGCAGTTCAACACCAACGACTCGTATTTGCTGACCGTGGTAGACGTTTTGGCCTCTTCCCGAATCGGTTGCAGGCCTCATGAGGGTGCGTGCAACACGTTGTGGAGTGACATTTCGGAAAACAGGCAAGCCATGCGCATCAAGACGAAAGACCAATCATGCCACGTCGGGCGCAACCACGATGTTGGAATCGGTCCTAATACTGAAAGTGCTTAATCGTTTCCCCTTTATCACCAATTTGAGACAGGGACTCGATGCCCAACTGTAGATGTAAATCGGAGTGATCGCGGGTTACCAGCGCGTCGCTTTGCGCTGTTTTGACACCTTCGGGGACCATGGGCAGGTCCGACACCAGTAGCAGCGCACCTCGGGCGATTTGGTTCTTGTGCCCTACGACAAAAAGAGTTGCTGTTTCCATGTCGATGGCAATTGCCGTCATTTCCCGCAGGTCTTCCTTGAAATCTTCGTCGTGTTCCCACAGCCGTCGATTGGTCGAGTAGACGACCCCGGTGCGATATTCCAGGTTTTGATTGACGAGTCGTTCCGAGACAAACTTGTGCAGCTTGAACGAGGGAAGTGCCGGAACTTTGCGGGGAAGATAATCGTCCGACGTACCTTCTCCGCGGATGGCAGCAATCGGTAAAATAAAATGGCCGATTTCCGCGGACTGTTTTAGCCCTCCGCATTTCCCCAAAAACAACACCCCCTTGGGCTGGCGCGCGATTAACAGATCCATGATGGTGGCAGCGTTTGCCGAACCAATATGGAAATTGACCATGCTGAGGCCGGCCGTGTTGGTGGCGGCCTGCATGGGACGATTTTCTCCCTGGATGTCGCAACCGAATTGGTTCGCGAATTGCGTCAAATAGTTTTTGAAATTGGTTAACAGCACGTAGTCGCCAAAATCGTCGATCGACATGCCCGTATAGCGGGGTAACCAATCTTTGGCCAGGTCGAGTTTTGTAAGCACGGGTCAGTCTCCCGGACCAGTTGAATTGTTGACATTGTGGAAACCTGAAACGAGGGCAGTATAAAGCAGCCCACGTTACGAAGGAATATGAAGCCCCAGACGGGGCAAACAGCAAACCAGCGGGAAGCGTGAATCCAAGGGGGCCGGAAACAAACGGGAATCTCGATCTCGAGGCGATTGTTCCCGCAGGGTTGGGTCTTTTACGCCGTTCCAGCCACGTCCAACAAGCCCACCGGCCGGAAATACGCACCGATCCGTTTGGCCTGCAGCGCACCACGCCGCCGTGGTAGGGAATGGCAGTTCAGGTCGGTTCCTGCACCGCTTGAACGCTCGCACCGCATTCAAGCTGTGTCCAGTGGACGACTTCGTCGAAAGCCTGTTGGACCTGCGACGAGTTGTGGTCGCTGGTGGCTTCGATAATGATCAGGGCACGGTGGGTGTCCGTCGTCACCTTGCTGAAATCCGCCTGGACGACGTCCAGGCGACATAGCAAGCGATCTTCCGCGTCGACATATCCGAACTCCCCGACGGGGACGGTCACGGGATCTTCGGCTCCCAGGGGCGTGAACGCTTCCTGGCCGGTAAGCAAACTCAAGGAGACGGGCAAAGTGATACGGTCCAGGTCATGTGCTCCCAGACTGCAGCGGGTGCGGAGCGATACCAGGTTGTAGGCGTCGACCAGATTGTTGATCGGCGGCAAATCCGATCGCTTCAACAGGTACTTGTACAAGTTCTCGACCGAAGGGGGTTGTTTTTTGGGACGGGCACCGACCTGGCGGTGGATCTTGCGAAAACTTGCCACCTCTGCCGAACTTCGCACCTTGTCCAACGCGCCGTAACGTTTCAGTAACTCGGTTGATGTATTGGAAATGGCAGCGTTCAATTGGTCCGAACGGGAGGAAATGCACAGATTTTCCAGCCAGATAGCTCCCGCACGTAAGCCCAGCTTTTGACATTCTGGCGAAGTGGAGAAGAAGCTCATGGAAAACAACCTTGCGATACCACGGTCATCATGCGGGACAACCGGATTCTCCCTGATGAAGCAGCCAGCCGACAGGACTCCAGCATAAGCCAGCTATTTTACCCAGCAAACCGGTCGGCGACTGCCGGTCCTTGAAGATGGCCGGAAATCGTGATAGTTTGGCGACCTCTGGAGCGAAAAATCCGCTATCAAGATCAACTTGCTGTTGGCTGCTACCGATGGCATTTCCGAAGAAGGGTTAAGGAAGCACCTCGCATGGACACTGAACTGGGCGCACTGACCGTCGTCTTCACGGAGTTCTACTATTGGGTGACGGTTGTCTTCATGTTCTTGATTCACGTCGGTTTCTGTCTTTATGAAGTGGGGGTATCTCGCGAAAAGAACAAGATTAACACCCTGATGAAGAACGCGATGTTGATTCCGGTCATTACCGTGGCCTTCTTCTTTTTCGGGTGGTGGCTCTATTTTTCAATGCAAAACGGTCCGGGAATCACCGGAGGGTTAAAATCGGCACCCTGGTCCACTCCGACCAGCGAACTGATGGGGACTCACTTTGGTGGCATGCCAACCCAATCGACTGTTAGTGCTTCAGATGCGGCGACTTGGGCCCGCCTGAACGGTGTCTTCTGGGCTGCATTCCTGCTTTTCTCCTGGACGGCCGGTTCCATCCTGTCGGGTGCGGTGATCGAACGGATACGGTCCGGTGCGTTCTGGTTGTTAGCCGTTCTGGTCGGATCAGTGACCTGGGTCATTGGCGGAGCGTGGGGTTGGTCCGACAGTGGTTGGCTGGTCCAAAAACTGGGTTATCATGACGCCTATGCGTCGGGGGTGATCCATGCTCTGGCCGGCGGATCGGCATTAGCGATTCTGTTTCACCTGGGACCTCGCGTGGGGCGGTTCCGTGCAGATGGAACACCGCGGGTCATGCCCGCCCATAACACGTGGATGATCGCCATCGGCATGTTCATGATCTTCTCAGGATTTTGGGGTTTCTATGCGGCTTGTAACGTTCCCTTGTTCAATGTGGGCGGTGAGCACGGAACGTTTTTCTCGGCGACAACGATCTACTTCACGCCGACAACGTTGAGTGCGATCACGGTCAACTTTTTGATGTCCCTGGCCGCAGGGTTTATTGTGGGCTACTGGGTATCACACGGTGACGCCTTCTGGACCTTTCAAGGTGGACTGGGCGGGGTCATTACTGCCTCGGCCGGTAACGATCTCTATCATCCTTGCCAATCCTTTATGATTGCCGCAGTTGGCGTGTGGTGCGCCTATCGGCTGCACTTCTGGGTGGAACGAAAATTTAAAATTGACGACGCCGTGGGGGCGGTGGCCATCCATGGCTATTGCGGCACGATTGGTGTCGTCCTGGCCGGATTTTTACTGTGGGGGTATCCCAGTTCACCAGTGGAAGGTTATGCCCCGATCACACCCTGGGGCCAGGCTGTTGGTGCGGTCATCATGTTTTTCGGGTTAGGGTTTGTTCCCTGTTTTATTGTGGCTTGGGTCCTCAAGCGGGCCGGAATATTACGAATTCCTCATGAAGTCGAGGTTGCTGGATTGGATCACGTCATTCTGCGGCAAGAAACTGTCGACATGGCGGAACTCAAGAATGCTGAACTATCTGTGTAGATGGAGAGGACGTCATGAAATCAACCGGATTGATCGAGTCGTGGAAGGACACTCCAGGCGATTGGGGCCCACTCTATCCATTCGTGGGTCACGAAATGGAAATGCTGCTCGCATGTGCAGCTGTTTGCCTGGCGTTTGTCATTTGGAAGTTTCGGGATGAACAGCGGCGGTACCGAAGTGAAGTCGATGGACTGCGTTCCGCCCGCCAAGCGAAGGAAGAGAATTAGCAATGACAGACCGTAATGAAATCCGTTCTCGCTTGGATGAGGAGGGCATCGAATTTCTGCTCGTCCAGTTTGTTGACGTTCACGGGACGGCCAAAGTGAAGATGGTCCCGGTCAGTAGCCTGGACGGTGCGATTGACGAGGGTGCAGGATTTGCCGGAGCAGCCGTGTGGGGTTTAGGGCAGGGACCTCACTCTCATGACATGCTGGCCCGCGTCGATTTAGACAGCTATACCCGACTGCCATGGTTGCCTAACACGGTTCGCTTCGCAGCCGATCTGTTCGTGGACGGAGAATCCTATCCTTTCTGTGCACGGACCAATCTGAAAAGAGTTCTGGCTGACGTTCGGGAGCGGGGCTATGTCTTTAATGTCGGTATGGAACCCGAACACTTTCTCGTCACCCGCAAAGAGGGTGGATCGATTGAGGTCTGGAATCCCGACGACGTCGACGACCTGTCCAAGCCTTGTTATGATTTTCGTTCCATGGCTCCCGCCATGGACTACCTGCAGGAACTCACAACATCCCTGAACGAACTGGGCTGGGGTGTCTATCAGACAGATCACGAGGATGGCAATGGCCAATACGAGATCAATTTCGACTACGCTGATGCTTTGACTACGGCCGACCGCGTCACGTTCTTCAAGATGGCGACTTCTCAAATTGCTAAAAAATATGGCGCGATTGCGACGCACATGCCTAAACCATTCAGCGACCGGACCGGCAGCGGCCTGCATGTGCACTTTCACCTGGCCGACGCTCAATCCGGCGAGGGTGTGTTTGAGGATTCCAGCGATAGTCGGGGTCTGGGGTGCTCTCCGCTGGCTTATCATTTTGTCGCCGGGGTACTCAAGCACGCTCGGGCTTTGTGTGCGGTTACCAGCCCCACGGTCAATTGCTACAAGCGGTTGAAACTTGGTGCCGGGCTCTATTCCAGCCGTTCCGGTTACACTTGGACGCCAGCGTTTATCACTTACGGCGACAATAACCGCACGCAAATGATTCGCACGGCGGGGCCGGGGCACTTTGAGGACCGCACTGTATCGGCCGGGTGCAACCCGTACATGGCTCTGGCGGCATACGTGGCGGCAGGCATGGACGGTATTGAAAATCAACTGGACCCGGGCGATCCGAACTTGGGGAATATGTACGAGCGACCCCTGGCAGAAGTTTACGAACAGGGCATCCGGATTCTGCCCCAATCTCTCCAGGAGTCCTTGAAAGAGTTGCGGGGCGACGAGGTGATCAAAGCGGCCCTGGGACCGGTTGCTGACGAGTTCATTGAGTTGAAAACTGCGGAATGGAATACCTATGACGGCCAGGTGACTTCATGGGAGTTAAACGAATATTTGACACGATTCTAAAGATCGTGGTTTGGGTGTTCGAATCGTAGCTGTAGCGGAGGCAGTCATGTAACCTCGCTGACGGACACCGGTCAAGCGATTGGATTGGAAAATTGCAACCGGTGCGGAGCGAAGATTCCTTTTTGGCATCGACGTTCTTTGTGTTTTCGATCAAAATAGAACCTGGAAAATGTTAGTCTGAAACAGTTTTCCATACTTCCGTACCACCCTGCCTCAGCGTTTCACGCCCAACCTCGATATGCCTTACCGACTGCTCCGCTTTGCTCTCCAATCGAAATATTCTGAACCGCGCATGTTTCGCAGTCCCGAACGGCTGCAGGATGAATACGACGTGGTCATCATTGGAGGTGGTGGACACGGCCTGGCGGCGGCCTACTATTTAGCCCACGAACACAACATCACCAACGTGGCGGTGCTTGAAAAAGGCTACCTGGGTGGTGGTGGCACCGGTCGGAACACGGCCATTGTGCGGTCCAATTATCTGACACCCGAAGGTGCCCGCTTCTACCAGGCCAGTCTGGAATTATTTCAGGACCTTTCGCGTCAACTTGACTACAACCTTTTCTACTCCGAACGAGGCCACTTTACACTGGCTCATTCGCCCGCCTCTCTGCGTACCCAGAGATGGCGCGCTGAAGTAAATAAGCAGTTGGGCATCGACAGCGAGATGGTCGACACGGCTTTCATTCAGCGCAAAATTCCCGAGATCGACATCACGTGTGGCGGGCATCAAGCGCCTATCTATGGGGCCCTGTATCATCCACCCGGGGCGATCGCTCGTCATGACGCGGTGGCCTGGGCCTATGCGAGGGGTGCTGACCAACGGGGCGTGGAAATACACCAACAGACGGCGGTGACGGATATTGAAGTACGGGACGGAAAGGTTGCGGGAGTTCACACGGATAAAGGATTTGTTAAGACCCGAAAAGTTCTTTCCGCGGTTGCGGGTTGGACCACGCATATCACAGACATGGTAGGGATTCGCACGCCCTTGGTAATTCATCCGTTGCAGGCGATGGTCAGCGAGCCGTTGAAGCCCTGGTTGAATCACATTGTTGTGTCGGCCAGCCTGCATCTTTATGTCAGCCAGTCCTCACGAGGCGAATTGGTAGCCGGTGGATCTCTCGACCCTTATGAATTAATTTCAAGCCGGTCCACGCTCGAATTTGCTGAGGGTCTCGGGGGACATATGCTGGACCTGTTTCCCTGCCTGGGTGACATCAAAGTGCTTCGTCAATGGGCCGGTCTCTGCGACATGACTCCGGATTTTTCTCCAGTGATGGGAACCACGCCGATTGGCGGGTTTTACATTGACGCGGGTTGGGGTACGTGGGGATTCAAGGCCACGCCAATCTCCGGGAACACGATGGCCTGGACTGTCGCACGAGACCAAGACCATGAACTGATCAAGGTGTTCAAGCTGTCGCGATTCACTGATTTTGCCTTGGTCGGAGAAAAAGGAGCCGCATCGGTCGGACATTAGTTTCAGATCGTCTTACTTGTCATGAAGATTCTCACTTGCCCCGTCAACGGTCCTCGCCCTCTGCAAGAATTTCAGTATGGTGGCGAGTTGCGCGAAATGCCGGATCCTGATCAGGCAAACGACAGTGGCTGGGCCGATTACGTCTTCCATCGGTCGGGTGAGCCGGCCATCAAGCGAGAGTGGTGGTACCATCTTCCCAGCGGCATTTGGTTTGTCGCCGAACGTGACAATCGCTTGGATGAAATTGTGCGGACGTATCTTTACGACGCCAAGCGAGAGATAGGAAAGTAGCATTGTGAACCAGCGTCTACCTCCACAACCGGGTGAGTGGATCGACCGCTCCCAGCCGATCTCCTTTCGCTTTGAAGGGGGTGACTATCAGGGATACTGCGGTGACCTGATCAGTTCGGCTCTCTGGGCCAATGGTGTCCACATGCAGGGTCGTAGCTTCAAATACCATCGGCCGCGCGGTATCTACAGCCTGGCCGGACACGATGCCAATGCGGTCTTCGAGGACGAAACCAAGACGAATATCCGAGGCGACCTGGTAGGTTTGCGATCAGGAATGGATTTGCGGGCCGTCAACACTAAAGGGGGTCTGCATCATGACCGGCTGAGTATTGTCGATCGATTCAGCAAACTGATGCCGGTGGGGTTCTATTACAAAGCGTTTCATACTCCGCGGTGGCTGTTTCCCCACTATGAAAAACAGATCCGCCAGATTGCGGGCCTGGGAGCCATCCGGGCCGGGCAAACGGCCCAACTGACACCAAAGGACTACGGGTTTTGCCAAGTCCTGGTGGTGGGTGCTGGTCCTTCCGGATTGTCTGCGGCGTTGGCGGTCGCGGACCAAGGAGTCGATGTGCTTCTTGTGGATGAACATGCTCACCTGGGGGGCAGCCTGACCTGGCAATCCGGTGGTGATGAAAAATCGCAAGAACTTTGTCAGGAATTGGTGAACCTGGCACAGGCACATCAACACATCACCGTGCGTACAAAAACTCAAGTCGCCGGATGCTATGCTGATCTGTGGGTGGCACTGGTTGATGACGTGCGGCTCACCAAGTTGCGGGCGCAGGCAATGGTGGTGGCCTCCGGTGTGATAGAACAGCCGGCTGTGTTCGGTAACAACGATCTTCCGGGGGTGATGCTGGCCTCGGCCGCACAGCGGCTGATTCATCTTTATGCTGTGAAACCCTGGCAGCAATGTGTGGCCTTGGTTGCCAACAGTGACGGCTATCGCGCGGTTCTTGATCTGCACCGAGCCGGGAGTTCGGTGGCGGCCGTGGTCGATTTGCGTGACGATGCGGGCGATTGTCGTTTTGCCGCCCAGGTACACCAGCTGGGCATGCGCGTCCTTATGGGTTCAATGATCTACGAAGCGGTGCCGGGAGCCGGCAAGAGGTCGATTCGGGGAGCGGTGGTGTGTCCGCTGGGTGCGGATGGACGTCTCCGGGAAAATCAAAGTCAGGTGATCGACTGTGACGGGATTGCCATGAGTGTCGGTTGGGCACCGGCCGGGGCGCCTCTTTATCAGGTGGGCGGAAAATTTTCCTACGACACGACGGTGGAACAACTGGTGCCTCGAGAAATGCCCGACAATGTTTTTGCCGCAGGGCGGGTTCGCGGTGTCTTTGGGCTGGACGAGCGTCTGACGGATGGTCGTCGCGCAGGACTAGAGGTGGCACGAAAGCTGGGTCATGGCAGTAATGAGTTGCCAGAGAAAATTTCTGTCACGGGCCCAGCACCGAGCCATCCCTACCCTGTTTTTCGACACGCGAAGAAAAAGAATTTCATCGATCTAGACGAAGACCTGCATTTCATCGATCTGGTCAACGCTCACCAGGAAGGTTTTGATAACATTGAACTGATCAAGCGCTATTCCACCGTGGGGATGGGACCCAGTCAAGGAAAGATTGCCAACATGAACTCGGTTCGTGTTCTGGCACGGTTGAATGACAAATCGATCGATCAGACTGGCACCACGACTTCGCGGCCTTTTTATCAACCGGTTTCACTCGAGCATCTGGCAGGTCGGCGATTTCATCCTCTGAGACGGACACCGATGCATCGTTGGCATCTGGAGGCGCATGCCGAGTTTGTCCACGTCGGATCCTGGTTACGGCCCGAATATTATGCGGTAGCAGGCCAAGATCGTGAAACCAGCATTCTTCAGGAAGCCAGCCACGTTCGGGAATACGCCGGTCTGATGGATGTCAGCACGCTGGGAAAAATTGAGGTGGCTGGACCGGATGCCGTGAGTTTTTTGGAACGTATTTATACGGGTCGATTTGCGAAACAAAACACCGGTAAACTGAGATACGTTTTGGCCTGTGACGAGATGGGAGTTGTGATCGACGATGGCATTGCTGTCCGCTTGTCTGACAACCATTTCTATGTGACAGCCACCACGTCGGGCGCAGCAGATTTCTATCGAGAAATGCAGCGTTGGGCGCTGATTTGGGACATGGATGTGCAATTGGTCGACGTGACCGGACACATCGCCGCTATGAATCTGGCGGGGCCCCAATCGCGAGAGGTTCTCCAAAAGTTGACCAGCGTGGATGTGTCGCCCGAAGGTTTTCCTTTCCTGGGTGTTCGTCGGGGAGAGGTGGCTGGTATACCTGCCAGCTTGATGCGTGTTGGTTTTGTCGGTGAACTGGGATATGAGATTCATGTGCCGGCCGGTCATGCCGCACACGTTTGGACGGAGATCATGAGGGCAGGTGCGAGCAGTAAGATTCGGCCATTTGGTGTTGAGGCGCAACGCCTGTTACGTCTTGAAAAAGGACATTTAATTGTGGGGCAGGATACGGATGCTCTCACGAATCCGTATGAGGCGAACATGGCTTGGGCCGTCGCCCGCAAGAAACAGTTTTTTGTGGGGCAACGGACACTTCAGGTCCTCAATGAGCGTCCTTTGACTCGCAAATTGGTGGGTGTCAAGATGGCTCCGGGTTACAGGGGACCCTTTCCTGAGGAGTGCCACCTGATCATTGAACAGGGAGAAATGATCGGCCGTGTCACGAGCTTTGCGCCCCGGTCGACACTCGGTTATGGTCTGGGGCTGGTGTTCGTGCATCCCGACTGGTCGGAAGCGGGCACGAAAGTTTGTATCTGCGTGGACCGAGGAGCCAAGATCGAGGCAGAAATTACTTCCACTCCGTTTTACGATCCGGACGACCTAAGACAGAAGTGAGCGGACGAGCCAGATGTCACCAGCTATACCACGTACCAGTCCGATCGAACATTTGCTGAACGGTGTTACCCGGGTAGGACCCCGGCAGACCGAGGTCCGACTCGCCAGTCCATGGACGGATGGTCCCCCTGATAATGCGGCTTTGCAGAACTTATTCCTGGGCGACCTTTCCAGCAGTACAACCAAGGTTGGCGTGAAGGGCCCCCGGGCCGCTTCATTTCTTGAGTCGCAAGGAGTGCAATTGCCGGCTGAAGTCTATGCGACCGTCGCCTATGGAGTCGAGGGGCTGGTGGCGAAGCTTGCCGAGCAGGAATTTATTCTGGAAACAACGGCCAAAGACAGGGTCTTTGATCCGTTGGAAAATGGACTGAGTGAGGCACCTGCGGGGTTACTTCGGGTCGAACATCAGGAGGCAACATTTCTTTTGTGTGGTCGGCGGGCGAATGAGGTCATGTCACAGGTCTGTGCAATCGACATGTCTCAAGTGCATCCGGGGACACTCGTTCTGACCCGGGCTGCGGTGACTTCCTGTGCCATTCTGCGTGAACCGTGGCCAGAAGTGTTAGCTTATCGGATTTGGGTCGATGCCAGTCTGGCGGAATATCTTTGGGAAACACTCTCGACGATCATCGGGTAACTTACCGCAAGGCGGTTCACCCCGGCACGAGGGTATCGGCAGCGGATTTCAGGGCACTAGGCGTAGTTCCTGCTTTTGTACACAATCATTGTTCCTGCTTTTGTACACAATCATTCACACTGATTGACGGATGCAGTTTCCCGTTTCCAAGACACCGGATGATGCAATCAAGTGGTAGCGAAGGAGGTTTCAGTGAGGCGCAGCAGAACGATACAAAAATTACGGAACGACGAACTTGTGCGTATTTGCGGAATGGGACACTACATTCCACCTTACATCCGACACGCAAAAGAATACGGTTACGACTGCATCTGGCTTGATTTGGAACATCGGGCCATGGATACCCGGGAAATTCAGGCATTGCTTGCTTTTTTCCATCTATACGATGTTGATTGCCTGCTACGACCGCCAACCTTGGAAAAAAGCCGTCTGTATCGTTATTTCGAAGATGGTGCGTCAGGTCTGATGATTCCCCACGTCTCCACGGCTGAAAAGGCACAGCAATTGGTGCAGGCGGTCAAATTTCCACCGCTTGGCGACCGTGGTATCGATGCCGCTGGTTTGGATGCAGACTTCAGTCTTCCGGATCATGCCGCCTACACGCAGGAAGCGAACCGCGAAACGTTTCTTGTGGTACAGATTGAAACTCCTGAAGCGGTGGAGAACGTGGATGAAATTGCAGCCGTCGAAGGCGTCGACGGTTTGTTTTTGGGTCCCGGCGACCTTGGTATCAGGATCAGCAATCAACCAACGTGTGGCTTGACGGTGGAGATCGCGCGTCAAAAAATTGCGGACGCCTGCCAGAAACACGGTAAGGCCTGGGGGCAGCCGGCAGGCACGCTGGAACTGTTGCAACAACTTCATGCACAGGGCGCACGGCTACTGGCGCAAGGGGGGGACTTCCAGGGTGTCATGAAGATACTTGAAGAATGTTCGCGGAATTTTGATGAAGTTGATCGGTAGCAGCTGATCGGTTGTCGGGCCGGTTGATACCTTCTTGCTGTTCAGACTCCGTCGAAAGCGGAAAATCCCCCGTCGATGGGGATGACGGCTCCCGTGACAAACGTGGCCTCGTCGGACAGGAGCCAGAGGACTGCGCCGGTGACTTCCTGCGGGTCACCGAACCGACCCATGGGGACGTTCTGCAGGATGGCTTCTCCCCGGGAGGTCAGCTCCTGCGAGTTTTTCTGCAGTAGCAAGAAGCGATTCTGTTCGGTGATCATGAATCCGGGTGCAATGGCGTTCACTCGAATCTTCGAAGAGTGTTCCTGTGCCATGTGAACCGCTAACCACTGTGTAAAGCTGTTTGCCGCTGCTTTTCCGTTCGAATAGGCCAGCGCACGTGAGAGAGGGAGCCCACCGCCGACCGAGGTGATGTTGACGATCGCTCCGGCTTCTTTTTGGGCAAACAGTCGACCGATTGCCTGGGACGGGATGACGGCGCTCAGGTAGTTAAGGTCCATGATCCTGCGGGTGGCTTCGGGATCGATATCAAAGAACTTCAAATCTTCCGAAGTTGTGGTACTTGGATGACTACCACCGGCACCGTTGACCAGAAATTCGATCGAACCGAAATGCTCGACAGTTTTTGTGACGGCTTTTGCGACACTCGATTTTGACACAACATCGCACTCGACTGCCAAAGTACTGCCGCTGCTGTATTGGTTCAACTCGTCGGCCCTCTCCTGCGCTGCTGAGGCCGAGATATCCCAGATGGCCACACCAGCTCCGGTGGCGACGAGAGCGTGTGCGATCTGTCCACCGAGTGCACCCCCGGCACCCGTCACAACGGCAGTTTTTCCATTGAAGTCGTACATCGTTTTCCGTTTACCAGAATGATTGAATCAGTGAATCCGGGTCGTCAGGGGTTCCATTCTAAGTGGATCCAGCCGGATAGAGAAGAACGGGCCGGATGGAACACTTTGCTTTCGTTAGCAGCAGGTAGAAAGTGGCAGAATTTTCAGGGAGTTTCCCACCCGTCTCAACGGAAAGTCTTTGCGGTGATCAATCGGAACAGTCGAAACAAGAGAGCGTTTTGCGTTGTGGCAGGAAGCTTGCTGCGGTGGGCGGGGAAGGCAGGATGTTGTGTCCGACAGGTCTGCCAACCCTTGTCATGGCATGACAGGCCACTTCCTGCGTTTCCACGACACGAGTTCGTGACCCTGTCGTGGGACGTGACCTGTAAAACTAGACGCAACACCGGATGGAGGCAACTTGCCGATTCAGAAGCACAGTTCCTGGGCGGTGCGGGGAGGTGGCGCGACTCTGACTATTGGTTGCCGGGTCAGCGGTTTTTGACCCAAGACTTGTTCCACAAAGGTTTTGTAAGACAGCGACTGAATCTCGCCATCACGGTTGCAGATCGGGGAACGCGTTGGACCGGCGTCCGAAACGGGTACGAAAATGGCCAGGAAGTCGTCTGAAGAAAAAAATAGAGAAAAAATAGTTTTGGATTAAAATGAGAGTTGCAGCTTGGGTGACTCCTGTCACAGAATTTCAGCCGGGCAATTCTCACAAAGTTGTGGCGTGAGACAGTTTGTTGAAAGAAGTTGTTGTTAGTCAAAGACTTGTATGAATTTCTGTTCCGTGATTTGTCAACCGAGAAGGGTTCACAGTTTACGGACAACAAAACTACGTGTCGTATCAAGTTGGGATGCCGTTTGGCCGGATTTGTGACAAACCTCAGCAAAAAGTGAGACGATTGAAATGTGGCGACTGGTTCAAAATACGGTATTGGGAACTGCTATCTTGGGGTGTTTCCTGCCGCAAACCGTTTTTGGCATTACTCTCGGCCAGACCGATGATTTTTCAGACGGTACGTCGGCAGGGTGGATTAAACCGGCGACCAGCCCACCCGCCACGGCTTCAGGCGGCCCGGCTGGCGCAGGAGATTTGTACCTGGAAAATTCGTCGACGGGATATTTTGGTCCTGATTCGAGGATGGCCTTCCTGAATAGAACCCAGTGGACGGGAAATTACCTGGCCGAGGGAATCGATGAAATTGATATCGACTTGGCTAATGTTGGTTCGAGTGACCTGGATATTCGGATTGCATTAAGTAATACGACTGGTCCTGCAAGCACCTGGTACGCGTCGGAGACAGCGTTCCACTTGCCTGCAGACGGGCTTTGGCGTTCCGCGAGCTTTGGCCTCACGGATTCCGATTTGTCGATCGTTTCCGGTGCGGGATCGGACCCGTTGGTGACGGTTTTGGAATCGGTGTTGGAATTTCGAATTGTTTCTGCAGCGCAGGCTCCCAACTTCCGGGCAGATGCGATTGCGGGCACTTTGGGCGTGGACAACATCACCGCCGGTGCAATGTGCGACTTCAATGCCGACTTTGCATGTGACCTTGCGGATATCAACCTGATGTACGGTGAAGGAAATTTGGTGACCGGTGTCAGCGTAACAGCAGCCAACTCTCAATTTGACCTTGATAACGACAGCTTGATCAACAAGCAGGATATCACAGACTGGCTCTTGCGGGCGGCAACCGTGAACGGGTACGCGTCCTCCTACATGGCGGGTGATGCCGACGGATTAAACAGCGTTTCCCCGACTCCAAGGGATGTGGACCTTGGCGACTACAACGCGCTGGCTACTCATTTTGACCCCAGCGCTGTCAGTGCACCTCATCCCTGGGAACACGGAAACAGTGACGGAGACAGTGACATCGATCTCACCGACTACAACACCTTGGCGGTCAATTTCGTCCCAAGTGGTTATGGTGTACGGGTTGTCCCCGAGCCCGCCAGCCCGATTATGTGTTTGCTGGCCAGCATTGGCTGGCTGATGATCCGGGGGCGTGGCGTGGAGAATCACTTCTGAATGTTAATTTCTTTTCAAGCGACGGAACCCAACGGTTGTTGTCACAGAACAGTGGTATTTCGATTTTGAACTGCTGACGACGCGGAGGAGTAGTAAGTTCCTGGATTTTGCAGGACACGTATTAACTTCTTGCATCACGCCTTTGTTAGGGTTGTCGTACTAGCGAAGTCGATAAATTTGTTTGCTCTGGAACGATGCTCCACCGGTTCCCATCGCCAACTGTTCTGGCCCGATGAATCCCTGGTTAAAATCTTGCCGTCAGGCTCGTTGTTTTCGAACAGGAAATGATGAATACTTCAGGGGATAGGTGCAGCAGTCGGTAGTCGCGTTTTTTGCTGAAGAGCCTGACCAGATGAAGTTCACCGCACTGTTTAGAAGTCATCCCTCTCGCTTTGCTTGGCGTGCGCTGTCGATGATTTTTCTTTTGACAGCGGGAATTCTATTGGCCGATTGGTGGATTTGTTTGCCCGACGATGTGGAGTCCACCTACGTCGGAAGACAGTCCTGCATTCAGTGCCACACGGTACAGGCCCGGCAGTGGCTCGGATCTCACCATGACTCGGCGATGGATGTTGTCAGCCACCAATCGGTTCTCGGAGATTTTGAAGACGCCGAACTTACCCATCACGGAGTCGCCTCACGTTTTTTCCGTCAAGGTGACAAGTACCTGGTCAACACGGAAGGCCGCGAAGGCAGGATGAGCGACTTTGAAATTAAATACACCTTTGGGGTGGAGCCGTTGCAACAGTATCTGGTTGAGTTGGACCGGTCTTCCGCGCTCCTTCCCGAAGACGTAGGGCGTTTACAAGTGTTGCCCCTTTGCTGGGACACCGAACGTCGAAGATGGTTTTACCTGGATCCGCCGGATGTCAAAGAAAAAATCTCATCGGATGATCCTCTCCATTGGACAGGCGAGGCGCAGAACTGGAACTACATGTGTTCGGATTGTCACTCGACAAATGTTCAGAAATGGTTTGATTTTGACACGAACACGTACCATGCGACTTTTTCGGAAGTCGATGTGAGCTGCGAGGCTTGTCATGGTCCTGGAAGTGTTCATGTCGAGTTGGCAACCAGCAGTTCGGTGTTTTGGGACCGAAAGCGGGGTTACGGATTGGCCCGTTTGAAAGGAGCTAGTTCGAAAAATGAAATCGAGATGTGTGCAACTTGCCATTCGCGGCGACGGATGATTCAAGCGGGCTATGTTCCTGGCGCCCCCTACCACGACTTTTTTGTTAACGAGTCTTTATTGCCCCACCTTTACCACGTGGATGGGCAGATTCTGGATGAGGTCTATGTGCATGGGTCTTTTGTCCAGAGCAAGATGTACCACAAAGGAGTCCGTTGCACGGACTGTCACAACCCCCACACGGCTGAATTGAAACACGAGGGGAATCGATTATGTACGTCCTGCCATCAACACCCCGCGGGAAAGTATGACAGTCCGGCGCACCATCACCATCAACCCGGTACTGCCGGGGCTGCCTGCGTTGGTTGTCACATGCCGGAAAAGACATACATGGAAGTCGACCCGCGCCATGACCATGGATTGAAAGTTCCCCGTCCCGACCTTTCCCTGCAACTGGGAACGCCGAATGCCTGTTCGGGTTGCCATCTTGAACGGACACGTGTGAATCCAGAAAAACGAGAGGCATTGGGTGAGTATTCAAACTGGCTGGATGTGGTCAGTTCGGGCGACAGCGAGATTCGCTCGGAGTTAGAAAAACTGGACCGCTGGGCGGCTGAAAAAGTTTTCACCTGGTATGGTGAGCCAAGCCGGGAGAGGCAAGACCACAACTTTGCGGCGATCTTGTCCGCTGCACGCCGCGGAGTTCCTGCTGTGGAGCCCCTGCTGAGGAAATTGTGTAAGGACAGGCGGGCTCCGGCAATCGTGAGGGCAACGGCAGTCGGAGAACTGGTACAGTTTGAAGGTGGGCACGCTTCCCGCACGCTACGCGATGCACTCCAGGACCGTGACCCACAGGTTCGTCTGGCAGCCGTGGACGCCTACCAGGTCAATCTCGGGAATGCCAGCCTGCTGGAAAGGATCTCCCGCGATTTGGCGCCTTTGTTGGATGACCCGCGTCGTGCGGTAAGGCAGGCAACTGCTCAAGCCCTGGCGGGTGTGCCTCCTGGCGGGCTCACTTCGCAGCAGGTGGAACTCCGTGACAGGTTGCTCGGGCAGTGGCGAGGGAACTTGGGACGTACCGAAGCACCTGCCATCGCCCAGATGAATCTGGGTGTACACTATGAACAAACAGCCACCAGCTCAAAGGAGTTGGAGCGTGCTATCGAGTCTTACGAGAAATCGATTGAGCTGGCACCGGATGTTGTGGGCCCTCGATCCAATTTGGTAAGTGTCCTGGAAACGCGACTCTCTCTTGGGCCAACGTTGGACGAGCAGCTGCAAAACAGTTTGCTAGATCAGATCAAGGAGCTTCGTCAACAGGAGCTGCAACTTCTGAAGCGTGATTTAACCCTGCTTCCTGACTCGGCTCCTCCTGTAGTACGTGCCGCAATGACTCACCGCTACGGTTTGTCACTTTATCTTTCTGGAAATCTTGTTGCCGCCAGGAAAGCCTTGGAGGTAGCCGTTCGATTACAACCGAACCATCCACATTATCTTTTTCTTTTGGCGAAGTTCTACGAATCTCAACAGGAGTTGGATCGTGCGCGTCAAGCTGTGAAACGGTTGTTGAAGCTGAGGCCGGAAAACGAAATGTATCACGTGTTTTTTCGTGAGTTGCAAGCGGATTCAGACTAGACGGCGGCGTGACTTGCGAGTGAAAGAAACTCGAAATGGTACATTTTCAAACCGCGGTGGAGGTGACGCCCGGGCCGGATGGTGCGCAGGACCTGAAGGCGGAAAATTAGAGAATGTATAACAGCAAGCGTGGTAGACAGGCCGGGCAACTGTCGCCAAATTTGCAACAGGCTTGATCTTATTGAATTCGTCTCACACCGTCTTCGACTAATTTCATCCAGATCTGTTCGGGGCCTGCTACCTGCCGCTGGCACGGACATAAACAGGTTGTCACATTGCAGGCGGTGTGTTGTCGGTTATTGCAGGCAGGACATTCCCACACACGGCGTCCATCGTACTTGAGGCGCTCGAAAGGACCCTTCACGTTCACTCTCCTGGCGTTATTACGAACTGCAAGGCGAGCCACTTCCGCGCACCTGTTGACTTCCTGCTGCTGGCAAGGTGGTGACGATGAACACCAACGGCTGCGGGTCACAGACTCTTGCCCCGGGTTGTGAAACTCTTTCCAGCGAGGCAGGGGTAAATACTCACATTTGCTAGGATACCAGTTTCGCTAGAATCTACCTACACTGAGATCGACGATTTGGGACTGAACCAGCACGGTATTGAACTGACGGACAGATAGCCCGTGTCCCTTCGGGTATCAAACTGAAACGCTGTAGATCCGAATGGAACAAATCAATGGACGCGCCCGACCAGATTCTAATGTGTTCACCGAAATACTACGGGATTGAGTATGAAATCAATCCGTGGATGAAGACGGAGCGGCAAGCGGATCACGAACTGGCCCTCCGGCAGTGGCAGTCGCTGAAACACATTTTTGAAGAACTGGGAGTTCAGATTTTGGAATTGGAACCGGTCGCAGGGTTACCTGACCTGGTATTCACCGCGAATGCAGCCATCATCCATAAGCAAACGGCAGTGGTCTCGAGGTTTCGCCACGTACAACGGCGGGGGGAGGAAGAACACAATGAACGGTGGCTGTTGCAGCATGGTTTTCAACTGAAATACCCTCCTGGCGATCAATATGTTGAGGGGGCAGGCGACGCTCTGTTCTGTGGCGACACGCTGTTCGCTGGCTACCGTATGCGGAGCGATGCGGCTGGCCTGCAGGATATCGGAAGAATATTCGGTTGCCGCGTTATTCCGTTGGAATTGGTGGATACGCGCTACTACCATTTGGATACTTGTTTCTGTCCGCTGAAACCAGGCCAGACCATTTATTATCCAGCCGCTTTCGACAGTTATGGTCGCAAAGTACTGACGGAACTGGTTGACGACCTGATCGAAGTTGAATCCGAGGAGGCCTGTCACTTCAGTTGCAACGCCGTTGTCGTGGGGGAAACTGTCGTGACCAATGAAGGGTGTCCGAAGATGCACCGTCAACTCAAACGGCGCGGTTACCGTGTCATCGAAACTCAGTTGAGCGAATTTGTCAAAGCGGGTGGCAGCGCAAAATGTCTGACGTTACGACTGGACGGTGAAGATGCAGCCAGTTGGACAGCGGAGACAGAAGAATAGTGCGTCAAAAACGTGATTCGCGGGCTTGAGTCTTCTCGTCCGGATCACGATTCGGGAGTATTGTCCAAACGCACCGTGACAGCATCTGCCGCTTCGTGATCCAACTCGATCAGGTTGCCACCGGGCAGGACAAACGTCCATAATTTGCCTTCGTCCCGGCGCGGACCGGCGGTAATTTGGGTTTCTTTTTGAATCGGATGATCTTCCCACCCGCTGGACACGCTGATAACGGTTGCTTGATGCCCCTGCCGTAATAGGCTGGCTTTAATTCTTGCTCCCGGAACGAGGTCGATAAAGTCTTCCGGAATTTCTGATCCGTGAGGATCCTGTAGAGGGTGCCCCAGTTTGTCGTCCAGGTAGTCGACGGTGTTTTCGTCGTGTAAGTGTTCCAACTGATGTGCCGTGAGATGAAGCTCCGCTTCCGGCGTTCCCACGTGCTGCAGGTAGGTTTCCCACAGTCGGTGGGATCGTAGCAGACGGCGGGCTTCGTGCTGACCGACTTCGGTGAAACCAACTCCCTGACCGTCTTCTTTCAGAAAATGTTGACGCTGTAGTTCGCGAACAGCCCGTCTCACCAGGTGCTGGGGAGATTTGACCTGTGCCAGGATGTCTTGAAGTGGTACCTGCTGACGGCCATCGTGCCGAATGAATCCCAGGATATCTTCGAGCAGCGCCTGGGGTACCAACTGACGGCGCCGCCACCAGTCGGCGATTAGGCCATACCGAGGTGCGATGCAGAGCAAGATGAGAAACTGAATGGTTCCCACGACGACGATCATGGGCCCTGGTGCCACGTTTCCGATCCATGAGGACAAGTAGAGGCCGACGACGACATTGAAGACTCCGAAGACCGGGGCGGCAATCACCATGGTTCGTAACCGGTTGGTAACCAGATAGGCGCTTGCCGCCGGAGTAATCAGCAGTCCCACGACGAGGACAACTCCCACGACCGGCACCGCACTCACCACGACCAGTGAAGTACACGCGGTCAGTAGATAATGGACACCGACGACGGGAACGCCAATTGAGGCGGCCATGATCGGATCAAAGGTGGTGATCTGCAGTTGGCGAAAAAAGAGAATCACGACGCACAACACCAGGACGCAAACCGATGCGATCATCCATAAGTGTCCGTCTTCGACCGCCAGGACCATACCCACGATGAAATCAAACAGGTGAATGTGGATGCGGTCACTGAATACCGATGCCAAAATGCCTCCCAGAGCGAAAATCCCGGTGTACATGATGCCGATCGCTGTATCTTCTTTAATTCTTGATACCTGGGAAACAAAGCTGATTGCGGATACTGTTACCAGGCCAGCCAGTAAGGCACCGATGATCATCGCAGGTGCGTGGGCTTCGTACCCGAAGAGCATTTGCATGAATAGGTATCCGGAAGTTACCCCGGCCAACATGGCATGTGATAATGCGTCTCCAAGAAATGCCATGCGACGCAAAACAATAAAGCTTCCTATAACACCGCACGCAATGGCTGACAAAGTTGCTCCGATCAAGGCCTTCTGAAAGTGAATGCCAGTCAGCGGTTCGATCAAGGCGTCCAGCAAATGTTGCATCAGGAGTTCTTTGTTGTCGGAGAAAGGTCAGCGAAAATCCGCAGACTGCCTTCGTAAACTTCACTGAGCAATTGTCGATGAAGTACAGCCTCAGGTGAACCGAAGGCATAGAGACGTTGTTTCAGTAAGATCAGGGAGTCAAAGTATTCTGCGGCCGTGGTCAAATCATGGTGCACGACAAGAAGGGTTTTACCAGCCTGTTTTGTCTGTTCGAGTACGTCCAGGATGGCATGTTCGGTGGCAGCGTCGACCCCGGCGAAGGGTTCGTCAAGCAGCAGGATGTCGGCACCCTGGGCCATGGCCCTTGCCATGAAAACGCGTTGCTGCTGTCCTCCGGAGAGTTCGCCGATCTGGCGCTTGCCATAATCTGACATGCGAACCATGTCCAGGGCGTCATCGGCTAGTTGCCGATCCAATTGGTCCAGGTCTTTCCACCATGGAACGTGTCCATAGCGTCCCATCAGCACCACTTCTTGCACGCTGACCGGAAAATCCCAGTCGACAGATCCTCGCTGTGGGACATAGGCAACACGGCCCTTGGCACGGTCAGCAGGTTCACCAAACAGGTGCACACTGCCGAAATCGGGTTTGAGAAACCCTAAGATAGCCTTGATTAAAGTGGATTTTCCAGATCCGTTCGGCCCGATGATTCCGATCAACTGTCCTGCAGGCACCTCGAACGAAACATCCAGTAACGCCGGAACCGGGCCATAACTCACGGTCAGATTGTCTACAACAATCGCTGGCTTAGTTGAAAAACCAGAATTGTCTTTCGAAGACTGGTGCATGGAAGGCGATCACAAAATTGTTAATTCAGTCCCTGTCAATCGAAGGGTCCTCCGGCGCGTGTTCTGTCTCGGGTGGTGCCAGTATCACCAAATTTACCGTTCCTCGTACGGGTTCACCTGGATGCGACCAAGCAGTCCGATCCACCACGACTTGTTCATCTCGAAAGATGCGGAAACGCACGCCCCGGGCCACGCTTGAATCTTCTCCGGCCAGGATTTCAAAGTAAAATTCATTTCCACCAGACTGTTCATCATTTCCTTCCACCACATGTTGTAACGGTTGGACTTGCAGCGATGTTCCTGCCTGCACCGGGTTGGTGGTCCGAATAATGTTTTTACCGCGGAAGGCGACCAGTACGGTCGGCTCGTTTTCCAGATCGAATGCAAAAGGGTCTCGTTCGGCAGGAAAAGTGAGCGTTAATTCCAAACGAAAGACTCCAGGCGCGATCACTTCGGGGAGGACGTCTACCTGAGCGGCCCCGTAGTTGCGGGTGCACATGTAAGTGTAGAGTCCGCCCAGGATGAGTGTCGAAATGAAAATGGCCAGACAGGGTCGTATCACAGTGTGTACCGCACGGTGTGCGGGTCCTACTTCAGCGTGCCCACGATGGTCAACACATTTTCGCGCATCATACCTAGATAGGTTTCTCCGGCCGTTCCGGTTTTTCCCATGGAATCCGAGTAGAGTTGACCACCAATCTCAACACCTGCTTCCTTCGCAATCTCACGGATCAAGCGAGGATTGACGCTTGTTTCCACGAAGATGGTTTTAACTCCAGAATTGCGAATCGAGTCAATGGTTGCTTGCCTTCTTTCCGGTGTGAGTCCAGCGCCCGTCTCTGCGCCTGTCGACCAACCCAATGGTGCAGCAGCCTGGAACTTGTAGGCTTTGCAGAAATAATTGAAGGCGTCATGACTCGTTACCAGGATGCGACGATTGGCCGGTATCGAGTTGAATTGCCGCTGAATCCACAGGTGAAGGGTTCGTAATTGGTCTAGATATAATCGAGTACGCGCTTCGTAATCCGACTGGTGATCGGGATCAATCTGGCACACCGCCTTTTGAATGTTTCGCACATAAATCGACGCGTTCTGGGGAGAAAACCAGGCATGCGGGTCGCTAACTAGCTCGTCAGCTTCGTTGAACTGCTCGGGCTTGATACCTTCTGTGCAAGTCACCAAGGGTTTGCGTTCATCCTCGGCCAAGGTGCGCATCCAGTCCTTTCCTTCCAAATGCCATCCATTCTCGATGCAAAGATCAGCCGTGGCGACGAGTTTGCTGTCGTTGGCAGTTACTTGGTGGAGATGCGGGTCTTCGCCGGAAGCCAGTACCGATTTGACCTGCCAACGGTCACCCACCACCTGACGAGCAAAGTCGGCTGTCTGGGTTGTGGAGCAGACAATGACACGTCGCGGGACATTATTTGCCTGTAGGGGAGTGAGCAGGCACGCCCAGGCAAAAGCCGGAAATACAAAATTTCGCATTTTTCTCAATAGTCTGATGTAAAAGGAGTCAGGGACCTGCCGTTGCCGATTTTTTGACGAGTCAAAATCCCTCCCAGTTTAGCGAATTGGGGGCGCCAGTCAAGAAGAACGGAAGCGGCCCGCGTCAGCAAATGAGGGCATTGTTTCCCAGACGAATTCAGTGGTTTAGTGACCTGGTGGGAGGTTTGAGGGCTCGTTTTTTGCTTGCACAGTCGCTGGCGGAGCCGGCAGCAAATCTAAACCGAAAGGGTCGCAAGGGACGATCTGACCGGGGTGCTCCGCAGCAGTGCAGGATGTCGTTCACCCTCAACGTGTGCCGGTTTTACCAATGGTGCTGTCCTGCACCACTGCAGCGGTTGCATGAATTTTGGGGAAACATTGAAAAAAGGTACGTCGTGCTACTTCACCGGCCACGATATTTGAAATCGGAGGCGGCTTTTATCGTCGTCGCAAGGTACACACAAAGGGGGCCTGTTGCCGTTTTCCGCTGGTCTGCCCCCACCTTGCAGGCGTAGGTTGTCAACATTGGGCTTCGAAAGTTGACCCCCGTCGTTGCGGGCTGTAGACTGTTTAAACTGTGAACGGCGCGATTGGAACCGAAGGCAGTGAGCGGCCTGTTGCGATTCAACCAGGGCCGGGAGCCACCATGGGCGTGATGCACTACAAACGATTCCGCATGGAGCTCGATTTACGTAAGTTGGTCGTGCCAAAGTGCGATCTTCCGGCAGGTTACAGCCTTGTTTCCTGGCAGCAAGATCTTGTGTGGGATCATGCGGAAGTCAAATATTACAGCTTCCGCACCGAGAGTGATGCCAATGTATTTCCGTGCTTGGGTGATCGCCAGGGTTGTCTGAGTCTGATGAGTGAAATTGTCCGCAAGGAGTCGTTTCTACCTGGTGCTACGTGGTTGGCACGTTACGATACGCCCTCTTCGCGCAAATGGGAGTACTGTGGCACAATACAAGGAATCCAGGGGGCAGGTGTTGGCTCGATACAGAATCTGGGCGTCATTCCTGAGCACCGAAATCGGCGACTCGGTACGTTCCTACTGTTCAAGTCTCTGGCTGCATTTCAAGATCATGGTTTGCTGCGAGCCCAGTTGGAGGTCACGGCACGCAATGCCGGCGCAATCCGCCTGTATGAGCGCATGGGTTTCCGCAAACTCCGCACAGTCTACAAGACGGTTGAAGTCAGTTATGCGTAGGCCAGGGACGTAGACAATCCCCACGAGGAGCAAATTGCCGCAAGAAATTTTCACTCATCAATTCAATAATGGATTGGTTCTACTGGCCGAGCCGATGGATTGGCTGGAATCCGCTGCCTTCACGATGCTGCTTCCCGCAGGATGTTCACGGGACCCGGAGCAGTTTGCCGGTCTGAGTAATGTCACTTCGGAGATGTTACAACGAGGTGCCGGGTCTCGAGACAGTCGGCAATTCGTCGAAGCGATTGAGAATCTTGGTGTCGATGGTACTTCGGGAGTATCTAATTCGCACACCACCTTTGCCGCTGCCATGCCGGCAACCAATCTGTACGAGGCGTTGTCGATTTACGCCGATCTGATACGGCGACCTTGGTTTCCAGAGGACCAGATGTCCGAAGGATTGCAAGTTTGCCTGCAAGAGGTTTGGGCGTTAGAGGATGACCCTGCACAGCAGGCAATCGTGCAGTTGAAGAAACAGCACTATCGGGATCCATGGGGCAGATCATGTCAAGGTACTGAAGAATCGTTGGCAAAGATCACCATCGATGATGTGCGGCAGCAATTTGAGAAAACTTATCACCCCAACGAGACGATTATTGGAATCGCCGGAAAATTTGATTGGGCGACGTTGCTCGATCAGGTCGCAGAATTGTTTGAGGATTGGAAGCCTTTTCAGAATGGAGAGATTCAGGCAGGAGTACCTCAAGAGAAATACTGGCACAAAAAATGTGATTCGACGCAGACGCACTTGGGAGTGGCCTATGACAGTGTTCCGTACCGGCATCCAGATTATTATCAGGCGCGAGGGGCTGTTGGTGTGCTGAGTGACGGTATGAGTTCACGGCTATTTACGGAAGTCCGCGAACGTCGGGGCCTGTGCTACACGGTTTACGCTTCGATGCACTCGTTGCAGGACAGAGGTTCAGTGCTTTGTTATGCGGGAACCAGTACGGATCGAGCTCAGGAAACACTGGATGTGATGATGGCAGAGTTGCTTCGTTTGAGCCAGGGTATTCAGCAGAACGAATTGGACCGTCTGAAAGCTCGAGTCAAGAGTTCTCTGATTATGCAGCAGGAGTCGAGCCGTAGCCGTAGCGGGTCCGTCGCCGTCGACTGGTACTACCTGGGCCGAGTGCAGACGATGGAAGAAATCAGTCAAAAAATCGATAGCCTCACCTGTGAAAGCATTAATAGCTTTTTGAATCGCCATCAGGCCGGAAACTTCACGATTGTCACGCTGGGAGAAAATGCGTTGGAGGTGCCCGTTGGAATTTCGTGAAGCTACGCTCTCCAATGGTTTGGAAATTGTCGCGGAGTGTAATCCACGAGCCTACTCCGTGGGGGTTGCCTACTTTGTGAACACGGGTTCGCGTGACGAAACGGACGACATAGCCGGTGTGAGTCACTTCTTGGAACACATGGTGTTCAAAGGTACTCCCCAACGAACTGCCGATGACGTGAATCGGGAATTGGATGAGATTGGTTCTCATTCCAACGCTTATACATCCGAGGAACGAACAGTCTACTACTCAAACTTGTTACCCGAATTGCAGGAACGGGCAGTCGATTTATTGAGCGATTTGATGCGACCCTCGTTGCGAGAAAACGACTTCAACACCGAGAAACAGGTGATCATTGAAGAAATCTACAAATATGAGGACCAGCCGCCGTTCGGTGCTCATGAAAAATGTATGAATGCCCATTTTGGCTCTCATCCCCTGGGGCGTAGTATTCTGGGCACCGTCGAGAGTGTCACCGGATTGACTTCTGACGCCATGCGTTCTTATTTCGAACGTCGTTACAGTCCGGGGAACATGACTTTGGTAGCGGCCGGGCGAGTCGAATTTGAGCAACTTGTCGCCCAAGCTGAACATCTCTGTGGGGGATGGCAATCTTTTGAAACGCATCGAGAAGCACCGTCACTTGCTCCCCGAAACGGACGGGAAATCTTCGTGAAAGATTCTGCGGTGCAACAGTATGTTGTGCTGATGTCGCGGGGACCTGCTGCTACTGACAACGACCGTTACGCGGCCCGTGTACTGGGTGCAGTTTTGGGGGACGACAGTGGCAGCCGATTGTATTGGGACTTGGTTGAAACAGGGTTGGCCGAATACGCAGTCCTGGCAAGTCATGAATTTCAGGGTGCCGGTATTTTTATGGCATTCTTGTGCTGTACACCCGAACAGACAGTTGAAAATCTGGATCGAATTCAGGGGATTTTGTCCGCTGCAGAGCAAGAAGGAATTACAGAATCCGAACTCAATCAGGCCAAAAACAAGATCGCCTCCCAAGTCGTTTTGGCCAGTGAGCGGGCGAGCAATCGGCTCTTCGCCGTGGGGAGCGGTTGGACTCAGCGACGGGAGTATCGCACGGTGAAAGAAACCGTCGATGCGTACCAGGCAGTTACCCTGGACGATGTCAGGGCGGTTTTGGACAACTATCAATTGACGCAGAATACAATGGTAGCCGTCGGTCCCCTCACTGATTTGCCCGATCTGGCAGGGTAAACGAAGAGGACCTTCTCATTAGGAGAGTCATCAGATGGAAAGAACCCTGGTATTGTTGAAACCGGACTGTGTACAGCGGAGGTTAATGGGCCGCCTGATCGGTCGTCTCGAGGACAAAGGGCTGAACATCGTGGCCATGAAAATGTTGCAGGTGACGCCAGAATTGGCGCGGCAACATTACGCAGAACACGTGGAGAAACCGTTTTATCCGAGTTTGGAAGAGTTTATCACCGGTGGTCCCGTGGTGGCGATGATGATCGAGGGGCTGGATGCAATTCAAGTTGTGCGTAATCTGTTGGGTGCGACCAGTGGTCTGAAGGCAGAAGCTGGAACGATTCGTGGTGATTTCAGTGGCAGTCGACAAATGAACCTGGTGCATGCGTCCGATGGGCCGGAATCTGCTCAGCGGGAGCAGGATCTGTACTTTGCTGCCGGCGAGATCTGTTCCTACGAACCTACCCTTTCTGCTTGGCTCAAAGCGGCTGACGAATAGACGTGGCTTGCGTGGAAATCGTTTGTCTGAACCAGGCAGACAGTCGTTTTCGGCGAACCCCGGCTTATAGCCGGCCGGCAGAAGTTGCGGACCGCAACTCTTCGATCATTTTTCGTGTGGCAGCTTCCACGGCCTCCTGCCAGCGATGGTCACCGAATTGATCCTGGTACTCGGGAAGAGAATGGGCAAAGATGATACCGCGGGAACTGTTCACGACGGCACCGAGTCCGTCGGGTGCAAACGCTCCGGCCACGTCCCGGGCAGTCGCTCCCTGGCTGCCAAAGCCGGGCACTAGAATCCACGCATGGGGCATGACTCGTCGCATTTCTGTCAGTTGTTCCGGGTAGGTGGCCCCCACAACCGCACCGGCGACTCCGTAACCGGAGTTATCCACCGACTCTGCGGCCAAGGATTCGACGTGTTTGGCGACATGGTGGTAGAGAGGCAAATCATGGACTGGAAGGTCTTGGAACATGCCACCACCTGGATTGGAGGTTTTGACGAGTACGAAAATACCGGTGCCGGAAGCAACTGCAGTCTGTAGAAATGGTTGCAAGCTTTCATCTCCCAGGTAAGGACTGACGGTGAGCGCGTCAACCTGCCAGGGACTTGCAGGTCCTGCCAGGTAGCCTTGAGCGTAGGCCATGGCGGTTGATCCAATGTCGTTGCGTTTTCCGTCCAGGATGACGAGTAGTTCTTTTTCACGGGCATACCGGATTGTCTGAGCCAACGCATCGAGTCCGGCAGGACCGAGTTGTTCGAAGAAGGCGGATTGGGGTTTGACTGCAGGTACCAGCGGAGCGACAACATCGATCACGGCCTGGCAAAAGTTGCGGTAGGAATCAGCCACTGCGACTTGGTCTTCGGAGACCGGCTGCAGAGGAGCTGGTAAACTTTGGCGACGCGGATCGAGTCCTACGACAACAGGGTTTCCGCAGCGACGGACGGCGGCTGCCAGCCGAGATGCAAAGGGCTTCAAGATGATTTATCTCCGAAGGTTTTTGACGGTACGATCCTGAGAAAGACCAGATCGTATGTACTCACGTGAGGCTATCACGCCCCGGGGAATAGTCCAACGGGGGATGGTTGCGCCTGGTGATGTGGCGGACCTGGATCCACAACGCAGAAAAGCCGGCTGCGTCCCCCTGGTTTTAAACGTTCTGGCGGACTTCCGCGAGAGCAGCGCTTTTTCGGTAAGGGAAGGGGGGGTCCGGATGTCCCTTTTTCACGATTTGTTCAGGTGTTTCAGACAGTCATGAGGAAAGAGACGTACCACCGTCATCCATGGCAACTCGAACCGATGGCCCACCCGGGACGTTGGCTGACTCTGACAGACGTGTGAGCCGATCTGCTTCACGCGACCGTACAGTTGATTTCTACAAAGACAAGAAACTTGACCATGGGTACGAATGGATCAAAGTTCATCTTCAACTTGAGTTTGGAGTTCTGATTTCTCCGCGACAACCTGAGCTCGGAGTTCGCGCTCTTTGTCGCTCCACTTCTGACGAATTTCTTCACACTTCTCCGCGATTTCTTCAGGTGTGGGTAGGAAAGATGGTTGATTGACTCGATCGGTCACTAGCAAACTCCTCCGTTGAATCAAATCCAATCGGCTAATACCCGGTAAGCTGAACCAATGAAAGACGCAGCACTTGGTAACGCTCCCCGAGACGAATTTTTGAAACGTGCAGCGGTTGGGTGCAGCCGCGACGCCGTTTGATTTGCTTCCCTGCAGGACTTGTCCCTATAGTTTACTAAACTGCCTACGTTCGTCAAATTGTTTGGCCGCTGAATAAAAAAGTTTGTGGAGAGTCTCCTGCAGCGATTTCTCAATTTGATTGTCTGTTTTGGTCCCAAAATGGTTAGTCGGGAGGCTTTGTGAAGCAATTCAACCGGAAATTGATTATTGGCAGGTTGCTGTACGGTTCGTCTAGACCGTGAAAAACCGTACACTTTGTGGTTAGCGGTGACGGTTTCCACCTAGAGCCAGACAGAGTCTGAACCAGACGGGTCCGCTGGGGTCGAAAAAGGATGCGGCAGGATGCATAGATATCAGCTGATGGGTGGAACCATCGGATGGACGGTGATCGTTCTCACCGTTGTCGGAATGGAGGCCCGGGCTGCCAAGGATCCGTGCCTGATTCAAACAGAACTCGCAAAGCCTGCACCGAACAAGACCGCTGGATCACTTTTCAACCAGGTTCGCCACGATATCGTCGGTGACGACCGAAATCGTCCAGACCATTTTTGGGGTTTGGAAGACTTCATTGTTTGGCCGGGCGACATAGTCCGGCTGAACGATGGCGAGCTGATGTTTGTGCATTCAGCCGATAATGGGTATGCCTCATTTGCCACTCCCGTGGTGCTCACCGAAGCCGTGCAGAAAAGATACTTCCAGTGGCATTTGCATCTGGAACATGCGGCACCTGACGGTCGTGCGAACTGGTCACCACCGATTTGCGTGGGTCCGGAGGTTGATGGTTACGGCAAACTGTTTCTGATGAAAGACGAAACAATGCCCGTGAGCCATATCATGTCGGGGTCGGTACCGACCCGCTGCAGGTCGGGGAGTGACCGTTTGGTTGACAAGAATGCCAGCTGCTAAAACGCGGGCTGAGTTCAAAGTGAGATCCCAGATGACAACGAGAACACCAGAAAAAATCCATTCTGTGAGTATGTATCCGTGACACTTTCCGAGCAGGCACCCATCCCCCGCACCTTCTTGCAGTACCTGCGGTCCATCGGACCAGGTCTGGTGGTGGTGCTTACCTGGCTGGGTGCGGGTGACATCGTTGATATGGGTGTCGCCGGTGGGAACTACGGATACTCTCTGATGTGGGTGCTGGTGCTGGCGGTGGTGATGCGATTTCTGTTTGTCTCGCTGATCGCCAAGTACCATCTCTGCAACCAACGTGGCGAAGGGGTACTGGACGGGCTGACTCGTCTGCATCCGTGGTACGCACCGTTGTTGTTCTTGGCGTCGATTGTGATGGGGCACGTCTACGGTTCGTACATGACGGTTGGCGTGGGCGAGGTGTGCCGCAATGTCAGTGGAGTGGGTGAGGTCTGGCAGTGGGCGCTGTTTTGGAACGGTCTGGCATTGGTGCTGGTGATTCGTCCTCAGTACCAGGTGATCGAGACGCTGTTCAAAGTTTTCCTGGCGGTGCTGTCGGTCTCCCTAGTGGGTACGGCACTGTGGATCGGTCCCGACCCGGGTGCCATCCTGCAGGGGTTTTATCGCTTTGAAATACCGCAACAGATGGGCCGGTTCGATCCGCTGCTGGTGGGTACGGCCATGCTGGGGGCCATCGGCGGCTCGCTGATGAACTTTGTTTATCCGTACTTTCTCGACGCCAAGGGTTGGCGCGGCCCGGCGTTTCGCCGCCTGCAGATGTACGATTTTATCTTAGCCATGAGCGTAATGATCGTACTTAATCTGGCGATCTGGACACTAGGGGCGAAGTTACTCTGGCCGAATCATACGATTGAGAAAATGGACGATTTGCCGCGTCTACTGAGTGAGGTGCTCGGTCCCGGCGGGCGTTTGCTGTTTTACGTGGGAATCTTCTCGGCGATTTACACTTCCTTGATTGGCCACGCGATAGGACTCGGCATGATGGGCACTCACGCCTGGCTGCGGTGGAAGGCCGGCGCGGAGGAGGTGTTGACGGTTGCCGACTTTCGCGCCCACGGTTGGTATCGTGGGATCGCCTTGTTTTGTCTTATCTCCCCACTGGTCTGGACGCTCCCCGGCATGCCTGATTTTGTGACCTTGACGCTGATTTCCAACGGCGGCCAGATCATTCTGCTTCCCGTGTTGGCGGCCGGCCTCTGGCGGATTACTGCTTCAGCACAGTTGATCGGTCCGGAGTACCGAAACCGGGCGTGGGAAAATCTGGTGATGGGTGTCTGGCTGGTCTTTTCGGTGGTCGTAGCCATCAAGGCGATCCAGGCGATTTGGGTAACGGCTACCGCCACGGCGCTGGTCGCCGATCGGATAACGCTGCTGTCGTGCTGAGTCAAGCGTGGCGACAAGCTGCCGAGATCAGCGGCTTTACAAACTGGTTGGGGTTTGGCGTTTCGTTTCCCCTTTGGTGTGGATATTCAAGGAGAAGCTGAGCTTCATCCAATTCACACTGGTCGGCAACAGCCTGCAGGTCGTACGGATTTCGATTCTTCCCGGAGATCTCCTGCTGCATGACGGCGAGCCACATTACGTCGGCGCGAAACCTGGCAACCGCCGGTGAGAGAATCTGTTCGCCGGGTTGCTTTTTGCGGTTGCCCAACGGGGTTCTCGGGAGCGGTCGATACGGTGACTGGTGAACTCTGGGGAGAGTGACTTACAAACCGCCAGGCCCAATTACCAGGGCCGCTTGTTTCCGCTGGCCTGGTGGACGATGACGCATACATGGTGACTGGCCGAATTTGTTTCCGGGTGAGATTCAGCCGTTGTCTTCGCTCGGCTCGACATTGGCCCACGTAAAGAGTCGCCCTTCGGCGAATCGCTTCAGATCAAACCGTTCGATGTCCGCCGGTACTTTCTGCTCAACCATGAATTGGGCCATGCAACGGCCCACCCAGGGTGATAATGAAAATCCACCACCACTGAATCCGAGCGCGAAGTAGAGTCCCTCCACGTCGGCAACTCGATCCAGGATGGGAATTCCGTCGGGTGTGTAGTCGTAGACGCAGGCATACGTTCGGTGGACGAAACCATGCGCCATCGGTGGCAGCGTGATCGCCAGACGGCGGTGCATATCCGCCAGCGACTCAAAGTGGGCCGTCTGCCTGTATTGGTCGGGGTTTTCGGCCACCATGTCCTTGACGCCGTGCAACCGGTCGCTCTCCCGCCATCCAACGAACATTTGCATCTGGCCTTCGGGTCGCAGGTAAAGCATCGAACGGGCATCGGTCAGAATTCGGGAAACGCGAAAATCGGATGCCCAGGGGGTGTGAAAGAATGCCATTTCTGCCCGGTGCGGATAAACTGGCACATCGACCCCAAGTTGGGCGAGTTGATTGGTGCCCCACACGGACGTGGCCACCAGTGCCTGGGGGGCGTCGTAGCGGCCCTGAGGGGTGTCGACGCCGACGAACCGGTCGCCCTGAACGACAAGTTTCGCCACTTCACAGCCTTCGCAGATTGTCACCCCCATTTGTCTGGCGACGGCGAGAAGTGCCTGGACCGTTGGCATCGGGTCCAGGTGGATGGCGCCCGGTTCGTACACGTAGAGCGTCTCGTCGTCCTCACGCAGTCCCGGCTGAAGCTGTTGAGCCTGACGAGCGTCGATGCGCTGTGACTGGCAGCCAGCTTGTTCCGCAACGGTCATGGCTTCATCGACAATGGCTGCTTGTGTCGGTTCGGACAGTAACAGGTAGCCAGCGGGATGCAGTGGGAGCGGCACGCCGAAACGCTGGTCGAATGTCTTAAAGAAGTCCATGGATTCCACGAGAGCTCGAGATAGTGATTCGTCTCGTACCAGGCCGCGCAGTACTCCTGCTGCGCGATGGGACTGGCCTGCCCCGATATGATGGCGTTCCAGAATGGTCACGCGCTCGACCCCCTGTAACTTCAAGTGGACGGCGGTCGAAAGTCCTGTCACGCCACCACCAATCAGGATTACATCAGAGGTGTGTCTCATCGGTCGTTTATATTCACTGGCGAAAAACACATTTCCGGTGCCGATTCACTGTGATCGTCACAAGAAAAGGGTCGGTTACACTGGCAGTCAGGATTGTAGCACTCTCGGACACTCGCGCACACTCAGCACGCGTTTCCAACCCCCTGGCCTTTTGAAGTAACTTCATCCACTCACTGGTTGCTGCTTTTTTTGCCAGTTTTTCCCGGGCTGGCCGGAGGGGTTCACGGCTGGGTGGAGTATACTTGTGTCGAGCGACTTTTATCCAAAGAGATCGGCGAAGAGGAAATCCAACTCATGAAAAAAATTCAAATTTCAGCAACGATCATGATTGGTCTTGTGGTCACGTTGTCCGTTCCTTGCATTACTTTGAGTGAGGCGTCCGAACGCGTGCGACGCAAGAGTGGACTGCCCCCCGTCGGTTACTCGGACACGGTAAACATTCCGGGACAGAAATGGCGAGTTCACGATGTCAGTCGCCCTGAACCAGGGATCATCGACCCGGCTACCGAAAGCGCACCGGACTCACCCGGCAGTCCACCTTCGGATGCCGTGGTGCTGTTTGACGGAACCGATCTTTCCCAGTGGAAAAATTCTGACGGAAACGCAGCAGACTGGAAAATTGAGAACGGTTATGCCGAAGTCAACGGGACCGGGTCCATCAGCACCAAGGAAGGGTTTGGCAGTTGCCAGTTACATCTCGAATGGGCAACTCCGGAGGAAGTCCAGGGTGAAAGCCAGGGCCGTGGAAACAGTGGTGTTCTGGTGATGGGGATTTATGAAATTCAGGTCCTGGATTCTCACAACAATCGCACCTACTCGGACGGGCAGGCGGCAGCCATCTATGGCCAGTTCCCACCGCTGGTCAACGCATCGCGCGGGCCGAGCCAGTGGCAAACTTATGACATCATCTTCGAGGCGCCCCGGTGGGAAGGTGAAAGGTTGACCAGGCCGGCTTATTTTACCGTGTTGCACAATGGAGTCCTGGTGCATCACCACACGGCCATTGTGGGTCGTGTTGCCCATAAGGATCCCGCACAATACACCCCCCATGAGGATAAGTTGCCACTGACCTTGCAGGATCATGGCGACCCGGTTCGTTTCCGGAACGTCTGGATTCGTCCATTAACGGATTATGACACGGACCGTTGGTAATCGGCGAAAGGCGTGTTTTGAGGGTGGGAGTTTCACGGGCCCGGTCGGCCGGTTCATTTTTGTGAAACAACCAGTGGACGTGCCGATGATCGGGGCGATAGGGTGAACACCTTCAGCACAGGGCCAGCAAGGGGCGGCGGGCCAGTGCTGAAATGCGATCCACCCAGCATTCGACCCGCGTTCCCGGCCAGTCCACTACTTGCCCAGAATCAGTGCTGCGCACACTTTCGCCAAGCGGTTTAATTCGTCGATTGGCATCGATTCTTCATTCGTATGAATATCTAGATAACCAACGGAGATCACGACGGTCGGCAGGCCTTTCGCATTCAGTTCGTTGCCGTCACTGCCGCCACAGGTCACCGATTGCCAGGAGGCCACACCGGCCGCCTTCATGGCCGACTCGGCGCGACACACGATAGGAGACTCGGGTTCGAAGCGAAAGCCTTGAATGGTACGTACGGGTTCGAATTCGATGCGCCCTCCCAGAGCCTCGGCGGCCTGTTGGCAGCAGTCCAAAAGGTCGTTACTGATACGCTCATATTTTTTCTGAGAAAGACTGCGAGCGTTCCAGACGAGTTCTGCCCGGGGCGGTACGACATTAGATGCCTCGCCGCCAGCGATCGTTCCGATATTGGTTGTGGTTTCCTCGTCAACACGGCCCAAATTCATGGCCCCGATGGCCCGGGAGGCCATGGCAATTGCGCTGCGGCCATTTTCAGGTTCCATCCCGGCATGGGCCGCGCGGCCATGAAACACCACACGGGCGGTTTCAGCCCAGGGTGCGGCCAGCATGATACCTCCCACCGGTCCATCCGCATCCGGAATGAACGCCATTTTTGAACGGACAGGACCGACGTCAAATGCTCGGGAGCCAATATGTCCCACATCTTCGCCCACGGTGAACAGGACTTCAGCAGGTGGGTGTGGGATGTCCTGTTCGGCGACCGCCAGGACCGCTTCGACGATGGCGGCCACGGCAGCTTTGTCATCTGCACCCAACACACTCGAACCGTCCGAGTAGACGGTCCCATCGCGCACGATCGGATCCATGCCCTCGGTTGGTATCACTGTATCGGTGTGGGCGCACAATAAAATTGGTTCCTCATCGACGAGCATCCCGTTGCCGGGCCAGTAGCCAAGCATGTTGCGGTGCTCATCATAAGAAATTTCGACTCCTACCGGTTCCAGCAGATTGGCGAGGATCTCCATGACGGGATCCTCCTGGGGGTAGTAGCTGTTAATCCGCAGGATAGAAAGGAATGTTTCCAGAAGGCGGTCGGGGTTGATCATCAGAAGATGTTTCACCTTGTGTCTCTGAAGTTTACAATCAGAGGTGTGTTTCAGTCTGTAGCCTAAGTTAGCGTTGCGACGTCGCCCTGACAAGGATTGAGGCTCTGGTGTTTTTGGAGTGGGAGGATTGAAGGGTCCACCCGAACTTTTAAAACACGCGAGTTGTTTGTTTTGTTTGCCCTGTTCAATGCCGGAAGTTCCGGGTATTCCAGGTAACGGTCTGAAGCGGTCCACCCGGGATGGACCTCTGGACTTTGACTGTGAGTGTTGTCAATGCGCAGCCTCAATCTACAAGAGGATGTAGTCGGATGAAGATTACAGGTGTGGAGACGTTCCTGGTTGAAGTTCCACAGAAATACCCGATTGCACCCTATCAATCGAGGTACCGGGCCAGTTCGAAAAAAGACGCATTACTGATCCGCTTGGAAACGGACGATGGGATCGTGGGTTGGGGCGAAACTCCACGGAGATATTTTGGCGAAAGATGGTCCAAAGTCGAATTGAGTCGGCTGGCAGACAAGGTGCTTGGGCGCGATCCGACCACAATCTCAGCGATGGTCGCGGAGTGGCAGCTTGACGGTGGATATTTGCAAAGCGCTGTCGAGATGGCGCTGTGGGACATTTTGGGCAAGGTTTGCAAGCAACCCCTTTACCGTTTGCTGGGAGGCCTTTACCGCGAAGAAATCGAACTGGCCTGTTGCATGGGAATTCGGCCGGTTGCAGAGGTGCGAGAAATTGCCAAGTTGTATGTTGAAAAAGGGTTTGGCACCCTGAAGATCAAAGCGGGCCGCCACCCCGAGGAGGACCTGGCGGCGGCACGAACGATTCGTGATGCCGTGGGCGACCGACTTCAGCTGCGGATTGATCCCAATACTGGCTACACACCTGACGTCTGCCTGCAATTGGCCAGGGACCTGGAACCCTACAATCTACAATATTTCGAGCAACCCATGCCGGCGGACTTGTTGGAAGACTCGGCCCGTATTCGTGGTCTGACGTCGACGCCATTGGCACTGAACGAATCGGTAACGACTATCGAACAGGTGCGCAAGATTCTTGACCTGAAGGCGGCCGCGGTCCTTTTGCCCGACACCTATCAATGTGGTGGTCTGTGGGCCTGCAAGTTGATCGGCGAATTGTCTGGATCAGCGGGGATCCCTTGTGTGATGCATTGCGCGCACGATCTGGGACCGAAGACCGCGGCAATGTTGCACCTGGTTGCAGCCAGTCCGAACTTTTCCATGGCCAATGACTGTACCTATTTCGGGTTGGATGACGACATCATTACCGATCCGTTTCACATCCAGCAGGGAAAACTTAAGGTTCCCCATGGTCACGGCCTGGGAATCGAAGTCGATTTGAAAAAAGTGCGCAAGTATCAAGTACCAGGGCCATGACGGATGCGATGGAAAAAAGGTCTCGTATCGCTGCAACTTGTGGTTGACGTCCAATGCCGACGGTTTCAGTGCTAAAGCATGCAAACCTTTCCTGATAGCAGACTGGTGACCTGCAGCAGATGATATTGGGCGTAGTCGACCGGACCCTTGGTGCAGAACCCTTTGCTGGGCGTAGTCTGCGATCAATCGACCGCGACACTGTCGCCGGGAACCGGCCGCCAAATGTTGGATTTTGCGGTGGTAGAGGGTATAATCGGGATCTCGTTTCTTCTTGTGGTTGAACGCCTGTTGCTGAACTGACTTTGTTGTGGGAAGCAGTGAAGACGTATGGGACGTTTTTTAAATCCAGACAAGTGTAGGGTCCGACAGCAAGAGATTACCAGTCTTTCTTCTTTTTGATATGTGCGGAACCGCAGAATTGAGGAATCCGAGCGACCATTCGGAGGCCAATAACAAATAAGGACGACTTTGGAATGAACAGAAAAAAAAACGGGAAGGGTTTGGTTGTATTGGCTCTTTCGTTGTTATTTGTCGGGTCGATGACAAATCCTTCCTCGGCCCTCACGAGACGAAACGGTGTCACTAACGCACAACTTAAAACGTTTGCCAATAACGAGCATCCTTACGGCGGGTTTGTGTCTGCCTATTGGCTGGGCAGCGGTACGTTGATCTCACCGAACTGGGTTCTGACCGCCAAGCATCTATTGAATGGTGGATCAGCAACGGTCAGTTTTTACGGTGCCACCCGGTCGAGTTCAGGCAACCAGCACCACTTCCACCCATCACTCGATGTGGCGTTGATGAAGCTGGACAGCCCCATCACGAACGTTGATCCAGTCAGTCTCTATGACCTGAGTTTCGGTTCCGAAGCCGGACAGGATGCCGTGATGATGGGAGCCGGTTATCCGGGTTCGGGTACAAACGGAGAACAATGTTGTGCCGGCACCCGCAGGGCCGGACAGAGTCGGATCATAAGCTCTGGCGGTAGCATCGCCAGCACACAATTTCGAAGTCCCGGATCGGGTGCGCTGCCTCTGGAAGTTGGCGGCGCCCTGGGTGACAGTGGTGGAGGGCTGGTACTGAATGTGGACGGTGAAAATGCATTGGCCGGAGTGCAGTCTTATACCACGGTGAACTATCCGCAAAGTAGTTATGGTGTTGTAACCAGTTATGTGCGTACTGCTCCGTTGAACGATTGGATCACGGGCATTGCAACCGATGCGGTGCTCGTCGGGACCCCGCCACCACCACCGCCACCACCGCCACCACCATCATGTCACTTCAACGAGGATTCCGTTTGCAATGCTGCTGATCTCAACAAGATGTACGCTGATACCGGCTATGACTTGGTCAATGGTGTTGCCGCTACTGGCTTGGAGCAGTTTGATCTCAATACTGACGATGTGGTCAATAATTTGGACATCGATGAGTGGCTTACGATGGCCGCCACGGAGAACGGTTATACCATCCCTTATCGGCGCGGGGACGCCAACGGAGTCAACAGCGTGCATCCTGGTAACAGGACTGTCGACTTGATTGACTTCAGCGTGTTGTCCAATCAATTTGATCCCTCCGGACTCAACGGACCGAATTTGTGGACGGATGGAAATTTCGACGGAGACGATGATGTTGATCTTGCCGACTACATGTTGTTGGCGGCCAACTTTAGCTTTGTACCGTACGGTTCAGGTCCGCAGGCTGTGCCGGAACCCTCTTCCCTGGTACTTTGCTGGTTGATGTTGATCGGGCTGGTCGGCACGTTTCGATCATCGATAGTAAGGGCCCGGTAGGAGTAAAAACGGTTTAGAAAGTCACCTGACGGTTTTGTTCGTTACGAACCGGTTGCAGATCGAGATGGTGGTTGGTTGACGGTCGACATTCAATCAACGTACCAGGTGCAGCCGGATTGCGTTGCGGGCACTCGGAGGTTCCCGGAGATGTCCGCCAGCGCGCCGTGTCTTTGTCCGTTTCGATGTGTCCGGGTGTGGAGCAGCGAAAGCTGTTTTCTTCGACATGGCCGTGAAACCCGATGACATGTTTTGTCCAAAATTGCCGGTTCGCCGGACAGAGAGTTCAGCGACAAGATGGGAAGAACCAAAGAGAGGTAGTAGAAATTGACAAGGAATAAAAAAATGGTAAAGAAGAAGTCAGTCGTACTGATGTGTTCACTGTTGGTGTTGTTGTCGATGGAATCTGTCTCTCCGGCCCTCACGCGACGAGATGACGTCACCAATGCGCAACTCAAAGCGTTTGCCAATGAGCATCGGTACGGCGGCTTCGTATCGGCCAATTGGCTGGGAAGCGGTACGTTGATCTCCCCCAACTGGGTGATTACTGCCAAGCATCTGTTGAATGGTGGACAGGCAAACATCTACTTTTTGGGTGCCAGTCGCTCGAGTCCAGGCAACCAGCACCATTTGCACCCGTCTCTCGATGTGGCGCTGATGAAGTTGAACAGCCCGATCACAAACATTGATCCTGTGAATCTTTATGACCTGAGTTTCGGCTCCGAGGCCGGACAGGATGCCGTGATGATGGGAGCCGGTTATCCAGGTTCCGGATCAGCCGGAGAAAAATGTTGTGCGGGCACGCGGCGAGCCGGACAGAGTCGAGTCATCAACGCCAATAGTAGTTTTTCTCATACCCGGTTTCGCAGGCCCGGGTCGGGTGCGCTTCCTCTGGAAGTTGGTGGTGCACTGGGCGACAGTGGTGGAGGTCTGGTATTGGACGTCGCTGGCGAAGACGCACTGGCGGGGGTGCAGTCGTACACCACAGTGAATTCCCCGCAAAGTGGTTACGGCGTGCAAACAGGTTACGTTCGTACCGCTCCATTGAACGCTTGGATTACCAGTATTGCCACCGATGCGGTGCTCGTGGGGACCACACCTCCACCACCTCCGTTACCATCATGTGATTTCAACGATGATTTGATTTGCGACGTTGCTGATCTCGACAAGATGTACGCCGATACCGGGTACGATTTGGTCCGTGGAGTCTCTGCCACAGGTGTGGAGAAGTTTGATCTCAATGTTGACGATGTGATTGATAATTCCGACATCGATCAGTGGCTTACGATGGCTGCCTTAGAGAACGGCTACGCGTTAGCCTATCGCCGGGGAGATACTAACGGAGTGGGCAACGTCTATCCCGATACAAGGTCGGTTAATTTGTTTGACTACAGCGTGTTGTCCGGTAAATTCGATCCGCTTGGACTCCACGGACCGCATTTGTGGAGGGACGCGAATTTTGACGGAGACGGCGACGTCGACCTGGACGACTACAATTTGTTGACAGCCAACTTCAGCTTTGCAGGATACGAACCGAGTCCGCAAGCCGTGCCGGAGCTTTCTTCCCTGGCACTCGGTTGGTTGGCCCTGGTTGGAGTACTCAGCGCTTTCCGCTCACCGATAGTAAAAAACGGCTAGGAGCAAGCCTTCGAAAGTCGTTCGGTAGTCTGTACGGTTGCGAACTGCCCGGGGACCGAGACGAAAGTCGGTTGTTCTGTAACCAACGTTCCCTGTGTAGGGATGCGAAGGCTGGAAGAGGATCTTCAAGGCGTGGTGCTTTCTGTTCAGCTGTTGTAGATCAAGCGATCACTGTTTGTCAGAAGGATAATGGCGATCGCCAAAAAGATGCCGGCCAATTGTCGCTTGCTCAACTCCTCACCCCACAAGATCCGGCCGCAAAGGACATTGAGCACAATCAGTAACGGTGGTCCGCAAAGATAAAAGAACACGGCACCCAGCAGCGCCAAGGCAAGTACGATGGAGCGACACATTAACGCATTGAGCAGGCCTGCGCTGATGCCGAAGCGAAGATCCAAACGATTGGGAAACGGACGATTCATCGCCACGATGATTGTCGTGGAAACGCCGGCAACGCCGAAAATGTACATCTGATAGACGAGGGCCACTTCGGGTGTGGTGGTTGCTGCGGCAATTTTGTGCACGATGAAAATCACACCCACGCCGAGAAATACAAATAATAGTAGCAGTTCAGTTTTCCACGTCAGCGTTTTGTTCCTGATCCGAGTCGGTCGCAAGCAAAAAACCGCCAGGGGTACAAGCCCCACGGCAATCCAGCGATAGAAGGACATGGACTCCTTGTCCGGCCAGGCCAGGTGGGCAAATACCACCGGAAAAATACATGCGATGTGCGTGAGGGCCATTGTGATTCCAGTTCCGACCAAGCGAAACGCGGCTAGTGTGGAGAGCAGGTGCGTACAGTAGAGAAGTCCATTGATGATTCCCAGACAGATGGCGACGGGGTCCAGCACCGATGACGGCGTTGACGTAAAGAAAACCGCGACAGTTGACACCACGGCCGCCGCCAAAAAGTTAATGGCGACCACGGTGTAAGTATCTGCACCACGGACCTGTGAAAAACGCATCCACTGGACGAAAACCAGGTTGCAAATCACGTAAATAATAAAAAATTGCATGGTTTCATTCTGCGGGATCAATGGCTGCTGACTACGGTGTCGTGAAGGTGTTTAGCGGGCCCACTTCATCAAGGACAGTGCGGGTGCTTTCACTTGACTGGTGTGTCGGGGTTTGATGTCGCCCCAACGACAACGGTCTATCGGATGAAAGTTAACCTTCTGGTGATCGGCTGAGTTTGCTAATGTCCGCTTTTCTGACGGAAGATCGGAAAGTCGAGAAATAGGCAGCACAGTTAAGGGAAATGGGCGGAGACACAGGCGCTACCCTCTGACAGCGGCCGTGACCTGGGTCCAGGAGGTGTTCTATGTTTGGCATTCGGTGCACCTGCTTCTGTCTCCTGTTTTCATCAGGGTCATTTGGGGCCGGCGATCCAGCAGTGGAGTGACAATGGTTCAGCGTGGAAACGATGTCAAGGAATGAAGCGGTTTTGCTTTCACACCTTGGACTTGTGGATTGCAGTGTTTGAATGTTCAAAATGAAGAAGACAATTTCAATCATATTAACCGTTCACAATAAAGCATTCCTGATTAAAGAGGTCGTTGAAGGGATTCTGGGGAATGCTTCAGAGGACACAAAAGAGTTCATTGTGATTTTCGATGGCTGTTCTGACGAAAGCGAGAGGACTTTTGATCAAACCGTCCAGGGATATGAAGGCGGCATCGCTATTTACAAGCAGCACACGCCAGATGTCTGGGAAACCAAGGCAAACAATGTGGGTTTGAAAATGGCTACGTGTGATTTCTCCTGCATCGTGCAGGATGACATGATCATACAGGAAAACCGGTTTGATCAAAGGCTGAGAAGGCCGGTCGATTTGTTTTCCGATTGTTTTGCGGTTAGCGGAAGGGCGGCACACAACAACATTCTGAAAAGAGAGAAACTGGTAATCACCGATTTGATTGGTCGAGAAAATCTGACTGGTGAGGGTCGCGTGATGAGGAAAATAAAACAGATGATGGCAATCCACAATGACGCCAGGGACGTGTTTGGCATTCGCGATGTTGTGAATCGGGGGCCATTACTGCTTGACAATGAAAAGACGTCAAAGCTTGGTCATTTTGATGAAGCCTTCGCGCCGCTTGACATGGATGATCATGATTTGTGCTACCGGGCGTACCAGGAATTTGGTTGGCGATGTGGTTCCTACACCATTCGATATCAAAGTGACCTCGAATGGAGTGGCAAGATGGCCAGCCCGGCATCACGGAAAGTGTTCAACGAGGCTTATCAGAAGAATCAAAAAATTCTGATAGACAGGCATTATGCGTTGATTACGGGCAGGAAGCACAATGAGAACCGGAGGGTGGTGCAAGGTTGAACCGCAGTCCAGTCAAGGTGCAGAGCCCCGATGAATCGGTACCGACCTTCGATTGGAACCGATTGCAAGGCCAGCTGATCTTCTTCAAAACGGCTGACGCGTCCCGGGCAATTGGGTGATAGGGCTATTTCCCCGGAATGTCACGCGGCTTCGCCGTCCGACATTTCACACAGGTCCAACGAGGACATGGCCTCGGGGTGTTTCGGGAGAGAAAGATACGATCATCGAAATTCCGTGTCGCACGAGATTGAACGAGTCGATGCAATGAAAAGTTGTCTTGTCACATTTGCAACGAAGCACTTTGAATTGAATCAAAAAATTCTTGAATATTCAGCCTTGCATTGCGGCGGATTTGACGAGGTGCGTTCCTGGTCGTCGGAAGAACTGCGGAAAACACAGTTTTATGAGAAACACAAAACCGTCTTGGACCAAAAGCGGGGCGCAGGATACTGGCTGTGGAAGCCGTACATCATTCTCAAGGCGCTTCAAGACGCGAAGGAAGGTGATTATGTTGCCTACAGTGACTGCGGTCAAACGAAGCAATATTTATCGAGAAGTATCAAGCCGTTGTTGGACAAGTGCTCGCAGAACCGTGGTGTGTTGCCCGGTGTAAACATTCCCCATTGGGGGAACTCGACGAAGTGGACAAAACGCGATTGCTTTGTCCTCATGGGATGCGACGCACCTGTTTATTGGAATCATTGTCAAATTCAGGCATCCTTTTCAGTGTTTCAGAAAAATAGTTCGTCACTGAACTTCGTGCAGGAATGGTTGGCTGGTTGTGAGGACCAAAGAATACTGACAGACATGTCCAACGCTTGTGGTTTGCCCGATTTTTCGGATTTTGTTGAACACCGACATGATCAGTCGGTACTGACACTTTGTGCGGTCAAGTTTGGATACGACGGGCTTGGTTCCTCAAGGCAGCAGCAGCCGTACACGGATCCCGAGAAGAGCAAAGTGATGAATTACGTTCTTGCCAAAATGGGGAGTCCGGCCGGTGTTCAATTCGGCATGGGAATTTATTTGGTATACCAGGTTGTCTGGAGCAGTTTGTATCGAAAACTGGTCAGGTGCAGTCGTTTTATCAAGAAACATCGGGGGAATTGATTGGCGTTTGAAGGTTCTTCTTCCCGAGTTTCGTCGAGCTGTCGGGTGCTGTAGGCAAGTTGCTCAACGAAACACCGGTTGACCTTCAACCAGTCCTCGTCTCCGTGGTGGGAGAGTGCGTGGTGCACCATGTGACCCACATCCAGGTGCGGATAGCGTAGCGATGGATGGCCGTTGGTCAGTTTCAGTGTGCAGGCTCTTGTGGCATCTGTTTGAAAGGCTGGAACCATGATGTCGCATATCAAGGACCGTTGCACAGCCAGGGTGAGCGCAACTAGAATCGGTTTCAAACATTAGAAGGCAGGAGTGCAGGACGCCGGCGACGCGCAGCACTTCATGTTTGCCGTCTCTTCGGAGAGGTCGAACTTTCCTCCGTTTTCACGTTCCGGGTTGGCCACCGCCGGGTGTAACCAGCCAGCTTATAGAAACGAGAACATCCCGTCATGCAACGAAGACGATTTCTTAAGACGATGAGCGCGGCACCCACTGCTCTGGCATCCAGCTTTGTGTTGCGTGCGGGCGAGAGATTTAGTTTCGGACACTCTGATTCCGATCAAGAGCCGCAGGTGTTTTTCTATGACGACGGGCGTCATGCCTCGGGCCTCTACCAGTTTCAGCCTCCACTCATTCCGGCGGATCTGAATCTGGCGGTGGATCAGCTGACCGATAGCGGGGTCGATACCCTTTTCTACTCTGCCGGTCTTGAGGGCGGTGTGGTGCAATATGACAGTCAAGTTGCCGACAAGTGGGGTGACAATGTCCAGGAATGGTCCCATCCGATCTTTTACCGTGCCGCACGTAATCTTCAGCAGTTGATCGCGGATGGCCATGACCCCATGCGATTTCTCAGTGAACGTTGCCACCAGAATCGCATGTATTTCCTGCCGACTTGTCCGCTGGGAATTGTCGGTGGTTCGCGCAAGACCGACCTGGGGTATGGTCGCAAATCGGACTTTGTCCTGGACCACCCGCAGTTTTATGTGGGGGAGGATCCCGATCCCCGCGCGGAAAACATGGCCCGCTTCCACACGGCGAAGCGTTTGAGTTTTCTTCACAACCAGGTGCGGCGGGAGCGATTTTTGATTTTCGAGGAGCTTCTCACACGTTACGAGACCGATGGTGTCGAAGTGGACCTGTCGATCGACAACGAGTTTGCTCCACTGTGCCTTCTGGGAGAGGTGGCTGAATACACTGCGGTGCTCACGCAGTGGATTCGCGACTTGAGAAAGGTGGCTACCGAGGCGGCCCAATCGCAACAGCGGCGCAAGCGGATTTATATAAGAATTCCCGCAGCAAGCCTTTCCCACTGGGAATCCCTGGGTTTTGATGTACCGAGTTGGATCTCTGAAGAACTCGTTGACGGCCTGGTCTGCATTACGGCAAACAAGAAGGAGACGCGGCGTGACTCGGTTGTCTTTGCCGATCAGAACCTTGACCTGGATGCTGCACTGCAGTTAACCCGCGGGACTACCTGTCGTGTGCTGGCCGGGTTCGCCTCGCCCCTGGGACGCCAGCTCGAAAGTACCGCGACCCCATCGATGATTTGGGGTGCAGCGGCCCTTTCCTACCGAAAGGGTGCTGACGGATTTGGTCTTTGTAGCGGGATGTGGGCACCTCAGGGGTGGCCATGGGGAGCCCGGGAGTACTCGACGCTCCGTTTGCTGGGTCATCCCGACCTGCTGCAGACGGCGAACAAAACTTACCTTGTTCCCTCGCAATCCAAAGGGTCTGGTCAAGGTGGAACTCTGCGTGACGGACGAATCCTTTTGCCGCGTGAACTGGACGAAGGCGATTCGCTGACTGCACGCCTTTCGATCGCCGACGACCTTCCCAGATGGTCAGCGTTGGGACGAGTGCAGTCGGTCCGTCTTTGGGTACGCATGACCAACTACGAGCCCACGCTCAACAAGATTGAGGTAAGGCTCAACGGAATTCGAATACCAGATTCCTTACGGCGTGGATCGGATTTGCATTTTCATGCAATCAAAAATGCGTTTGTCGGACCCTATGGATTCGCCTTCGAGTACAGCTTGCCCAAAGAATTCCATCCACGACAGGGAGAGAACGAAGTGAGCGTGAAACTTGTCAAGAGAGATCCCAAGTTGAAGTCTCCGCGCGAGGTTTACGACATCGCTCTTTTTATCGACTACCTTCCACACCGTAACTTCCAGAAGGCACCGATTCCGTTTTAGTCGAAAACCGGCCGCCATTAGATCGGCTGGGGTTGGACCCGGTTGCACGATGTGCGAGTCCAGAGACCCGGAGTGGGCGCTGGGAGCACGACGCGGCGTGCTTGGAACGTGGATTACAGGTGAACGGGAATATAACGTGTCTCTTCGCCGGGAACCGGTTCCATGGGTGGATCGATCCAGGGGATGGGGGTGCCCATGCGCACCAGTTCGGTAGCATGCAACTTGAAGGCCGAGACAATTTTACCAAGAGCTTCGCGCTCGCCAGTCGCTGTGCATTCCAGTCCGGTTAAATTGGCCATGCGAGCACGCACGCCGTCGGGGCCGGAAGAGATATAAACCATGCAGTTGAAGACCGGTACATCGGTCGGCTTGAACGGAGGGCTTGTGTTCATGTTTGTCTCACGAGGTGTTTCAGAATTCACTGGTTGGTCCCATAAGTTGAAACGCTGTCAGGTAAGTGGGCTAGTTGAACCGCATGGTTAGCAGGGTGGTTTTCCAGGGGCTGGTGCCTGTGAAGTTACCCGCCTTGTTCTGATCACCGCTACATGTTGCGTGGCCTTGCTAGTTTCCTTTTGGAGGTAACTGGTTTGTATTAACATAGGTCACCAGCCGGTCATCCCAACCGTTAATCACGCCTTTCAGTTCCTCACGTTGTTCGGCAGTGCAGTTTCGAAAGGCTTTACTCCTTCCAGCCTGAGACAGGGTCTGCCGACATTTGTCAATCGACTCTATTTTTTCGCCCTCGTTTCCATTCCTCCGCATCTGGTCGTACTCATGACGGATGGAATCCCCGAGTTGCTGCAGGATGATATGTAATCCGTCACTCAGTGAAGTCCTCGGGTCAGAAAGTTTTTTGGAAAGCTGAGTCAGATCCTTGCGAGTTGCTCCGGCCACCCCAACTTGTTCCAGATCTTTGTACTGTCCTCGATCGAGCAATTCAGATGCGAATTTTTGCAACGCGGAGTTTCCTGACTTTCTAGCAGTTATCAGCAGCCCAACAACGTGATCGACCGCTTTTGTGGCGGCTTTCTGATCGGGGTGTGGAGCGGACAGATAGTCGGGGCGAAGATACACCTCCGCCAGTCGACAGACTGGATTCTCGATGTCTCCAAACTTCTGTTTGGCAATGTTGAGAAAACCTTCGATCCAGGTAGGTCCCTCCAGTGGTTGTTCACGCATTTTTTTTCGTTTTTCGTTGAGCCTGCGGCGATTGATATGCAGTTCACCGTTGCGTTCTTTTAAAAGAGTTCTCAACTGTGTCTCCGCAGCGCGAGAGGGTGTCATCCACTGCCATTCGATCTTGTCTGTCTGTGCCTGGCGAATACCCCAGCTACCGGCTGCTAACTTTGTATTTTTATTTTTTGTCCTATCGAAGGCCCAGCTTGGCTGTTCTCCGGTTGCACGAGACGAAAACGGGATGGCACTCGCAGCGCTGGTTGCTGCGTCTGGCAGTGGCTTTGCTGACGCGGGCTTTCCGGATTGGTTGGCGCTCGGTTTCGTTTTCATCCGGCTCCAGTTGGCCAGCGGTTTTGAACCCAGCAGTGGAACGTCGGCCGTGTCAGAAGGTGCTGCCGATGTCGTGTCGGCACTCTGGCCGGATACTTCGCTCAAGTTGGTTGGATCAGGGGTGGCTGTCGGTAGAAGGATCTTCCGACCGTCTGGTCCTTCGGGTTTCCGAACTAAAATCCTCTGGTTCTTCGTCTGATCTCCGGTAAGGTTGACCTGGATGTTTGTTAAAGGTTGTGTCTTTCCGATCGACGTGCCTTCGTCGGACACGAACTGAATCACTGCTCCCTTTCGACAACTGTAGTTGTTCCAGGTGTCGGATGGAACTTTGCTGCGCGCAAGTTTCCGGGCGATTCGTCGCGAGTACTCAGGTCCCCGCTTCGAATGGTCAAGTTGAAGACCGCCCCCCGGATCGCAGATGACACGGACCGTCGGAACATCGTGCTGCGGAGTACCCGCAGTCGCTTCCGACTCGGTGACCGGAACCGATGGCGTCGTCGTGGATTCATCGGGGGATACGCGAGGATTGCGACCGGAGTCGACTTCCATGGCACCTCTTGCCTCTTACTCGGGCGGTACGCTAAAAAGTTCGTTGCATCAAGCTACTATTATACTGCGTGAAGATCGATGGACCAAATGCCAAACCAGGAAACCGGAGCGTCCAGTGGGGAGTCACTCTCTGTACCGGGTAATCGAGTATCGTTTTCTGGTTTCGGTTACGTCGCTCCTTGGACGGCTATCGTTATTTTCAATTCAGTCAGTTCATGCCCGTCGAAGTGATGCCGGCTTGTTTTGCGCGTGGTGCCAACCGGCGGTTGACCTCGAAATCGTTTTTTCAACCGGGAGCGAAACCCTGGAAGAAACGTGTTTGCAGCATTAGTTTCCGAAAGAATCCCAAGGGAACTCGAAACTGGGTTGATTGGCGTAACGCTCGGTGTTGACTACCAGGCGCGCTCCGCTGCCCGCCTCCAGGTGGATCGTAAACCAAGGATGGTCGATTTCGATTTCCTGGTCGTCGACTAGCAGCGTCGTGCATTGGTGTTCACCGTAGGCGCCGGTCTGGACCACGACGGTTCGAGCAGAAGACTGACTGACGTTCACCAGCGTGACGGCAACCTGCTGGTCGGTCATAGTGTCAATCAGTGCCGCGACATCTTCCGGAATACCAGCCCGCCGACGGTCCGGGTCGAAGTAACGTAACCGGCAATGCAATAGGGCCCCGCCCCGGCCCGGATCCAAACCGGCCAGCATCAGTTGACGTAAGATGCTCACCGTTGCCGGGTTAAAACGCATCGGGTCGTCCGCCAGTCGCGTGTCAGGAGTGGTCGTGTCCTCACGCATGCCCCTGGCTTTGCTACGGAGGTTTTCAAACTCGCTCCGCAACGCGCGCGCAGGGAAATCGGGATCGTCGCCTTCCAGGTAGCGAATCCAATTGTCTGTGGCAACTCGGGTAAGGTTTTTTGGATCGCAGGTCCAGAAATAGCAATTCAGGGCGCCCGAATTCCATTTCTGAGGTTGGTAATCGTACCAACCCTGATCACCGTACATGTGGGGGTACATGACCTGGCCGTCGATCGTTTTACGATTGGCGTTGATGTGGTCGATCATTCGAGTCCAGATGTCGATATAACGGCGGTCGCCCGTCAGCAGGTAGGCGTTAGCGAAACCGATCAGTCCTCGCTGTGCCCGGTTGCGGTGTGCTATTTCACCCGACTGTGGAACCTCGACGGAGAATCCCCAGCCGTAGGCGCCGCCGTACCATTTACCGTCTGTTGCGCCACCGATTGTTCCGTCCAGACCGATTTTGGTTGGAATGATTCCATGATTGTCGATAGTCCGCTGGTACCACGCATCGACATACTCCAACAGCCATTGTTTGTATTTTGGATCGCCCGTCAAAAGGTAGGCGTTGGCAGCCAGGGAAGTTGCACACATATTTTGAGGGTGATCACCAACAATGTCATTGTAATCTTTAAAATGAGCGACCATTTCTCCGTAATTCCTCTCTCCATGTCCTGCGGCAAACCGGCCTGCAACTTCAATGGGATCCCCGACCCAGTCCAGCCCGGTTGCTTTGCGCATCAACGGGCCGCGGCTGCCGTTGAACATGCTGCGAATGATTTTGTAGTGGGGATCGTAGTTGGGCGCCTGGGGGTCTTCGTTCATGTAGAAACCGGCATAACGTCGGACGCGGTGTCCGAAGGCGAGATCACGCGGATCTGACAAGCCCTGAAGATTGAACACCCGGAGTCCTTCGCCGTTGTGCATCCAATCCATCATCGTGGGGAATTCTTTGTAATACATGCCGTCTCGTGCGAATGGCACATCCACAGTCTTTGCCTCGGTGTACTGTCGTAGGTGACCCTCCCAGGCCTGTTTGTACATCTCTAAGATCGAGTCGGGCGCGCCCAGCATGTGAAGGATTGGCCAGTCTGCAACGCTTTCGATGGCATCGTCAGGGCCGTCGTTGGCTCCCCAGCGTTCGACACATAGCAAGTATCCGCGCTCGTCATAGTACTTGTCGTAATATTCCTGACAGGCAACTGTGTTGGCCCGCAACAATTCTCGCTCCAGTAGGGCCCAGTCAGGCGGAGCCATGGGGGTCGTGATCGAAATGGTGGCCGCGTCGGCACCAAGGTGATGACAGGCTGCCACTGCCAGAACACACATTGTCCAGAGAGAGATACTGAGTTTCATAGGTTAACTCCTGTTGTCTTCGTCGTAGCTTGAGAGGTGGCTACGATTCTACCTGTTCGCGGGTCGGTTTGCACCAACTTGCTTTGATCGGCCCGCCGCCGCAACACGATCGCGTCAGGAAACCGCGGCGAAGTGTCGCTCAGAGGGAATGTGGTCAGTTTGGCATTCCTGCAAAGCTTGTTGAAAGAAGAGGGGCTCTTGCGAAGGCAGGATGGACGGCAGGTGGACGTGGTGGTGACCGGGGTGGATACGGCGTTGTTTCCCGTTCTCGATCTTGTGCTGCCGGAGAACGCTTCGACGCTGCATTTTGTCGATTACACGGCGCGACGTGTCGCCCAGAACAAGAAATTGCTGCATGACGTACCCGCCCGGCAAGTGAAGAGCCGCCTGGTCATGACCCTCGCTGACGACAACGTGGGAGTGCTTCCCCAAACCGTGTTGCAGAGTCTGGAGACTTTGGCGGATCACCTGCAAGACGAGCACTGGGACGGATTTTCGACCCGCTACTGGATGTTGGGTGAACTCGATCCAGTCGTTTATTTTCTTTCTCGAGCCGCATGGGATGTTCAGGCAACCAGTCGCTCGACACACAATGAATTCTGGGACGCAGTGACGGAGCATCCTTCGACATCCGAACGGCTCTGGAAGGGTTGGGAGCACCTGGAGCAGGCGACCACGAAGATCGATAAGCACGGACTTGGTTTTGGTTTTCCGGTGGAAACTATGATGATGAAACATTACCAATCCAGTCCCGAGCCTGCCTGGTGGGAGGAGGTCAACGAGCATTACACGCAGTTGTTGATCGAACTCTACCGGGCTCACAGTGCTTCCACTTCGCCCCGTGGTCGAAGTTTAATGCTTTACTATGCCAAACGCGCGACTTACGCGACGGAGTATTTGGCGGCTGTCAAAGCGGTACGGGAGGCAGCAGTCGCCCGGGAAGAAGGGGACATGGAGCAGGCGATTGAGCACATGGAGGTGGCTCTTGAGCAGACATACAATTGCATGACCACGCTGGCTGATGTGGCTCGTGATCAAAGCGACCGTGGCCTGATTGCTGTTCTTAACGCCTATGCTTATCAACCGCTGAAGAGGGAGTACGAACGGCTGGTGGACAGGGATGAATCCCGGGAGTGAGTTATCGCGGGATTTTTTAAATCCCCGGTCGCTTGCGAAGCGAAACGTGAGTCGGGATATCGCAGAATCCGGAAATAGGAATGATATTATTTAGACGCATGAGTAGAATTTGGGGTAAAGGTTGAATTTATTGCCAGGACACTACTTGCGGCCTTGGCCACGCCGGTGGTGAATCCAAGTTCAGGTCGTTATGTTCTAGATTGGTGTGGGTGGAAACGATCTTTGTGGTATACTCAGACAAATCGTGGACAATGTGAGACGGAGAGTTTCATGAGCGAGTTCCACCATCCCAAGCTTCCCCGCCGCATGGCAATCCAGGCCGGAGCGATCGGCTTGTTGGGATTGGGTGGCAATCATATCCAGGCCCTGCGCGCTGCGACCGCCGGCGGGCAACCCCGGCCGGCCGGTTCTGCGAAGGCGTGCATCTACATCTTCCTCTCGGGTGGCCTGTCTCAGCATGAAAGTTTTGATTTAAAACCGAATGCGCCTGAAGGGATTCGTGGCGAATTCAGTCCGGTCTCGACGAGCACACCGGGAATTCAAATCTGCGAGCATTTACCCAAGTTGGCAGAGCGCAGCCACCTTTGGTCACTGGTTCGTTCGCTGACCCATCCGACTAACAGTCACACGATTGGCCACTTCTACATGCTCACCGGACGCTCGGTCAATCCACCGGGTTTTCGCGGTGATCGCATGCCTCGTTCCACGGATTGGCCATCGATCGCTTCGGTCGTCGGTGACAGGTTGCCACCGCGGGCAAACAATCTGCCTCCGGCGATTGTCTTGCCTGAACGTCTCGTGCATTGGTCGGGAGGAGTTATTCCAGGTAACTACGGTGGCTTGATGGGAAGTCATCGGGATCCGTTTTTCGTGGAAGCGTCGCCCTATGGCAATCCGTCCTGGCGCGGCGCTTATCCTGAATACACGTTTCCCAATCAGAGTAAGAAACCACCCCAAACACCCGACGAACGAGTTTACCAGGCGCCGAGTTTAAAGCTTGCCGACGGCATGAACTTTTCACGCCTCAACGACCGTTTGAACGTATTGAAATCGATTGACGGTCAACGTCGGGATCTCGATCTCTCGGCTGATGTGCAGAGCTACGACGCCCAACGTCAGCAAGTGGTTTCTCTGTTGAGGGATCCGAAGGTTCGGCAAGCTTTTGATGTCACGCACGCCGATGCGAAAACCCAGGAGCGGTATGGGGCAAACAGTTTCGGCTGGTCTTTGCTGATGGCGCATCGGCTGGTAAAGGCTGGTGTCAATCTTGTGCAGGTGAACCTCGGCAACAACGAAACCTGGGATACCCATGGCGACGCGTTTCCCCGTTTACGAGACAAGCTCTTTCCGCCCACCGATCGGGCGTTATCCGCCCTGTTGGATGACTTGCAGGCAAGCGGGTTGCTGGACGAAACGCTGATTGTCATGGCGGGAGAGTTCGGGCGTACCCCGCAGTTGTCTACCCTCGGGGATTCGTTCGTGGGACCGGGACGTGGTCATTGGGGAGCGGTGCAAAGTGTGTTCTTCGCAGGTGGTGGTGTGCGGGGAGGGAATGTGATTGGCTCGTCAGATCAGGATGGAGCCTACCCCGCCTCCAGTCCCCAGAAACCTGAAAACATGGCGGCTACGATTTACCACGCGCTCGGGATTCCCCCGTCGGTTGCCTGGCACGATACTTCGGGCCGTCCGCATAACGTCTATCAAGACGTTCCCATCGCAGGGTTGCTGTCGTAGCAACGCGACAGAGGTCGGTCTTAGCCCGTTTGGATGGGCAGCCATTTTACCCAGAAGTCCGGTCGTGATTGCATTTGCGCCGCGGCGTCAATGTGGCAGGCGAGAAGTCTGGCGAACGAAAGGTGTGGCGGTCGAAAAGTCACTCTTGCAGTTCAGCAAACACGTGCTGGATATTTTCAAGCTGGTCTTTGACATCAACTCCGGTCCATTCCTTGTAGAACGGCAGATCGATCTCCTGCTGGATCTGGTTGAGTGACTTTCCGGAATCGATAGCTTGTTGAATGGCAGCACGTAATTCAACGAAATAACGCCTCTGCGTATCAATCAACTCCTTGCCAGCCAACTCCCCGTGACCGGGAGCGATCACTTTGATTGGCAGTTCTTCCATTTGATTCAGAACCGTGATCCAACTCTGGGTATTACTATCTCCCATGTAATTAAACGCTCCGTTGATGCATGCGTCACCCGTGAAAAGGATGCCATGGCGGGGTAACCAGGCGACGGCGTCACCGATGGTATGCGCATGTCCCATGTGCAGTAGCTCGACACGCTGCGTACCATCGTCGATGACCAGCCGGTGCGGGAAATAAACCGAAGGTTTTTCGTAGTTGAGCGGTCCATATTCGTCCGGTTTTATTTTCTGCGATTTTTCAAATTCGGCAGCCCCGTTGGTATCAAACATCACGCGACTGCGTTCTGACGCAATAGCAGCGGCACCCAGACGCACATACTTCGAGTTGCCGTCCGCGTGATCGCCGTGGTGGTGGGTATCGAACACGTATCGAATCGGTTTGTCTGTTTGTTCTCGAATCAATCGGATGACTTGTTTTGCCTGGCTGGGAAAATTTGCGTCGATGACCAGAACGAAATCTTTGAAAATGATCCAGCCCTGGTTGCAACCGGTAAAAGTTGGTTCTGTTTGGGCTTTCCGGAAGAACACGCCTGGAGCAAGTTCGGTCACGCTGGATTCGGTCGGCGACAATCCCAGGGCGAGTGTGCCGCTAAGACAGCAGAGTACAACAAGTGCGAACAGGGATGACTTCACTCGGAAACAGGTCATCAGGAGTTTCTCCAAGGTAGTGATTGAGATGTGTGCTTGGTGCCGCTGAATGGCACGTGCTCAGGTTCGCCAAGTCGCCTGGCCACGAAAGGGTGTATGCTAGTGACTTGAAACGACCCCATCGCAACGCAAAAGACGCGCGGGTGCTCCGCAGTGAGAACCTCAAGGTACTCGAAGCCACAGGTGTCTTCAAGCATCGCTGAGGTTTTTCCTGTTGCTGCCAGCCCTTGACTTTTCCCCCTGCAATCAACAAAGTCATTAGGGTGTGTTAAAAATATGTGTTGCGCCAGGCAGCCATCACCACAGCGTTGAAGGGAGATCCGAGATGATTCAACTTGTTCAAAAACACCTGCTTCTCTTAACCGTTCTCTGCATATCATGCACCTGTCTCCAGTGGGGCATGGCGGCAGAACCAGTTCGAGTGGGGATCGTGTCGATCGATAGCTACCAGTCGCTTGCCTTCACCCAGTTGTTCCGCCAACCGCCCGAGGATAATCCCGAGGTGGGGGGGTTGGAAGTGATCGCCGCCTGGCCCGGTGGAAGCCCCGACCTTCCGCAGACACTAAAGGATGTGGAACGCTGGCGAGTGTATCTGGAAGACTATGGTGTCACGATGGAGGACTCGATCCAGAAGGTACTGGACCAGGTCGACGCAGTGATGCTGATGACCTTGGACGGTCGGGTTCATCTTGAACAGGTTCGGCTTATCCTGGCCGCAAGGAAGCCGGTCTACATCGGACGGCCAATGGCAGCCTCCCTGGCAGACGTCATTGAGATTTTCGAGCTGTCTGAGAAATACGATACCCCTGTGTTTTCCTGCTCACAGCACCGCTTCTCACCCGGAATCAACAGCATGCGAGACCACGAAGAAGTGGGGGAAGTCGTCGGTTGCTCGGTTTACGGAGGCTGTCCGATTGTACCGCATCACCCGGACTTTTTCTGGCACGCGATTCATAGTTTCGAATCACTCTACGCGATCATGGGCACCGGTGTCGAAAGAGTCGTTCGCCTGGACACCCCCGATACGGAACTGGTGACCGGTGTCTGGAAGGATGGACGGATCGGTACGTTCCGTGGCATCCGGAAAGGTGCGATTCAATACAGCGCCTTGGTGTTTGGCACCAAGGGAGTGATTTCCTCCGGACAGTATGGATATGCAGCACCTGTCAAAGGAGTTGTACCTAAAGGGCGTTACAAAGGATACGAAGGGGTGGCAACGGAGATCGCGAAATTTTTCAAAACGGGTATCTCGCCCGTTCCTCCAGCGGAAACCATTGAATTGTTTGCCTTCATGGAGGCGGCTCACGAAAGCAAGCGACGAGGTGGCGCGTCTGTGAGCATTGCGGAAGTCTTGAAAAAGGTGCGTGGCAATGCTGAATGAAGGCCAGGTCCAAGAATACGGGCGTGAAGGGTTTCTTTCCGGTATTCCGTTGATGCGGCATGATCAAATCCAATACTATCGAGACTGCTTTGATGCGTTGGAAGCCAGGGAGGGACGCGATAAGTCCCAGGTGGAACTGGTCGATCGGCACTTTGAAGAGCCGTTCATCTGGGAGATTGCGACGTATCCTGGGCTGTTGGATTGTGTAGAAACGATCATCGGACCCAATATTTTGATGCTATCGACACATTTTTTTTGTAAGTACGGCCAGCAAGAAAATTTTGTCGCCTGGCACCAGGATTTACGGTATTGGGGTATCGATCCGCCTGTCGAAGTCGCTGCCTGGTATGCGGTGGATGATAGCGATCGGAAAAACGGTTGCATGCGGGTCATCCCGCGTCTGCACCGGGATAAGTTATTGCGGCACGGGAAGTCAGAGCAGCAAGGTAACTTGCTCAGTATCAACCAGGAAATCGACATCAGTCCGTCGGAAGAGGAAAAGGCAGTCGATTGTATATTGAAAGCGGGCGAGATGTCGTTACACGATGGGCTGCTGGTGCATGGTAGCCTGCCCAATCGGTCGGATCGCCGGCGTTGCGGATTGACGGTGCGCTTCATTCCTACCCGGGTGAAGCCGATGGCTTCCGGACCAGAGGGAACCGGGCTGAGGTGGCGGCCGATCCTGGTTCGTGGTACCGACTCGGAACGGAACTTTCAGTTGCAGTCGCCACCGTTTTCGCTGGAGACGTCAGACGATTGACTCGGGCTTGCTGTAGGCTGTGGTCAGCAGTGACATCCGGCGGTGTGGCAGGAAGACTGCCAGCCTGGTGCATGTTGGAATGACGGTTTGTTTTTTTGGTGTGTGTGATGACCGAGTTATCGAGCAGGCAGGGGCCGGACGCCAGTTTAACCACGGTCGACAAAATGTCGGAGGGCAGGAAGATTCCGGTGATCCTGGACACGGACATTGGGGATGACATCGATGATATGTGGGCTCTGGGGTTGCTGCTGAAATGTCCTGAATTGGACGTGCGACTGGTAATAGGTGATCAGGGCAAGCCCGATTATCGAGCACGCTTGCTTGCCAAGTTCCTGCAGACGGCTGGTCGTACGGACGTTGACGTCGCCGTGGGGCTGGATGTCAATCCATCAGTCGAGCAGCTGCTGGGAGCGTGGATTGCAGATTACCGGCTGGATGAGTACCCGGGGAACGTGCACGAAAATGGCGTGCAGGCGATTGTTGATACCATCATGCAATCTACCGAGCCGGTGACCCTGATTGGCATCGGCCCGCTGCCCAACGTGGCTGCAGCCCTGGAGCGTGAGCCAGCGATTGCCCAACGGGCCCGTTTTGTCGGTATGCACGGCAGTGTGCGTGTCGGATATGACGGCCCCGGCAACCCGTCAGCCGAATACAATGTAAGTGCCGACACGTTGTCTTGCCGCCAGGTATTGAATGCGGCCTGGGACGTTGTCATCGCCCCACTCGACACCTCGGGTGCTGTCCATCTTTCGGGCCGGAAATATCGCCAGGTTCGTGATGCGGACAACCCCGTCGCCAGGGCGCTCATCGAGAACTATCGCCTGTGGACGGCCTCGCAAACCAAGCCGGGCGAGGAAGATCCTGCCGAGTCGCGCAGTTCGACGCTTTTCGACACCGTCGCCATCTATCTGTCCTTTGCCAATTCATTGGTAAAAATCGAAGAACTTGGCATCCGGGTAACGGATGATGGATACACGCTGAGTGATTCGACTGCCAAAAAAATATTAGTCGCCACAGAGTGGAAGGACTTGTCCTCCTTCGAGGACTTCCTGGTTGACAGGTTGGCAGGTGAGTGAGATTCGCCACCGGTTCAAGTCGTGGCGTCTGGTCTGAAAAGGTGACCGAATCGCCCGGCAGGGACAATTACGTCAGTGTGTTACCGGGCGCCGGGCGTCAACGACTTGAAAACACTGCTACCGGTTCAGGAAGTTTTCGTTCCATTTCGTTGATCCGGTAGCCGAACCCAGGACCCTGAATCGATTCCAGATTGAGTTCCCCGTTTCGACGCTGATAGATGCCCGGATGGACAAGGGCTTCAGCCGCCGAAGCTTCCGGATAGAACTGCATGCCGTTGGTCTCGACACCCATGATGGTGCCGGCATGGGCTGCCAGTCGGACATGCGGAATTTGGGCGAGCATGGGGTTGGTGAGATCCTGAACCATCAATGGCATGCCGTGGGCTTTGGCCCAGCAGAGGCTCAGCAAGGCACCGGTTTGGGTCTTGCAGGTCTTCAGTGCCACGCCACTCCAGCCCAGCTTGCGACCGAGGCGGACAAAACGCCAATCGTGGGCACTTTCGTCCAGAAATAAAGGCTTCCGCGCGGACACACTGCTGACATCAATCGGATGGGCTTCCAGGTCGTAGGGAAATGGTTGTTCGACATAAAGCAAACGGTCGTAAATCACCGGATGTGCCTTGTGCAGGCGATCGAGGATTTCGTTCACGTAGGCAGGTTCTGTGACGGTGCAGTTGAAATCGGCGCTTAAATGACGGACGTTTTCTTCGATTGTAATACGTCCCACCTGGACAAGCCGACCGTAGTCCCACACGGCGTCATTGCCGCGTAACTTGATCTTCAGGCAGGACAGTCCGTCGGTCTTGATCCAGTGGCGCAAGAGCACCGGAAATCCGTCTTCCGGTTCGCTGCCGTCCAGGTCGGCGTCCTCCAGCGGGTCCAGTCCTCCCACCAGATGCCAGGCTGCCAGTCGTGTGGCAGGTGGGGCGACCAAAAAGTCGTCGAAGCTCATTTGCTGAAACAGCGGATGCTGTTTTTCGGCCGGGCTGATAAAGTCAGACAGTTTGCGTGACATGAACTGGTCGTTGTACGTACTGTAGATGTCACACTGATGAAGATTCCCAAAAGCGTCGTGCAGGGCGATATCGAAGGCACTCAGGCAGATGAGGGCAGCCAACTGCGGTAAGGGTTCGGCCAGGCTTCCGGCCGCGTACCCCGCGCAAAGTGTCGGCAGAATATCGCGTTGGAAGTCATGTCCCAGTTCGATGGGATGCCCGAACTCTTCAAATTCGGCCCAGGCCTGCGCCACGATGGTGCAAAATTCTTGAATGGCTCTCTGGCGAGGCTCGTGCGGCAGCTCAGAGGGCCAGGCCCACTGCACTGACAGCGGTGTTTCCCCCCAGCCCTGAGCCCGTCTTCCATGAGCGTCGCGAACGGTGACGCAAGTCCTGGCACACGTCACGCTCGTCATCGTTTCCCGGCCGAACTTCAGCGGAACCCGGAATGTAACAGGTAAAAAGTAAAGCGCGACAGAATCAATGCCCACATCCGTCGCTTTGTGATTTGTCATCGTTGGATTCAGCCAAAAAATAGAGATACCGTCAAGCCAGTCGGATCACTTCACGGTTCTTTTTTGCATGGGAACCGGTTGCCCGGTTCATCCGGGAAAATCTGCCAGAATACTGGAGCGGGACGCGTTATGAAATCTTATTGAGAACGCCGGGATTCTACTGTTTTCTTTGGGGTTGCGACATGGCGAGCTACTGCAGCGGGGTTGTCAGCGTGGTAACGGGAGCCTAACAGATTTCCCGGTGGCAGCGGACTGGTAAGCAGCCATCAGGACCTCGGTCGTAGCAGCCGCCAGACCTGCGGAGACTTCACTTTCACGACCTTGTTCAATACAGTCCAGAAAATAAGCCGTGTCGCTTTGACCTTCGGTGTCGCCGGCAGTGAACCAGGCCTGTTTGGGACGGGCTGAGAACGGACCCTCTGGCGACCCTCCCCACATGGCCATGGGGTCGACGGGATTTCTTTTGGGGGCAGTCCAGGATTTCACATCCGCCCAAACTTCGAGGCGAGGACGATGAGCGTCGATGACAGCGGTCGTCTCGCTGCCGACCAGATAGGTTCTGTCGAGTACCCCGCTGGGTGACGACCGCCAGCCGGTCCGACCAACGGAAATAGTACAAGTCACGTTGCCCTCAACTTGTAGCAATAGTTGACCAAAGTCTTCCATGTTGTTTTTCTGGTGTTCCTGAAAAAAGTAATTGCCGGTCGATGCGTAGACGTTCTCTACTCTTGATCCCAGTGACGAGAGCAGCATGACCAGGGGATAGACTCCGACATTGGACAGTTCACGTTTGGAGTCGAGCAGCTCGAACACTTGCGGCGTGGCCGATTCTTGTCGTGGTTTTCCCAACTCTGCCGTACCGGCCGGTCCTTTTGCGAAACAAAGGTCAAAGTGTACGGCAAGCAATTCGCCCAGTTTCCCCGACTGGATGATTTGCCGAATGCGGGCGGCCGTGTCGGAGTGAATCTGGCTGAACATGTGACTGACGACACCCGCCCGACGGACTGCAGCCACGATTTCGTCCGCTTCACGGAGTGACCCGGCCAGTGGTTTGTCCAGGTAGAGGTGTTTGCCTGCTTCAGCGGCCTGGACGATCAGGCGGCCGCGTCGTCTCGGTTCGGCGCACACGCTGACAATGTGCACGTCGTCGCGTGCCAGCGCTTCGTGCGGGTTGGGGAACAACGGGATGCCCAGGCGGTCCGCCAACTGTTTGTTCAAACGACTGCGGCGCGGTGTCAATCCCGTCTCGTCAGTCAGTCCGACGAGTTTACATCGCGGATCGGCAGCCAGTGCTTGGGCGTAAGTCGTTTGGTGGGTATGGTCTCCGGATACCAGCAACACGCCATACGGCGGTTTTTGTCCTGCTCGCGGTGTATCATTGGCGCGGTTGTCGGTTTCAGGGTTTGCGACGACGGCTGCGGATGGGTGCTCGGACCGGTCAGGTGTCTGTGAAATCGACGTTCGGCCTCCGAAGTGAACGGGCTGACCGATTTTCAAAGATGTGGTGATTGACGCGTCGACTTTTTCGGCCAAATCCGAAGTCACGTCCGATTCGGGTGTTTCTTCTGTGGCAAGCAGCCACTCCGAGTCAGCTTCCCAGGAAAGAGTTCCGCGATTGCCCCAGACGATGATCTCCAGGCCGGACAGATTAGAGCCGACCGACACCAGTGCTGTTTGTCCGTTGACGAATCGGGCCAGCGTGCTGATTTGCCCGGAACCGCCCCCGGCACTTAACTCGCTGAATTCAGAGCCGAACCACTTGGAAGCAGTCACGAGAACATCGGCTGCGAAGCGTTGCACTGCAGTCAGATCCGCAGGCAGGTGCGTCACGATACGCAGCGCGACAGGTGTCCCGATTTGTTTGGTCCGGATTGCCTGGTTTACCGCTTGCATTGCACCTGTAAAAGTTGCCACTTGCTGCACGATCATCTGGTCATTCCGTTTTGTTGGGGTGGGTGTTTTCGTATTAGTTGCCTGAATCGACTCCGCGGCCGTTGTGATGGATGAACTGGTCAAGGCTCCGGCAGTTGCACCGGCTCCGATTTGTGAAACGAACTTGCGGCGAGAAAGAATACGATGTTTCGACGTGCGTCGTTGATCGGAGTTCATGGGGTTATTCCGTTGCGATGGTGGTTTCGAGATGCGCGAGAACCAGTCCGTTCGGTTATGTTCGGACCATCTTCCTGAAGAATATCAGTACGTTCTACCGCAGTTCACGGGCCCGGCACAGTGCGGAGTTCGTAGCTGCTTATCCGGCCGAAGGCGATTCCAGGTTCGAGTTAACTGTTGGGTGGCCTGCATTGGTATTCACGTGTTGGTCCGGACGTTCCTTCCTTTGTGAATCGAATGATAACCCCGTCGCTGTGTCGATGTTACGATAGCTTCTGAGGGGTGTGAAAATTGTCATCGCAGGTTGGGGCGCCGGGGATGGCAGCGGTCAAGTTTTCAAAAAGTGCTGGACGAGGGCAACGCGAGGCGGTGTGAACTTCCGCACAAAACCAACAATAGAACGTCAACTGTAACGACATTCAACCGTTCTTGAGAACCACGTGCGGTTCGCTCAGAACGATTCCCCAGTGCACAGGAAACGATGAAGATGAAACTCATGGGACGGGGCTGTTTATTTCTTGTGAAATGCTTGTCGCTTGGCGGTCTGGTAACAGCCACCGACGACCTGGACGCTGTCGATGACTACGATTTAAAGGCACCCTACACGAAGTGTGAATACGACATCGCGATGCGCGACGGAGTCCGGTTGTACACGGATGTTGACACTCCCAGGGAACTTTTGGAACCATAGCCGATTATGCTGGTTCGGATACGCTATGTGGTGCTCCCTTGCGGCGCTGACGCCTATCGGGATCCCGGGAGGAAGGAACTGCTGTTGGCAAAAGAAAAGATGGTCTTCTCATACCAGAATGTGCGCGGACGTATGGCATATGAAGGAACGTTTTCCCACGTAGCGAACAGAGGTTGGTCCACTTCGTGAAAACCGAACCTTCCCAAGGTGACTCGGAACACGAAGTTCAACAGCAACTCGTCGATGGAGCGCAACCGAACTCGCCCGTTGTGTTGCAGTTGTTTTATGACGGCGCCTGTCCACTTTGTCGGCGGGAAGTTTCCTGGATTCGAAAACTCGATCGTCGTGGCCGACTCATGTTGACCGACATTTCCGCAGGAGATTTCCAGCCCGCGGCCTTTGATTGCTCCAGGGAGCAGTTGATGAGCAAGATGCGCGCGCGCCTTCCCGATGGACAGTGGGTTACCGGAGTGGAAGCGTTTCGAAGAATCTACGGTGCCATCGGATTTCGTTGGCTGATTCCTGTGACTCGTCTTCCGGTCATCTCTCATTTGCTTGAAGCGAGTTACCGGTTGTTTTCCCGCCATCGCTTGCGGATCACCGGACGCCGTCATGTCGACAGCAAGTCCAGTCAAGCCACCACCGACGAAAGTAATTTATAGAGCCGGAAAGCGACCCGCGTGGTGCAAGTGTTTTGCAGGACCAGTCGGTCCGGAAGTGGTGCAAGTGTTTTGCAGGACCAGTCGGTCCGGAAGACGTTCGGAAGGAGAAACTCCGATCACCTCCTGAAGCGGACAGGGCGGGAGTGTGATCCTTAGGCGGGTTCGACGCGGACCGGTTCGCCAAGTTCTGCGGCGACCTGTCGTACGGTGTTGACCAATGGTGCGCCAAAGGTACGGGATTCAACCTGAATTCTGTCACCGTCTTGAAATTTCCAATCACGCGACGTGTAACTCAATCGGCTGGTGCCGAAAAAATGCAGGTGGACATCTCCCGGTTGTCGGTGGAGGGGGTACTTGAAGTGGTGGTCCTCACAGTTGGCCAGTGAATGACACATAAAATCCTCGCCGCTGTGCAACGGGCCACTGTGGTAAATTTCCGTACCATCCCGCGTCACTCTGCATTCCACCGGAATGCTCTTGAAGGGCACATCCGTGTGCAGTTCAGGACCCACGGCGCAGGTTCGCAGTTTTGAAGGTGCCAGGTAGAGATAATTGATACGTTCCGTTTCGTGGTCCGACCATTCGTTTCCCAGGGCAAACCCAAGCCTGCGGGGAACACCGTTTTCGTCGATAACGTAACAGCCGACAATCTCGGGTTCCTCACCGCCGTCAAGCGCAAAGGTCGGTAGGTCCAATGGTTCTGCATGACCGCGCAGACCATAGCCATTCCCCTTGAAAAACCATTCCGGGGCTGCTCCGCGTTCGCCATCAGCCGGTTTTCCATTTTCAAGACCCAGATCGAACATCCGGGCTGAATCCGTTTTAGGTTCGGAGTCGGTCTGCTGCGAATCGTGTTGTGGTTCGGCAGAATGCATTTCGTCGCGTGACTTCATGCTACCGGTGTGAGTCAAGCCGGTTCCCGAAAGGATCACTCGATGCGGGTCGGCGTGATCCAGGGGAGGGCAGAGGTGGGGACGATCTTCCAGGGGTTTTGCGGCGAGCAAGTCGGCGTAAGCAAAGCCGGGAAGTCCTGACTCGGAACACAGGTCGGCGAGAAATTCCTGGAATGTCACGTTCCGTTGACGAGCTGCCAGAAAAACGTCGTGTACCCGACGCAAGCCGGGGGCGCGCGCCGTCAGGTCGGACACTTGCTCTCCTTGCGCATCAACAATTCCCACACGCCTTCCCGCACCTGGAACTTCAAACTGAACAATCCGCATTGTTAGCACCTCGTCGTTGGAAAAACAGGAATTCTAATTCTCGCGAGGCGGGGTATCGACGGCGCCGCGCAAAGTCGAAAGTTCTATGGAAAAGGTGCTCCTCCGTTGCGCCACGTGTTGGAGCAAATGGGGAACGTTGTTCCAGTCGCACGGCTGTACGGTCGTTGCCGGTGGATACGGACAATGAGAGTGATTGCCAATTTTGTCTACAAGTATTAGGGAGGCGTTGATTGATCGCTGGTTTTTATCGGCAGCATGATCCGTGAGGCTGCCCCGGAGCGGTGGAAGACGTACTCCGTTGACAGCATGGTTCGCTGACCAAAGGGGCCTTCGCCCGTGTTGGGGTTGCGATCGAAGAGTGGAAAATAAGCACCACTGATGTCGACACGCATCCGGTGCCCCGGGGCAATCTGTGCTGCGACCGGGCCCAGGTCGACGGCGATTTCATAGATTGTTCCGGGTGTCAGAGGAGTGGTTTTGAGTTCCGAATCCCGAAACCGTCCGCGGAGTAGTCCGACGGCCAGGTTTTGAGCAAATCCATTGGGGAACACATCAACAAGTTTAACCACCCAATCAGCGTCTGGTGTGTCGGCCGATACATACAACTGAGCTTTTATATTTCCCGCAAAAACAAGGGGTTTCAGAAGAGGTTCCGAGGTGTAGACCAGTACATCTTCCCGCTCTTCTGTTTTTTGCTGATTGACTGGGGCCCAGGTGGGTCGGTGACGAGGACGTGCGTCGGTGACCGGACAGGCGGGAGTCGGGTTCGCCGGGTCGGCAATAAAGCGATCGCTGCGTTCTTGTGTTGTAGGGGGCTTGCGATTGAGTGTGCCGTCCCCGTGAAGCGTGTTGGCGTTGCCACCGGAGTGGAGAAAAAAATTAGTCTGTCGAAAACCATTCGGCGGCCATGTCTGGGCAGTGTGCCATGCATTGTCACCCATCGAAAAATATCGGACAGGGTCAAATGGCGTTGCCAACGCGGCAGCATCCTGTTTGAGGTACCGATCAAACCAGGCAATGTTAGCAGCGTAATGGTCCCATTGCGCGTGAGGTCCGAAATCAACTTCCCCGACCTTTGATTGTCCGATGGTCCCATGGTCCCAGGGGCCGAGGATCAGTTGCTGTTGCTCTCGAGTCTCCGGATCACGCGCCTGTTTCTGCATCCGTTCAAAATTGCCGACCGTTTCGCGAGAAAAAAAGTCGTAGTAACCAACAACGTGCTGCATGGGTAACTTGAGTTGGGTCACCTGCTCCGAAAGTTCGAACCGTTTCCAGAAGCCATCCGGGTGTGGATGCGTCAGCATTCCTTTTAACCACGGAATCGACCATCCCATCTTGCTGTCCACCTCACTTAATGGCAGGTGCATCAGCGTGGCGTCCCAGTCGGCGAAGGGTTCGATTCCAGCCGGACGGACCGAGTGATTCCGCGCCCATCCTGCAATCAGTGACAGGCGCAGGGCACCGCCAAGATATAGGTTGCGATAAAAACTACTCCAGGTGGCAACCGGCAGGATGGAGACGAGTCCCGGTGGTTGCTCGACCGCTGCCTGCCACTGGGTGGCTCCGACATAGGAACTGCCCCACATGCCGACCCGTCCATTGCACCAGGGTTGGCGTACGAGCCATTCAATGGCATCGTATCCATCCTGGCCTTCGTTGTTGTAGGGCACAAACACTCCTTCCGATTCGAAGCGGCCGCGGCAGTCTTGTGCCACGAAGGCATAGCCCGCAGCGACGCAATGTTCTGCTGCTGATTGCATTCCCTGCTTGTTGTAGGGTGTTCTGGTAATAATGGCGGGTGATTTTTCGACATGGGGGTCACGGTAGATATCGGTTGACAACAGGATGCCGTCACGCATCGCGACGGTCACCGTAGTTCGTTCGACCGTTGGCTTGGCATCAACCCACCCCGCGCGAAGAGCAAAAAGTGTCGTGACCAGGACAAGAGCAGATTGAAAATGGTGTACCATGGGACGTGATCCTGAAAATAAAGTGGGTTAGTTTGCCGGTAGCAGTGTATCAAAAGTTGCAACCGATTTCATAAAGGAGTGTTCGGAGACAGGCCTGGTTCTTTCGGTGGCAGGCGACAGGGCCGTCTGTCTGGTCTTTTTGCGAAGGTGCAATTCCTGTTCCTGGGGACCTTTTGTAGCGAGTCTGGTGCAACTGTGGCAGCGTCCAAGGTATCAGGAAATCACATTTGGGTATCCCGTTAGAAGCGGTGACACCGCCTCCTCAGTCGAAATAAATTTCGTTGGGATTCTGGAGAAACTGGGCGAATCGGTTTCGCGGGATCTACTGTAGCGCGGATCGGATCCTTAACAACCTAAGGTGGCAGAACGAGCTACAAAGGTTGTGAAGGGGACTTCCATCACCCCGTTGCGTTGCGCATGATCGGACTTGGAGAGTCTGCGGTTCTGGGTGCGAAAACAAGTAACGTGGAGTGACCATGTTGGAATCTTTTCAGTTAGAGATGATTGACTACGTGATCTTCTTCGCTGCGCTGACGGGTGTGATGGCGATCGGGCTGTTCGCGGGACGAAAAGAAGACACCGCAGAAGATTATTTTTTGGCTGGGCGTTCTCTTCCCTGGTACGGTATCGCCGGGTCTATTTTCGGCAGTAACGTGAGTGCGAATCACCTGGTCGGAATGATGGGGATCGGATTCAGCATTGGTTTTGCGCAGAGTCACTTCGAACTGGGCGCGGTTGCTGCCTTGCTTCTGCTGTGTTACGGATTTCTGCCTGTCTACCGGAAACTGAATCTGTACACCTTGTCGGGTTATCTGGGTAAACGCTTTGATGACCGCAGTCGAATCTCCTACACCGTGATCATGGTTTTCACGATGGTCGTCCTGCAGATGGTGCCGGGACTGTACATCGGATCCCGATCCATCTGTTTTCTACTGGGCGGGGAGGCTCTCCAGCTTGATCTGGCTGCCGGGGAGGGGCAGAAAGTATTGGTCAGCAGCAGTTATTACGTCGCGTTTGTGATCGGACTCGGTGTGATTGCGGCAACCTACACATTTTTCGGCGGGCTCAAGGCCGTCGTGTGGACGGACGTGATCCAGTCGATTCTGATGCTCCTTTCGGGCATTGGACTAGCCATTGTTACCTTTGCGAATTTTGGAGGCTGGGAAGCGTTGATGAATGCGGACATGGAGGCGGGGGCCGTTTCGAAGATGCGTCTGTACCTTCCGATCAACCATCCAGAGTTGCCCTGGACGGGAGCACTCACCGGGCTGATGTTCATGCATTGTTTCTACTGGGGTACCAACCAGTTTATTGTTCAACGGGCGCTGGCAGCAAAGAGTGATAAGCAGGCACGGATTGGCATTATCGCGGCCGGTTTTCTGAAATTGCTGATCCCGTTTTTTACGATTGCAACCGGTGTGGCTGCCTTCTACATGTTCCAGAAATCTCCCGAGTTTCAAGGCCAGAAGGTCGATCCTGACACCGCGTTCACCGTTCTTGTCAATCACCTGATTGGCCCGGGGTTTGTGGGATTGATTGCTGCGGGATTGATTGGTGCCATCCTGTCATCCATTGATTCGATGATGAACTCGGCTGCGACCCTGGTGACTGTGGATATCTATAAACCCTATGTGAAACCTGATGCCACTGATCGGGAAATGATTGTCACGGGAAGAATCACGATCCTTGTTTCCATGGTGTTGGCCGTTTTGATGGCAATCTTTGTCATGGACCCTAATTCGGAGAAAAACTTTTTTCTGCAGATCGTTGACTACCAGACTTACTTCACTCCGGGCTTGTTGATGGTATTTCTACTGGGAATGTTCTGGAAACGGGGAACTTCCACGGCAGCCTTTGTCACGATCATTGCAGGGGTTGTTTTTTCCTGGATGACGGTTTGGATTTACGACACCTACCTGGGCAGCGAGGGTGCCCTGCTGGGCGAAAAAATCAATTTCCTGCATCGCGTGGTTGTGGTCACCGGACTCTCGTCGGTGGTCTTTGTTATCGTGAGCCTGATGGAGCCCGCCGATCCAGAGAAGAGCAAGAATACCTGGTCCGGTCTCGGGGGACATGCCCCGGAACGATTCAAACGCCTCGGGCTCTCTGTCCTGCTGGCGATCGGGATTTATGTTTCGCTCGGAATGCTGGTGTATCTGGAGAACCTCACACCGGTGGTAGCTGCTTGGATCGCTGCGTGTTGGACTCTGGGTGCCTATCTCCGGGAAGTTGTCCAGAGCCGTAATCGCGAACCCCAGTCGGCAAGCCTGTTGCACGACGTGGTGACGGATGATCGTACGTACGCGGGATTACTGGCCGCATGCGCCATGTTCATCATGTTCTATTTCTTTTAGGCCGGATTGGTACGTTTAACAAAACCGGTCATCGGTTGCGCGTGGAGTCTGGCTGGGCGACTGGGCCGCGACTTACGAGCAGTCTGTTCTGCCGTTTAACGCCTGTTGGATCCGTTAGATCATCTACACGGAGTTGCTTGCTTTCGGCCGCACTGGGTGATCCCCACTTGCAGGTCGCCTCAGCTGCACCAACTTTGAATTGCCTGAATCACCTGGTCCTGCTGATCTTGCTTCAGTTGCGGATACATCGGCAGACTGAGGATCTTACCCGCTGCGTCTTCGGTTTGGGGGAGACGATCGGAGCCCAGGAAGCGGTTCTGGTAGGCAGGCTGCTGGTGGATTGCGACCGGATAGTGGATCGCTGTTCCAATATCGCACTGACTCAAGTAATCACGCAGCTCATCCCGGCGTTCGCTGCGCACAACGTATTGGTGATAGACATGCTCAGCAGATTCTCTCACGCAGGGAGTCACCAGCGGTGATTCAGACAACGCTTCGTCGTAGGTCAGGGCAATCTGGCGTCGAAGTTCATTATCCTCGTCAAGCGTCTGCAGGCGGACATTGAGGATGGCGGCTTGCAGTTCGTCCAACCGCGAATTCAACCCCGGCGCAGCGCTCACAAAACGATCCCGCCAGCCATATTCACGTAGCTGACGAACACGTGCGGCGATTTCCGGATCGTCTGTCAGCACCATGCCTCCGTCGCCAAAAGCGGCCAGGTTTTTGGTCGGATAGAAACTGAAAGCGGCGGCCCGTCCCCAGGAACCTGTTTGCCGGCCTTGCAGGGCAGACCCATGGGCTTGTGCGGCGTCCTCCACGACTGTCAATCCGTGGCGGTTGGCGATCTCCAGGATCCGGGGCATGTCGGCAGGTTGGCCGTACAGATGGACCGGTACAATCGCGGCCGGACGGCCATGGCCACCATCGGCTGCAGATCGGATTGTTTGGTCCAGCTGGTCCGGTGACATGGAGTACGTATCAGGATCGATATCGACCAGAGCCACGTTAGCCCCACTGCGCTGAATACCTGCCACCGTGGCCACGGCGGTATGCGAAACCGTGAAGACGAGGTCACCGGGGCCGATGTCGCAGGCGCGCAGAGCAATTTCGATGGCGTCCGTTCCGGATGCCACGCCAACTCCGGCAGCGACTTCTACGTATCTGGCAAACGCCTTCTCGAAGTTTTCCACTTCTTTTCCCAGAATGTACCAACCACTGTCCATCACGCGCGCAACCGCAGCATCGATGTGTTCTTTATTCTTGGCGTACCCGGCAGCCGGACTGGTCTGGGGAATCATGCGGAAACTTCTGTCTCTAGAGAGTGTGTTCTTGAAAGATAACGGGGCTGGCCCTGTATACAGTTTCGGCGCAAATCACCGGTTTACTTTCTCCTATCTATTCTTCGGTCAGTTGGCCTCGGAAATCTGTGTTCCAATTCAGTTGATGTTTGGTGAGGGCTTGCACTTGAGGTGGGAGTGTTTGGTAAACTTCAGGGCTCACGGGATAGATGTCCGGCGTAATACGACCAAGCCACCAGGGTGCGTAATTACAGTTGACGGCAACTCGCTGATGCGAGCTTTGATTGGCGCCCGCGGCATGCCAGCAGGTGTTGGGTATGATGGCTACGCTGCCCGCAGGCGCTGTCACGGTGACTTGACCATCCAGATCATCTGCGGTTGGTTCTGGAATCCGCCGCAAGCGATGGCTTCCGGGCAGCACCCGTGTTCCACCGGTTTCTCGGGAAAAGGGCGTCAGAATCCACATGACGTTCACCGTGAAGGGAAACTCTGGTAGGGGCTTGTCCGGGTTGAGTTGTCCCATCGGCGGATCGTTGTGCCAGACTCCGGGATCAGATCCCGGGTGCGCCACCAGTCCATCCATATTACACAGTCGAATTTGATCCTCGGCAGGCCAGGCGAACGCGTTGGCCTGGGCCTCGGTTCTTCCGCCGAGCAGTTGCCGGACAATTTCCAGGACCGGAGGGCAGGCCGTCAACGAGGCAAAACGAAGGTCAAAGTTAAGTAGGGTCAGATAAGCTTCCCAGCCCTGAACGCCCGGACTTCGAGTGGGACAACGCAGTGTCAATTCCGCAATTTCTGCCGCATCGTCAGGGGAAATCACGTTGGCAATGACGGCGAACCCGTCCTCGTCAAGTGACTTCAAGACGTCCGGGATGGAGAGCTCGGAGGTGATGTTTAACATGGTTCTTCTTCAACCTTGCGGGGGTGTGGCCATGCGGGTCGCCGAGCAGTCTGAAACACTCTGACAAGACCTGGGTTGCGGATGACCTCGAGTCAACGCCTCCGTTTTACTGTACTGCGTGCGGATCAGGGCTAGTGCAAGTTCCGTATCGGTAACATGGCACCGGCGATGGATCAAGCCCAACCAGCCCCGAGGATACAGCCGTACCACTTCGAGCTGTTGCCGTACCACTTCGAGCTGTTGCCGTACCACTTCGAGCTGTTGCCGTGCCGAGTCGAACGGTCAGTGGTAATTGACGTGCACCTCCAGTTTTTCGATCGAGATTGCGTGCTGCGTGTCCGGATGACGGGAGAAGACGCGGACTCCGACGAGGTTTTCTCCGACTGCAAACAAATCACTCGGCAGCCGCTAGGTGTTCCTCGGAAAGAAGGATTGTTTTTCCCGGGCTACCTGCTGACAGGGGTGAAAGAGTGGCTGGTCCGGATACTGCCGCAAAAAGCAAGGCAGCCATTAGACGATGGTGATGGTTCATGCTCGGAGTTTTTTGTGGAGGCCGTGTGTTAGGAAACCTGTAGGCAAGCCACGCAGCGGTGTCATCAAAAGGTTCTAGAAGAATTTGTCCTCAGGTTACATCTTGCAAGCGGTCAGGATTCAAACTCCTGCTACCGTTTTTCGGCGTGGCGCTTCAGAATCAGCTCTTGTCCGGATCATGTCAAGTAGTTGCTCACGACAGGAAACGATTGTGGTGACGGGCTGCACCGCAAAATGCTGTCTGACACCTGTTGTGTCACGTGGGTAGCGAGAGCAAATGGGAAATCGGTCACCCGGAAGATAACCCTACTGCTTGTTCGCGGTAACGCTGTTCTACCGAACTGGCTGTAAACCATTGCGTTGTGGGTTTAACCAGCAGATAATGGCGGCCGTTGGAAGTTGCGGTTGCCAACATGGTGTCCGTCTCGACAGTCGACAGGCGGTGTGACCGCCTTCGTTCGGTTTTCACTGCAATCAATCAATCCTGTCACAGGGAGTGTTGAAACACTTTTCAATGAATCACGATGTACACACGAATCCTACCACTCTTGCTAGTCAGCGTAGCATGTATCTCAACCTGTACCCCGGTGGTGGGGGGTGCTGAGTTGCCTGTATTTACCGATCCGGTCCAGGCAGGACCAGATTTTCTTGTCCAGGGGGAGTATGTGGGCAAGGTTGGTGGCGAGTTGCCAGTTGGCATTCAGGTGATTGCAGTGGGTAAGCACCAATTTCTGGGAGTCCTCTATCCGGGTGGGCTTCCGGGAGCAGGCTGGGAAGAACGGCGTGTTTTTCACTTTCAGGGCGAGACGCGCGACGGCGCAACGCCGTTTCACGGAGTTCATGGTGAACGCTTGATGTACACCAATCATGATTTTCAGGGACTGATTAGTGACAACGTTATCACTGGTCAGGCCAGCATGTTTCGCAACAGGTTCCAGGACGTCACGCTGCTTTTGAGCAAGGTACATCGCAAATCTCCCACGCTGCATGCCAAGCCTCCGAAGGGTGCTCTCGTCCTGTTCGATGGTAGTAGTGTCAAGGAGTGGGAAGCAGGTCGACTTGTTGACGGGGACTTGCTTGGAGAAGGAACCATCTCCAAACGGAGATTTGGTAGTCTGCAGATTCACCTGGAATTTCGTTGTCCCTTCGCACCGCTACGGCGCGGTATGCACCGGGGAAATAGCGGGCTGTATGTCAAGCAAGAATGGGAGGTGCAGATTATCGATTCTTTCGGCTGGCATCACGAAAATCGTAAGTTCGAACGGCTTTCCAAATTTGGTCGTTGCGCTGGAATCCACGAGATGGCTGGGCCACGGATCAACATGTCTTTCCCGCCCCTGGCGTGGCAAACCTATGATATTGATTTTGCAATGGCGGTTTTTGACGGCCAGGGAAACAAGACTGCCCCGGCAATGATGAGCGTGCGGCACAATGGAGTGTTGGTCCACGATCAATTTGTCTTGCCGGCTGTTTCTCCGGGAGTGGACCTGTCGAAGTCCAAAGAAAGGGACACCGGTCCCCTTCATCTTCAAGATCATGGTAATCCTGTTCGCTTTCGTAACATTTGGATTATGGAAGGAAATTAGAAGTGTTTCCCGTGACTCCCGGGTGCATGTTTTTGACCGGTTTCGAAAGTAATCCGGGAAGAGAACGACGAAAAACCTTGGAGTGGAGGGACTTTCGGCCTGTGTTGAAAGATGGCATGTTCGAGCCGGTTCGATTACCAGATGGTGTCTGTTAGAATTCTGTCAGCAGATTCCTTTCTCGCCGGTCTTGTCCGGGAAAGACTGGTGCGGTCATCGAAGCAACGCCGGGACGGTTAATATTCAGGTGGGGTCATAGTGGTGGATAAAGTCTTTCTCCACGCAGTTTTGAGTGGTTGGCTTGTCGGGACGACGCTGGTTACTGCGGGGGTATCTCAGGAGCAGAACGAAGCGTCAGAAATTTCAGTCCAAACACCACAGCGTGTTGTTCGGGTGGCGGCAGTCTCGTTTGTTCCGGTGAAATTTGATCTGGCAGGTAACGCCGACCGGTTGGAACAATGGTTCCGTGAAGCGAAACGAGGTGGGGCCCAACTGGCAGTCGGGCCGGAAGGAGCGCTGGAAGGATACGTTGTGAATGAGATCATCGCTGGCGAGGAACCGGCAGAGAAGATGAAAGGCGTCGCCGTGTCCATGGATGGCCCGCTGATCCAGCGTTTTCAACGGCTGGCGGAAGAACTCGAAATGTGTCTCGCTTTTGGATTCGCTGAACGGATCGAGGATGACGTGTTCAATTGCGCGATATTCATCGACCAGAAGGGAAGAATCTGCGGCCGGTACCACAAGATGCAACTGGCTGAAGGTTACCATCCTTCTTGGTGGTTTAACCGGCTCGGCCAAAAGAGTCGTGCGTTCGATACTCCACTTGGCCGTTGTGGATTTATGATCTGCAATGATCGCTGGAATCCGCAACTGGCGCGTATTCCTGTCCTGGATGGGGCGCAATTTCTGGTGATTCCCGCCATGGGTTCACGCAGCAAATCCCAGGATGAGGCGGTGCTCAGCCGTGGTCGAGAAAACCAGGTGCCAATTGTTGAGGCGAACGTAGGTGTAACGCTTATCGTGGACAACAACCGGATCGCAGCTGTTGATCGCCACGAGGAAGGCATCACGTTCGGAGAAATTACGGTGTCGGTTGGCAAGGTGCAAGCGGACGAACGTGACAGCGTTGAACAGGCATTTCTCGAGTTGCGTGAGGAAAGGATGCAACGTCGTTACGCAGCGACCATGCAGAAAATATCCGGAAATAAAAACAAGGGGGCGGAGAAAAAACAGTAGATGTCAGATGCGAGTTCACGACACGTTTCGTGTTCCTCAGAAAACGTCCATCTTTCGTGCTGCAATTTGCAAGACACCTAACGCTAAACCTGTCGGCCTGAGAGAGGTTGGCTGGCTGGGGAGACTCTATTCTGAACCACAGAAGTTCAAAACAAAGGAACGGGTGACAACGATGAAAACGACGACGAACCTCCTGTTACTGGGAGCCTGGTTGCTTTTAAGTCAGCAAGGTGCTGTGGCGGAACCACTTTTTGAGACAAAAGACGTATTCATCGCCGGGCTTGATAATGTTTGTGAGTATCGCATTCCCACCTTGGTGACCACGGGGCAAGGTACCCTGATTGCGATTTGTGACGCACGCGTTGAAAAACCCGGGGATGCAATCAATAACATTGATTTAGCGATGAAGCGCAGCCTGGACAACGGCCGGACTTGGGGTCGCATGCAGATCATTGCCGACTTTTCCGGGCAAAACGCGGCCTGTGATGCAAGTGTCCTGGTGGACGACAAAACTGATACGGTCTGGGTTCTGTATGACTACATTGTGGACGAGCCTGCCCAGTTTGTTCAGCGTCCTCGTGAGACACGGAACGTGGAGTTGCATTTGATTCAGAGTCACGACGACGGACAAAGTTGGTCGCCTCCCAGGACAATCCTGCCCACCAACCAAGCCGGCAGTTGGTTGGCCCTGTGCGCAGCGCCAGGCCGTGGTATTCAGACAAGCGATTCACAACTGATTTTTCCCTGTTACACCCGACGGGAAAAGCACGACCACTCACACTTGCTGACCAGTGGCGATGGTGGTGATACCTGGCAGCTCACGTCCGACGCTGGTCCCAAGGTCAACGAGTGTCAGGTGGTTGAACTGCTGGATGGATCCTTTATTTTGAATATGCGCAGTCTTCGCGGACACGGTTGCCGGGCCGTGGCGAGGACAGAGGATGCAGGGGAAAACTGGCAACAGATGGTGGATGATTCGGGTCTCCCCGAACCGATGTGCCAGGCTTCTTTTATCCGGTACACCGATCAACGTGCAGGCTTTGGAAAGAACCGCTTGTTGTTTTCGAATCCCGCGAACGCGTCCCAACGTAGTAATTTTATCATTCGCATGAGTTACGACGAGGGACAGACGTGGCCGGTCTCGAAAGTGCTCAATACGGGACCATCCGCCTACTCGTGTCTGACAGTTCTAAAGGATGGGACCATCGGCGTGCTCTACGAAAACGGTGTTAGCAACCCGTATGAGAAGTTGACGTTTGTGCGTTTCAACCTGGAATGGCTTACGGAAGGGCGGGACCGTTTGGTTCAGGGGAATTGACAAAGTTCCCGCAGTCATGCGGTTGGAAAAAATAGTTCGTTGGGAACTCACCACGGAAACGTCCGGTTGGCATTCCGGGAACCAACGATAAGCAATGGGGACGGGGTACCGGATACTCGTGACCTGAACGATGTTCGCGTATCAGACTTCTTTGGTGTTTTTCTGCGAACTAATTTGGAAATGGTGTTCCATGTCACACGAAAGTTCAACTCCCATTCTCCGTTTTCTCATCGGAATGATATGTTTTACGTTCGGGATTTGTCATGTTGCGGCGACAGAGCCGGAGTGGACTGAATTGATCACGGATTCCGGACTGACCGGTTGGCGGCCGGTGAACGAAGAAGAACCCCACGAATGGCAGGCGGCGGAAGTGGTGGAATTGGATCCGCAGGACCAGCAGCGATTTTCTATGCGGCCGGGCAACGGTGTTCTGACCAATGCGCAACGGGCGGGAAAGACCCAGAATCTGCTCAGTGAGAAAAACTACGGCGATCTGGAGGCCCACATCGAATTTAATTTTCCCGGCGGGTCGAATTCAGGAGTGTTTTTTATGGCGCTCTATGAACTACAGGTTGCGGACAGCTATGGCAAAGCGGAGATTGTGTTTTCCGACTGCGGAGGTTTTTATGCTCGGCCTGTGGATGGTCAATGGGTGGGCGGGGTGGTACCGCTCACCAATGCTTGTCGACCTGCTGGAAAGTGGCAGACGTACGATGTGAAGTTCCGTGCTCCTCGTTTCGACGCCGACGGTAACAAGACGGAGAATGCCAGGTTCCTCCAAGTGTTGCACAATGGTGTTTTGATTCACCGGGACGTGGAGATGGAGGGGCCCAACAGTGCTCACCTGGACATCCCTGAAGCACCTGCGGGTCCGTTGATGTTACAAGGGGACCACGGCCCGATTGCCTACCGAAACGTCCGGATTCGGGAAATCAGCTGGGATGATCGAGAGGATTGACTGGTTCCCTCCCTTTTCCAGGTAAAGTCTCTCAGATGGAAAGAGTCCTCATCAAACGTCACTTGTAAAAAGGACAGACCATGTCGTGGCGCATCGCCGTCGGAGGTATTGAACACGAAACCACCACCTTCATTCCAGGTTCGACACCGTTGGAAAATTTTTCTCGACGGACGGTTCGAGGCGATTCATTGCTGGAACGGGGGGACGCGAATACGATCGTCGATGGGTTTGTAAAGGGCGTTGGGCAATGTGGGATGCAGGTGGTGCCGCTCTTGTGGGCCAAAGGCGATTCGGGCGGACCGGCCAGTCAGGCCACCTTTGAAACACTGGCTCATGATCTACTGAACTGTTTGAGTCAGTCGCTGCCCGTCGACGGGATACTGCTGAGTTTACATGGTTCGTTTGCAGCCGAAGGGTTCGATGATGGTGATGGAGAAATCTTGCGTCGAGTGCGTGAAATGGTCGGGCCTGCCTGCCCGATCATGGCCGTCCACGATCTTCACAGCAACATTTCCAGCCAAATGGTTGAAATGGCGGACGTGTTAATGATCGAGCGAACATATCCCCACGTGGATATGGCGCAGAGGGCGATGGAGACGGCGCATTTGATGGCACGCACTTTGGCAGGCGAGGTCCGGCCTACCATGGCCTATCGCTCCCTGCCCTTGTTGTGGGCGGCCCCCAAGATGATTGACGCCGAGGTGCCGATGTCCGACGCCGTCATGCAACTGACACGGTTCGATGAAAAGCCGGGTGTGCTGTCCGCCAGTATTGGTGTCGGTTACCAGTGGATCGACCACCCTTTGGTTGGAGCCTCGACGATTGTTGTTACCGATGATAACAAGAGTCAAGCTGTAGAACTTGCGGACGAATTGGCTGGTTGGATTTGGGATCGCCGCGCAGACTGGCAGCGAGAGTCTCTTTCTCCAGAGTCGGCTTTGCAACTGGGTGAAGAGGCAGGGTGCTATCCGGTTGTTCTAGCCGACCAGGGGGATAACACGGGTGGCGGTGCTCCTGGCGACGGCACGGAGATTTTACGATTGTTCTTAGAAAGGGACTTTCAGCAGGCCGCGGTGCTGTACATGGTCGATCCCGAGGCGGCGGAATTTGTCCACGCAGCAGGGGGCGGGACGACAGTAGATGTTCAGGTGGGTGGCAAGTCACATCCACTGCTGGGACCGCCCGTCGCCATGCAGGCTGAAGTTCTGTCGCTCTCGGACGGTTGCTTCACTTACGATGGTCCGATGTGGGCGGGGGTGAAGGCCAACCTGGGTAAGTCAGCTCTTTTACGGCAGCGCGGTGTGCATGTGATTGTCACCAGCAGGCCGGCTCAGCCCATCGACCTGGCCTTTGCACGGAGTCTGGGTTTGGACTGTTGCCAGATGCGTTACATCTGCGTCAAGTCGACGGGCCACTTTCGCAGTGGTTTCGGACCGATCGCCGGTTCGATTTACAATGTCGATTCTGCCAGCCTCCTGTCACAAGACTTCTCCCAGCTCCCGTATACCCGTCTGGGGCGTAGAATGTACCCACTGCACGACGATGTGACTGTTGATTGGTCACGAAGTTGATCCGAGGTGGTTGGGCATTTCAGCAACTGTTTTTCCGAAAAAGAACCGTTGCGGCATTTCTCATGCGAAAGGGGAATGCCTTTCCTGTTGAGACTTGATAAGCGAGGAAAACCTAGGCCCGGACGAGTTTTTGGCAGATGGACCGGGAGTGTTGATACGGTTCACCAATGGGGATGAAACTTGTCAGGCATGTCGTTCCACGATCATCTGTTTCGCCTTCGCCCCGGGGACCCCTGTTTGCTCATTCACCAAAAATCTTGTGCACTTGTTGGTGTTGCCCGTGCGGAGCGGTTCGCTGACGGGTTCGATTTTTTTTTAGCCGGTAACGTAGGTGACTCGAGAATCGGTAGGGGCGTTTGACGGTACCGCTTCTACCCGTCAAGTTGGTAATCTGCTAAATTGCCTCTCGTCGAAGTCTGACGGCGTTTATCGTAAGAGGGAGTCATGAGTCGCGCAAACCATCGACGCATAGTCATTCTTGCCGCCGGGCGGTTGGATCCGTTTACGGCCAAAACCACCGCCGGAATCATCCGCTACCGTGGCGAAGAGGTGGTGGGTGTACTGGATCCGGAGCATGCCGGTCAGCCGCTCGAAGAGCTGATAGGTGTCGGAAAAGATATCCCCATCGTGGCGGAATTGTCTCAGCTGGATGATCTTGAGCCGGACATGCTCATCATCGGCGTGGCCACCCCCGGCGGGCAACTTCCGGAAGCGTGGCGGTCCATTCTCTGTGAGGCACTGGAACGTGGGATGGAAATTGTAAACGGTTTGCACACGATGCTGGCCGATGATCCACAGCTCTCGTCGCTAGCTGCTGAACAAGACGTAAGGATCTGGGATGTCCGTCGGCCGCCGGATCAATTGGAAGTAGGAATGGCCCGGGCCAGATCGATTTCTGCCAACATTGTGCTGACCGTCGGGAGCGACTGCAATCTCGGGAAAAAAATCACCGCCATCGAAATCGCTAACGAACTGCAGCAACGGGGCCGGCAAGCCTGCTTTCTTCCGACAGGGCAGACAGGGATCATGATTACGGGTTCCGGAATCGCCATCGATCGCGTCATTTCTGATTTCGTATCGGGCGCCGTCGAACGCATGGTGCTGGCAGCCAAACAACATGACTGGATCATTGTCGAAGGACAGGGGGCAATCTTCCATCCTTCGTATTCTGCGGTAACGCTGGGTTTGATGCACGGTGCTTGTCCCGGAGCGATGGTGTTGTGCCACCAGCCGAGCCGCGGCATGCTGCGCCATACGGAAATACCCATTCCGGCGCTGGAGGAGTTGATCGACATGCATCAGCGTTTGCTGCAACCGATCGTGGAGTCAAAAGTTATTGGTCTGTCCCTGAATTGTTTCGATCTTTCTGAAGCGGATGCGAAAGCCGCTGTCCAGATGGTTCAGGAGCAGCAAGCGTTGCCCACGACGGATGTTGTGCGGTATGGTGCCGGACCACTTGTCGATGCACTATTGGACCATTTTGATTAATTTCGATAGATTCATTACGGTTGTGGGATCTGCGGGCCAGTGGTTGAAAGGTCGGCTCATGAAAACTGACCCCCCCTCTTCCGACCAACGGGCGGGATTTCTATGCTCCTCCACATTGTGAAACGTTTCGGTCTTTACCTGCGGTGTTCGCTCCATCCCATATGAAACTTACCTATCGACCATTACCGCTTGAACTGCGTGATACGTTCCGTATCACGCGCGAAGCCAGCGACCATCGCGACAACGTTTTGGTCAGGCTGGTTGACCGGACCGGTGCCGAAGGTCTTGGCGAAGCTGCACCCAGTCGTTTTTACAGCCAGACTGCCGCATCCGTGACTCAGCAGCTGGCAGACGTCAGTTTGTCAGACGTTGTTGACCCTTTGTTTTTAGACGACATTCTCGCGCCGCTGCGCGTACAACTTCAAGACCATAGTTCGGCGATGGCCGGGATTGATATAGCGCTCCATGATCTCATGGGAAAAAAATTGGGACTTCCTTTGTATCGTCTGTTAGGGCTCAATCCCAACAAGGTTCCTGCGACGTCGTTTACGATCGGCATTGCGTCACTCGACGAAATTCGCCGTAAGACGGAGGCAGCTGCCGGTTATCCGATTCTGAAAGTCAAATTGGGGGCTGACAACGATCGAGAAATTATTTCGACGATTCGCGAGGTAAGCTCAGCGGCCCTGCGCATCGACGCCAACGCTGCCTGGACCGTGGAGGAAACACTGGCCAATGCACGCTGGCTTCAGGACGAAGGCGTTGAACTGCTGGAACAACCGCTGCCGAAAAACGACTTGGACGGATACCGGCGGCTGATGGATTCAACGCCGTTGCCGATCATTGCCGATGAAAGTGCTTGTACTCCGGAGGACGTCGTGCGTTTACGGGGATGTGTTCACGGTGTGAACATCAAGTTGAGCAAATGCGGAGGCCTGCGGCCCGCACTGCAAATGATTCACATTGCTCGAGCCCAGGATATGCAGGTCATGATCGGTTGCTTTATCGAATCTAGTCTCGGTATCGCGGCTGCCGCACACCTTTTACCACTCTGCGATTACGCGGACCTGGACGGACATTTGTTGATCAGTCATGATCCCTTCCGCGGCTTGGAGGTGGAAAATGCAAAACTCATTCTTCCCGATCGACCCGGCATCGGTGTTTGGGCATCTGAATAGATGCCGCAGAAAGTCCGGGGTGCCGCTTTGATCCTGGCGGCAGGATCAAAGTGCCGCCCGACCGGCCGACCCGACAGCGAGAATCGGCCGGAAAAATCACTGTTGATCGACCCGTCAGTTCACGCTGAAAAGTTTTCGTGCTAAACTAGAATCCTCGGGTTTAATTTAGAAATGAAACGGGTGCTAGAACCAGCCTTCGGGAACCTATTATCATGTCTGCCCATCCTGTTGACCAATACATCTCGTTGGAAACTCGCCGCCAGTTCTTCGGCAAAACCGGAAAGGGTCTTGGAGCTGCGGCCTTGGCTGCTTTGCTTGGGCGTGGCGCGGACTCCAGGGGTTCCACGCCCGGTACCGGCGCCTTTACCCCGCGCGCAAAACGGGTTATCTGGCTTTTTATGGCTGGCGCCCCTTCGCAACTGGACACCTTTGATTACAAGCCGGAGATGGCGGACTGGTTCAACAAGGATTTGCCTGAGTCGGTGCGCCGGGGACAGCGACTGACAACGATGACGGCTTCACAGGCCCGCTTTCCAGTGGTGCCTTCGATGTTCAAATTTAATCAACACGGAGAATCTGGAAAACGCATCAGCGAGTTGCTGCCCAAGACGGGTTCGATGGCGGACGAACTGGCGTTCATCCACACGATGTGGACCGAGGCGATCAATCATGACCCGGCAATCACGTACATTCAGACCGGTAATCAGATTCCCGGCCGACCGAGCCTGGGGGCGTGGCTCAGTTACGGTTTGGGGTCGATGAATCGCAACCTGCCTGAATTTGTGGTTCTTAACTGCGAGCCGCGCGGCCAGGCGCTCTACTCCCGGCTTTGGGGCAGTGGCTTTCTGCCTTCTAAGCATGCGGGGGTGGCCTTTCGGGCTCAAGGTGATCCGGTGCTCTACCTGTCCAATCCCGGAGGTGTCAGTTCCGAAATTCGGCGCATGATGCTCGATCGATTGCAAACGATGAATCGACGGATTTATGACGAAGTCGGCGACCCGGAAACCCATGCGAGAATCGCGCAATATGAGATGGCGTTTCGGATGCAGGCGTCCGTCCCCGAATTGGTCGACATTTCTGAAGAACCCAAGCATGTTCTTGATTTGTACGGTGACGAGGTACAGGAACCCGGCACCTTTGCTTCGAATTGTCTCCTGGCTCGTCGGATGGCCGAGCGCGGTGTCCGTTTTGTGCAGATTTTTCACCGTGGCTGGGATCACCATGCCAGCTTGCCGAAGATGATACGGCGGCAAACATCGGAGGTCGACCGGCCCGCCTGGGCGCTGGTGACCGACTTGAAACGGCGTGGTCTGCTGGATGACACACTCGTGATTTGGGGTGGCGAGTTCGGGCGCACCATTTATTGCCAGGGACCGTTGAAGAATGCTGACTATGGACGTGACCATCACCCCAAGTGCTACAGCATGTGGTTGGCTGGCGGCGGGATTTCAGGTGGCGTCTCCCATGGGGAGACTGACGAGTTTGGATACAATGTGGCGCGAGACCCGGTCCATATCCGCGACTTGAACGCCACGATCCTGCACCTGTTGGGGATCGACCATGAACAATTCACGGTCAAATATCGTGGGCTCGATGAGCGGCTCACGGGTGTTCAGGAAAAAGCACAGGTTGTCCGGAATATTCTGGCCTGAAACCGGTAGGTGCTTGTTGAGGTGTTGCCCCACGTGTCGCGGTCCCGCTGCCTCACTATTTTGGGACTGACGGATCAGGGGAACAGGTTGGACAGGGAATCTGATTCACCCCGCATCACGAGGAAACGAGCACATCATGAACGGCCAAAATCAAACGCTCTCATCAGCACCCGTCGCCAACTGTTTGTTGATAACGTCATCATTCTGTAATTTTCGACGGTGATTCAGTCCGCCACGAAATGAGTTGGCGCAAAACCTCGTGGGCGAAGAGCTTCAATTGGAAGTTTGCGCTCCTTCTGCTTGGACTTGTTGGATACGCTGCAGTCGGTGTTGAAGGTATGTTTTGCTGACGGCGTTCAGTGTGGCCAGAGCCTCCGGTGGCAGTTCCAGTTGTGTGCCGCCAAAATTCTCTTCAACGTGTTCAGGAGATTCGGCGCCTCCTAAAACACTGGTGACTTCCGGATGTGCCAGTACCCAGGCGATACAGACCTGGGGCCGAGTAGCACCCAGCTCGCGGGCCACTTTGTCCAGAGCGCGGACGACGGGTGTTTTTGCTTTGCCGAGTTTGTCTTCTCGTCCCGGAGAAAGTTGTCCTTCATTTTGGGGGCTGAAGGCCAGCATTCCCAAATTGTTTCTGCGGATGACCTTGAACAGGTCAGGATCCTGACGTTCGCCCACGGCGATGTGAAAGTAATCCTCGGTTCCTGCGATGGAAGACTGGCCGCTTTGGGTATCGGCGATCTCACAGAAGCGTGTAACCTGTTGCGCTGAAAAATTGGAGACGCCCCAGTAACGAGTCTTTCCGGACTGTACGAGTTTGTCCATCCACTCGGCCAGCTGTTCCGCAGGCGTCGTCCCGTCCCAATCGTGAAACAGGTACAGATCCACGTAGTCGGTACCCAGTCGTTTCAGGCTGCCTTCCAGTTTGTTGAACAGAATCTCCTCGCTGAAAGTGATGGGTCCCCCGAGTTTGAATTTATTGGGATCCGGGTCTTGTATGGTTGCCGAACTGGGTGCGGCTTTGGTGCAGAGAACGACCTCGTCGCGACGTCCTCGAATGGCTCGTCCCAGAACGGTTTCGGAACCGCCCCGACCATACGCTTCTGCACTGTCAAAAAAGTTGATTCCCACGTCCAGGCAGCGATGCAGGATGGCACGTCCCTCGGGACGATCGTCGCGTGGAACCTGGCGGAAGGCGGTACCTTGGCAATAACGGGTTACGTACAGGTCGGTCTTCCCGAATCGCACGAGTCGATTGGAACGCGTCTTCGCTGCGGTGGACACGCTGGCCGTCAAGGTTCCGCCGATTGCAGTGCTACAGTACTTCAGAAAATTCCGTCGCGTTCGACAATTGGGAACACCGCTAAGGGTGTCGAACGAGCGGCAGTCACTTGGTTTGGTACTCACCCTGCGAGCCTTTGCTACATGCGATAGAGGTTAGGGAAGGCATTGAAACATCCAGGGCTAAGTCTATAGTGATGTTTCGACCAGCAGTAGTAGCTGACAGCGTAACGCGTGGTCCGGCGAGGTTGCCTCAGCCTCGTGATAACAAGGCGAAAGCGGTTGAAGCACAGGGACGAACTCACCCTCCTTCAGGATACTCACGTATGTTATCATCGTAAAGCACGCCAGCATCAGGGCCAACACAAACTCGATATTAAGAACATCGCACTAGGCAAACGGGTCTTGGACACGAAGAATCTGGAAAACAGAATCCCGTGCGTCGGTCTGTTTTCAGACAGCGGAGAAACTCGGGCATGACAGCCAACGAAACAGAACAATTACGTTCTTTGGCTCATCAACACTTGTGGATGCACAATGCCGATTGGTCGCAAATGGCCCTCGAGGGAGAACCATTGATCATGGTTCAAGGGCAGGGGATGCGAGTCACCGATAGTGAAGGCAACTCCTGGATCGATGCCAATGCGGGCTATGCATCGGTCAATGTGGGGTACGGCCGACAGGAAATTGCCGAGGCGGCCTACGAACAGATGCGGCAGATCTCCTATTTCCCACAGCGGTCTGCCAACCCGCCTACGATCCGCCTGGTCGCCAAACTCGCCCAGATCACTCCCGGCAGCTTATCTCGAACCTTTCTGTCCAGTGGCGGTTCGGAAGCCAATGAGACCGCGCTGAAAATTGCTCGAGCCTACCATCACCGGCGCGGGGAAAACAACCGTCACAAGATCATCAGCCGTCGTGGTTCTTATCACGGAGCGTCCGCTGGTGTCCTGTGGTTGGGATCCGCCGAAGGGACTGTGCTGAGCGACTACGATCCGCCTTATCCGGGGGTGCTGCACGCCCCGCAACCCAACAGTTACCGCTGTGAATACGAATCGTCAAATGCCTCGGAATGTGCCACGAGATGTGCCACCGCCATCGAAGAGCTCATTCAGGCGCATGGCGCGGAAACCGTGGCGGCAGTCATTGCCGAGCCGGTCACCAGCGGGCCGGGTGCGATTGTACCGGGCGACGAGTACTGGCCCCGGCTGCGCGAGATTTGCGACCGTTACGGCGTTTTGCTGATCGCTGACGAAGTTATCACGGGTTTCGGCCGCACCGGCAAGATGTTCGCTGTTGAACATTGGAACGTTGTGCCCGACCTCATCACGATGGCAAAGGGAATGTGCAGCACGTATCTACCGCTGGGAGCTACCATTGCGCGTCAAGAAATTGCGGATGAATTTACCGGTGAGGGCAGGTGTTTCCAACATGTGTTCACCGCTGCCGGACACCCCGTTTCTGCAGCCGCGGGGCTGAAGAATATTGAGATTATCGAACGCGAAAATCTGGTGGAAAATGCCAGGGAGGTGGGAGCTTATTTCCGGGGCCACTTACAGGCTCTGCAAGAAAAACACGCGATGATTGGGGACGTACGTGGAATCGGCCTGATGCTTTCGATGGAACTGGTGGCAGACCGGAAGACCAAAGCACGCTTTCCCGTGGAACAGAAAATTCCGCAACGACTGATAGCTGCCTTTAAAAAACGTCGGCTCCTGCTCCGCTCCCATGGAAATGTAATTGTCAATCTGTCCCCGCCGCTTTGTATTACCCGTCAGGACATCGATGAAATCGTCGCTTTGATCGACGAGTCACTGGCGGAAGTTGGCAGCGAGTTGGATTCTTGATGCTTGAACCATCGGATGAAGAAATATCCTCTTCCGGTGTGACCAGCTCAAGTCTTTGGACGGGATAGGTGAACGTCGGTAAGCATTCTGATCAACCAGCGCCGGTCAGTGCTTCCTCTTGCAGCAGTCGATATGGCAGGGAATCAGCCACATCCACGTTGTTGTAGGTAATCATGCCATCCTCGGGAATGTGCTCGGTGACCGTCGCTCCCTGCGTGATCCCCATCGGCACAAGCTGTTCCCGCTGTGCGGTGTCGGACCGGTCGATCAGGCCGTAGACGGTGAACCCTCCTTCGCCGTCCAGCACATCTCCCGGCACCAGCGGACGCTTGGCCGCCGCCACCACGTCAGCCGTTTTGGTGACTGCCGCACCACAAGTCTGACCCCAAACCATCATCCGTGCCACAGTGATCGGCATCTCGTGGCCGATGAAGTGCTGCGGCCGATAGATCATCGCATAATTACTTTTTCTACCGGTGATCATACCGATGATTTCGCCGTAGGATGCGAGCGAATCGACCGCGAATCCTGCCGGTGCGTCGATCACAGCGTATAATCCGCCACGTAGGTTCCGTTCCACCTCCGACTGGTCCGGCCGGATCGCACTGACGGCCTCCACGACTCCTTCCTGTTGCAAGATCCCGCCCTTCTCGGTTGAGCACAGCACGTCGGGGATTTCCCGCAGATCGGGGGAGGGGAAGTGCATGCCGCGCACGTCAGGCACCAATCCTGTGGCGTTGGAGAGGGCCGCCATTTCAATCGCGTGCTTGGTGCCGTCGAGAAAGGAGCCAAACATCTGGGCGTTGTAATCGTCGCCTGTAAATCCGTACTGCTCGGCCACATCATCCGGATTGTATTTTCGAAACGACGGTAGGAACCGGGTTCCTTTGCCCGCAGCTACCACGCGGAATCCCAGCGCCCGTGCCCAGTCCCACAACTCGCAGGCTAGGGCGGGCTCGTCGCCGTAAGCCATGCTGTACATGACTCCGGCTGCATCTGCCTTTTGCTTCAACAAATGTCCTACCACAATATCCGCTTCCACGGTCACCATGACCACGTGTTTTTTCGCTTCGATTGCCCGGTAAGCGTGCATGGTGCCCACGTTGACATGGCCAGTGGCCTCGACCACCACGTCGATCTCGCTCTCCATCAAAGCATTTGCATCCGTAGTGACCGCGGGATGATCCTTGCGAATTGCGTCGTTGATGGCAGAGCTGGTTTCTACTTCAAGGATGTGTTCAGCTTGAACCCCACCCAGGGTGAGGGCTTTGCGGGCGCGTGCCAGGTCCAGTTCTGCTAAGGCAGAGACTCTCATGCCCTGCATCTGACACGTCTGTGCGACGATCTGAGTGCCGAACGTGCCGGCGCCGATGACGCCCACCCGGATAGGACTTCCCTGGGATTCACGCGCACACAACTGTTCAAATAACACGATGGTAGTCCTCCGTATTGGTTCTTCTGTGACAGTGCTGGCGCCCGCCACAGTCAACGATCATTGTCCCTCACATGTATATCATCCCACAGGTTTTCAAAACAGACGGTCGGGGCAGATTTGTCGCCGGTTTCCCAGATGGGTTTGTATTTCCAGGACGCAACGGACGACGAATGCTTGGGAATGGGAGGGGCCTGGTCCGGTTTCATGAAAAAAGAGGGGGCGGGTTCGTGCGCGGGCGGGCATGGAAAGCGTTCCTCACCCGTGGCGCGCGTCGTGCGATTCAAACCGTCGCTTCTGCCGTCTCACGGTAAATGTCCTTCTCCACAATTTCACTCCAGCGGTCGAGAATCTTCCGCCACATCGGGCCGGGGCGGCCATCTCCAATGGGTACGCCGTTGATGCGCACGACCGGGCCGAGGCAGAAGGGAGTTGTCGGGATCCACGCCTCGTCAGCGTTGACGATGTCGTAGGTCTGGATGTCCGCTTCGACGAAGGGAATGTCCATTTCGGCGCAGATTTCCGCGAGTACCGTCAGGCTGATTCCCCACAGAATGTTTTTGCGATGGGGCGACACTACCTGCCCGTCACGGAAAATTACAAAATTGGAACCGCCTGTTTCTGTGACGTTTCCGTCAATATCTAAAAACAGGGGCATGGCACTCTTGTCAACGGCTTGTACTTCCCGTTCGCCAATCCACATGTGCAGGCGGTTGCGGTTTTTGATTTTAGAAGAAAGGCATTGAGGTGGCCAATGGCGAGGGGCAGGTGTGACACAATGGACACCGTGCAGGAAGGTGTTGCGCCACAGGTGAAACTGCATCGGAAAGGTATGCTGGACATAGGTCGGTGTTAGTTGACTTGGCACGCCGGAGGCTCCGGCATACACCGTGTTCTCTCCTGCAGTCATGTAATAAATTAGTCCCAGTTCCACTCCAGGTAACAAGCGAGAATTTTCTGCGAGGAGTTTTTCCGAGATGTCAATACTTTCCTGTAAATCGACCGGTGGATCGATCCTCGCATATTTGCAGGACCGGTAAAATCGCTGGACATGATCTTCCATTCGATAAGGACGTTGATGGAAAGTACGCAGAAAATCGGTGACGGCTGCTCCGAGAACGATGCCCAAATCATAGATCGGGAGAACACATTCTGACGCGGGGACAAACTTGCCTTTCAAGTAGGCAATGGGTTCCTGCATGGTTTACCTTCGAAAACGTTAGTCTGTGAGTTGGCGATTGCCAGTGAATGGGGGAACTCAAACGGGTTGAAACTGGGCATCGACATGATCGCCCAAATCAAAAGTACCGGGTTTGGAATCCCAGACGTTGGCCAAAAACGCGTGGCGAAGTCCAGCATGCACCGGTGAAACACGATGTAGCAGGCTGGGATCAAAGAAGATTACCCGATTTTTTTGCGGACGAATTCGCTCCAGATTTTCCAGTGCAATGAGGGACATGTTTTGGGCACCACTGATTTCCAGGAATCCGCCCGATAAATCTTCGGCATGCATATAATAAATGTGCCCGACCTTCGGCGAGATCACTCTGCCGCTGGCAGCTCGAATTTTTTCGTCACAATCCCGGTGCCATCCGACTCCACCAGTGGCTTGGTTGACGTTGTTCCAGTACTCGAATCCGGCTACCGTTTCCGGTAGGTCCTGGTCGCTCCAGAGTAGCTGAATTAGCTCTTCAAAAGCATTTCGTGGGTCGCTGCGCCACCAACCATCCCACCAGTTGTACGTCCCGAGCTGTGTGAGGGCTTCCGGGTCGGACGCTGCCCGTAGCAACTTCTGGTCTTTTACGATGTTGTCATTAATTCGCATACGCTGTTCTCCAGGAATCAGGGCAGCGGGTTTCAACAGACGAAACCCGCTGGTGCATTATGTTATTCTTTTTCTACACGTATCGCACCGTACCCGGTCGAGCGAGTTTGCGGAAAATAACAGGAGTGTTCCAGCCGTCGGTGATCGCGGGGACGAGTGTGTCCTGAGAGTTTATTGCCATTTCCCAGGTGATTTTTTCACCCGTGTAGGCTGCCAGACGCCCCATGATGGCCATCATGGTGCTGTTGGCCATGCGATCACCGTGATTGATGGGGTTTCCCGAACGAATCGAGGCAAAGAGTGCGTCGTGTTCGGCCTGATACATACTATTAACCGATCCGTCGTACTTCCAGACACGCTCGTCCGCAAGATCGCTAATCTGGCTGTGGCGCGTGAGTGACCCGTTACCTTTGGTACCCAGGACGTAGAGTTGATTTTCTCCGTAGCAGCCGTCAATCTGTCGATGAACCACAAAGCCACGGGCTCCGTTGTCCCACAGGTAGTTCACCTCCACGTGGTCGAAGATATTTCCACCAGCAGATGGGATCTGTCGCCCACCTACGGCAGTACAACTGGCAGGTACTTTGTCCCCGTAGGCCCAGGAAACCCAATCGACAGTGTGGCAAGCCTGTTCCACCAGTCCGTCCCCTGAAAGCCAAGTGAAGTTATACCAATTATGAACCATCCATTCGAGATCTGACATTCCATCCGGCCGGGATTCCGCGGGGAGCATTTTCTTGACCGGAGTGGTGTAGTAGGTGCCATAGACAGATCGCACGTCCCCGATGGATCCATCGTGAATTTTTTCAAACAGCGCTCTCTTCGGGTTGCTGTACCGCCAACAGAAACCGGACACAACCGACAATCCCTTGTCCTTCGAGAGCTGGACAGATTGTATGACGGAACGGACTCCCGCACTGTCGGTCGCCACCGGTTTTTCCGCAAAGACGTGTTTTCCTGCCTCAACCGCAGCAGCCAAATGTGTGGGTCGAAACCCGGGCGGGGTACAGAGCAGAACCACATCGACGGTATCGATGACATGTTGATACGAATCCAAACCGACAAATTGATGACTCGGGTCAACGTCAACCCGGGAGACGATTTCTTCCTGTTTGCGGAGTGTTTTTAGCGAGCCGTCAATTTTTTCCTGGAAAGCGTCAGCAACCGCGACCAGTTTTGTATGTGGATCTGCTCGCAGCGCTTGTAACGCTGCACCCGTGCCACGACCACCACAACCGACGAGCCCTACTTTTAACCAGTCACTGCCGGCCGCATGAGCCTTCGATGAGAGGTTGGCCAGACTGCCAGTGAGTGTCGTCCCTGCCACGGTGGCTGTACTGTTTTTTAGAAATTGGCGACGCGAGTTGCCCGGCTTGCGATTCATTGTCTCGTCTCCTTGGAGCCTTCACACTGTTCTGCTATCGGTTTCAGGAACTCGAATCCATGTCGGAGCAGGGCATGTGTGCTTCTCCAACGACCGAACTAAGCGGCCACGTTTCGATGAAACTGCCCACAAAAAAATGACCTTCCCGACGACCACCGCGGAGGACGGGTCGTACTTGATGGAACCGGTAGGGAGCGAGACTTCCATCTCGGCGACGGATCCAGTACCAGCAACCAACCTCCAAGTTACAACGATCCACTTGTCTTGATGAGTGCTTTCCAGTCGAAATCGGTATGCTTCCATTTTAAATTTCCGGTGTGGCCAAGACAACCCGAACCTTGCGGTATTGAGGAGACTGTCAGGCCATGTACCCTTAAAGTGCTCGTCCGCTGCCCGGTCGGCCTGGGGGGACGTTTTCAGCCGGACTTTTGTCGTGGTGGCCGGTGGTCCTACACGGGAAATAAAAGTGGGCAACTTTTTTGTGGTCCCAGGCCGTTTTCACTGCCTGGGACGAGCGAAGGCGCACGAAGAGAGGGGAAGCAGGTGTGGTTTGAAACAGTTGACGTGCCGTGGTATGTTCGCAGGGAGTTAAACCTAAAAACTGAACCGTGCGCCACGACTGTCTGATTCGTTTGAAAATCTTGCTGTCGACGTTTTTGGTGAATTCTTTCCGCTGTTGAAAAGGCCGGGAATTGTTCCAGCGAGTTAAGCAAGGTAGCAGGACATTTTGAAGGACTCACCGTAGGCAACCATTTTCCTGCTTCCATCGCTCCTGCTATGACACAAGTTGCTGCGTCAATTGAAAACAAATCGGTGGGAGTTGTATCTTCCTGGGCGTTACCTCTGGCCGCCATTCTGGGCTGCCATGTGTGGGTGGATCTGTGTGCCGCGGTACTGCCATCGACATTGGGAGTTGTGGAAGCGATCTACGATTTGTCGGCACAGGAGTCGGCCTGGCTGCTGGGTGCAGGGTCAGTCGCCGCGGGACTGTCTCAGCCGCTTTCTGCTTTGATTGGCGATCGATTTCGGACCTATGCGCTGGGTGTCACCGGATGTGTGCTGGCAGCGATAGGGATTGGGGCGATCGGTTGGGTCGGGCATGCAGCGTCCCTGTGGACCGTTTACATTGTAGGCGCGGTTGGTATCGGATTGTTTCATCCCGCCGCTGTTTCCGCGGCGGCACAATTGAGAGAAGAAAGGCGAACGATATCAGTTGCGTTCTTTTTCGTTGCGGGGATGAGCGGTGGTGTCCTCGGTGCGTTCCTGGTGCCCAGGTGGGTTTCGGCCAGTGGTGGTGTGAATTTTCTTCCCTGGTTGATCATTCCGGGGTGCCTGCTAGCAGCGTTGTTTCTTTGGGCGGTATCGCGGGTACGGCACCGTGGTGCACTGGCCGTTGTAAAACGGCTGCCAGTACACGACATCGGGACCCGCTGGCTGGTTGTGATGCTGGTCTACATGGCCACCGTGATCCGATTCATGGCCCAGTTGGCTTTGGCCTATGTCTTCGTGAGATGGGTCCAGGGTGAAATCCAACTGCAGCATCCGAGTTGGACGACAGAGAAGCTGGCCATCTTTTCCGCTCCGCGGGTGGGCAGTCTGAATGCCTGTGTCATGGCCGGAGCCGCGACGGGCGGCTTGTGTGCCGGCTTCCTGGTCCAGCCCGGGCGCGAAAAATGGCCGCTTGTCGTGCTGCCGTGCGCCTTGTCGCCACTGGCTGCGAGTTTGGCGTTTCTCCCGGTCGAGTGGAGCTACGTTATCTGTTTTTTCGTGGGTGTGGGCATGTTCTCCATGGTCCCTGTCGGCATTGCCTTAGCGCAGCGGATGCTGCCCCATCGTACACACCTGGCATCGGCGATTGTTTTGGGTGGTACCTGGGTACCTGCGATGTGTGGTCCGCGATTGGCCGAATGGAGCTTGGGAGCACTGGGCCAGACACAGACGTTCATCTTGATTGGAGTTGCGCTGTTTGTTTCAGGGACTTTAGTTCTTCCACTGCGCTCGTCCTTTTTAATGCAAACGACCCATCAAGGGCGGAAATGAATAGTTAATCATTTTGTGATTCTTTCAAAAACCTTTGCTGTCGAGGTGTCAGAATGTTGAGTCCACTGGTTGCGGCGCAATGCTTAAGTTTTCTGCTGATGGTCAATGGCCAGAGTATGGATAGCTGGCCCGAATATCGAGGCTCCACGCAGAATGGTCATGCACCACATGCAGATGTACCGCTGGTGTGGTCCGCATCGAAAAACGTCCGTTGGAAGACGCCTATCCACGACAAAGGTTGGTCGACTCCCGTGATTTTCGGGAACCAGATCTGGATGACGACCGCCCGCGAAGATGGCAGGCAGATGTATGCCGTGTGTGTTGATCGCCAGGACGGCAAGATATTACTTGACAAAAAGATATTTGATGTCGAACATCCGCGCCCGCTTGGCAACGACCTGAATGGTTATGCTTCGCCCTCACCGGTGATTGAAGAGGGGCGGGTGTACGTTCATTTTGGCAGTTACGGGACGGCCTGCCTCGACACACAGACCGGTCAAGTGTTATGGCAGCGGCGTGATTTGCCATGCAATCATTTTCGAGGCCCCGCTTCGTCGCCGGTTCTGTTTGAAGACATGTTGATTTTCCACATGGACGGCAGCGATTATCATTACATTGTGGCACTCAACAAGATGTCGGGAGAGACCGTTTGGAGGACGGAGCGTTCGACGGACTACGGAGATCTCGGAGAGGATGGGAAGCCAAAGGCTGATGGAGATCGCCGCAAAGCTTACAACACACCTCTGGTCATTCGTGTCGATGGACAACTCCAGTTAATGAGTCCAAGCGCCAAAGCTTTTTACTCTTATCATCCCCGTACAGGTAAAGAGATCTGGCAGTGTCGGCATGCCGGGCACTCGACGGCTGGCCGAACGCTGTTCGATGGAGAACTTGTGTACATGAACAGCGGTTCCGGTGCATCTCCTACACTCTATGCCATTGATCCGCGAGGTCGCGGTGATATCACCGCGACTCGCGTGCGCTGGCAAATCGATCGGTTTGTGGCCAAGCACAGTTCGCCGGTACTGATCGACGGTTTGATCTATCGTTGCAGCAACGACGGGATTGTGTCCTGTGTCGATACCCAGCTTGCTGAAATGATCTGGCACAAGCGAATCGGAGGAGAATTCTCTGCGTCGATCCTCTACGTCCCGGGACGCATTTATCTATTTGACCAAGCGGGTGAGACTCGAGTCATTGCCGCCGGCCGGAAATACAAGGAACTGGCTCGTAATCAACTCAGTGCTGGTTTCATGGCCTCCCCTGTCGCCCTGGGTAAGGCGCTCTATCTGCGTACGAAAACGCACCTGTACCGTATCGAGGAACCATGATTCACGTTCTGATCCAGCGGGTGTCGCTCCTACACAACGCTGCAGTTTTCATGAGAGACCGCTCTACCAGGATGTCCAACCACCATCGACGGTAATATTTTGACCTGTGATGTAGCTGCCCGCATCGCTGGCCAGCAACAGCAGGGCCCCTTTTAGTTCGTGAGGCTTTCCCATCCGTTTCATGGGCAGTTTTGTGCAAAGTTGTTTGACCATGTCCCGGTTGACTTTGTCAGGAGGGAACGGTCCGGGGCTGATGCAGTTGACCCGTACCCGGTCGGCGGCGTAGTAGGCGGCCAGGTGTCGGGCCATGTGGATCACACCGCCTTTGTGCACGTGATAAGCAACGGGACTAGCTGGTAGCCCTTCGTAAGCATCTGGATAGGACGCCACCTGACCATACATTGATCCCAACAGGATAACGCTGCCTTCTGCCTGTCGCTGCACGACGTGGTTCCGTAGTAGGCGGGCCAACTCGAAATAACCCGCCGTATTGATTTGATGGCGGGCGAACTGTTCGAAGG
>CAUZBP010000003.1:0-154483 GCA_963578105.1 Planctomycetota bacterium
AGTATCATTTCTTTCGCGTTTTCTTCAGCAAAGGCAGCTCATCAATTCAGGCCGAGAAGGGCCACATCCGGCCCGCGGTCATCCCACCATCGACGTAGATCACCTGCCCGGTCAAGTAAGCCGATGCGGGTGAGGCCAGGAACAAGGCTGTGCCAGCCATGTCTTCAGGTTTCCCAATACGCCGCTGCGGTGTGTTGGCCGCCCGCCAGTCTTCCATTGTTTTATCTTGCCAAACTTTTTTTGTAAGGTCGGTTTCGACAAATCCTGGACCGATGGCATTAACGCGAACTCCTGCCTGGCCCCATTCCATGGCTAGCGCCCGGGTCATTTGGTCCATGCCAATCTTGCTGAGCGCATAGGGCAACAGATGACTAACCGTGCGGTGGCTGTTCAGCGAACTGATGTTGATCTGACTGCCTGAACCGCGCAGTAACATGTGGCGTCCGACCTGCTGCGATACCACAAAGGCACCTTTTAGATTCACTCCCATGATACGGTCATACTCATCTTCCGTGTAATCAATTGACGGCTTGCGTTGGTTGATTCCGGCGACGTTCACAAGGGTATCGATCTGACCGTATTGGCCAACTATTTCTTCGACCACTTCTTCAATCCGATTGCCATCGAGCACATCGCACACAAGGGCCTGGACCGTGGACTCCCCCTGGGAGATTTCCCGGGCGGTTTGGTTCAGCGTATCTTGCTGACGCCCTGTAATGACCACGCGGGCCCCGCGCTGGGCAAAACCTGCCGCAATCGCCCGGCCGATACCACGACTTCCCCCGAGACCAGGACCACATGATCTTTTACTGAAGACAACGGGTCACTCATGCAATTTCTTCTCCTTTTTTCTCTCAAGTCACACCGGGTAAGTCGAAGCCAGCCCTGACTCTCCCCCTGCAGAAGAACACATTCGATAGGAAGTTGTGCTGACACTTTGCCCTGACTCTTAAGAGCGTACCACGCCAGGGAGGGTTTGTGCAGCCACGGTGCAGGTCAAACGCAGGTGGGCAAGCGAAATCGATTTCCCTGCGAACACCGCAGAAAGTTACCACCCAGGTTATCGACAGTTTGTAGCACGGCTCGAGTTCATCTATGCTACGCTGTTTCAGCAGGGTTCCCGAGCAAGCAAGGTCCCCGGACAAGAAGGACCGCGCCAGCGGTCAACCCACTCAACGGACCTGCTGGCAATCGCCTGGAACCTTTCAACAGATTCAGCAAAGTTCATTTATTTCATGGAGTGGCCGATGCCATCGTACGACTGTAGCGTCTTATATCGTCACGAGAATGAAGAGTTAGCTCACCTGCCCGAGGGCCCGGTCGTTTGTGGGAAGAATCGGTTCAGCTGGGTTGCGATCCAACACGGCTTGGCTTCGACCGTTGGTTCACTGAACATTTTTGACCTTTCGAGCAACCAGAACCACACCTATCCGCTGGACGGGCGACCAGGATTTGCTTTCCCGTGCGCCGAAGACGACACCTTTGTAGTTGGGCTGGAGCACCGCGTCGGGGTGTTCAACACCCAATCTGGCCGGTGGACTGAACTCTGTAATTCAATCGATGCGGGTGTCGAGTGCACCATCATCAACGACGGCATTGCGTTTTCTCGTGGCCTGATATTCGGGTCCAAAACGCTCGATCGCAACCAGAAAAAAGCCGGCTTGTGTTTTTTACGGGTGAGCGATTTGCAGCTTTTTCAGCTCCGGTCCGACCAATTGTGCTCGAACGGCAAAGTCATTCTGGAGGAGGGTGAGCAGGTTCGCTTTCTCGATATCGACACTCCTACCAAAAAAGTGGTCGAATACACCCTGGAGATTTCCTCGGGGACCTTGAGTGGGCCTCGGACAGTGTTGAACCTCGAACGTTTTGACGATTTTCCCGACGGAATGATTGCCACGCCCGACGGGCAAAGTGTGATTATCGCGTTCTATAACCCTCACGATGCACCCCATGGTGAAGTACGACAATTTTGCCTGGCCGACGGGTCGCAAGAGGCCGTTTGGAAAACCCCCTTATCCCCTCGAGCGACTTGCCCGCTGTTGATCGAAAACGGCGGAGAAGTGAAATTGATTGTGACGACCGCCGTAGAAGACATGCCTGTTGAAGGGCAGGCCCAATCCCCAAACGCTGGTTGCCTCTTTATGGGTGACACACCGTTTGACAGCGTACCTGAGCAATCGCGTATTCGAATTGGAACAGCTATTTAGCACAATTAATTGCATGAAACCCGGAGTGTGATGTCGGATGATATCCGCAGGGCATATCTGCAGGTTTGTCAGCAGGCAGCCGATGCCATTTTACAGGGTCATTTTCTTCCCGGAGGTGATACCTTGACTTTTGACTCAGACCTGGAAAAGCTCAAACCATGAATGTAGATGCGATAAATACCGTGGCAGTCATTGGACTTGGAACCATGGGTCATGGCATTGCGCAAAACTTCGCCGTTGCTGGTTATGAGGTTTGCTAGAGAAGGCAGACACCCTAACTGAGAGAGAAGGCAGACACCCTAACTTTCGGGGCGCCCTAACTTTCGAATGGGCATGCGTCGTTCGGCACCCTGTCCTCTCGTCCTAAGCGCTTTAACAAAAGCAACTTGCGGCGATAATGTGCACCACGGTTTACGCCGCGAAAGTTAGGGTGTCTGCCTTCTCTGCTCACCCCTTCGAATTTCCTATCATTTATCGTGACCCATAGCGCACGGTCAGTTCCAGTGATGTCACGGTCGACCGTGTCCGTCCGATGCAGCGGTCCCTTAACCCTAGATCCTCTCATTAAGGCTGGTACATAGTTTGGGGGAAGGCCACTATGGTAAGAATTCTGTTTGTTTCCATATATCAGTCTCGAGACACCACCCGCTCCCGTTTCGAAGGTTTCGCACGTGCTCACGGCCGATACCGAATACTACACCACCGGACCGCAACAAGGCCGACCTGCTGATGGTAAATTCCTGGCAGGCACGAAAGTAAGCATTGTTGAAGATGCGAGAAGTTACCTGCTGGTACAGCCTGCGAGCGGCTTGGCAGCCTATATCATCGCTGATGTCGTCGAACCACTGACATTACAAGGCACCAGGTAAATTCGGCACCAATATGCCCGGGGTTCCTGCCAAGCGGTTCAGGCACCTGCCACACGGAAACTCTCTACATCCTTGCGCCGAATCGAATCCAGAATACCGTCCCACAGTTGCAACCGAGCGTGCAGAACCTGGCCGGCCGCTGCGCGAGCTTCTGCCACCCGCTCAGAATGACCGTCACACAAACGGCTCACTAGGTTCTCTGCCCAAACGGAATGTTCACCAGCGTCCAATTCGATGTGCCTTTTTAAATAATAAATGAACTTGCCACAAGGTACGCCTGCCTCATGCAACTTTTCGAGCATCGGCTGGAACATCTCCGGTATCAGTTCTTCTCGACCATAAAACAGGGCGGCCGCCAGAACGTGGTGCTTGCCCAGTTCGATCATCTCGAAAGTCTGCGACACAAAACGACGGGCCACCTCGGGGACTTCGGATCGCTCCAGGCTTTGCTCCAGAGTCATCCCCCTGGAGAGTTGGCCAACGAACGAACGAATCCAGTGTGGGTCGGCGCCTATTTCCAGCATCGCTTCCAGATAAAGTTGATAGTGGCTGGAAAACGAACCGTCTGCTCCCTGATCCGTTTCTTCGCCCAACACAATTTCGTTAATCAAGCGGGCAGCTTGAACGTCTCCCGGTGGCAGCCAGGGAACACCCACTCCTGCAAGCTGCTGTTGCAAACATTTGACCAGAGACATGAAATCCCACACGGCAAAAACGTGGTGTTCCATGAAACACTGAAGATTTCGTGTTTCACCCAACACAGAATAGATGTCGTGGTTGACGATTTTCGTCCGCAATTCATCGAGAGCAACATCTTCTAGAAAACTCGCAGTCTGCTTCATCTTTCCTTCAATCTCCTAATCTTTACCGCAACGCCCCACTCACTCAGCAGCGATTCACAACTCCCGCTGGAATCACTAGAGGTTCAGTGTGTGCCGACAAGCACACGGTCCCGAATTTTTCCAAGTCTAACCGATCAGCCACGTATTGCCGATTGGCACGCCAAACGTTCAGCCGCTTAAGTTGAGGTTCCGTCGGGCGAGTAGCTTCTTCTGATACCTCGCCTGGACGATATCGATGAGCACCAGAATCACAATCACGAAGTAAAAAGTGCTCTTTGCCATCGGTTCCACCATGTGTCCCAGCATACGCAGATGGGCCAAATGAGCCCCCTCGGAAAGCAGCATGATGCCCACGATCAACAAGATGAACAGTCCCAGCACCTCCATCATACGGTTTTTCTTCAAAAACTCCGCCACGTGATCCGCTAGCCAAATCATCAACCCGCCACTGACCACAATGGCAACCGCCATCAGTACAAAAATATCCGTCAGTGCCAGGGCACTGAGAATGGAATCGAATGAAAAAATCAAGTTCATGGTAACGATCCAGAAGAGCGCGCCGCCAAAACTCTTTTTTCCCTGGTCTCCGTGACCTTCCAATTCTTCCACTCCCAACAAATGCACGATTTCCTTCAGCGCGGTGTAAATGATGAATACTCCGCCTGCCAACACAATCAGAGAATGTGCATTGAACGCGCCTTCCATCCAGCCTTTCCAGTCGATGGTGCAAAAAGGGTCCTGGAGGTATTTCAGCGACGTCATCAGAACAAACAGTAGGACAAGTCGCAGTGCGATCGCAATCGCGATTCCCAGCCGCCGGACGATCGCTTGCTTACCCGCTTCCACCCGCTTCGATTCAATCGAAATGTAGAGCAAGTTGTCAAACCCCAGGACCGCCTGCAACAAAATCAGCATGACAAGCGTCATTAGGTTGCCAATTGTCAGGAATTCACCCATCATAGACCTCCCTATACAGACCATGCCTATCCGGTGTCGACCACACCAGCTTCGAATCTGCCGAGAGTTTCGAACACCAGGAAAAACTGGTCAAGAGGAAAGTTGCAACGTGTTTGCCGGAACCAGCGGGTGCAAGCGTTGCGAACCGTGAACCGAAAACGGCTGCCGGTAGAACGTCAAAACATGGTCTCGACAGGCTGAATCACAGTCCCAAACCTTGGTACCCACTACTTTTGAAAGGTGCAGTTACATGCCAAATGGAGTATTAAACGGGCGGGTCGCTTTGGTAACCGGGGCAGGGGTGGGTATTGGCCGGGCCATTGCAGAGTCTCTTTCTGAGGCGGGTGCCTGCGTTGCCGTCCATTGCCACCAAAGTGTTTCTGAAGCAAACACCGTTGTGGAGGGAATCCGCGACCAAGGCGGGAAGGCAATCATGCTCCAAGCTGATCTGGCCGATGCGGAACAGGCACCCACCATCGTGCAACAAACGGTCGCTGAATTCGGACGACTGGATATCCTGATTAATAACGCCGGTTCTCCGATTGAGCGTTCCCGAATCGAAGACTGCCCGCTTTCGCTGTGGAACCAGTCGCTGACGACAAATCTTACGAGCGCTTTGCTGGTTACTCAAACGGCAATCCCTCACTTACGATCCAGCGGGCAGGGAGCCATCGTCAACAACATCACCCTGTCAGTGCAGACCGGCGGGGCCAACGGTGCGGGACCCTACGCCATCGCCAAAGGCGGCCTGCTCGTGATGACGCGGACCCTGGCCCGGGAGTTGGCCCCGGAAGTCCGCACAAATTCCATCATGCCCGGCGTGATTGAAACGCGGCACCACGAAGTCTATTCCACTCCCCAGCGGATGCAGGAATACCGGGACGAAACACCCCTGGGACGTAACGGAACTGCGGAAGAAGTTGCGGCGACGGTTCTGTTTCTGGTAAGTGATGCGGGACGTTTTATCAACGGGGCGTTACTGGACATCAATGGCGGAAGATTTCTCCGCTAGGCTCTCAAGCTGATGTCAGGTACAGGTCGGAGAATCCTGGGCGCCCATTTGGTAAAAACTTTCAGGCACGTTGCACACCATTTGCAATACTGACGCTGATCCCCAACAGGGTGACCTCGCTGGCATGACGGGCCAAACACCTGGCGCAGAAAAATTCACGAATCGCTGGCCCATTCCGGAAGTGGTGCCTCAAACGTCATCTCATCTCCCGTAAAAGGGTGCTGCAAGGTGATGCGAAAAGCGTGCAAGCACATCGGCGCAGAAGTCACTTCTAACGTCTGATGTCCACCCAACACCCCACCTGGCAAATAAAGTGGATCGCCCTCAACGGGAAGGCCCAGGTGCCACAGGTGAATGCGGATTTGATTGGTCCGTCCTGTCCGAGGCCTGACGCGGACCAGCGAACCCTCCGAACTCACCCGTCGAATGAGTTCAAATTCCGTATGGGCTGCAACTCCCGCCGGGTCCACTGACCGGGCTCCGGCAGCCTGCGGCCTCGTTCCAATCGATGCCCTGCAGTCAAAATGATCTGTGACGGGCATGCCGATCACTCGGGCGACATACTCTTTACACACTTCACCCCGCTGGAACTGGGGCTGCAATTGAGACGCAACTCGCCGCGTTTTAGAAAACATCACGACTCCCGTGGTGTTGGCATCCAGACGATGCGCGTGACGCGGCCGGAGAGGGGAAAAGGCCTGCCGCATGAAATGTTTCAGCGTATTGCGATTGAAGCGACCGCTGGGATGCATAGGCAGTGGTGCTGGCTTGTTGATTACAATCAATGCCTCATCTTCGAAGAGCACCGTAACCTTTACGTTCACATCCCGTTCCACCGTGTGGGGAAGAACTCGCTCATAACGTTCCCCCGGAACCACCAGTTGTTCGGCCGCTGCTGGTTTCTGATTCTGCTGCAACAGGCCGGCTTCAAAAACGCTCAGCCACTCCTCTCGTCCCACATGAGGGTGCAGGTGGACGAGACAATCAATAAGTTTCATCTTCGCGCATTGTCGGGGCACAAAAACCGGAAGTCGATTTTCGTAGGGAATGCTGCCAGGCAGAGGATGTGTGGCTTTCCAAAGGGCCGCATGCCGTAATGCGATTTGCTTTCGCTGCTGCTCTTCGACCGTTTCATAACAGTGGGGACAGGACTGTCCTACCTGGTAAAATGGCGACTGCTGATCTTCCGCAGACAGAGGCGCCTGGCAGTTAAAACACTGCGTCGTTTTACTTTCCTGCAACTGCGACTTCAGCGCGACGCGCTGATCAAAGACAAAGCAATCGCCTTCATAGTGCACACCGCCACAGGATTCCAGATACTGGAGTATCCCTCCCTCCAGTTGAAACACCTGAGGATATCCCAGCTGTTCCATATACGGTCCGGCTTTCTCACACCGAATTCCACCCGTGCAAAACATCACCACTGGCTGCTGCTTTAAATCCCCAGGAAGACGCTGAACGGCTGCAGGAAAGTCATGGAAATGATCAATTCCAATAGGAACCGCACCGCGAAAGGTTCCCATCTGGACCTCGAAATCATTACGCACATCAAGCAAGGTAAAATCACGACCTTCATCCAGCCAGCGTTTCAGTTCCTGTGGTGAGATCTTACAAGAACTGTTTTTTGCGGGGCCAACTCCCGGAACCCCAAAGGGAATGATTTTTCTCTTGATTTTGACAAGCATGCGATTGAAGGGCTGGTATTTGCTCGTACTTTCCTTGATTGCAATCCCGGAAAACCGTGGATCGTTTCGCAGATAAGCAATGAACTGATCCACGCTGTTTCGCGTCCCCGCCAGGAACAGATTGATCCCCTCAGTGGCAATCAGCACGGTGCCTTGAAGTGACAACTGGCTGCACAGATCACGCAGTTCGGTCCGCAAGTCTGGCAACTCGTCCAGATCAACAAACCGGTAAGCAGCGATGTTAATGATCGGTTCGTCTGACATGTCTTCCATGGAACGCTTTTTCACTCGGTTCACCCACATGTGGCAGGTGTTTCCTGCGATGCTCAGGAGGTTTACCGCAAATCCCCAAATCCTGATGCCCGCCAGCCGGACGACCACCACTCTGCTCCGGCAGTCGATTGGCAAACGAATCCAACGGTCCGCTTGATTCCGTTGCCAACACTGTCAGTCGGTATACTTTTTCAACCGCGCTGCTCCTCCCGTTCTCGAAAAACGGATCCTTCATTCGCTTTTCAGTCAAGAACCACCACTGATCATAGCAAAGAACCGCGTGCAGCGAAAAGCGTTACGCCAAGGAGTCAATCGGTATCCACGCCTTCGTACAAGCTTTCCGGCAGCACCTCCACCACTTGCACATTATGTTGGAGGAAACCACACTGTCACTAAATTTACTGCACCGGGTCTCCCTGTCGGGAGACTTGCTCGCGGCAAGGACGGCCCTCCGGTGCGATTGACAGGTCAGAGGTCCAAGCTCCCCGATAACAGCAAGGCAACCTGAATTTCAGTCCAGCAAGAGGCACTTGAATGCGACTCGGTGCGACGATCGCGGACTACATCGGTTCATCGGACCCCCAGGCCCATGTAACCGAATGCCAAAAGCAGGGTTACCGGGCCGCTCCCTGCCCCGAGGTTTCCCTCGACCAGTCCGCCAGGATTCGCGAGATCAAGCGGGTCTTTTCCGACGCCGACATCGTCATTGCTGAAGTTCCCGCCTGGGTCAATCCGCTCCATCCCGACCCGGAAAAACGACGAACCAACCGGGACATCATCGCCCAGGCATTAGCCCTGGCGGATGAACTGGGGGCCGTATGTGCTCCCACCGTTGTCGGCTCCTACAATGAAGCCGATGCGTGGGATTCTCACGTCGGGCACCATCCCCGGAATTTCAGCCGCGAGGCTTTTGACGATGTCGTCCAGTGGATTCGACAGATCCTCGATCAAGTCAATCCCACCCGTTCCAAATTGAGCCTGGAAATCTGCCCCTGGACCCTTCTTGACGATCCCGAGGTGTACCTCGAAATCATCCGGGCGGTCGATCATCCGGGACTCGCGGTTCACCTCGACCCGGCAAACCTGGTCATCGACCCGCGAACCTATTATGGCACCACCGAGATGATCAACCATTGTTTCGATCAACTCGGGCCGCGTATTCTGTCGTGCCACGCCAAGGACGTACATTACACGCTGGACGCCCGCACGGTAGGCATCGAAGAAGTCGTGCCCGGCCGGGGCGTGCTAGACTATGCCACGTTCTTGACACGCATTGGGAAATTGTCACCCGATATGCCGTTAATCATCGAACACCTTGCCAACCGGCAGGAATTCGACGAAGCGGCCGAGTTTGTCCGTCAGGTCGCCTGCCAGGTCGGGGTGGCGCTGTAGGAGGAGGAATCGATGAACGATCAACTCGCTGGAAAAATCGCGTTAGTCACCGGGGCCAGCAAAGGAATCGGCCAGTCTCTGGCCGTGGGGTTGGCCGAAGCCGGGGCGACGGTCGCCGTCAACTACAAGACAGACCTGCCCGGCGCAACAGAGACTTGCGAGCGGATTCGCCGGTCGGGTGGACAAGCGGAAATCTTTCAAGCTGACATCGGATCTAAATCATCGTTCGAGCAGCTGAACGAGGCAGTCTGTGAGCGGTTGGGACGGCTCGACGTCCTGGTGAACAACGCAGCACGGACCCGTTTCGGACCGCCCGAAGAGATCACAGAAGAGGACTTCGACGACGTGGTCGCCACCATCCTGCGCGGTCCGTTCTTCGGCTCGATCGCCGCCGCGGCCTGCATGCGCCGCACCGGTGGCGGGTCGATCATCAACATCAGCTCCATCGCGGTACGGCAGATCATGCGTTTTCACAGCAGCTACACGATGGCCAAGGGGGGCCTGGAATCCCTCACAAGACAGTTCGCCTTCGAGTTTGCCCCCCAGGTTCGCGTCAACGCGATCGCGCCGACCGCGACAAATAACGCGAGAAATCTGGAATACGATCCGAACTTCAACGAGAAGTGGGCAAAGATCACACCTGCCGGACGGGTCGGCGAAGGAAGCGACTACGTCGGCCCCTGTGTCTTCCTTGCGGGCGATCAGGCCGAGTTTATCACCGGACAAATCATCTATGTCGACGGCGGCTGGAGCTTGCAGGGTAGGTCACCTGACATGTCCGACTTTGATTTCAGCTCGGATCGCCAACGGGATTGACCGACCGATGCAAAATCAGATCACGACCATCGATTTCAACTGCGATTGGTATCTCAAGGACTACAACCTGACACCTCGTTCGACGCCGGGTGACATGACCCGCGAAGACATCATCTCCTTTCTCGGCACGCTGGAAGTCGACGCAGTGGAGCTGATGCACGATTACTGGAAGGATCTTCCTGCTGCTACGGTACGGGGTATCGCACACGACGCGGGCCTGTCAATTCATTGCTACATCTTTGTGCTCGATCTGGCTCTCCCGGTCGCACAACGTAGTCAAGCAATGGACCAGCTGAAAAAAATCCTCGATCGAATCTCCGAATTGGGGGCGCCAACGGGTATGATCGTCCCGGGGCTGGTAAAAGAAAACTACACGCTCGACGAACAGCGGGCCTGGATGATCGACGGACTGCGTGCCTCTGCTGATCTGGCCCGGACGCACAAGCTCACCCTGCTCGCCGAGAATATCGACCTGGCGGCGATTCGCCCCCTGATGGGCCACGCCGCCGACTGCCGCACGCTCTGCGAAGCCGTCGATTCGCCCGCGTTTCGACTGATCTATGACTGCGGGGCGACGAGGATCATCAACGAAGATCCCGTCGATGCTTTGCGGACAATGGCTCCCTACATCGGTCATGTTCACCTGAAAAACAACCGCCGTCTTCATCCGTCTGATGAAGTCGAACGATCGTTGGAGTCAGACCATGGCGAACGTTTCACCGGCTGCAACCTCGACCAGGGAGAAGTCGACTTGACCACGGTGATCAACGAACTGAGTCAACTGGATTACCAGGGAGCAATCGCCCTGGAGTACCAGGGACAAGAGGATCCGCGGAAAGCGCTGCCACACAACGTCTCGATCCTGCGTCACTTGATCTCCGCTCACGGAGAATCAGCTTGACGTCGCAGAGCGCGGTCTTCCAACTGTGCTTTACCGCGGCGTTGAACTTCTCGGATCACCTCCGCAAGGGGCAAGTGGGCATCGAGGTCGGCTGGACGTTTGCCACCCCCCCTCCAGAACATCGGCCACATTCCACTAGGCGCAGCAACGCGGTGGGTATGCCGGATTCTGTCACGTTTCGTCCCGCAACCACAGTCCACGGACCTGTGAGTCACCATCCTGGTATGCCGTGTAGTACACACAAAAAATTTCCCCGGCCGGTAGCCGCACCATATCGGGATAACCGCAGTTCCAATCTGTGGCGGGGACCAACTGGCCGGCATACTGCCAGGTGAGACCGTCGTCCCGGCTGGATAGCAGACGTGCGCTACGCATTTCCCCGGCCCGATTCTATCTGAACCCGTACCCTCGTCCAATGCGCCGGCAGGGCGTTTCGCCCTGCTTACCCTGCTGCGTAGGCCCGCTCGATCACCTCGTTGGTCGCACGCCCCTCGTGACCATCGACACGCGGTGGGCGGTTTTCACGAATTGCCGCCACGAAATCAGCCACCAGGGGTAGGTTGAAGTTTGCAGCCGGTGGGTGCTCTTCGATCTCCACTCCAGCGGCCGTCTCGATCACCAGCCGCCCGGAGTTCAGTGGTGTTGCCGAAAGGCGACCCGCCGTCCCCACCAGGATGAACTCATCGGGATCCAGCGGCACACCAAAGTAGCACTGCAGCGACCCGACGGCTCCGCTGGTAAAACGGAGTGCGTAGACGGCACAATCGTCAGCGGCAAAGGCCCCCGCCACGGTTTCGCAAAAGCCCCGCACCTCGGCAATCGGCCCCAGCAGGTCCAGGAACAGGTTCAGTCGATGGCTGCCAATGTCCATCAGCGCCCCGCCGCCACCCTCGCCGGGAAGTACCCGCCAGTATCCGTCCTCTCCCGGAGCAAAAGAGAAAGCCGTCGCGGTCACCGCGGTGACACTGAAAACCGTACCGATGCGACCCTCCAGGATTAATTCACGGATCCGGTCGACCACCGGGTAATAGCGACGATAGTAGGCCACTCCGAGTTGTACACCGGCCTGGCCACAGGCGGCGATCATCTGATCGCATTCGTTGGTCGTCAACGCCATCGGTTTTTCACACAGGACGTGTTTTCCAGCAGCAGCACAAAGAAGTGTTTGCGGCAGGTGCCGGTCAACCGGTGTGGCAATGTAAACAGCATCCACTTCACCATCCCCAGCCAATTCGGACTGGTCGAGATAGCCCCGCGACACCTCGAAGTCGTCGCAAAACTGCTGCAGCGGCCCGGCGCTCCGTCGGCAGGCTGCTACCAGTTGGCTGTCGGCGTCGGCCTGAATTGCAGCAGCCACCCGGCGTCGTACCACGTCGCCACACCCGAGGATTCCCCAGCGAATCGTCATCAGAGGCTTACCCATTCGCCCGATCGCCCACTCTCGATCACCGCGTCAATCACCCGCATGTTCGCCACCGCGTCGGTAATCGGTGTCGGCACCGGCGTGTCGTCGAGAATGGCCCGGCTGAAGAGATCACCCTGGATTCCGTACTGGTCACTGGTCGGAAACTCGATTTTCTCAATTTCATCACCCCGCTGGTGCCAGATGAGGCTGGGTCGATCCGAAAAGGAGTTAAACGGGGTCTCTATTTCGACCCGACCGGTTGTTCCAAAAATATTAACCCGCTGGTAGGGGACCAACTGCGTCGAACAGGTCCAGGTGCTGGTCCCACGACCGAAATCCAGGATCGCGGAGGCCAGGCGATCCGTCCCGAACGAGTCATCGTATTCAACAATCCCCATCACGCGTTCCGGTTCAGCCTCAAAAATGAACCGGGACAGCGAAATGGCATAGCAGCCGATGTCCATCAGACCACCACCGCCGATGTCGGACATGTTGCGAATGTTCGCACCGTCGTCATTGAAGTAGGCAAACATCGTCTGGATCGTCCTCAGTTCTCCCACGCCTCCTTCCTGCACAATCTGACGGGCCCGCTGCCACTTGGGATGGTGACGATACATGAAGGCCTCCATCAACTTCAACTCCGGATGGACTTCGCCCACATCGACCAGGTGTTGAGCCTCACCGGAAGTCAGCGCGATGGGTTTCTCGCATAACACGTGTTTGCCCGCCTCCAGTGCCTGGATCGACAGCGGTACGTGCAGATGGTTGGGCAAGGGATTGTAAATCGCATCGATCTCAGGATCGGCCAGTAGTTCTTCGTAGGACCCGTAGCTCGTAGGAATCCCCAGTTCACTGGCCGTCACACGGGCCCGCTCGGCGTCGCGCGAGGCGATCGCCCTGATGTCACAAAACTGGGCCTTTTGCATCGCCGGAATCACCTTCTTGGTACCGATTTTGGCAGTGCTGAGGATTCCCCAGCGGATTTTTTCAGCTTTCACTTGAGCAGCGCTCATCCGGTCCTCTTCTTCCTGATTGTTTTTTCTCGGTTGTCATTTTTGTCTATTGTTACTCCGAAGTCATCCGGCCGGAAATCCCACAACCGGCGAACCAGAAATCACAAGGACAACCACGGTCTTTTCGCAACCGAAACTCGATACGGGGCCACATATTCCTGCCTCTTCACGTCACTGCCAGCGGAGCTAGTGCCTCGATGTCTGAGACCACATCGATAATGACCGGCCGGGCCGTTGCGAAGGCCTTGTGCAGGGCACCGGCCAGTTCCGACGGTTTTTCGACGCGTATACCTACGGCGCCCATGTTCTCCGCGATGCTCGCGAAGTTTACATCGCTATACTGCCACAGGGAAAGCCCTCCTTCGGTTTGTTCACCACCATAGAGCTGATCGAAGCCACGCTTCGACTGGCTGCCCGAACTGTTGTTGTTGACCAACGTGACTGAGTTGATACCGGACCGTACAGCGGTCTCGACTTCGGCTATGTGATACCAAAATCCAGCATCCCCGGTGAAACAGAACACCGGTCGTTCGGGTGCGCCGCACTTGGCACCCAGCGCCGCCGGAAACGCCCAGCCCAGATGACCGGCGCTGCGTAGGTAACTCTGGTTGGGCGCCCGCAAATCGTACATCCCGCCCATCCACATACCACTGTGGCCGGTGTCGACAACGACGATCGCATCGCCGGGCAGGTGCTCGCTCAACTCCTTGCAAATTCGCTCGGGGCGTATCGGCACCCTGTCGGACTCGAGTTGCTCACGAAACTTGCTGCGCCACTCTCCGACCAATCCGCCGGCGCGTTGGGTCCAGGCAGCGCGGCGAGTCGCCGAATCGCTGTCGGCCAACGTCAACATCCGTGTCAATGTTGCTTTGGCATCAGCCTGTACCGCCGCCTTCAGCGGGTAGTTTCGCCCGATGATTTCCGGTACCAGATCAATCTGGATGGCCGCGACTCCGATCGGCGGAACCTGCCAGAAATGAGTTGTCATGCCACCGGCCGTGGTGCCGATGAAACAGACCAGATCCGCCTCGTTAACCACCCGGTTGGCACTCTCTCGCGAATAAGTACCGACAACACCCACCGACAGAGGGTGGACACCGGAAATAACATCCTTCCCGTTAAGCGAAGTGGCGACCGGGATTTGCAGCCGCTCGGCCAAAGCAACCAATTCGTCCGCAGCACCCGAGGTTCGCACGCCACCACCGGCGATAATGACCGGACGTTTCGCCTTTTCCAGTTCCAGTAGCGCGGCCCGAAGTTGCTGCTCGGTAGGCTGCGGCCGAAACGGTGGAACCTGAGCAAAAGCCTTTTCGCACAGCACTTCCACATCGGCCTGCTCGACGTCGATCTGAGCTTCGTTGCCACGGAACTGCAAATGCACCGGCCCCGGCATGCCCGAAGTCGCAACGCGGAAGGCCTGGCGAATCATATCCGGAAAGCGTTCCACCAAGTCGACAGTGGCGTTGAATTTGGTCACTGGCTCGAAGGCAGGTACATCGTCTATCTCCTGATAGACGCCACGGAACTTTGTGTGCGGGTCTCGACCACCGGTCAGGGCGATAACGGGAGAATGGGCCAGATAAGCGTCACGAAGACCGGCAGCCAAATTGAGAGCACCGACCACCTGAGCCATACATACTCCCGGACGCCCAGTGGCGCGAGCGTAGCCGTCGGCCATGTAAGCGGCTGACTTCTCCGCGTGAATCTGTATTCGCTTGATGTCGGTGCGCAATTCCAGTTCGACCATGGTTTGTCGCAGCACGGCTGGCACCATGAAGACATGACTGACACCATACCCGTGGAGCATGTCGGCCATGACCTGTCCACCTGTCATCTTTGGCATTTTAATTCTCCCTCGATTGACCTTGAAAAATCAGTTCGAGTGCCTTCAAAAATTTTTCCTTGTCGATTACCATTGAGCGTCGCATAAAACCCCACTAACAAGTGTTCCATCCTCAACCTGAACAAGCCGTACCCAAGATTGCTTAGTCCCGGGAAACCGGAGAACGGCGACAAGGAACGGCTTTTTCTGACGGCACCCAAGTTTACCGGGATTTCTGTCGGGAGCACCCACCGAGGACACGCGGAGCTCACTCGACTGCGCGTCTGTCACTTCATTGCGGACGCAGCCCAGGCGGTGCCGCCACAAAATTTGCTGAACGCACGATCCCCGGGTGAGCAAAAGAGAGGCCAAGCCGGCACCACCACTTCGGGAACTCCCGGGCTTCGCAACGGTCCCCTGGCCTGGGTCTGAGTTCGGGCCTGACTCCAGAACTCCCCGAGCCGAGGTGATATCCCTGAACATAAGTGGTCAGGGGCGGATTTGAACCGCCGACACGTGGATTTTCAGTCCACTGCTCTACCAACTGAGCTACCTGACCCGAATCTTGGCTATGACCCGATGCGCAACGGGCCAATCCCAAAACTCATTGAGTCGGCTAGTCTAGTCGATGGCTGGTTTGACGCAAGTCGAGGTAAACCGGGAAGGTGGTTCAAGTAGCGGCCGAAAATTGTGGAAACTCGTCACGCAGCGAGTGTGAAGAAAACGCCCCTGGTATCACCAACTCGCACCGTGGCTAGGCGTGTCATTGCAACGAACATTCACTGGTAAACATCCGTATCAAGAAAGGGTGATTCCGGCCAACCGTCGGAGACACATCGGAGGTTCTACAGATTCCGAATTTCCTCAGAACGATCTCGACGGGCTGCTTCTCATATCACCGGAAGCCGATATTTTCAAACAGGTTGCGACGCTCAGACGACTTGACACCTAAATTAACGAAGGCTAGCATCACCTTACGGAACAGACCTCTGGGGCGCTGTCAAAACAGCCCCTGGTTCAACCAAAGTTTACTCCGAGTGTCGTCACAACTTAGCCGTCCCGGTCCACAGGCATTTTTGTCCCACCACATTTTGTGGCACGGTGAATCAATGAATGAAGTTGTGACGAGAGAGGTAGCCATGTTCTCTCGCCGGTTATGGTACGCATCTTGGAAACGTGCCATCCTCGTCGTCTTGCTTTCATTGGCAAGCCTTCTAACGACACACTCCGACTTGTTGGCTTACACGCCCCAAAGTTCAGAAGTGATGACCATGCGCCGTAAGGCCGTTGCTTATCTGGAGACGTGCGAGTCGCACCACTTCCTGGGTGGCAATTGCCTGGTTGCCATGGCAATTCACAAAGAGTTGAGTCAGGACCAGCACCCCAAGATTCTTGAAGCGATTGAAGCCTGCCGGGAATTTTCAGCAGACAAATCAAGAAAGCTAAAGGGCCCTGACGTTTATAGCGTGGGAATTGCAATTATTTTTCTCTGCGGACTCGATCCGGCCAAGTATCGCACGGAAATCGAGAATTTACTCGCGATATTGGAGTCGCTGCGCAAACCGAACATTGGTGCCTGGGGTTATCCTGGCAAGCACGCCAACACCTGTGACACTTCGATGACCCAGTACGGTGTCTTGTGTTACTGGGCGGCCCACGAGGCCGGCTTTCAGATCGAATTCGACGCGGCGGCTGCCTGTTGCAACTGGCTGCTTCGGACGCAGGATCCGTCGGGTGCCTGGTCCTACCAGGGGAAGGATTCCGGGGCGGAACAGAAACGCATCGCCCAAAATCAATACGATATTCGCCATTCCATGGCGGCGGCGGGTCTCAGCAGTGTCTACATCATGGCGGACCTTCTGAGTCTCGTCCCCAAACCACGGCCCAAAAAAGTCCGTACAGGCTCCGGCGCGGTGCGCTCGGTTGAGCAAAACAAGCCAGACGAACAAGACACCCCCAACAGAAACTCTCGCACTAACAGGGTTTCCACCGAGGCGGTGCGTGCCGCAATGGCGCTCGGAGACCGGTGGTTTGACAACAACTTTGAGATTAACAAGAAGACCCCTCACTTGCACTACTACATGTACGCTTTAGAACGTTACCAAAGCTTCCGTGAAAAGGTGACGGGCGACGAGCAACTCGTTTGGTATGACACGGGTGTGACCCACCTGTACGAGACGCAAAGGCCGGATGGCAGCTGGTTGGGTTCGCAGGACGCAACGGTGGACACCTCGTTTTCCGTCCTGTTCTTACTCCGCAGCACACAAAAAACGATCAAAGGAGGACAACCGCACATAGGGTCTTTGATCAGTGGCCATCGCATCCCTCGTGACACGACGAACATGTTTGTCGAAAAAGGCCGGATTGTCAGTCCCATCAGGAAGAGGGCAACCGACGAAGTGCTGGCCATGTTGCTGCGGACCGATGAAAGTGAGCTTCGTTCTTCCTTCGATTTGCTGGCGGAACTGGAATTGAGCCAAAATCCCGAGCAAAGGGCAGCGCAAATTGCAAAATTGCAACGCCTGTTGCGAGCAGGAGAATACGAGAAGCGGCTGATCGCGATCAAAACGTTCACTTCAACCCGTGATCTGGATCAGATTCCAGCGCTGATCTACGCGCTTTCGGATCCTGACTTCGAAATTAAAAGACTGGCCCGGGATGGACTGCGTTTTATGAGCCGCAAGTTTTACGGATATGGCCTGGTCGACGAGCCCGATGAAGGGCAGGAGCAAGCTGCCATTTTGAATTGGAAAAAATGGTATCTGTCCATCAAACCGGACGCCGAGTTTTGGAATTAGGAACAACGGATGTCAACCATTCAACAACCAAGCCAGCAGGGGGCCGCGTCGGATACCGGACTCAAGGTTTCGGTACATGACTTAGTCTCCAGTTGGCTGGTGGCACTACTGATCGTGATTGGTTTTGCCGTCCTGATTCTGTTTCTATTGTGGCTGACCACCCGCGTTTACGTAAGACAAAAGCCGGTGCCGGTGGAAGTCCTGGACGACCCGGGGGGCAACGAAAATTTTGGGCTGGCGGACGAACTGGAACCGCCAGGCGTGGAAGAACTTCCCGATGTGAACGAACCTCAGCTGGCCGACACCATTGAAGCGATTACCGACGCCGTCTCGACCGTGGCCGCTTCGGAGATAGCTAGTGCAGGAACCCATGCAGAAATGGGAAAAGGGTCCGGCCTGGGTGACCGCAGGGCGGCGGGATCCGGGGGTAGCGGGCGAGGCGGCCCGGAGCGCCGCATCAAGTACATCACGAACAACAAGAGCGGCTACGCTGCCCAACTCGATTTCTTTAAGATCGAATTAGGCGTCATTCGGCCCGGCGACTCAACCATTCATTATGCGTTCAATTTCAGCAAAGCGACACCCGACAGCCGCTCGGCACCTGTGACCGATGAAGAACGTTCCTATTTCCTGTGGGGTGACGACGAGCCAATGGCTGACCTGGACGAATCCTTCTTGCGTGATGCCGGGATTCCCGTTGCCGGGAACATCATGTTGCAATTCTGGCCTCCTGACTCCTGGCATCAATTGAAGGTCGCCGAAGCACTTTACGCCGGAGACAACAAACGTAAACTCCACACCATACGCAGTACAGAATTCGGAATGAAACCCGTAGGCAGGGGATTTGAACCGGTTGTACTACACCAGCAATATGGCCGGCGGTGAACTCACGGCAGCCCACGTACCCTTAACGCTCCCCACTACTTTTGACGAGTAAAAACACATGGACATTGGCGCGATAACCGGAATTGTAGCTTATCTGATTTATGGAGTCTTGATTGGCGTCGCACTTTGGGGCGCCTTTTGTGTGTCGATGGTGTGGTTACGAGTGAGTCAAAAACGTTTTCGCAATGAAAGTGACCAAACAACGTTTCTCGAAGCCCTGAACGAACCACTGGCCAAGGGAAATTTCGAGGCTGCCGCTGACTTGATTGCGGGCGACCAGCGTGCAGTATCGCAACTTGCAATCCTGGCAATCGAAAATCGAAACGCTGGCTTCAAGCAGGTTCAACAAATGATCGTGGATCGATTTCAACGGGACATCTTATCCGATCTAGAGCACCGCCTGAGCTGGGTCACCACCGTAATCAAAGTGGCCCCGATGGCCGGTCTGCTGGGTACCGTCATCGGCATGATGGGGGCCTTTGCCAAGTTGGCGGCTCCCGGCGAAAGTGTGAATCCGGCGGTCCTTGCAGAAGATATCAGTGTCGCCTTGATCACCACCGCCAGTGGCCTGGCGATTGCCATTCCGCTCGTGTTTTGCATGGCCAGTATCAACGTACGCATCCGCAAAATGGAAGACCTTGTGGCGGTGGGCCTCGCTCAATTTTTGGACATCTTTAAGAAATCGATCAACGAACCGGGCAAGAAGGCCGGTAGTAGAAAAAGTGAAGGCAGCGCAGAGAGAGGATAAAACAACGTCGAAGCTTCCGTGCCGACGACCCACGATCGGGAGTCGCGGCCCGCAACACCGGGAAAAAGGAATTGCCGAAGACGCAATGGAAATCACCGAGGCCATGACTGCAACTCCCAAAAATTCACCCCTGAACCGAAAACAAAGAAACCATCAACCGTGATGAACGAAGCTGAATACCTCCGCGTAGAACCTCCAGATGATTCGGTCGACCTGACTGTGCTGATGCCTCGACGACGTTTGGTCGAGGAGGTTGAGATGGATATTACGCCGATGATCGACATCACGTTTCTGCTCCTGATTTTTTTTCTGGTTGCATCAAAACTCGACACCCAGGCCGACGTAGCGTTGCCTCCGGCCCGCCACGGCACGGCAGCTTCGACCCAGGCATCGATCATTCTTACTGTCGCCCAGGGCGACCGAGAGCAGGCATTGGTATACAAGGGCGACGGGACACGGGAAGCCGACCTGGTGCAGGCCACGGATCTTGCAGACCAAGAAAAGGAGATTGCCGCTTACGTCCGTCAGGGGCTCGACGTCACCCCGCCCAAAAAAAATGTCATCATCAAGGCAGAAAAAGGGATCCAGCACCGGGAAGTGTCGCGAGTGGCACAGGCTGTGGGGAGTGTCGAGGAGGTTCACTCCGGCGGTATTCAACTTCACATTGCCGTCTTGGAGGTTCAATAGAACGTGATCGGAAAACTCCGTTGCCCTGCTTGTGGCTCCCACGTGACGGTTGACGATTCTGAGACCACCGCTGGACAACGGTCAGGTTGCCCTCACTGCGGTGCCGACATGGCGTTGGTTCCCCAAAAGGACGAAAAAGGCACACCTCCGCAACGTGAGGGTCCATCTGCTCCCTTGCCGCCCATCAAGTTCGACAACTCCCGTCGGAAGAAGATCGACGAAGACATGGACATGACCCCCATGGTCGACGTCACCTTCCTGTTGCTGATTTTTTTTATGGTAACCGCCGCTTTTAGTCTTCAAAGATCGTTCGAAGTCCCCGCCCCGGATAACAATCAGCCGAGCCAGAATACTGTGGACGAGATACAGGACAATGATGACTATATCATTGTCCGCATCGATGCCTACAATACCTTCTGGGTGGTGAGCGAGGACACCGAATATGAAGCAGCCAGCGAACAGGAACTTCTGGTGAGGCTACGAGAGGCCAAACGTGGCGGTTCGACCGGCGTGACGCCCACGCGACTGTTGGTGATCGCCCACGGCGATGCGCTCCATGAAAAGGTCGTGACCGTCTTGGATGCAGGCACTGGACTGGGAATGGAACAAGTGAAACTGGTGACAGTTGAAGAGGACATCTGACATGGCAGAAACCGCTGACGAATTTCTAGAATTGCTCGCCCGAGACAATCTTGTCAGCAACAATATCCTGGAAACACTACGCCAGAAAGTCGGGGTCTCAAAAAATCCCGTCAGCGCGAAACGACTTGCCAAGCTGCTCGTCGACCGCGGCCTGCTGACTTCACACCAAGCCATACAGTTGCTTCAATCGCAGGTCAAGAGCCCCGCAAACCAGCAAGAAGATGCTGAACTCGATCTGGCACCGATAGAAGAGGATCAGAAACATCCCACAACCAGCTCGCGAAAAAATCAATCCGGGCCGCCAGTCAACGAAGCAGTCAACGAAGCCGAGGAGTATTCCTCCCAGGAACTCGACATCGAAGAACAGGCTGCCGCCGAGATGACGGCGGCCACGTCCGACGTTTTTGAAGCTGCCGCAAACGACCCGCTCGACGATGATGTACTGCTGATGGAAGGGTACGAGTACGAAGTGGCGGACAGCGGCGGGACACCACAGGAGGATCCTCTCAGACCACCTTCTGCGTCGGATACCGGCCGGGGCAGAGAACGTCCCAAGCAACAGCTTACGATTGTCACCAAGCGCTGGGACTCTCCTCTGCTGCTGGTAGGCGGCGGAGCGCTGTTGCTGTTGGTATTCCTGGGAACCTTTTTGTTCTTTTATCTCAAACGTGAGACGGCCGATGCCGCTTTCAACCTCGCTGAGGTCGACTACCAGAACGGCAGCTACGGTCAGGCCATCGCCAGGTACAAAGAATACCTGGAGGACTATCCCAAAGACGTCAACGTCAGCAAGGCACGAGTGCGCATCGGTATGGCCACGATTTGGAGGGAGGTGGAAGGAGGTCATGATCAAGCGAGCGCTTTAAAGGTTGCCCAGGAAATGCTGCCGACCATAGAGGCGGAGCCTCAATTTGCCGAATCTGCGCGCCCAGAACTGGCAGGTCTGCTGCCCACGATTGCGGGCGAGCTGGCCGAACGAGCTCGCACTTCCTCGGAAATAGCCGACAAAGAACAATTCGTGGCCCTCCATGACGAATCGCTCGAGCTGATCAACAACACGAATTACATGCCCAGTTCGCACAAGCAAGGCCAGCAAAGGCGCCTGGACGAGATTACTGCTAAAGTTGCCACCGTCAAACGATCCATCAACGAAGATCGTGAACTCGCCAAGACCATCGAGGCGATCCAGCAGGCCATTGTTGCCGATCAGCCCGTCGACGCCTATGTTGCTCGGGATGCATTGCTGAACGTCTATCCGGCCTTGGAAAACAGGAAAGAACTTCAGCAGGCGGTCCGTGACATTTCCAAAAAAGAACAACAACGGGTCGTAGTTCTGGACAACCCGGTCCGGGCTGAAACCAGTGATCATCCGGTCGCTATCAGTTCGGTCACCTTCGCGAGCCGTACGGGCGACACCTTGCAGGGACTAAGTGGCCAGGTCCTTTATTTCTTTGCCGGCGGAGCGGTCTATGGTTTGCAAGCAGACAACGGTCAGTTGCTGTGGCGCCGTTTTGTGGGCCATGAGACCATGATGCATCCGCAATCCTCCACGCTTGGTCCTGCTGGCGATGCACTCTGTGTTGACTCGCGCCGCCGTGAGTTGCTTTCCCTGGCCGCTGATACAGGCAAGCTTCGCTGGCGTTTACCTCTGGAAAATCCTTTGTTGGAACCGCTCGTATTACCCGACTTCATCGTGGCAGCAACCCGGGCTGGAAAACTCCTGCAAGTTGCGGCTGGCGAGGGAACGACCTTGCGCCAGGCCGACTTGCCCCAAGCCCTGAATGTGCCACCAGGTGCCGATGTGAAACGTGGCCGGCTGTATGTGGCCAGTGAGCACTCGAACTTGTACGTGCTGGCCAGTGATACACTCGAGTGCAACGAAGTCTACTACCTGGGTCATTCCTTCGAGGGAATCAGTGCCCCTCCGGTTTCAACGCTAGGATTTGTATTCGTGGTGGAACGATTGAGTCTCTTGAATTCGCAGCTCCATGTTCTGGCGACCGATGCGAACGGCTTGCAGTTACAGAAGGCCCAGGATCCGATTCGGCTGGAGGGTCAGGTAGTACGCCGTCCGCTCATCATTGGCCGGCGTTTACTGGTGTCAACGGATCGGGGTGCCATGTATTTGTTCGAGATCGATCGAGCGGCTGAAAACAATCCCGTCTCCATTATGACGACGGAAGTACCGACCGAAGCGGAGCCGGTCACTCCCTACGTTCTCGCCAATGGCGGCCAACTCTGGGTGGCCAGCAACAGCCTGACTCAGTTCCAACTACAGACCTCGCGACGATCGACGGTTCGAAAATCCGTCACGCACGAGGGAGATGTCTTTGTCAGTCCGCTGCAGATGCAAAATAACATACTTTTTTACGCTCGCCGACGTGCCCGAAAGTCCGGTGTCACGGTGACAGCCATGCGTCCCGATCGGATTGGTCAACGTGGCGGACTTTCTGAAATCGCATGGGAAACGGACCTGGCCGTCCCTCCGGCAGGGGCGCCGCTATCGACTGAAAACAAGGCCCTCCTGTTCACTGCCAAGGGGGAACTCTACGTACTGGGAGCTGACAACTTCAACGCGGGTCCGGATGACGAGCCTGACGAGAGGCCCTTCGCCGCCGACATTCCGGCTCTTACCCAACGCTACGAGCTAGGAGATGGAAGGCAGCTCCTTGTGAGCAACCCTGAACCTCAACAATTCATGGTTTACAATCCGAGTCTACGTGCCTCACGTCTTCAACTGCTGAATTTGAAAATTTCGGGTGACCAGTTGGACGGAACCCCTCTGGTGTTCGAGGGGGCTCTGCTGACCAGAAGCAAAAAAGGCCGGATCTCTCTGCTGGATGTGACGAAGGCCTCGGACCGGGTCCATCCGTTTCAAACCACGCTACATCCGGGTCAGGAAATCAACTGGAACCGGCCGGCATTGGTGCATGAGGCGGGTAATGCCCGCATCGTCATCTCCGACGGACAAGGAAAAATCTACAAATTGGGCATTCAGAAAGGGGCGGCGCCACAACTGACCGCGATCGAAGAACGCACGATCGAATGGTCTTTAATTGGATCAATGGCCGGTACGGGCGATATGGTGTACGGCCTCGTCCGGCAGGATGAATACGATCAAGTCATCTCGTTTCAAATTTCAGATTTAAGCCCCGGAAACATCTGGGAACTTAACGGTCGGGTCGTGTGGGGACCGTTGCAATCGGGCGACGCCGTGTTGGTATTCACCACCACGAACGAACTGCTTTGTTTTACAGGTGAAGGGCAACAAAAATGGAAGGTCCGCTGCGGCTACGGACCACCAGTCGGTTTTCCACTGGTGGTCGAAGGCGACTACATCATGGCTTCTCGAGGAGGCCAGGTGTGGCGCATCGCTGGTAACACCGGTGAGGAATTAGGACACCTTGACATCGAAGAACCACTGGGAACCGGCCCCGTCCGCTTCGGTCCCGAAAATTTATTGCTTACCGGTCACGACGGAACTGTTTACACGGTTGCCACCTCCAAAGTGCAAACTTCAGAGATCGCCAATACGTCGAATGGAAACACAAATTAGTCCAGCCAAACACCGGCTGAACAGCAACAGCCGACTCAACTTTTCATGCCAACAACATGTGCCCTGAATGACGGGACCGGTCTGCGTCTCCTCGTCCAGTATTAAACCTCGGTTCAACATTCACTTGCTCGCCATGCACATTGCACAGTGTTTCCTGATTCTCTGGTTGGGCTTGTGGTGCTCGCTGCTTACAGCGGATGACACAGAAGGGCCCCTCTACGAACAAGAACCATTCGATCGAATCCAATTGAATGACGCGAACAAAAACCGCGTGCTAAAGGTTCGTCCACTGGACCTTCCGAACCGCCGTGTGCCTCCCGACTTCAACAAAGGAGGCCCATTGGAGGTCTATCGACACGACAATCCGCGGGAACTTCTTAGCGTGGATCGTCATGCCATCGTGAAAATTGACCTGTTTGAAAACCTGGTGCTCAGGGAGGCCAATTTACTTACAGGAAAGGGCCAGTTCGACGAAGCTTACTGGCATTATTACTATCTCACCCGGAACTACCCGAACACGGAAAATCTGAACGTTCGACTGGAAGGGTTTCTAGTGAGAAATGCCGGACATTCATTTCAGTCAAAAAACTACCTGGAGGCGTTAGCCCTTCTGCAGGAAGCCCAAACCCTTAATCCGCAGAAAGAAGGACTCTCCAAACGCATCGGAATCGTCCTGAACAAGCTCATCGAACAGCATTTCAAAGAAAACGATTTCTGGCAGGCTCGTAAACTTCTCGAAAACAATCTGAACGCTTCCAACCCGGATCAGGTGGGTGTCTACGACCGTTGGCAAACCCGACTTCAGGCAGAAGCCCGGCAACGCATCGAACGTACTCAAACCGCTGTGCAAGGAAAAGATTTCAAGCTGGCCCGAACGTTACTCCAGCAGGCAAAGGATATTTGGCCGACAGTCGCCGGAGCCCACGCATTGTCAACACGAATTGCACGGGAATATCCAGTGGTCGTGGTCGGAGTGGCCCAACCGCTGGCCCAGCCTATCCAAGCAGGCTTAGAAAATTGGAGTGGCCGTCGTGCAGCAAGATTGCTGACTCGCCAGTTGGTGGAATTCTCGGGACCCGGTGCCGAGGGGGGCGAGTACTTCTGTCCCTGGGGAACCCTGACTCCGAACGAATCGGGCACGAGCCTGGAGTTACAACTGAGGCAATCTGCTACCTCTGTTGAAGAAACTCACCTGATCACCAGTTTGGACCTGGCAGCGCAGTTGCTGGACATGGCAAAGCCGTCCCATCAAACATTTAACGCCTCCTGGGCCAGTTTACTGCAACACGTCCAGGTAAAAAGCGTGTTGGAACTGGAGATCCAGATCCAAAGAGCATTCGTCCGCCCGGAAGCTTTTTTGGTAGTAGACATTGCTCAGAAAACGTCACTTCCTGAATCCAGACCAAGGGGCCCGTTTGTCCTTAGCGCACACAATGACTCGGAAACTGTTTACCAAGCTGATCCGTCATTTCCCCTGTCCGGTCCCGTTCAGCCCCGGGAGATCATTGAAGTCTGGCTGCAAGATGCGGGACAATTAGCCAATGCGTTGCAACACGGAGTCGTTGATGCCGTAGACCGTCTCAACCCGCTGGAGGTAGTCCAGTTGGAAGACGAACCCGACATCATCGTGAACCGTTACGACTTACCGACGATTCACGTCCTGATCCCCAATTCCAAACGCAACCCGTTCCTCGCCAACCGTTTCTTCCGTCGCGCTATTGCTTACGCCATTCAACGAGACGTGATCCTGAAACAACTGATTCTCGGTGGCACTGACCTGGAAGGATGTCAACTGATCAGCGGCCCATTTCCCGCCGGTTTCACTTCCGATGACCCGCTCGGTTACGCCTACAATCCCCGAATTGAACCGCGCCCGTTTCTACCCGTCATGGCCCTGACACTTTTCCGAGTAGGGATCAACCAGACCATTGATCAAGCGAATCAATTAGGACAAACCCCTCCCACGCTGGAGCCGCTTATTCTGGCACACCCGGACACAGTGATTGCCCGCTTGGCCTGCGAGGCGATTTCCAAACAACTGGGAGCGGCCCAAGTACCCTGTACGCTGCATCCGCTGCCACCGGGCGCAACAACGCCAACCGACGATTACGATTTACTGTACCAGGAGTGGTTAATTAGCGAGCCCGTCGTCGACGTCAGCCGGTTGTTTGGATCCCAGTCACTGCTGTCGGATGTGAGCCCTTACCTCAGCCAGATGACACGACGCCTGGCAGGCGCCAACAACTGGGGCCAAGCAAGGGAAACCTTGCACCGCATTCACCAGATTGTGTACGACGAAACCGCCATTGTTCCACTTTGGCAAATTGCCGAGTATTTCGCCTACCACCAACGCCTGCACGGCCTGGATGAGGGAAATCATCCGGTCCATCTGTACCAGAACGTAGAAAATTGGCAAATCATTCCCCAACAAAGCGAATAGAATTGAACAAGCTTTAGAGCTTATCGAATCAGTTCACTGAAACGTCTGATTGAAATCCTGATGTCAAATCAACCACGTAAGCGCATTCACCACTCGACAAAGTTCCCCACATCGGGTGGCAATGAACAAAACAGAAACAGGTCCAACTCTCATTTGAAATCCGGTGAGACATGTCATCCCGTGAAAGCCTTCGGGAACGCCGGATCTTCACCACGATGACACTCAGGATTGGCATGCTCCGCAATAAACCGAACAGTTCAAAACAAATCCTGCGTGGCCCGAATCTACTCGGGATCGTGATGTTGATCTCCTGCGCTTGCACACCGCTGGCCCGGGCTCAGACGAGTTGGGAAGTCACACCCTACAACGTCCAGGTGACCGTGGCCTTTGATTCGGCCCCGGAATTGACCAACCACCTGCAACAGACACTGATGCAATCTGTCGCTCGCCGTTCACTGGCAATTGTAGGACCAGCCTGGAACTTGGTCGTCAATCCAGCGCGAGATTCAAACGCCCACGCCATGCTGTACCGACTGGACCAGTTATCGGCGAATGCAATAGAAGGGCTGTTTCCGGAGGCAATGGAGCGAGACAAGCTCCTGCTGCTGACGGTCGCCCGATCATCGCTCGATTTTTTGATCCGCGTTCGTGAATTCGACTGCAGGACGCGTTCCTGGGGACGTGATCAACAGCGAAGTGCCCCACAGGCGAGGCAAATTCAAGCCCTGGCAATCGATGCGCTGCTGGACGCCTTCTCACCACTGGCACAAATCGGCGAGCCCTATGAAGAAGCAGAGGGAGAGGGCAAGTACTTCGTTATCCGACTGCGAGCCGGAGCTCTAGCCCTGGATGCCAACTCGCCCGTGTCCGCCGTGCCGGGCACGATCTTCCAGCCGATTCTGCGTACCAACGATCGGCTCGGAAAACCCCGACCGGGCGGTATTCGTCCTGTTCAATGGACATTTTTAGTTGCCGAACAACGCAACGCAGGTCGACTCACACTTCGAGAAGTCGCACTCCAGACTGGTCTCGTAACCGCCAAAGAGTTTGATTCAACGTTCCAGCGGATCGCCTCGTCAAGTCAAGACAACGCTACCAGAGGTCCAGTGAACAACGAGCAGGTAGCACAGGCCCTGGTCGAAGACGAACTGCTCACCGTCGAACAATCACAGCGAATCCTGCAACCACAATTCAAACATCGCCTCATTGGCAAACTCTATACGGGCATCAGAAATCCGATCAGCGGTCGATCAAGCCGTCGCACCGAACGACTGGCCCTGGCGATTTCGACCCCCAGCGGTCCTACTCGTTTTCTTCTGCGGTCCCGCGAAGACAACAAGCGGATCCTGGTAGGTTACGACGTCTATTCGCGTACTCCTTCCGGCGACACTTCTGAGAAATCTGAATTCCTGGGTAGCTCCAACTTTCGTGGGGAACTGGAAATACATCCAGGCGCCCACCCCTTACGGATACTTTACATCAAAAACGGCCGGGAGTTGTTAGCCCGACTTCCCATGGTGCCAGGACTCGAAGCAGAAATCACGGCTTCACTCATCGACGACGATCTTCGTCTCGAAGCCGAGGGATTTGTAATGGGTATGCAACAGAACCTTATCGACATGGTGATTCAACGAAAGATCCTCGAAACTCGGATTAAGAAACGCATCGACAAGCAAAAATTCGACGAAGCCGAAGAACTGCTTGACGATCTTCGCGCCCTGAGGCTTCCTTCGCATTATTCGCTGGAATTGGATCGAGAGCGGCAGCGACTGACCCGAAACGACTCCCGTGCGCAGAAAAAAATCAGTCTCTTATTCAGTGACACGCAAACCATTCTGCGCGAATACCTGGATGCCAGAGCCGTGGAGACACTAGCGAAGGAATTGGCCGCCGCACGTGCCACAAACATCACCGCCGCTACGTCCATTGACAACTCCGGGGCCGCTCCCACTGGCAACTGACACGCAATTCTGGCTTCAACTCGCCATCCAGAGAAAGCCGAGTGTCAACAACACCCCCAACAGGGCAGAAACGGGAACTGCGATGAATAAGGCTCGCAGGACTGCCTTGCGACGCACCTCAGAGTTGTCATCTTCGCTGGCAAGTTGAGAGAAAAGACTACTCGTTGACGCCGAATCAGTTTCTTCCAGGGCAGACACCACAGGATAAGTCCCCTGGGACAACTGACTGCCAAACCCACTTGATGGCGAATCGTCAAGGTCCGCCGTATCACTAAGACCTTCCCCGCTCGGGAAGGGGGGAGGCAGCCAACGCGACCGGGCAGGTTGTGTTACCACGGGTCCCGCCAGCGCAGCCCATGGTTCCATCCTTTGCGCTACTTCAGCTGCCGACTGAATACGAAGGGCCGGATCTTTTTCCATCATGTCCCCGAGCACATCCACAAATTCCTCACTCAAATCCTGGTTCAGTCTTGATGGATGCCACGGATCCTCCTCCAGGTGTCGACGGATCTTGTCACGTGTCTTACCCCCGGGAAACGGCACCTTGCCCGTGACCGCATAGTAAAGGGTGCAACCCAGGGAATAAATATCGCTGATTGCGGAGATCTTCTTCGGATTTCGCACGACTTCCGGAGGAATGTAATCCGGTGTTCCCACCAACCGTCCAGCCCGCGGATCCTGGTCACTTTCGTGAACAAAACCCGCCAGTCCCAGATCCGAAACTTTCGTTACCCCACCGGAGGTTACCAGCAGATTTCCTGGTTTGACATCACGATGGATAAGACCCCGCCGGTGGGCATATTCCAGTCCAATGGCGGCCTGCCTGATCACATGCGCGGCTTGGCTTTCCGTCAATATTCCCTGTTGACGGACGAATTTCCGCAAATCAGTTCCTGGCACAAATTCGGTAACCAGAAAATAAACATTGCCGTCGTGTCCCGCGTCGTAGGCACGTACAAGATTCGGATGGTCGAGACCGGCTTGATTGCGCGCCTCGCGCTCGAAGTTTTCAATGGCCTCCGGCGTGCAACGCTCACGAGGTAAAACCTTGATTGCCACATCACGGCCCATGATTTCATGAACGGCTTTAAAGACCTGCCCCATCCCGCCTTTACCAATAAAATCGAGAATACGATAGTCTTTCAAGCGAAACTTAATTTTCCCTTCCTGAAGCTGCATCGACTGATAGGACGTCAGTAAACCACAATCCACTAATTCACTCGACAGTTGACCATCTGTCACTTGCGAATCGGTGGCGGCGTCCTGCTGGTTTTGAGAAGAGATGCGTTCTAGTGCCGTGTCGATCTGTTCGGTGGTCAGCAGGCCGCTCTGAAGAGCAGCTTTTCGAAATGAAAGCCGTTGGGTCCTCATCATACAATTCTCCGCATCAAGTCTAGCATGCGCGTAGTGTAGCAACTGGCGCCGATTCCGAAAATCAATCCCCTTCCACGGCCGAAAGGAGGTGCAAGTGCAGACAACGCATCCAGAAATCAGACTGTCCGGGATGTTTTCCAACCCTCACCGGATTCGATTTCCCGCACCTAGCGACAAAGCTAGGGAACGTCAAATTCCCCCCAGGAGGCCGGCAAGGGGGCCACCAGTTCCAGGCAGTCACGTCGCACAGGATGAGTCAAAGTCAAACGTCTCGCATGTAGAGCAATTCCCCGTGGAAAGTCGCCTGCTCGCCCTCCGTACTTGCGGTCGCCGAGAATCGCATGTCCGCGATCCCCAAATTGCAGACGGATCTGATGTTTGCGACCTGTTTCCAGTTCGATTTCGACAAAGCTGCCACCTTGTATCCTCTTGGTACATTTGTACGCCAAACGGGCCTCTGAAGCGCCGGGATGAGATGGATCGACGCGGTGCATTTTGCGATGACGCTCGTCTTTGACCAGCCAATCCGTGTAGCGCCCGCGGGGACTCGGTCTACCCTCGACAATGGCCCAATAAATCTTCTCAACTTCTCGCCGGCGGAAAGCTTCGTTCAGTCGGGCAGCCGCCTTCGAAGTGCGGGCAAAGACCACAACGCCAGTCACCGGCGCGTCCAACCGGCTCACGGTACCCAGGTACACATTTCCCGGCTTGTTATACTTGCGCTTGATGTATTGTCTGGCTAACTTCAGCAGGCATGGCTTATCGGCAGAAACACCCATCGTGGGCAGCTGGGCCGGCTTGAGAACGGCCAACAGATGGTTGTCTTCATACAATACACTCATCGGGTGACGCGCCATAGCAAACTAGTTGTCCGCAAAGGGTGAGAAAGGGGCTAAAAGACTGTTATGTCGTTTGCATCTGAGCAGATTCAGTGATACGGTAACTGAGTTAAGCCGTAAAGCCGTGTGGTAAACAGTCTACTGTAGAAAAGACGTAAAAAAGTCGGGCCGAAATTACTGAGCCGGCAGAGTCGGAGTGGCAAGCAACGCAGGAAACTCCTTTCCTTGCGGCTGGCTTCCCGTGTTTCAGAACCCCGTGTTTCAGAACCCCGTGTTTCAGAATAAGTGCCCGGTCTTCTGTCAGCCGTCAATCATCGTCATGCGGAATTTCCTACATCCACTCATTCTGGCCAGTAGTTCAGTGCACCGCAAAGAACTGCTGAGCGGGGCCGGTTACCAGTTCGACGTACTACCACCCCGGGATTCAACAGAATGTGGAATCTGTAGTCGTGAAACTCCCCCGGAAATGGTCGCCCGTCTGGCGTTTCAAAAAGCACAAGATGTCTCACAAAGAGTTGAAAAAGGGACCGTGGTCGGATGTGACACCGTGGCAGAATGTTGTGGCCAGATTCTGGGAAAACCTCGAGGTCGAGAGGACGCACGCAAGATGCTCCGTTTGCTTCAGCGTCGTCATCACCATGTCTACAGCGGCATCTGCGTCTGGAAACGACCGTGTGACAATAAATTGGTCCGGGTTGCAAAAAGTCGCCTGTGCATGGACCCGGTGCCCGACAGAGTTCTCGAGGATTACCTCGACAGCAACGCCTGGCAGGGAAAGGCGGGTGCATTCGGGTTACAGGACCGCGAGAACTGGATTCACATGGTCGAGGGTAGCGAGTCAAATGTTATCGGACTTCCCCTGGAATTATTGGAAACCATGCTCAGACAGATTCAACAGATCTGAAAAATGCATGAACTTGTTCGTAGATTGCAGCCTTCCTGAAAGAGGGGAGGGGCACCAGTCAGCACAGTATTTACACCCTTGCAAGACCCGGTATGCTCGACGACCATAGAAGTATTGGTCGTTGGCCGGGCCAAGGCGTCATTCAAATCCTCCTAGACATGAAATTAAAGAATCGATGTGGTTTAACCGTATGACACTCGAAGTCTGGTTCGACACTCACCAGTTCAACGTCGAGTATGACATTGGCGAGAGTGCAGTGAAGTTTCTGACCGTCGAAGATCTGAACATCGACCTGGCCGAAGTGGCTCTGCGATATGGGCACCACACGGGTGACCCCAAATTGAAAGAATGCATTGCGACACAATACCCCGGACTCACAGGTGACCAGGTCGTCGTCACTTCAGGTGGAAGCGAGGGGATTTTTGCTTTGAACTCGGCCCTGCTCAAACCGGGTGATCACGTCGTGGTTGAACACCCCAACTATCCATCGCTCTATGAAATCCCACGATCCCTGGGTTGTGACGTCAGCTTTCTCCCTTTGAATTTTGAAAACGGTTTCAGACCCGATCTGGACAAGCTTGAGAACCTGATCACACCCAAGACAAAATTGGTAAGTTTGACCCACCCCAACAACCCGGCCGGGTCCATGATTTCTGAGGATGAACTACACCAGATCATTGAACTCGTCGAAAAACATGACGTTTATCTGATGTTCGACGAAACCTACCGCGACCTCGATTTTCCAGAACCCCTCCCTACGGCGGCGTCATTGAGTCCCAAGGTCATCAGCCTGTCGACCATGTCGAAATGCTACGGTCTACCGGGAATCCGGATCGGCTGGCTGGCTACACGCGACCAGTTTATCCTTGATTCCATTCTCACCATCCGTGAACAAATCACCATTGCCAACAATTCTGTGGGCGAAGCAATTGCGTTACATGTTCTAGAGAGAAAAGAAAGTTTCCTCGAACGATCCAGAGCCCATGTGAAAAAGAGTCTTCAACTAGTCTCACAATGGGTGGCGAATCAACCGCAAATCGAATGGGTGCCTCCTGTGGCAGGTGTCGTCGGCTTTCCACGATTCAAAGAAGAGATCACCTTCGACCCGGAGGACTTCTACAAGTTGATAGCGGAAAAGTACAAAACATTCGTGGTACCAGGCCGATGCTTCGAGGTGGACAATCGGTATTTTCGGCTTGGTTTCGGAGCAACACACGACGAGATTGAACAGGGACTCCAGAACTTCGAGAGCGCGCTTCGCGACTCGGAGTGAACCTGTCAGCCGCTTCAGTCTGAAAGGTGGCCGAAACCCCGCCAGGGCCGGTCGGCGGGAGAAAGCCAGTGAACCGCAACATCGCGAGTCGACAAACGGCAGTAGAATCATCTCGTGTGTTTCCAACCCGACCCTGTACTACAGGATCGTCAAATCAAAAGGTTGGAAGTGACAGGATTCACCGGGACTGTCAGTGTTATTTCATCTGACCCAACGGACCTTCGTTTCGTCGATAAATTTTTGTTGCTCACATTGATTCAACGTGTCATACAAAAGGAATATGATGAGAAGTCTCTTAACCGTGGCATTGTTGCTGCTGGGTTCCACGCTCTGGGCCGTCGAACCAGTCACCGACACACCGACCGGTGCGAGTTTGACCGACTGGGAAGACACCGATTGGCCACAGTACCTGGGACGTCGCCGTGACGGGGTTTCCCAGGAAACCGGGCTGAACCTGGACTGGGATAGCCACCCGCCGGCAATACTCTGGCGAACACCGATTGGGGGAGGGTATTCGTCACTGGCAACTCATCGTGGCCGGGTTTATGCCATGGGCGAACAAGACGGACAGATTCTGGGTTTCTGTTTTGAAGCTCATACGGGTGAATTGTTGTGGCAACAGAAAGTGGGCGATCCCTACCTGGATCAACAGCAGCAGGGTTCCGGACCAAGAGCCACACCGACTTATCAAAATGGACAGGTTTTTTTTCTTGGCCCATCTGCTGACCTGGTCTGCGTGCGGGCTGATAATGGCACAACGTTGTGGCACACCAATATCTATGCAGCTTGCGGCATTGAGGACCCGGCCGCCGAGGATCAGTACTGGGGCCTCAGCACTTCTCCACTAGTGGAAGGGAATCTCGTCATCTGCCAGCCGGGGGGTAACCATGAGAATCATCTTGCGGCCTTCGACCGACGAAACGGGAAACTGGTCTGGAGCGCAGATAGCGATCACCGCTCGTACGCTTCACCAATCTCCACAAGCATCGCTGGCCGGCACCAGGTGATCGCCTTCACGGGTGAATCACTGCTGGGTGTGAATCCGGACAACGGTGGAATCTTATGGCGATTTACCCACCGCAATCAATACAAATGCAACTGCGCGACCCCTTTGGTAATCAATGATCAGATCTTCATTTCGACCGGTTATGGTGGAGGTTCAGCCTTATTACAACTGGAACGCGAAGGCGAGGAAATCCGAGTCACTGAAAAATGGTTACAGAAGCGTTATCAAAACTTATTCGCTACGAGCATGCTGGTGAATGGTTATCTTTACGGCTGTCACGGAGATGTTGGAAGTTGCACCTTTCGCTGCATTGAACTTGTAACCGGCGAACTACAGTGGGTGGACCGGCAGCCTGGACGATGTACGTGCATCAAGGTGGAAAACCACATCATCGCTTTGAGTGAAGACGGCGTACTCCGACTCATTGATCCCAATCCCGAGAAGTACGTCGAAAAAGCGAAATTGGAAGGGATACTCAAGTTGAAATCGTGGGCAGTGCCAGCGCTTTCCCGGAAGCGTCTATTTGTGCGTGATCAGCACGATCTGGTATGCATTGACCTGGACGATTGAATGCTAACTGGTTCGATAGTGAGAACTACCTTACTCCTTGTTTTTCTGCAACCGGTGCTCCATTACACTGCAAATCGTCCAGGTTTCGTCATCGACAGACTTCACGTACTGGAAACCCAGGCCACATTCAATCGTCAAACATCTTAATGGAAGGACTTCGACATGGCGGCAAACCAACCGATCATCGCCAATCCGGCAAAAGAAAAGCTCCGAAGAGGTGAACCGATCACGGGAATAAACATCTTTGAAGCCTTGCTGCCGTCGGTTGTCAAAGTTTCATCCCAAGCGGGTTACGACATGATTATGGTCGACACAGAACACGTTGTTCACAACAACGAGACACTCACCACTTTTCTGGTCATGGGCCGCGATGCGGGTCTCACACCGGTCGTCACGGTTGTGTCACCAGAACGCGCGCTCGTATCACGGATGCTGGATGCTGGGGCACTGGGAATCATCCTCTCCCATGCCGAATCCGCCCAGCAGGTTGAAGAACTTGTTCGCTGGATGAAGTACGCACCGTCTGGCGAGCGGGGATTGGCGTTGGGCGCCAACGCCCGGTACAACGACTCGGATGTGGCTCGTTATTGCCGGGAATCGAATGACGCAATGCTCGTGCTGCCCAAGATCGAGTCGCCGCTGGGGGTGGAAAACGCAGAAGCCATCATGTCGGTTCCGGGGGTGGACGGGATCGTGTTCGGTCCCGGCGACCTGGCGGCCAAAATGGGATTCCATGGACAATGGCAGCATCCGGAGGTGTTGGGGGCCATGGAACATGTGATCGAAGGAGCGCTCGAGCGAGGCTTGGCAGTTGAGCCCGCCATCATTCCCCGGGACGGGGCAAGCTATGAACGCGACGTGGCACGCGGTATTCGTATCTTTGGGGCCACCAGGTGCAGCGAGTACCACCTGTTGAAGCAAGCCGCCATCGATTTCATCGCACCGTATGCCTAGTCCGGCAGGTTACCTCCGACGTGACGCATGAAAGCATCAACAGCTTTGTCCCACGATTTCCTTGTCGCATGAAGTTTGAGCGCCCCGCGTTCCCACACCTCACGGCATGCGCACCTTCAGGAACAAACCGATACCAAGCGGTTCCCAGGAAACCCCGACCTGATCCTCGCCATAACCCGCCAGTGCGGCGACGCGGGTCAATGCTGATGCATCTCGGTAGTTTAAGTACCAGTTCCCAATCCACTCCAGATAGGCTCGACTCGGTAGGTGTGCGGCAAAACTACTCACCAACATCTCACCACCTCGACTCAGATGACCTCCCAGAAACGCCAGCATCTCGGCAGCCTGAGTGTCGCTCAAATAATTTAACATTTCACTAGATATCACTACATCGGCAGGAGAAAGGGGCAATGTCGGGCCGCTTGATTCGGGCAATCGAAAAAGATTCTCACAGTGTGTTTCGACCTGCTTGTTCGACAACACCTTCTGCAACCGGTTGCGAGCGCTGGCAAGAGCCCCCGGGTCGCTGTCGAGAAGTGTCACACGCAGTCGCTTCTGACAGGCTTCGGGTACGATAGAAACCAGTTGCTCTAGTTCGATGGCTGGCCCGCAACCGAAACTGATAATGTGCGTGGATTTTTTGTTGGTGTTCAAACAACGATTTAGAAGCTCTTCGGTTATCAAATCTATTTTGTTTCCCAGGGCTAAAGGAACCGCCTGGCCGAGGAAGCAAGCATCTAGAGCAGCCCCTAAGGAATGTGAACTGCTGGTTCGTTGGATGATTCGAGTCAATAATTCGTAGTCACCAGCATGCCCACGTGGTTTGCGGCGCGATCGGAGTTGTAGCGGGCCCTGTTCCAGGTATCCGCCAGCAATGCGCCAAAGATCAGCCGAAGGCATGAGGTTCGATTCGCCCCAACACTGAGTGGCCACGAGAGTTTCCAGGCACCGGCGAAGCGCTTGGTGAACCAGGCGGCTTGTCAGTGGATCATCTGTCCAATTGCTGGTTAACTGCTGGGCTTGATCTAGGTCCGTGACCAATTGTTCTGCAGCGTTCCGTGTCATGGAAACAATTTCATGAACGGTTGGTTGTTCACCGGTTGCGCGCCGTTCCACTCGCCCATAATCTGAATTCCTAGGCATGTAGGTGAATTTACTAATAAACGTTACTATACACCAAGAGCTGTTCGGTTATCCCACGATAGATACTATGCTCAGAAAGTACATTAAACCCGTCATTTCTGGACTTTTTCCTGTCTTTCACGGTCCTCAAAAAAGTCAATATATTGAACCTCACACGACTCAGTTTCCCAGCTTTCATGACATTCGGCTGGGCGATGTTTTTCATCCTCCCGGACACCGTCGCCGCCGAGAGGATGCGTTGGAAAATGGAGGCTGGTGATCGGTTCGCGGTCGAATTCAGCCACTCCACCAAACTGTTGAGCGATGGCGTCGAAATTCCCCACGATACAAAGTTGTGGATCACATGGACTGTCGACCGAGTGGGAAAAGACGGGACTTTCCATCTCACACAAACGATTGATCGAATTGCGGTCATGATCGGACTTCCCGGCCGGGATAAGCTCAACTACGACTCCTCCAACTACGACTCCTCCAACGGGGAGGAAGCAGAAGGGCTTTTGCAAACTGTCTCGACCATGATGCAACCTTTGGTAGGGGTTAAGCTTCGTCAAAAAATGAATGACCGGGGAAAAATACTGGAGCTGACCGTCTCCGACAAAGTATTAGCCGGAATTCAAACCAACCCGCTCATCAAGAGGATGCTGCCAAACGATTCCGTGAAGAACGTGTGCCCTGGCATTTTTCCGGAATTCCCTGAAGCAGCCATCAACGAAGGCGATCATTGGAGCACGGACGAAGAATCCCGGTCACCGTTGGGCAACATGATCCTGAGTACTACATTTATCTATCGGGGTCAGAAAACCCTCGACGGCAGGCAACTGACTCGGCTGGAGGTTTCAACAGACGTTACGCTGCTCAAAGACCCCCAAGCCGCGCCGGGAACGAACCTTGACTTGCGGGAACAGGAGAGTACGGGGACCATTCATTTTGACAACCAAGCGGGTTACCTAGTCGATTTGTGCATTCAACGAAAAATGACGATCGACCTTGTGGTGTTTGGCCAACCCGTCACTCAAAAAATCGAAACGACCCAACAATTGACAATGCAACCCGACAAGGCGGAGGGTTCGCTTATCGACATCAGGACTGACGGTATTGCCAATTAAGAGTCCTTGGAGCACAAACACGGTTTTTCATTCAATCACCCCACACCCGTGAGCCGAGAAAACAGCCGGAAACACAAGGGCCGGAGAAACAACAAGGGCGCTGCCGGTTTCTCAACACCTCAGGCAAACACATCGAGGCGATTGGTACGCGTTGCGCAGCTGGAAGGTTCAGTCCGTCGTCGTTCCGGCCATTGCGCGTGCAATTGTTTTGATAAGAAGATGGCGTTGGCGAAGGTAACAGAAATGATCACCAGAGAAAATACGGCATTGAAACTCGGCATCCGTGTGGAGCCTCCAGGCTTCCAATCCTGCCCGAGTCGTGAGTGAATCCTCCGATCCACCCAAGGCGTACAGAGGGCAGGAAAGTGGTTTGCCTGATTGATGACGATAAGTTTCAATGATCGCCATATCGGCACGAAACGCGGGCAACAAGATCTCCATGAGTTCCTGGTTGTTCAATACTTCGCTGGGCGTGCCCCCCATTCGCCGTAACTCGACCAACAGCTCATGGTCGGGTAATTTGTGAAGAGAAGTGCAACCGGCGGACCGAGGTACATGATCAGGGCCGTTTCGACCGGAGACAAAGAGGTGGGAAGGGGCCGGTTCTCTCATCATCCGGGCCAGTTCATAGGCAACTAGTGCACCCATGCTGTGCCCAAACAGGGCGAAAGGGCGGCCGTCGGCAACCCGGGTCAGCGGCTCCACCAGTTGCGGTACGAGTTTGTGCAACGCCTGTATCGGTTTTTCGGACAAACGGTCCTCCCGACCCGGCAATTGAAAGGCCCCCAATTCGATGGCTGCGGGTAGCTCCCGAGACCAATTTGAAAAAACACTCGCCCCGCCACCGGCATGTGAAAAACAGAAGAGAACCTGAGCGGCCCCAGGGCGTGGACAAGGCCGCTTGACCCATCGACAGAGACGATATGCAGCGTCTGAACTCATCGGTTTACTTAGAAAGTTGGTTTCTAGAAGCAGCGTTTCCCGAGGACTTTTTCTTGTTGACCACAGAACGAGCGGCCGGCTTGGCAAAAATCAACAGATTTGCCATACTTCGCGGCTCAGCGGAGCCTCCAGACGAATGCCAACCGGCAATTGTACAACATGGTCGTGTAGGTTATTGTGTGGGGTTGTCGGGATTTCCGTTAACTCGAGGGTCGTGGGCCAGTCAGTTGCAGTTCCGGTAGTCCGGCAAAGGTGCCTGACAGGCGTGGTACCTGACAGGTGTCACCAACGAATTGTACCCCGACAAGTCCCAGAATCAATGAAACGGCGGACGAGAAAGCAACGATGGGTAAAACTCTAGATTTGGGACTTCGTGTCGAACTGCTGTCAACGGACCCGCACTGCCATGACGTTTCGCTGGGTCTTTATCGACAGGTGGTTGACGATGCGCCGCGATTTACCATTCACTCCTACAGTCGTGATTCTGGCGTCGAGGAACGCATCGCCTACTTGAACAAAGTGATGGAAACAATGTTGGGCCTGGAAGAAGTTGCCACCGCCCCGGGTTGGCTTCAATTTTCCTGCCGAAGGCAGCATTTACGGCCCTTGAAGCGAGCATTCCTCGATCTATGCAAGTTAAAAACGGGCACGCCTCTGGAAGTCAAACCGCTCACTGCTTTCGACAAGAAAGCTGAAACTGAGTTGACCGTGGTCCCTCTGGGAAACGGAAGTTACCGAACCACAGCAGGCAGTAACAATGAAAAAGTGACGCGTCGCCTGGCTGCCCTGACTCGGGGGTTCGTCAAGTTATGCGAGATGGAAGTCATCCAGGATGAAAAGAACGATTTTCGTTTTCCCTGCGGTCAGGACCATCACGTGTTGCTAGGACAGATGACCTATCGGGCACAGAATGTACGGGCAACCATGCAAGAGGAGGAGCAAATTGCCGCCCGTGGAAAACTTTCAGCTCCCAGTCAGCAGAATTGATGTAGCGAGATAAATTCATGATTCAACAAAGCCTTAAACCGATGACAAGCCGCCAGCGGGTCCTGGCCGCGTTGTCTCGACAACCTGTGGACCGAACTCCAATTTGCAATCCCACCTCGGTAGCCACCGTCGAATTGATGGATCTGGTCGATGCCCGTTTTCCAGAAAGTAACCGAAATGCCGAAAAGATGGCCCGCCTGGCCGCTACGGGCTACACGGAACTTGGATTCGACACGATCATGCCCGTGTTCACCATCATTCAAGAATCCTCCGCCCTCGGTTGCAAAATGCAGTGGGAAGGAAAAGACAACTGGCCCACCGTCAAAATGAACGAGCCGATTTGGGCGGAACCTGAAGACATCAGCATTCCCGCCAATTTCCTGACGCACCCCGACACGAAATGTGTCCTGGACGCCATTCGGATCCTGAAGAAGGAGTTCGGAGACGAGGTCGCCATTATCGGCAAAACGATGGGTCCCTGGTCGTTGGGCTATCACTGCTTCGGCGTTGAGAAATTTTTACTGATGTCGCTGGACGATCCCGACAAAACCCGACGTTGTCTGGAAAAGATGAAGCAGGCAACGATTGAGTTTGGACGAGCACAGATCGAAGCGGGGGCAGATGCCATCACATTGCCTGATCACGCCACCGGAGACCTGGTCAGCGGCGAATACTACGATCGCTTCCTGAAGGAGATGCACACCCAGTTTGTCGAAGACATCCCCATCCCGATTATCTTGCACATTTGCGGTCGCACCGTCGACCGCATGGATTACATCGCTCAAACGGGCATGGCCGCGTTTCATTACGACTCGAAGAACAAACCCGTGGAATCGATGGAAACGGTGACTCAACGAATTTCGTTGGTGGGCAATATCAACAATCCCGAAACACTCTACTCCAAGGGGCCGGAAGAGGTAGCCGCTGAGGTTTTGGAGAACCTGGATGCCGGTGTACAACTTGTCGGCCCGGAATGTGCCATTCCGTTGCAGACACCTATTGAAAACTTGAAAGCGATCCCGGAAGCAGTGCGGTGGTGGCACGCGAACCGATCAGAAAATTGAGACCTTGAAATGAGTTTATTGCTGGAACGCATTCGCCAGGGAGAAATCCTGGTATCGGACGGAGCCACAGGTACTTACCTGCAGGACAATGGTCTAGAAGCGGGGGGCTGCCCGGAAGAATTCAATGCTTCGCATCCGGAGGTCGTCCGGCAAATGGCCGCCAATTATTTCGAGGCCGGTTCCGACATGGTGGAGACCAATTCATTTGGCGGCAGTCGATACATGTTGCAAAAGTACGGCCATGGTGACCGTGTTGAAGAATTGAACCGCCTCGGTGCCGAACTGGCCCGTGGCGCGGCATCTGCAGGACAATTTGTACTGGGTTCTATCGGGCCTACAGGTGAGTTTCTCGAGCCCAACGGCACAGCGACTGAAAGTGAAATGTACAAAGTGTTTGCGGACCAAGCACGTGGACTGGCTGCCGGCGGCGTTGACGCATTCTGCATCGAAACTATGAGCGACATGGCGGAGATTTCGTTGGCCATTCGAGCAGCAAAAGAAAACACTGAACTGCCCGTCGTCGCCACGCTCACCTTTGATCGGGGACCACGCGGGTTTTTCACCATGTTCGGCATCACCCCCGCGGCTGCGGGCGAACAACTTTCTGAAGCGGGTGCGGATATTGTGGGGTCGAATTGTGGAATCGCTATTGATAATATGATAGAAATTATCACAGACATGCGGCAGGCCACGGACCGGCCCATTCTAACCCATGTCAATGCAGGCATCCCCAAAATTAAAGGTGGTAAAATCGTCTATCCTGACACACCTGAATTCATGGCAGAACGCATGCCGAAGATGGTCGAGGCAGGCGCTAATATCATTGGTGGATGTTGCGGAACCGGCCCAGCCCACGTGCGAGCGTTCGTTCAAGCCGTCCGTAATTAGACACGGTTCTCGGAGTAGCAAATGGCGGAATTAAAGGATCTTCAAAACGAAACCATTCGTCAGGAGATCGAGGAGTTTATCGAACGCGAAGACGAACGACGAAAAATCGTCAGTCTCTACGCCAACACATCCCCTGCGATGCACGACATAGCAGCCAATATTATTCTGGGTGAACATTTAAAGGTCGACGAACTTACCAAGCAGGTGATTGATGGCGGATCCGATGCACTGGAAGTCATGGACGACGGTTTAATTGCCGGCATGGCCATCGTCGGCATCAAGTTTCGCGACAACTTTATTTTTGTACCTGAGGTTCTGGCATGCGCCCGCGCCATGAAGGCGGGCATGAAACACATTGAACCGATTCTCGCAGCGTCCGGAATCCAACCCATCGGCAAGGTCATTATGGGAACGGTCAAGGGAGATTTACACGACATCGGTAAAAATCTCTGCATCATGATGCTACGGGGAGCAGGTTTCGAGGTTCTTGACCTGGGGGTGGATACGTCCCCAAACGAATTCATCGACGCCGTTGAAGAACATTCGGCAAACCTGATCGGCATGTCTGCCCTGCTGACGACTACCATGCCCAACATGGGCAAGACGATCGAAGCATTCATTGACGCCGACCTGCGTGACGATGTCAAGATCATGGTAGGTGGTGCCCCTGTCACGCAAGAATTCGCGGACGATATGGGAGCCGACGCCTATGGTGCCAATGCAATAGAATGTGTGGATATCGCCAAACAGCTTTCGGGAGTAGCCAAGTAATCCTGCTACTTCAGACCTAGTGTTGCTGTACCGAGCACATTGCTGCGGAGAAACTTTCTGACCACGCATTGCCCTCCATTCCCAAGCCACAAACTTTATTTCTGCGGCAGCACCGGACTTCCGTAGTCGTCACAGACCTCTCGTTTCCGCCTTCACGATTCGTTCTTGGTTCGTCAATTGCCATTGTTCGTTAGACATTGGCAACAAAACGAAGTAGCATCGATAGGGTGGCTTTCTGGCCGGGGCACCCACCACAGCAACTGAAACACTTCTGAACCCTATGCAGCCCATCGACCCCGCTGATTTCGAGAAACGCCTGGAGCGCATCAGTGAAATATTCTCCCAGATTTCACAGCACGCCGACGTCCAGGCCCAGTTTCGCTGCCCCTACAAAAACCGGCTCGACCAATGCACTGCTGGCTTCGGCTGCCGCCACAAGCGCAAATCTGCCGACAAACAACAACCCCCTCTCTGCACCAGCGACGATCAATTGGATTATCGAGATGCATGGGAAACGGAAACCGCCGATTACGATGCGATGCGCAAAGAACTACGTGGCCTAAGGAAAGAAAAAGGAACCATCGACCCGGCGGCAGGTTCCGTATGGCATGACGGGAAACAATCGACCTCCGTCAATGGAAAGACGATCTTTGATTTTGCCGATGATCTACAGGTCCGCGTGCCCACCTCCTGCAGCCGGTCAGGGGTCTGTCACGAGTGTGTCGTGCACGTCAAGCAAGGCATGACGGGTCTTTGTGAACGAACCGAAGCAGAACAATTCTTGAATGACAATTTTCGCCTGGCTTGTCAGGCAGAAGTCGTCGATGCCTCTCAGGATATTGAATTTGGACTGCTGCGCCGGTCGCCGCGCATTTTGCAAGCTGACAGTTCGACGCACCTCCAGGTTGATCCTGCGGTGAAGCAACACAACGACGGAGTTTACTACTACAACGAAGTAATTGATGACTACCGGGGAATGATCTACGGCGTGGCACTCGACCTGGGAACCACGACGGTGGTCATGGAGTTGCTTGATCTGGAGTCCGGAACATCCGTCTACACATCGTCTTTCGAAAATCCACAGCGTTTTGGCGGTAGCGACGTGATGACTCGCATCAGTTATGACGGAGGCCGCCACCAGGGTGAACTGCACCGCGCCATCATCAATACTTTGAACACCGAAATCTTGGAGATGTGCGCACGACTGGGTATCGAACGACATGTAATCTACGAGATTGTCGTGGCCGGCAATTCAACGATGCGCGAATTGTTTTTCGATTTGGACGTGCAAACCATCGGACAGAAGCCGTACAAGTCCGTCGTCGAATACGACTTCCTCGAAGGCCGCCGTGACTCCACCGCACTTTGTTCAATGGCCCGCAAACTACGTATCCGGGCGAATAAAAACGCACGAGTATTTGGCGTCCCGCTCATCGCGAGTCACGTTGGAGGTGACGTCGTTGCCGACCTCGTGTCCATTGACATCGCCTCAAAAACAGAGATCGTGATGTTGGTCGACGTAGGCACCAACACCGAAATCGTCATCGGTAATCAAGATCGCCTGGTTGCCGCTTCCTGCCCGGCAGGGCCGGCCTTTGAAGGCGGACTGGTGACCCATGGTATGCCGGGATACGAAGGTGCCATCGAGTCGGTGCGATACACTTCGGAAGGATTCGATTGCAAGACGATTGGTGATGTGTCTCCCGTAGGATTCTGTGGATCTGGCTTAATCGACCTGCTGGCAGAACTGGTGCGCAACAACCTCATGAATCCCATGGGAGTGTTCCCCCGAAAAGCGAGTGAACTGACGATCCTGCCCGACCAAAACATCACTTTTTCCCGCGCGGATGCGAGCCATCTGGCCCAGGCAAAAGCCGCTAATTACTGCGGTCAGTTGATTGCTATGCGGCACTTCGGAATTAACCCTGACGAAATTTCACGTCTCTATCTGGCGGGAGGATTTGCGAATTACGTCGACCCGGAACACGCCGTGGAAATTGGATTCCTGGCACCCGTGCCACTGGACCGGACCGAGAAAATTGGAAATGCAGCGGCACAAGGGGCCAGAGAACTGCTCCTTTCCGTCCAGAAAAGAGAGCAGACCGAGACCCTCATCCGGGGAATTGAACATATCGAACTCGAGACGTTCCCGGACTTCTTCGATGCGTTTGTTGAGGGCTGCCAATTCAAACCGATGCCTGCTGAAATATAAATTCAAGATGGACCCTCGGTTCTGATGGGGCGGTCAAAACCCAGGAACAGACGTTTGGACAAATTCCTTTTCATCGAGAGGATGATTTATCTCATGAACTGCCGCCCCGGTTGTTCACCACCCAGGCAGACGAAACGTTGCACCCGGCATGTGCCAACCCCAACACCCTGACAACGATCGGATTTTCCGATCATCCGTTCCCAGCGCCAACTTGTGAAAGGTCCCACCCAACGCCACGCTCCATTTGCGATCTAAAACCTTTGAAATAACAAATAGAGCCAGGTCGCCAGACAAATTGGCACTGCGAAAGCGATCTTGCGAACTGGACGCGAGGTTACCTGTTCCAACTCGTGCGCCCTTTCTGTCGATCCAGGCGCCGAAGGGGTTTCTAATTCAGGTGATCGAAAGAACACCCTTTTTGATTGTCGGAACAGCATTGCACAGCACACCCCGGTGGTGGCCAGAATACAACTCACGGCCAGGACTATTAAGACGCCCCGCCAACCAAGCCAGGCGCCCAAAGACCCCACCAGTTTCACGTCACCGGCTCCACCCCCTCCTGCCAACATCACCGGAAGCAGGGCTCCAAACCCGACAGCAAATCCCGACAGGGCAAACCAAAGACCTTCGCCGAAGCAGACGTGGTAGAAAAGGCCCAGCAATAATGTCGGAATCGTTAGATAATTGGGAATTCTTTTGTATTTCCAATCCCAGACAGCGGCCCCCACAGTCGACAGGAACAGGGCCACGACATAAAAAACTTTAGCGAGACTCATGACTCATTCCAAGAACGGGGCTGGAGATGCGGTTCACGATTTCTTCACTTTGTGCAGGCGGATGTCGACCGTCAAATCGTGCGCAATCTGTTCCAATCGGTCCCACAATTTTCTTTCTGACAGCTCCTTGGGCAAACGTAGCTCCGCAGTCGCTTGAAAGAGCTTTCCACCCGACATGGGGGCATTCACACATTCTGTTTGAAGTTCTTCGACATTTACTTCCAGCGAAGCGAGTGCCTGAGTCACCTCGCGCATGATTCCCGGCCGATCATTTCCCAGCAGGTCAAGTTGCATCAAACAGAAATCAGGCTGCGTAGATTCGTCTTCGCTGGAAGCGATCGTCACCTTCAATCCCTGGGACTCCAAAGCTTGCAATTCCGTGGCTAGTTGGGCGACGGATTCAACGGGGACGCTGACACGTAGAATTCCGGCAAACTGGCCCGACAGATGGGACATGCGGCTTTCGACCCAGTTTCCGCCATATTGCGTCACCACCTGTGCCACAATTTCCACAAGACCAGGTCGATCGGTACCAATGATGGTTAAAACAAGTGATTTCAACATCCGGGTAGGTCTCACTCGCTTCCCAAGTTGATTTCAGTCTCCAACTCGCAAAACTATCTGGGTGCAGTAAACCACGTCACTTCCCAACCCGGACGCGGTACACACTCCACAGCTTTCCAACACTAGAATATCCGCTGAAGACTCACTCCGTGCAACCCGTCCACCAGCGCGGAGGATGTCTCGCCCGCAGTCCGGTAACCAGGGCTTCAGGAAAGCACCTCTACAGCTTATTTCACCTTCTTTTTCCGGTCCCATTTAAACTTCCAGCCGACCGGCTGTTCTTGCGTACGGTGAGGGTTGAAAGTTGGTTCAACAGAACTTGTGTTGTACCAGTACGGGTTACCAGGGGAGGATCTGAATCAGCCTCCAGCTTCCTTGAAACTCCGGGCTAGAGGGACTCTCCGTTGATGGTTCCTCGTGAGACCGCAGCAGATACTACCGGTGCAACCCGGCAAGTGCGTCCTCGCAAGTTTGCCACCGTCCGGCAGGAAAATGTTTCCGCCACAACGAACTATCCAGCGACACATCGCGTGGACGGAGTTCAGCAGCCGGAACACTGACGCGACTGACAGGAGAGATGCTTTCGGGATTGAAACCCAGTAATGCTGCTACTCGCTGCCCCATTTCAAAGCGAGATAGCCGCTCCGGCCCTCCCAAATGAATCGTACCCTGATAATCCGCACAAGCTATCTCCAGAATCGCTTGTGCCGCATCCGATGTCCAGAGCGGCGTGCGCCATTCGTCGACAAACAGGCCACAGGGTTGCTGATGACGAAGCATCTCAATCTGTCGGTCCAAAAAAGTCAATTCGGAACCTTGACCTAGTGCGTAGAGCAAACTGAGCCGGACAATCACGTGGTTCGGATGCTGCTTGACGACTTGTTCCGCCATTACTTTCGTCTTTCCATAATATGAAAGCGGACCCACCGCATCCTGTTCACGATATTGCCCACGTTCTCCATCAAATACAAGGTCCGTCGATAGGATGACCATTTTAGCGTTTGCCGCCCCGGCCAATTCGGTCAGTTGCGAACTCACTTCGACATTGACTTGCTTTGCACGGGTCGGGTCTGCTTGGCAAGCGGCGATGGTACTGGATGCCGCCGCATGTACCACAATCTCCGGTTTTGCTTCGCGAAACGCCTCCGCCACCAAATCTTTTTCCAGGAGTTCCACAGGCCGCAATCGGCCTCCGCAGAAAGCCTCCGATCCTCGGTGACTCCAAGCCACGGTCGGCATCCCTAACTGCCGGCAGGCATGCAGCAAGCGACTGCCCAAATGACCTCCGGACCCCGTAATCAGAATTCGCTTCATTCCGCATCCCCACCACCCGGTTCACAGCGCCTACCACTGATGTCGATACATTACGGACACAGTGCCAAGATGAACATGACAGCGTTTCTGTCGTTCAATCCGCATCAAGGAATGGGAAAAACGGCCAGCGTTTTTTTCATTCGTTCGTGCGTCTGAACCTTCGCTCAGTTCGTCATTCCGTCTGACACTCCAAAGCTCCTTCCATGGTTCCATCCTGCAGAATGTCTACCGGCCCCAGCCTGCTCCACATCAAGACCGAAAACCTGTACGAACCGTTAGCGCAGAAAAGCACCGAACAACTTGAGCCGGAGTCGCCGGTTGCTGACAAAACACGCTATTTACGTGAATGGACATTCATCCCTCGGGAACCGGAAACCCACAACCTTTGCCCGGTAACTGGCGAGAAAATTCCAACTCGCAAAACGCTCACCATCAAACGAAACAGCCGCCTGTCTGCTGACAAGCGGCTGCCCGAGAGTTTTTTCGTTCGACTTGGTAATCAGACCATATCTTTGAGATTCTTGAGAGCACGTACTTTGATTTTCGTACTGGCTGGTTTAGCCGGCCGCTCTTGGATCTCGCCCGTGAAGGGATTCCGCCAATTCTTTTCGGCAGGACGAGCTGGAACTTTTTTCTTTTCGATCTTCACGAGACCCGGAATCGTGAAAGCGCCTGCGCCTCGGTTACCTAAAGCTTTTTTGATCTCACCGCTCAAGGCATCCAAAACGGACCCGACTTCTTTCTTTGACAACTCAGTCGCTTCCGAAACGTTGTTTAGAATTTCAGTCTTCGTGGGTGGTTTCTTCTTTGCTGCGGCCTTAGCCATCGTAATTTTCCCTTCCTTGTAGGTTATAAAGAGTGAACAAAGTTTGTGTGTCCCGTTTCCTAAAGCGTTGATTAAACGAATTGGCATCGAATTTACAACCCCTTTAGGCCAAAAAAGCCTTAAAAGTGGCCATTTTTAAGGTTTTTCGCCAGATTGGGTGTCCGCCGCTTCCAGTGCGTCAGGAAAATACACCTCCCCAATCACGCTTCAAACCGGAGTGACAGTCAGTGAATGGTTGCCCATCGAGCAGACACATTACGGCTCCCAAAATTCCTTGGCGGACTGTTGTTGCCACCTCCGATGGCGTTGTATAACATATTAAATAACCTGCAGTTAGGAACTCTGCGCCGTACAAAAAACGGGCAAGCCACGGGTTGCAATCTGAAGCTTTGTGCCATAGCCCGCAGGCCGAAACGGCTCGGGAATCTCTGGCACAATCGACAGCCTGACGTCTGTATTGAAAGCGTGACCTGGCGAAAATCGGGGAACTTTGCGGATACAACAAGGAATAAGACTCTCAGCGGATCAGAAGGACTTGGTTTCTGGCAAATGAAACTGGCCCGAGCCACCAGAGCTCGGCCTCGACGAAGGATGGATCGCTATGGTCGGTCGCCCGGACGGATCACTGGTTCGATTGCTAGCCAACAGCATACTTTTTGTATGCTTCTGGACGCTGCTCCAGCCGTGCCCGGCAAACGACCGGGTCAACTTCGTAACATCGGACACGGACCAAGGAACCGAGGTGCCTGAAGTGTTCCTGCCTGCTCCGCGTGAGTTACTGCAGGAATTGTCTCGCACAGAAGAAGCTCTGCGCAACAGCCAGTACAGCGACGCAGTTTTCCGACTCGGCAATCTGCTGATCAACCCGGATACGGAAGATTACTTTGTACCGGATCGACATCGAGCAGGCCGGATCATCAGTCTTAAAGCCGATGCTCAACGAATCTTGGATTCAATGAAAGAGCCGGGAAAGACGTCTTACGAACTTCAATTCGGTAGCGACGCCAAGCATCTCCTGGACAAGGCGGTCTTGGCTGGTGACATCCACCAGATCAGTGAAGTGTCCCGCATGTTTTTCCACACGCACGCCGGACAATTAGCCACGTTTCTGCTGGGAAGACATCACCTGGATCACGGGCACCCTCTGGCCTCAGCGTTAACCTTACAGCGTCTTGCGCAGTCCACTGCAGCGAGAGCCCAATATGATCCCGCGTTGTCACTCGCTTTAGCGATGGCCTGGCTTCAGGCCGGAAACCGTCACAAAGCAGCCAAATCGCTAGAGTATTTTCAGCACTTTTCCACGTCGTTACCTGCGGATGTGCCACAACTGCCACAGGATTTGTTCGGAGATGTTGAATTGGCACTCGCCTGGCTCGACAAACAAATTGTGGCTCATGACCGCATCCTTTCCATTGACCAAACCCAATGGCTTATTTATCAGGGCGACGCATCGCGCACGGGAGTTTCACTTGGCGATGTGCCCCTGATCGTCAGCGACGACCCCCTGGTGAATTGTCGTTGGCGAGTTCCTGTAGCAAGTGACGAAGCGATGGAGAATGAAATTCTCAAGAAACAACGGCAGTATCAGTTGTTAAACATTCCTGCGATGCCCCGTCTCTATCCCTTGGCATTCAAGAACATCATTTTGATGAGAACCCCGCGTTACGTTTTTGCTGTCGACGCCCAAACAGGGAATCGCTTATGGCGATACGACGATTTTCAATCCACGTTAAGCAATCAGGCCTACTCTGACCTGCATGGACGGGAGTTTCAAAACTCGGGTCAAAACGGGCCGACAAGCTGGCATCAACGTATTTGGAACGACGTACCGTATGGTCAAATGTCGTGCGACGGCGAAAGGCTCTACTTTATTAATAAGCTGGGTTATTCGACAAGCCTGCGCAAACTCGTTCTACGCAATGGAATCATCGACAATCCCATGGGGCAGAAAAACCACAACGAACTGGTGGCCCTGGACCTCGCTACGCAAGGCAAGCGGCAATGGATCGTGGGTGGTGAGTCCGGAGAAAATGAGCCTCAGATGTCAGCAGCTTTTTTTTTGGGTGCCCCTTTGCCTATTGCGGGCCATCTGTATGCCTTGGTTGAAATCAACGGTGAGGTCCGACTCACCGTACTCGATGCCGCCACCGGCCAACTGCAGTGGAAGCAACCTCTGATCCACACGGAAGAGACATCAGGATCGATACGCGTCAATACTCTGCGCAGGATGTCAGGAGCTTCCCCTTCCTTCTCGAATGGTGTACTTGTCTGCCCTACGTCGGCAGGCGCCCTGGTCGCGGTCGACATTGCCACCCGCTCCTTGCTGTGGGGTTTTCAGTATGACGTGCTCCACCAACGACGAGGACACATTTGGCCGATGCATCCGAGAAACAGCCCGCCCCACCAACCCGGCACACGCTGGACCGACCCGACACCGATGATTGTGGGAGATCGAATCATCCTGACCCCGGTGGAATCCAATTCGATGTACTGCCTCAACTTGGTCGATGGAAAAGTGCTTTGGCAGCGCAGTCGCGACGACTACCTGTACGTGGGTTGCGTGCACCAGGGAACCCTGCTGCTGGTCGGAAAAAAACAAGTGACTGGTATCCAATTAAAGAACGGTCGGGAAGCCTGGCCCGTGGCGGTTCCAATCCCTAACGAGGGAATGCCCAGCGGTCGAGGATTTTACAGCGGTGAGCATTATTTTTTTCCGACTTCCAAACGGGAACTCATCAAAGTTCACATACCGACTGGCGAACTTGTCGAAGTCATGCCGACCGGGAATGTGCTAGGAAATCTTATCTCGTTTCAGGACAGCATTCTCTCTCAGGGTGCCGACCACCTCACATCTTTTTATCAGGCTGATGTGCTACGCCGCGTCGTAGAACGTCGCTTAAAAATCAACCAGCAGGATGGCTGGGCGTTAGCGCGGCAGGCACAACTATTCCTAAGGGAAGGACAACGTCGTGAAGCCCTCGTCGCCCTCCGCGAATCATTTCGCCTGGAACCGAATGATGCAACCCGCGCGCTTCTGGTCGATACACTTCTGCATGCTTTACAAAAGGACTTTGCTACAAACGAAGACCTTGCGACTGAGGTCGAGAAATTGATCGACCAGCCGCTTCAGCGTACGGAATACCTGAGACTCATGACCATCGGTCTGCAGCAGATGGGAAAACGAATGGCAGCTCTGAAAGCATGTGTCAGGCTCATCGATGCCACGACCAAACACTCCGTCATTGAAACGGCCGATTCGAAGCTTCGTGTCAGTCGAGACCGTTGGATTCAGGTGCAACTGGCGAATATCATCAGCGGATCATTCGGCCGCGATCGACAAGCGATGGATCAGCTAGTGGAAGAGCGGATGACGGTCGCCCGACGCACTGGATCTTCAGAGGGACTCCGTGAATTCCTGCTCCACTTCGGATTTCATGCGCAGGCTGATGCAGCACGTTTACTGTTAGCGGAAAGACTACTGGCAACCGATCATTTCCTGGAACCTGAAGTTTTATTAATCGCCCTCGGTCATTCCAGCCAGGCTCATCTAGCCTCTCGAGCCGACGCTTTGTTAGCGCAGCTCTATCAAAACAAAAGACTCGATTCGCTGGCAGCCCGCCAATTCCAGCACTTGAAAGAAAAATGGACTCACGTCAAATGCCTGGAAGGGAAAACGGGGAGAGAACTTTGGCAGGAGGCGCGGTCCGACCAGAACTTGAAAATGGCGTCAGTCACTCCCGTGTCTTGGCCCCAAGGCAAGATCAACGTGGATTACCAGGACCAGGTAAAACAGTATTCGGTTAGTTATCAGCAATTTCATCCGCTGGACAACTTCCGTGCCCATGGTCCAGGTTTAAAAAATATCACTTTGGCTATCGATTGGAAGGGCTTCGTGACGGGACGGGATCGATTCGGACAGGAACGCTTCCGTCTCACGTTGCTGAATTCTGAAAATCGCATTGGCCGTGTTATTACTTCACCACTTACCGAAGCTCGGGCGTATGGGCACTTGCTGATTGCAACACACGGCAACCATCTCTATGCAATCAACACGTTTGCGGACAAGCAGAACATCGCTGAACGGCTGCTCTGGCACCAATCAGTACTTTCGGTGGGCGACGAAGGCGGGCCGAACAAGCGCATCAAGTCGAAACAAAAGGTTAATCGATGGGGTGTCAAACAGCACATCAATGCGATCAGAACAAAGCGCGGGGAAATCGTGATTGGACGACTTGGCCCCTTGCGACCCAACAACCTCTGTTTTCAACAAAACCGTTCACTGAAGTGCGTCGACCCAATGTCCGAGGACGTAAAGCCGATCTGGACGCGGGATGAAATCCCTCTCGGTGTTGAACTGTTCGGCGATGAAAGCCTGCTTTTCGCAATCCCGCCTGGAAAAACCGAAGCGCAAGTCATCCAGATTTTCGACGGGCAGCTCCTGGGACCGCGCCGTGTTCCACCGGAAGAAGATCGTTGGACCACCCTCGGTCGGCACATCCTGGCTTCGAAACAAGTCCGGGACAATCTGTCACTTTTTCTGTTTGATCCCTGGTACGAAGAAAATGTCTGGTCACGGACTTTTGCAATCGGGTCCAAAGCGACGTTGTTGGAACAGGACGAGGTTGCCGTGTTGCAACCCGACGGGCAGTTCGTACTCCTGGCGGTCGCAGATGGCTCGGTTCGCTTTGAATCCCGACTGGAACCCGAGGAATTTCTTGATGCTATCCATGTGATTCGCTCCAGCCGGGAATACATTCTGGCCACCACCTCGACGCCAACCAGTTCATCGCGTCAAGCCAATGCCACGATTACTCCAGCTCCTAACGGCACCTATTCACCATTGATCAATGGCCACGTCTATGCCTTTGACCGTCAGAACGGACAGCACCTCTGGCCCGTACCTGCCGTGATACAAGGGTATGGTCTGCCGCTCGACCAACCTGCAAACAGTCCTCTGGTGTTACTGATGCGGCATCTTCATAAGCCCCAGCGAAGTTCACGGACCGACATTACTTCGGTCCTGTTCCTCCATAAGCGCGACGGACGAGTGGTCTACCAGAACGATCAGTTGAAGGGACGAACAGGAATCTATTCCGAGATCGTCGATCCAAAAAATCACGAAGTCCTGGTGCACCTGCCCAATCATCACCTGCGTCTAAAGTTTACCAACGACCCTGTCCCTCCCGAGCCTCCAGCCCAGACAGGTACGGCCTCCAGCATCGCTACAAAACATCAGGGCAGCCTTTTGAAGGCCACCACGCGGGGGATTGAAAATGCAACAAATCCCCAGAGACTCGAAACGAGCAAGCCATAAACCAGCAGAGACGAGAGAGTCACAAATCTTCACCTATTGATTGCGGCTTCGCCGCGCAAGGAAACAAGTGATATGGCCAATGATTCCCATCTCGCTCAAAACGCTGGAGCCGTTCAGCAGTTGGGCGAAGCACGAGATAAAATACTGGAACAACTGTCTCAGGTAATCATTGGTCAAGAAACCGTCATGGAGGAATTGCTGATAGCGTTGTTCAGCCGTGGCCACTGTCTTCTTGAAGGAGTTCCAGGACTTGCAAAAACGTTGATGATCAATACGCTTTCGCGAACCCTGGACTTATCCTTCAGCCGAATTCAATTCACGCCTGATTTGATGCCGGCAGATATTACAGGTACAGAAATCATCGAGGAAAACAAAACAACGGGTTCACGGGAACGGAGGTTTCTGGAAGGTCCGCTTTTTTCACACGTGATTCTCGCGGATGAAATCAACCGTACGCCTCCCAAGACACAGGCGGCACTCCTGGAGGCAATGCAAGAGCGGCAGGTGACCGTGGGGCGCGTACGGCATCAGTTGTCCGACCCTTTTTTTGTACTGGCAACACAAAATCCGATTGAGCAGGAAGGCACCTATCCGCTGCCCGAAGCCCAACAGGATCGCTTCATGTTCAAGATTTTCGTCAAATATCCGTCTTTCAAAGAGGAATTTGAAATTGCGAAGCAAACGACTACCGTCCAGATCGATTCGGTCCAGCCCGTACTCTCGGCGGATCAAATCCTGGATCTCCAGAAGTTAGTTCGGGAAGTCCCGATTACTGACCACGTTATCAACTACGCCTTGGCGCTCATCCGTCAGACTCGTGTCCATAGTCCGGGGATCCCCGAATTCATCCAGGACATGGTCAGTTGGGGCGCGGGTCCCCGAGCCGTTCAGTTTTTGATTCTAGGTGGTAAGGCCCGAGCCTTGCTCCACGGAAGAACTCACGTTTCGACAGAAGACATCGCAGCCCTGGCTGCCCCCGTCCTGCGACATCGAGTCGTTGTCAATTTCGCCGCCGAAAGTGAAGGCGTCACGATTGACGAGATCGTCGAAAAGCTACTGGCTATCACTCCTAACAAGGAAGATGCACTCACCAGTGACTCCCGATTCCAAGCCATTTTTGCATCCTGAGGCAATCAAACGTATCGCCCGATTGGAACTGCGTGCCCGTCATATTGTTGAAGGTTTTCTGTCCGGCATGCATCGCAGCCCGTACTTTGGGCAATCGGTCGAGTTTCTTCAGCATCGCGAATACGCCGTCGGCGATGATCTGCGACATGTCGACTGGAAAGTCTGGGCCAAACACGATCGCCTGACCGTCAAGCAATATGAGGAAGACACCAATTTACGCTGCACCTTGCTGGTTGACGTGTCGGGTAGTATGCAGTATGGAAATGGACCGCTGAACAAATACGAGTATGCCTGCACGGTCGCCACCAGCCTGGCCTATCTAATACTGAAGCAACAGGACGCGGTCGGCTGCGTCGCCTTCGACGAATCCATTCGCACGACGATTCCAGCTCGCAGCAAACGCAATCACCTTTTTTCGGTGATTGAAGGCCTGCGTGTCAGCGAACCACGTGAAAAAACCGAACTCAACATGTTACTACGTTCGATCGCAGAAAATCACGCTCATCGTGGCATGATGATTCTCATCTCTGATTTACTGACAGACCCCGAAGAAACGCTAAAAGGACTGCAACAATTGCGTCAGCGTGGCCATGATGTGTTGGTGTTTCACATCCTGGACGACGACGAACTTGATTTTCCGTTCAGTGGCCCCACCCGATTCGAAGGCATGGAGTTGCCTCAGCACTTGAATTGTAATCCACGTGCGTTGCGCGACGGATACCTGCAAGCCATGCAGGAGCACCTGGCCCTATTACGGCGTGGTTGTGCAGGTGCCTTTGTTGATTACGCACTCCTCCGAACCACCGACCCTCTCGACGCTGCGTTGGCAGCCTACCTGAACAATCGACTGGGAATGCATCATCGGAATTAGCGTTTAGCCCGACAGTAAAAATTACCCCGGCCAGGGCCGGCGTCTCATGGAAAGGATTCGGCAAGGACGAAAACTCACTGACCACATCCTGGCGGCCAACTTATTCATGCAGCGGTGGCCAATGCCGCTGTAAACTTATTGTCGCTGGATTCGTCCATCGATGATTTTAAACTTGTGGTTCATCAGAACCTTGCGTCGAACACCACGGATCATCTGAGTACGGCTATTCATCAATTATCAAACTCACATGCAATTCCTCCACCCATCACTCGCCTGGGCCTTTCTACTGGTTGCAGTACCGCTGTTGATTCACCTGATCAATCTCATGCGACACCGCCGGGTCAAATGGGCTGCAATGGATTTCCTGCTGGCAAGCTATCGTCGACATAGTAACTGGGTGCGATTTAAGCAAGTAATTTTACTCTTGTTACGCATGGCAGCCATGGCATTGATCGTTGCCATGTTGGCACAACTCATTAGTTCAGATCAATGGTCTAGTCTTTTGGGAACATCCCAGACCCATCATTTCGTCTTGCTGGACGACAGCTACTCGATGTCAGAACGGGACGGCACGGCCCGGGTGTACGACCGCGCATTGCGAGTTTTGCAAAGCGTGGGACACCACGCGGCCAAACAGCAGGGAAACCATCGTATCACCGTGTTGACAACTTCCGAGGCGGCTTCCCAAGCGGAGATTAAATGGTCAGCCGAACACAAATCCACCGGCTCTCAATCCAACCCCGGAGACTCTCAGGTTTCTTCGATTCACACTTTTGAAACCCACATTTCCGGAACGGAAACATTTGACACCTGGTTTGAAGATTTGCGTCCCCGTCTGACAATCACGCAACGAGGCAATGGACCTCGTGCAGCACTTGAGGTGCTGCACGAATTGCTTCCCGCAGACAGCAGTGAAAAGAGCATCGTCTACGTCGTCTCTGACTTTCGGGCACGCGAATGGAATCAACCCGATCCGTTGCGGAATGCTTTGGAAAATTTACAACAGGCAGGTGCAGAAATATTTTTCGTAGCCTGTGTCGAGCAACAACGAACCAACTTGGCCATCAAGGATCTGTCGATTCACCGGGGAACAATTGCGGCAGGGGTTCCCTTCCAGGCAGCAATTGAAATCACCAATCATGGAGACCGTAAGGTCTCCGGCGTTAAACTTCAGGTGCAATCAAAATATTACAGTTACGAGCAAGAACAGGGAGTCACCCCCGAAGAGTTAAGTCCGGAAATAAACCAATTGGCGGTGGAACCAATTGCCAGCATTGGTCCGGGTCAGTCGGTGGTCCGGACCGTGGAAGTGTTTTTTGCCAAACCGGGCAAGCATGTCCTGGAGGCCCGCTTACCCGAGGATTGTGTCGCCACCGACAACCATCGCTACTGTGTCGTTAATTTGCCTGCCGACGTCCCTGTTTTAATCATTGATGGCCATCCGCAAAAGCAGGCCGCGACTTTTGTGTCGGCAGTCTTTGAGCCGGGCACACACGCCCGGACGGGAATTCGGCGCGAGGTACAAGATGTCAGTTTTTTACGAGCCATCGATCCGAGAAAGCTGGAAACCTATCACGCGATCTATCTCCTGAACGTTCCTCGCCTGGACATTAGTGCAGTCGATGCCTTGAAAAACTACGTGCGTCAAGGGGGAGGCCTGGCGGTCTTCCTGGGACCACTCGCGCAACTCGACTTTTACAATCAACTTTACGACGAAGGCCGAGGCCTTTTTCCGTTACCACTGGCGCAAGACGACCTTCTGTTACCCGACCTCAACCCCTCGTCACCCGATGTACTGGTAGGCAATCACCCGCTTTTTCGTATTTTTTCAGGAAAACAGAACCCGTTTTTGAACGGAGTCTCCGTGGAGCATTACCTGCGAACAACCGATGACTGGCATCCCACTCCTCAATCGGGAACCCAGATTTTGGCGAAACTGCGAAACGGCCAACCCCTCTGCGTGGAACGCCGGTTGGGTGCGGGCGTCGTCGTGGCTTTTCTCACTTCCGTCACCCCCGAATGGAACAATTGGGCCAGGAACCCAAGTTTTGTTGTCGTCCTTCTCGACCTACAGGCTTACATCGGATCGAAACGAAGTTTTCCACTTACGCGTTTGGTGGGAACACCGATCGAGGTCGAAATCAGTGCTGCTGAACACCAGCCTGAGTTAAGTTTCGTTTTGCCAAAACAGGACATCTCGGACCGTCCCACATTGCAGGTACAAGCCACACCGCTGCCGGAACAAGCGGGAGTACTGACGGCCTCGTTGGGGCGGAGCGGGTCCCTCGGACATCGAAACCGAATGACAGAAACCAGCGGAATTTACGAATGCTGGAAGACCACTCTGGCCGGTGCCGTAGAAGTCTCCCGATATGCTTTAAACGTGGATCCCAGCGAAGCGGATTTGCAGCTTGTCACCTCGCAGGCGCTCGCCAGCGGGCTGGACTCCGTGGAAATTCAGCAGCGGAGTTGGGACCAATTCGACGTCGGCTCTGCCAATCAGGCTGGTTTCAACTGGAGCGGCCTGCTGATGGGGATTTTAATTCTGGTGCTACTCACAGAACAGATGATGGCCTACGCGACTAGTTATCATGTCACCGGACGAGGAAGGCCCATATGAACCAGGATCTTTCGCTGGTCGGGGCAGACTCGATTTCACGCGTTTACCACGAATTTGGACGATTGAACCAACTCACCCTGTGGTGGCACTGGCTGATTCTGGCCTCTGTCATTCTTGCGGTCCTGGGGTACATCGTCGTCATCTATCTTCGCGACGGAAGTGAACTGCGACGAGGCGTGGCAGCAAGTCTCCTCCTGCTGCGCTGCCTGGCTTTCGCTGCGATTCTCTTCACCTTCTTCAATCTGGAAAAACGGGAAGAACGTCAACTGCTGAAAACTTCACGACTCGCTCTGCTGATTGATACCAGCCAAAGCATGGAAATCCATGACGGGCCGAATACAAGTCGCTCCGAGTCCAGTCGCCTTGCCCAGGTAACCAAGGGTCTGGTTGAGAGCGACCTGCTTGCTGCCTTGCGCGAGAAGCATGATCTTTCCATCTACCGATTCGATCAGGGGTCCATACCGGCCGAGATCACTTCCCTACCATGTACCAACTCGCTCAGCAACAACAGTCCAACATCTCAACCCTTACAGCAATCTTCGTTCTCACACTCTCAGGCGAGATCCTGGGCAATCGTCGCCGGACTGACGATGCTGACCAGTATCCTCTGTGTGCTTGTTTACACGATATTCGCGCGCGATTCCAAAGTCGTTTCCTGGTTTCTGTTCAGCGGCATCTGTCTCCTGACCTTGTCACTATTGGTCGCAGCCACAGGTCATTTGCAAAATCCTGCTTACGGTTCCTTCGCACTCGAAGATGCTGACGTCAACCTGGATCAAGAACCGAAGCAGGACCGACTTCCCCTGTCACCCGACGCAGGCGAAACTGAGCGGAAAAATCCTCCCGGAGAACTTCTTCGTGGTCAACTGGTCGCCCAGGGCTCGGAAACAAGACTGGGCGAGGCTTTGCGATTCCTCATCGAAAAAGAACAAGGAGGCCCCATCGCGGGAATCGTGACTTTCACGGACGGAAACAACACTGCCGGTTTGAAACCCGAAGTGGCGGCTCACTTGGCCCAGCAGGCACAGATTCCGCTGCACATGGTTGGGCTAGGTTCTGCAAAGCAACTGGTCAACGTCGGGGTGGCGGACTTGCAAGTTCCCTCACGAGTGTTCCCGGGAGACGACTTCACCATTACGGGATTCATTCAGCCTCACGGCCTCCAGGGACGATCTGTCCGTGTCCAATTGTACTCTAGTCCCGACCGCCCAGAGATCGATGTGTCCCTGGAGGGAGAGTTGGAAGATGAACATCCCGTTCGTTTGTTGGAAGACGGTAAACTTTCGACGGTGCGATTCGAAGTCACTCCTCGCAAAATCGGTCGCCGTATCTATCAACTCCGTGTCAAACCTCCGCCCCAGGACCAGAATCAGAGAGACAATCAGAAACAGTCAGTCGTACGCGTCGTCCAGCGGAAAAATCGCGTGCTATTGGTTGCCGGGGGTCCGACACGCGAATATCGATTTGTACGCAACTCGCTTTACCGCGACCAGCACACCCAAGTCGACGTCTACCTGCAGACTTCACAACCTGGCATGTCCCAGGAGGCAAATCAAATTCTTTTTCAGTTTCCTGCTACAGCCCAGGAATTATTCGAATATGATGCCGTGTTGGCATTCGACGTCGACTGGAATCGGATAGAGCGTCATGCTGTTGACCTGTTAGAACGTTGGGTCGCAGAAAAGTCTGGTGGATTAATTCTGGTCGCCGGGCCGGTTCACACCCCGTCCTGGTCCACATCAACGCGAGGAAACCCTCGCTTGGATACGATCAAAGCCCTGCACCCGGTAGTCTTTTACGGATCAAGCGCAACGGCCTATCACCTGAGCCGTGTGGAGAGTGCACAGGCATGGCCCTTGGAATTCACCCCTGAAGGGAACAGTGCTGAATTCCTCTGGTTGGACGAAACTTTTCTTTCGAGCGAACGCATCTGGGCGACTTTTCCGGGAGTCTATGGTTTTTTTGCCGCGAAAGCTGCGAAACCCGGAGCACAAATCTATGCCCACTTCTCCGATCCTCAGTCTTCAGCCGGACGCAATTTTCCGGTTTACCTGGCAGGCCATTTTTATGGCGCGGGACGGGTGTTTTATATGGCCAGTGGTGAAATGTGGCGTTTACGCAGCCTCGACGAGTCTTATTTTGACCAATTTTACACCAAGTTGATTCGTTACGTTTCCCAAGGAAGACTGCTGCGGGACTCCAACCGCGGACTTTTACTGGTTGAACAAGAACGCTGTCTTGTAGGAGAAACGATCCGTGTGCGTGCTATTTTGTCCGATTCTCAACATCAACCACTAACCCAACCCAAAGTGGCCGCGTCTCTGATTTCTCCTGACGGAAAGCGTCATGTTTTGAATCTAACACCGGGACACGATTCCGCTCGTGAAGGAATGTACACAGCCCAAATCACAGCCACACTGCAAGGTGACTACCGGATTGAACTACCCATTCCTGACAGTTCTGAGGAGTTGTTAACCCGGGAAGTGCGGGCCCGGCTGCCGGATCGTGAAGTGGAACGGACACAGCGCAATGACGTCACACTCAAACACCTCGCGCAAGCATCCAGCGGTGCCTATCACGTGGGGATGAATGCTATTTTACCTCTAGGAAAAAAATCGCCACTGGTAGGAACCATTGCAGCCCAAGATCAGATTTCATATGTCTCCGGGGCGGCCGACCGAACCTTCGATCGCGCGCTAACGGGTTGGTTACTCACCTTTATCTGTGGTGCCTTGAGCCTCGAGTGGCTTTTGCGCCGATTGCACCGGCTCGCCTGATCATGACTACTGCCATCGAACCAATTCGTTCCACACGTCCCATTCAGCGCAAGCTGTCGGGATTGAGGACCAGAATCCGGCTTTACGTTTTGATCCAATCCCTGGGAATGGCCATCATCTGGCTGGGTGTGACTTTCTGGACCACGTTGGCGCTGGATTATCTCCCGGTCTTGTTGTGTGCCACTGAACTCCCGCAAACCCTGCGTGCCCTGTTACTGGTGTTCGTTTCAGTAGGGCTCATTTCCATCCTTTACCGTTGGTTACTTCGTCGAATGTTCGTTCCCCTGCCTGACCGCAGCATGGCACTTCTTGTCGAACGTCGCTTCTCAGATTTTCAAGATAGCCTGATGACCGCCGTGGAACTGGCAACCACTGGATGGCCGGACTCCCAGCAGCAGCAGATGATCACGGAAAGTGAGAATTACGCCGCCCGGCGGCTTTCCGGTGTGCCCCTGCGACGCATTTTCAACATGCGCCCACTATTTTTCAATTTACTATTCACCACCTTTCTGGTCACAGCATTTCTTTCCTTCGGATACTTTCAAGAAGATGCCTGGACACTCGCTGTGCGTCGTCTGTACCTCGTTTCCGAAGAACCTTGGCCACGTCAAACAAGCATCCGTGTTGCTGACTTTCCTGACAATCGGCACAAGGTGGCCCGGGGTTCCAATTTTACGATCCATGTGTTTGCGGACGCCGAAAAACACGTGCCCGACTACTGCACCATTCATTACCGGACCGAGGAAGGAGATCGGGGCAGGGTTCGCATGCTAAAACGAGGCCGCGCGCCTCGTGAAGGGCAGCAGGCGTTTGTCTATGACGGAGTCCCTTTCAAAGCCATGCTTTCGACCGTTCATTTTGACGTGCAGGGTTTTGACCAACGACTGCGACACTTGACGGTCGAAGTCGTCGACAGCCCTTCACTAACGGATGTGTCATTGGACTGCACGTTTCCAACCTACCTTGTCGACGAGGCACTCGACACGTTCCTCCCGCGGACCGAGCGACTGACACCCGGAACGCGTCTGCCATTTGGCACTCAAGTGCACATGCACGCTCAGTCTGACAAACCGTTGCGGCGACTCCAGATTTTTAATCTGAAAACGGAAGAGACACAGGAGGTCCACATTACGGACACCGGGAGTGCATCCCACAAGTGTGATTTGTCCTTGCCTTCATTACGAGAAGATGTCGCGTTGGCGCTCACACTCCATGACGTCGATGGCGTGTCAAATGCCCAACCCTTTCGCGTTGCCATCGCCGTCGTCCCCGATGCTCCCCCGGAAATCGACGTGGCTCCCTTGGGCATTGGCTCTGCCATCACGCCCCAGGCGCAACTCCCGTTCCAGGGAACAATCGTTGACGATAATCGCTTACGCAGGGCCTGGTTTGAACTGCTGGTCCAGTCGCCGGCGACTGGCCCTGCAACACACCCCAACTCCGCTCTCTACGCCATTCCCTGGACTGCCAGTCCCGCTGGCGATCAACAAGCCACTCTCGATCTTCGCAATCAACAACGTCGGCTGACGGATCCAATGGAACTGAAACCCGGCGATCGAATTATTTTAACGATCAAGGCCAGCGACTATTTTGATTTGGGCAGTGCCCCGAACATCGGAGAGGGATCGCCCTACGAACTGGACGTGGTTACGCCTGCCCGACTACTGGCACTATTAGAAACTCGTGAAATCGGCTTGCGACGACGCTTGGAACAAATCCTAGAAGAACTCCAACTGGCACGCAACTCCGTGATTCGTGTGCGTGCTTCTGACGAGCCAACCGCGAATGACACTTCTGATCACCCGACTGTCGACGCAGAACCAGCAGGCGACGAACCCGCACTTCCCCCGCGAGAACGGGATCTGCGACTCTTACGCATTCAACGCGCGATCCAAGACACCCGGCGTTCCCAATCTGAATTGCGTGGTGTCGCCCTGGCATTCGGGGATATTCGTCTGGAACTGATTAACAACCGCGTCGATACCGTAAAAAAAATTGACCGGTTACAGGAAGAAATCGCCGTGCCTCTCGCGAGGATCGTCGATAATCATTTTCCGTCGCTCCAACAGACACTGCAGCAGCTCGAAGAGCACATCGCCGAAATGCCACGTCGACATCAGCTAAGTGACCAAGCAGTGGAACAAATTAACCGTATACTGGCGGCACTCGAAGACATCCTCAAGCATATTTTACGGATTGAGACCTATAATGAGTTGGTAGATATCGTACGGTCCATCCTGGAAGATCAAGAACAACTGAACAAGGATACCCGGCAGCAACAACAGGAGCAGGTCATCGACCTGCTGGAGTAGTCACCATTATTTCTCTGCCTCCCGCATTGGCTGTCAACTCGGTTACAGCCGCTGGTGGTCCATCCGGATTGATACACAAATCTTGTTTTATCACTTCATTTCAAAACCAACCCGTCAGGCTAACATGCCTGGTCAACAGCAAGCCGGAAGCCTGGACACATCAGCACCGGCCTGGAAGGCAACATTCGGCTTTACCAAATCACGAAAACGGAGGAAAATGAAGAAACTTCTTGCGGACCTGAACAACCAGACTTCGGTGCACCACTCGGTCCGGAAGCACACGAAACACAAGAGCGAAGTTGAAATCGCAACCCCCACCATTGAAAATCGACCATCTGGTTTCTGCTGCCAGCAAAAAGAAACCGTTTGAGAGAACATAGAATCTTGCTCTTTCCTCAATCCATACAAACAGTGACCCGAATCAAGGACCGGCTCATGGTGCGATCACACCATGGTTTGAAGGTGCTGCAAGTTGCCTGCTACGCGGCAATCCTCCTGCTAGCGGGGGTGGCCCGTGCCGAAGCTCCTGATGCCCTGGAACAATTAGCCCGTCGCCAAAATCAACTGGCAGACAAGTTTGTACGTCTTGAGACGTTAATGTTGAAAATGGCCGACCTCGATGCTGTTTCCAATCCTCGTCGGGCCATCCTTCTGCGACGAGCCGTCGAACAATCGAACGAGCGACAGGTTCGACTGCACTTAAAAACATTGGTCGACCTGATTGTGGAAGATGAATTGGACAACGCGGTTGTCAGCCAGAATGAGCTCGTCGAGGACTTGGGAGTATTGCTAGACCTCCTGTTGAGCGAAAACCGCGCTCAATACCTTCAAGATGAACAAGCTCGGATTCGAACTTACATGAAAGAGTTGGAGCGGATCCTGAGACTTCAACGCAGTGTGCAAGGACAGACGGAAGAAAACGAGCAGTCCAAGCTCCTTCCCGACCAACAGAAAAAAATTGCTGAACGAGCCGCGCGTCTGAATCAGCGGATGCGAGAAAACGAAGAGCGTCCGGCAGAAAGTGGCAAGTCGGCCAATGGAACCAATGAGAGAAGTCAGGATTCCGGGGAACTCCCCCCCACGGAGCGTCCTACACCATCCGGTCAGAACACTCCGCCAAACGACAAGGAGACATCCGAGTCCCGGGAGTCGGCTGATCGTCCCGCCGGAAATCCATCTTCGGGAAAGCCCGGCAGTTCTTCGGAACCACCACCGTCCGAACAGCAACAGCCATCCTATGCGCCGAGAAAACGTGTAGCTAACGCCCAGCAGCACATGGAGCAGGCACACGACAAACTCGCGCAGAACCAGCAACGCAAAGCCATCGAAAACCAAGACAGGGCGCAGGAAGAATTGCGCAAAGCCATCGCCGAACTCGAAGAGATTCTCCGTCAAACGCGGGAGGAGGAAGTCGAACGTACATTGGTGATGCTCGAAGCCCGTTTCCGCCGAATGCTCGAACTGCAAGTGAAAGTTTTGGAGGAGACCAAACGACTGGACCAGGTGCCGCTGGCACAACGAAATTTCGAACTGAATATGCAGGCTGCCAAGATTAGTTTTGAACAACGAAAGATCCTCCTGGCTGCCGATCGAGCCCTCGCCCTTTTGCAGGAAGAAGGATCCTCGATTGCCTTTCCTGAAGTCGTGGGCCAGGCTCGAGACGATATGGAACAGGTTGCTGTGCGCTTGGCAAAAGCCAACGTGGGCCTGACAACGCAGGGCATTGAGCAGGACATCATCGATGCTCTCCAGGAGATGATTGAAGCCCTGCAGCAATCTCAAAAGAAAAGAGAAAACCAAGCGCAACAGCCCCCCAGCCCGGGCATGGCTTCCGCTCAGGACCAGGGCCTTGTCGACATGCTCTCCGAACTAAAAATGATTCAGTCCATGGAAACCCGGGTCTATCGACGCACCAAATACTATGCCGGGCTCCTGGAAGATGTGGATAACCTGGCCGGGCAAGCTACGGATCCGGAGCTACTCTCCGTCATCCGTCGACTCGGTAAACGGCAACAACGTATTCACGAGATTACTCGCGATCTCGTCTTGGAAAAGAACAAATGAAACATCTGTTTCCAATTCGTCCGCTGCTGACACTGGCTGCCATGCTGGCAATAACGCTGGCCATGCAAGCTGTCGCGGTCCCGGAAGACGAACTGGCGCGCCGGGCCAGTTGGGCCATCCCTGATGTGAAACAGGTTCAGGAAAATCTGACACTCTGGCTGTCAAACTTTCATCCTACTTTCGGGCGTCAGAGGGAGTTCTCCAAGTCTTGGCCCCAGGCGAAGAGTGATTCGGGTCCCGAACTCCTGGAATATGTGGCCAAGACCATTGCCCTGGTCGATCCCCAGGCAAGCGCGTTTGTCGATTTCTGTGGCGATACCAGCCACCGGGATCAGCTTCCCGAGTTCGCCATTCTATCAACCGACAACCCATCTAATTTTGTCCGTCATAACCTGCGTCTCTACTACGCCCGTTGGCTGATAGAACAGAGGATGCTAAGCGAGGCCCATCAGCAGTTGTCAGGACTCGAACCATCCGACGTTGTTGCTCCTGCCACACTCCTCTTTTATCAGAGCGTGGTAGCGCATCACCTGATTGACAAGCAAGAATGCATAAAAACGATTGATCAACTTCTGGAGCATGAATCCTCTCTGCCGCGCCGGTACGTCGAAGTCGCGCGCCTGATGCGGACAGACATTCAACTTTTGGAAACAGAATCGCTCGATGAAATCTCCAGAATCATGCGAAACGTTCGAATCCGACTCGACTTGGGACGAGCTGGCGAACGTGTGCAAACCGAAGAAGAAGAAATTCTGGAGAAGTTGAAACAGAAAATTGACCAACTGGAACAGCAGCAACAACAGGCGCAAAGTGGCGTGGGAGGCGGTGCATCGCCACAGAGTCCCGCAGGAGACGCTTATGAAGGAGGAGGATCAGCACCCGGAGACGTTGATCCCAAATCTCTGAGTAAGAAAGCGGGCTGGGGTAATTTGCCACCAAAACAGCGGCAAGAGGCTTTGCAGCAGGTCAGTAGGGATTTTCCAACTCACTATCGGGATGTGATTGAGGCTTATTTCAAAAAAATTGCTCGTGAAGACATCCTCCCATGACGAGCAAGAACTGGCAGTTGAATGTTTTCCAGATGGAATGAATTTGGAAGATGGAAAAGTCAACAGTGGAACGTAGAACTGTACGTATGAAGTCGACAAGCCGCAGACCTTCGAAGGTAAAGCGACTGAACGCCATCGCGTCACAGAAAAGATCACACAAGTGGCGACCTGCTACCGGTTATCCGCGGTTCCATGGTCCCCCGGCCCGGATTCCTTCGTGCTGTTCAGGTCACCAAAGGCATACAAACAAACACAAGGAACATACGACTTGTTAAGTTTCTTACTATCCGGCATTTTGAGTCTCTCGGTCGTGGACGTACGAGTTGAAACGACCGACGGGCAGACGCACACCGGTCCCCTTCACAAACTTACCGGTGAAGGTCTGTTCATCGCAGACGGCGATAGCCAAATGGAGTTTTCCTTGGAAAATGTGCTCGTGATTTCTCCGGCGAATGCAATCCCCGCCACGATCGGCGAATCTGAATTCGAGTTAGGTTTAGTGGATGGAACACGCCTGCGACCGCAATCCTTCCGTGTGGATCGAGACCAAGTCACATGCACCTATGCCGATCAGGAAAGTGTGACCACTTTTGCACGGAACTCAGTACACTACGTCCGCTGGCTAGACTTGGTTCGAACTGCAGATCGTGAGTCACTCTCCAGAATCCAAAGTAAATGGCAGGAGTTCCTCGCCGTTTCACCGGCTCACGACCGACTCGTGATTCGTCGGAAACGCCGGAACAAAATGTCATTGCGCGCACTGCCGGGCATCATTCACGATGTCAGGGATCAAAAGGTGGGATTCGAATACAACAGTAGTCGAGTGGAGGTTCCCATCCCCGACAAGGTCGAAGGCTTGATTTACTATCAACCAGGTTCCCTTCCTGCGCACGAAGCGACTTGTATCGTTTATGACCGGCGGGGTTCACAACTGTCCTCCCGTACCATCGATTCATTGGATGACACACTTCGCGTCACGCTCACCGTGGGACCCCAGGTTGACCTCGATTGGTCTCAGGTTGAAAAGATTGATTTCACAGGCGACAAAATTCTCTTTTTGAGTGACACGGAACCGGAAACCATTCTCTGGACACCTTTTTTATCTCCCAGCAAATCCAGCTTGTTGTTGGAGCAATTTTATGCACCCCGTCGTGATCAAGGCTTCGATGGCCGGCCTTTGACCTTGTCGCGGCAAGGCAAGGCAGAGTCATTCGCCAAGGGGCTCGCCATTCGCAGCCGCACCGAATTGGCATATCACCTGGATCGGCAATATCGTCGCTTCAAAGCCTTTGCTGGTATCGCTCCCGCTGTCGGGCAGCAAGGTCATATCCGCCTGGTGGTCTGGGGCGATGGGCAACAACTACTGGAGACACAAGTCAAAGGTGGCGGTGAGCCTCTGGAAATCGACATCGATATCACCGACGTGCGTCGTCTGAAGATCCTGGTAGACTTTGGAGATCATCTGGACCTGGCAGACTATTTTCATTTATGTGACGCCAAAGTGGTCAAATGAAGTGCAAGACGTAACAAACACTCTGGCGAACAGAAACTTTAACTGGAGTCGGCAATTCATGATCTCGGAGAACCTCTCTATCAACGCACCTGGAAACCTTCACGCACGGACTGTAACAACGAATTGAACCGATGCATATCCTCCGTTACTACATAAGTTTGACCACGCTCCTGATGAGCTGGCTGGCTGGTCCGGTTCGGCCAATCATGTCCGCGGTGGAAATAGCACCTGAGGTCGTAGAATCCCAACGGAACAAGATTGCCGTTATTGCTCGCGCCTCGGCCGCATCTGTCTCGCTGCTTGACGGAACAGGGCAGGGGGGGGGTTCGGGAGTTGTCATTTCCCCGGACGGCTTCGCATTGAGCAATTTTCATGTAACCAGCCCGGCTGGAAATTTCATCAAATGCACCATGCCTGACGGCCATCTGTACGATGCCGTGGTGGTTGGCTTGGACCCGACCGGAGATGTAGCCCTGATCAAACTAGTCAATCGCGCAAACTTCATTCCAGCAACTCTCGGCAATAGCGATTTGGTGCGAGTCGGTGACTGGTGCTTTGTCGTGGGGAACCCGTTCTTACTATCCACGGATTTTCAACCATCTGTTAGTTCAGGAATTGTCTCGGGTATCCATCGCTATCAATATCCTGCTGGCACACTCCTGGAATATGCCGACTGCATTCAAACGGATGCAGCGATCAATCCCGGAAATTCGGGAGGACCTCTGTTTGGCTCTGAGGGGCAGTTAATCGGTATTAACGGTCGTGGTTCATTTGAGAAACGTGGGCGTGTCAATGTAGGAGTGGGTTACGCAATATCGATCAATCAAATCAAGAACTTCCTGGGTTATCTAAAAAGCGGAAGAATTGTGGATCACGCAACGCTCGGCACCAACGTCTCGACAGATGAAGACGGGCGAGTGATCGTGACGGACATCCTGGAATCTTCCGACGCATATCGACGCGGATTGCGATATGGAGATGAAATCGTACGTTTCGCAGATCGTCGGATACAATCGGCCAATGCGTTGAAGAATGTACTGGGCACTCTCCCCAAAGGCTGGCGAGTACCAATCAGCTATCGGCGGGAAGGAGTTCGTTATGACCGCATTGTCCGTTTGAGTGGAGTACACACCCGGGAGGACCTCCTGCAGAAAGCGGACCGCGGGATCGCACCACCATCATCGGGACCTCCGCATCCACAACCCGAAGGACCTTCCCGAACTGCCAAATCGCCTGAAAAGCCTTCGATACCTCAGAAACTTCGTCAACTCTTCGAACCGCGTCGTGGGTATGCCAATTACTACTTTAATCAACAACATCGCTCGCGCGTGTGGGACTCGCTTCAACATCATATGGGTACCGCACCTGATGCAAGCAACTGGAACGCTCGCGGTGAACTATCCGATGGCGGCACTTTTGAACTTTCCCTCCAACCACAACTTGTCTCCGCCCAACTTGAGAACAAATCGTTACAGATCGACGTCAGCCTCGACTTGAGCTCGCAACTGATTCCCGAGAACAGTGGAGGACTGCTGGCAGCGTTGCACGCCTGGCACCGACTCTTAACGTCGGGACCTACCAAATACGGTGAGGTCTACTACCTGGGAACAGCTCCGATCCCCGGCCAAGCTGGACTGTATGACGTATTGGTAGCAACCCATAACGTGGTGGAAACCTGGTTCTACTTCGATCCGCAACAAGGTCAACTCGTGCTGGCTGAAATGTTCGGGGAACGAGACAGGGATCCTTGTGAAATTTACTTTGATGATTATCAGTCCGTGCAGGACGTACAACTTCCGCATCAATTGAAAGTGCGATACGGAGATGAAACATTTCAACTAATCAACATTCATCGTTGGACTCTGGTCATGGAATCTGATGATGCCACCTAGAGACCTTCACCCGTTCGCTCTACCGGGTAGCGCACACACCGTACGTTCCATCGCAACAGAGGACCAGCACATGCCGAACCGAGTTGTCCAACACGTTCGGTCTCCCCGTCTCTGGATTAGCTACCTGGTCATCTCCATGGTGTTCGCCTGTCACCAATACCCTGCCTTTGCCGAAAATCGTCCCCGTCCTGAGTACTCGTTTTCCCAGGTAATCCAAACGGTCCAACCCAAGATTGTAAAAATTTTCGGTGCCGGTGGCTTGCGCGGCCTCGAGTCCTACCAGAGCGGATTCCTCATTTCGTCCGCTGGTCACGTATTAACCGCCTGGAGCTACGTGTTGGACACTGAAGTCGTGACGGTTGTACTTGACGATGGACGCAAGTTCCAAGGTCGTCTGGTTGGTTCAGACCCTCGCTTGGAAATTGCCGTGCTAAAAATCGATGGCGAAGAACTGCCATACTTCGACCTGAAGAAAACCGGCCGGCTAGACACCGGCTCCCGAGTTCTGGCGTTCAGCAATCTGTTCGGTGTCGCCACGGGGGACGAATCTGCCAGCGTTCTACTGGGGCACATCGCCACCACCACGCACCTTTCAGCACGAAGAGGTACGTACAAGACTCGTTACCAGGGGCCTGTCTATGTTGTCGATGCCACAATCAACAATCCAGGTGCGGCGGGAGGTGCACTGACCGATCGACAAGGACAACTTGTCGGAGTCCTGGGCAAAGAACTACGTCATGCCGAGAATAACACATGGCTCAACTACGCCATCCCCTCGACTGAAGTCGCGGTCCCCGTAGAAAATATCCTTGCTGGAAAAATGCTGGCACGGCATCACGACAACAATCAACGAGCACCCCAACATCCGCACACCATAACTGGCCTGGGAATCGTACCTGTTTCCGATGTCCTTGAAAACACTCCTCCCTATATCGAAAGACTTCTTCCGCATTCCGCCGCGGCTCGAGCCGAATTACAACCGGACGACTTGATCCTGTTTGTGGCGGACAAAACCGTCCCTTCCATCAAAAATCTACGTGAATCTTTACGTAAAATCGATGAAGGTGATGTGGTGAGGCTCCTCGTCCTCCGGGACGAGGAACTCGTGGAAGTGGAACTTCGCCCCGATGAATCAACTAACCAGGACACGTTGAACGGAGGATTCCCTGCGGAAAGAAAACCATGATGAAATCCTGGAATGCTGATTTTCAGAAACAGACACAACCGGGCACCGAATTGACAGCAGCGTCGTTGCAACAATCCCCACCCTCCCGGGAAGGTCACGATCAAAACCTTGCAGTTTCTCCCTGAAATTTTCCTTTATTAAATCTTGTGTGAATATCGAACCATGAAGTCCAGGTCCACCATACGACTGGTCCGCTTACTTACATTGCTGATGGCTGGTAACGCTTCGGTTTCCGCGACCGACTTGAAACTGCACCAACTGGAAGAGAAAGCCATACAAGCAGCAGTGGCTCGCGTGGCACCTTCGGTAGTTCAAATCACAGCTTTCGGCGGCCAACAACGGGTCGGCCGTCATCTGGTAGGCACCAGCCCCACCACCGGATTAGTGGTCTCGGCGGATGGCTTGATTGTATCGAGTGAGTTCAACTTTATCCAAAACCCCAGTTCAATTTTAATAACCACTGCCAACGGGCAGCGTCTCGCTGCACGTATCTTGGCTCGTGATCACAGCAAGAACCTGGTGTTGCTTCAAGCAGACGCAAATCATTCCTGGACCGTCCCGCAGGCTGTCCCCGTCTCCCAAATGGCTGTCGGTCAGTGGACAATCGCGGTAGGTCGAACTTTCGAAGAGGGGCCATTCGGATCCGTGGGAATCCTCAGCGCAACCAACCGGATCTGGGGCAAAGCGATCCAAACCGACGCCAAAGTCTCTCCTAACAACTACGGCGGCCCTTTGATCGATATTCAGGGACGCGTCCTGGGCGTCGTGGCACCAATGTCACCCCACGCACGAGACAAAATGGCTGGCTCCGAATGGTATGATTCCGGTATCGGGTTCGCTGTGCCATTGGTCGATATTTATGATCAATTGGACCGCTGGAAAACCGGCCACGACCTGAGTCCCGGAGTGATGGGAATTTCTTTAAAGGGCGATGACATGTTCACTCTGCCGGCACAAATTGCGGCCAGTTTGCCCAATTCACCGGCTCGAAGCGCGGGATTGGAATCGGGAGACACGATCGTTCAAATCAACGGCAAACAGGTCGAGCGGCAAGTTCACTTGAAGCATTTGCTGGGTCCTCTCTACGCCGGCGATAAAATTCAACTTGTTGTGGAACGCAACGGTCAACGGCTCGCAAAATTCCTCACGCTTGTCGATCAGATCACTCCCTACGAGTTCCCATTCCTAGGTATTCTACCGCGTCGAGACTCCAGGAATCGTTTGTTTGTTCGCTGGGTATTCCCTGACAGTCCGGCCGAGCGATGCGGCCTGAAAGCGGGTGACGAGGTGACACACATTGCCGAAAATCCGGTGGCCGACGTCCAACAGGCCCGGGAGGTACTCGCCGCTCTGGAACAACGAGAAAACATTCGTATTCTGGTGAATCGCAAAGGCACGCGGCATGTTTTGGTGACATCCCTGACGTCCTTATCCAAAACTACCGCCGAAACAATTCCCGCAATTGAACCGAAGACTTCCCGGCTAGCGGAGCGACACGCCAACACGGGGATCGTGGACATCAAGGTGCCGGAGTTTCCCAATACATGTTTTGCCTATGTTTCCGAACAGTACGACACATCTCAGCCGGCGGGACTCGTCGTCTGGCTTACAGAACCCGGAGAAAACAACCGGGAGTCGTTGCTGACTCGTTGGAAAACTTCATGTCAACAGCACAACCTGATCCTGTTGGCACCGCAACCGGCCGACCCCAAAAGATGGCAGCGAACGGAAATTGACTTCGTGCGCAAGTGCATGGATCACATCTTGGCCAGCTACGAGATTGATCGCACTCGAATCGTCGTCCATGGATACGGGGCCGGCGGGACACTGGCCTATTGGGTCGCATTTTCACATCTTGATATCGTGCGCGCCGTGGCAACTATCGATACTTCACTACCAGCGCAAATACGACCTCCAGCCACCGACCCCCTGCATCGTCTGAGCATCTTTGCAACCACCTCGTCAACATCACCCGCAACAACACGTGTCAGGCAATCCCTGAAGGTTCTCTCACAACTGAAATATCCGCTTTTTGTCCACGACCGAAACAAGAACGAAGGTGTTTTCAACTCCACTGAACAGGCAATTCTGGTACGCTGGATGGATGCACTCGATTGCATTTAGATCAACGTAGTTCACCCAATGGGCGCTCAGCGAATATTTTTTCAATCACCATCATGCAAAGACACGCTTTCGGAACACTGGCACTCCTTTTCCTGGTTACCGGACTCTATTACCAGTTCTTTGACGCCGAAAAAATCCATCCTTTGATCATCGGAGCTACCATCCGGATAGGATGTGTGCTCGGAGCGCTGTGGCTCGCTTATCCTGATCTGAAAAAGGTTCCTCGTTGGTTTTATCCAGTACTCCTGACCGCAGTTGCAATCGTAATGATTCGTCCCAAGTTGATTATACTCGTCGCTCCAACTGTGATCGCCATCTGGATATTAACGCCGCGGAAATCAACCAAGAAAAAAAGATAGCCTCAGCAGACCCTACTGTCACTGACTAAAGTATTTTCCGAACCAGCGGCAACAACACCTGCGCCCAGCGATCGTACATTTTGGCTGAGGGATGTAAACCGTCACCTGCCAGAAGAGTCTTGTCGTCGGCCGCTTCGCGGGAGATGGTGGTAACATCCACATAATACACACCGGCCTGGCTGGACTCCTCACGATTAACCGCATTGAAACGATCAATTTCAGCAGCGATCTTCAACTGATTACGACTGGCAGCGAAGGGAGTCACTCCCCAATCCGGAATCGACAAGACAATCACCCGTAACGGGTTGTCGCCAGCCAGTTGAATGGCTCTTTGAATCAAACTGCAAAACTCTGTTCGGTATTTTTCCAGGCTCTCCCCTCGGAACTGGTTATTGACGCCAATCAATAAACCCACCAAGTCGTAATCCTTCGCCAGGCCTGCCTGGTCCATCCCCTTCGACAAATCGCCCGTCGTCCAACCCGTTTGGGCTACAATTTCTGGAGAGGCAACTATCCGTCCTTCATGACGCAGACGATCCACCAGCAGCCTCGGCCAACGTCCAGACGCCCTGACCCCCTCACCAATCGTATACGAGTCACCAAGTGCCAGAAAACGGACGGCATCTTGTCTCGCGGAGTTGGCGTTTTCCCCCGGGTCCGGCAGATCACTTCCGTAGCAACCGTTCACAACAAAACAAACAGCGAGTGTCCACACATGCCGTATCAGCGTTGAGTGATTCATTGGGTTGATGTTTTCGCCTCGGCTTGCCTGCCAACCGAGGCTCCTTCAAAGGTGCTCTGATCCCATGCCCTCGACGGACTTCCATGATTCCGGCCCCAGAGAATTGGCAGAACTGCCTACCGAGGCAACCCCGCCCCACGATAGAGGCCATGATGGTTTCCTGAACCTACACACACTGAAAAACCCTTCCCAGCAGTAGTCCCAGGGCGTGACACGCCTACGAACGGGTAAGAATTTTTTCTCGCAACGTCTCCAGGAGTTTGACGGCTCCGCCAATGTCACTCTTCTGGCGGTCGGCCTCCTGGGGAATCTCGCGTTCGATCGTCAAAGGCCCCGCATAACCGATTTCCTCCAGGGTGCGAAGATACGCTTCCATTCCTACCTGACCTTCTCCCAACGGAACTTCCTCTCCCCAGATTTCACCGGGCTGTTCCGACCAGGTCGCATCCTTGCAATGTACGCTTCTGACGAACTCGCTCACCTTGCGCAAGGCTTCGATCGGCTCACCCGTCCCGTAGAGAATCATATTCGCCGGATCAAAGTTGATGAACAGATTGTCTCGATCGACATCCGACATGAACTGCAATAGCCCTTCGGCCGATTCCTGACCTGTTTCTAGATGAAGCGCCTGACCGCGGGTACTACAGTGATCGCACAGAGTGCGGGTCGCTTCACACACCTCCGCGTACAACGAGGCCTCCGTGTCGTGTGGCACAAACCCTAAATGGAGAGCCACCACGCTGCATTGCAGTCGTTGAGCGTAATCAGAAATTTCTTGCATCTCGGTCAAACGCTCGGCACGAGATTCGGGAGGCACCAGACCAACGGTGCGGGCCACGGTTGGTATGTCCGCATAGCTTTCACCTGCGAACCCGCCAAACACCGCGGTCAGTTCCATCCCAAATTCACGCAGTTGATCCAATGTTTTCTCGGCGTTCTGTTCTGTCCGGTTTGACTTGGCCGGAGCATGCAGTTGAATGTTTCGCACACCAATTTCACGAGCGACCGCCAAGGGGAGTCCCAGGCCCGCGTCAATGCTGGTAAAGATGCCAACTTGCCATTTTTCCAAAGTTGTTCTCCAATACTAAATTGCTTGACAATTCCAGAAAGAACGAGTCGCCCGACGAACCCTCCCACTGTAAGCGAAAAAATCGTGGCAGCAAAGAGGATGGAGAACCGGAAGGCCGTTGTTCCTGATCCTTTGGCCCCGCACGTTTCTCCCATGGGATGTTCGGAGCCACCAAAGAGAAACATTGCCTAGAAGTCGCCACCGCATGCTGACGGAAGAATCCAAAATCAGAATTCTCGACATCTCATTCCGTCAGACAGGCTCCTGGGGCTTTGAACCGTCAGGTGTCATATCGCTGTCAAGATCGAACCATTCGGGTTCAAACTTGAGGTAACCGGGCTGGCCTTGTTCCGATTTCCGAATCGCCAGCGTCGAACTGAGGGCAATGACCGCATCACCCAACGCAACCTCAGGCTTACAACGCGGTTGATTTTCCGGGTCAGGGTTTCGAATGCACCACGCCCAGTGTTCAATTTCTTCCTTGTAGCCCCGACTGGGCGGACCGAGAGCTGTTTTTCCGGTACTCTTCGCCTGCTGGGCACCGCTCTCGGTCGTGTCAAGCGTGGGTCCGCCACCGTCATCCTTTACTTTCACATGGGTCGATGTGGCCGAACCCTTGTAAAGCATTGCCTCGCTCTCCTTTTCCAAGAGCAGCGTCCCGCGCGTTCCCATGACAACTTCGCCGTAACCTCCAAAACCATTCCCCATGATCGACGAATAGCTGACAACAATTTTTTTGTTGCTGTCTTGTTCGTACCCTAAAACCCCACTTTCGGGATCCGGCAACTGGCCTACTTCATCACCATATTTGTATCCCACATCAAAATCGTAATCATAGCCGGGCCCCGGGAATTCAAACATGCAATAAACGTGGTCGCCCGCGTCCCGATCCAAGGGGAATAAATGCCGCCCTCCGACCGCATGCACCGTGAGTGGATGCACCTTGGTGCCGTCACCCTTGAGAGAACTGATAAAAATACTGGCGGCATCTAATTGATGGCTTCCCAGTTCCGCCATCAGACCACCTCCCGTACGTTCCCAAAGCCTCCAGCGACAGAGTTCCTCAAGCGCCGAACGGTTTCGGCCATTGGCTAGCGTGATCTCTTCGTATCCATAGTCTTCAGCGCGAATCTGCTTATCAGCGTCCCACTGTTTCCACTGTTCAATCTGCCTTTCAAGCGTGTGCTGACGATTCCCCTGCTGCTTCTTTTTCGCGTCCCGCAGCGCTCTTTCAAAATCCTTCAATCGATTCCCGATGACATCAACGTGTTGAACCGTCCCCTTCTTGGGATCGTAGGCGATCTCGCCACCCGGCAAGGGTTGCTTCCAGCTGTCCCGGTGAGGCAAATTACCTCGGTGCCATTGCGCCCGGATGTGATGCACCTCACCAATCAAACCCCATTGTAAAAGGTGCTTGGCATTGTCATACAACACGCTGTAGTGACGCTGGTGACCGGTAGCCAGCAGCACTCCCTCATGACGCGCAGAGCGGGCCATGTCCTTGCACTGACCAACGTTATGAGCCATCAATTTTTCAGTCAGGACGTGCTTTCCACGTCGCATGGCTGCAATAGCGACCTTCGCGTGCAAGTGAAGTGGCAGGGCAATCACTACGGCTTCAATGTCGTCTCGAGCAAGCAGTTCTTCGTAGTGTTCATAGGTATCAATTTCCCGCTTGGCTTCTTGATCGTCTTGGTAATTGAATTGCTGGATCAGGCCAGGGCGAACAAGGATCGAGTTCCCACTGCTCCAGTCGCCATAGAACGCCCGGTGACGGCTGGAAGGACGAATATCACAAATGGCCACAACTCGCACAAAATCCGGATTCATGGCACCAATCAGCACGTTGCCCTCATCGCCCGTGCCGATCACACCGACTCTAACCGGATCCTGCAGTTTGCTCTGGTAACCAAAATAAGCGGCTCCCATCACGACAGGGGGAGTGACGGCGGCCGTCACGGAAGCTTTGAGGAAGCCGCGACGCGACAGGGACGTCCCCACTGCCTCGTGAAAATTATCTTGTCCAACCGCACGATCTTCAGGAGAAAGGTTCATCATTCATCCTCTTGTATTTTCGACTTTCTTCCCAACCGAAACAACAGCAGGAAGAAATCAACCCCGGCAAATCGCCCCGCACCCGTACCTGCCAAGACGAGTAAACTCGTCAGTTCAACCAAATAGTTGTGGACCGGCATCGCATCGACAACCCAAGGTGGTTGAGTTGACACCACCATCAATAAGAAGCCGGCCCCTGCTAAAGAAACCATACGTGTGAAGAGTCCCAGTAATAAAAGAACGCCTACGATCAAAATGAAATAAGGAATCACTCGATCAATCGTGGCAATGCTCCAAAATCCACCCGCGGTAAAAATCGGAAATTCGCCCTGCGCCGCCTGCTCTTCATTTCGCGTACCGGTCAGTTGCAATTCAAGGCTTCGCCAGTAATCTCTCAGATCCGATACCATTTCGCCTGGCAACTGGCCAATTTCGGATTCGTTACGTTCGACATGCGCCCACAAAGAGGGGATTTGTTGGTTCATCGGATCTGTTTGAGACTGATTCAGTGCCTCCAGGCCTTTGGTGTACTGAATCACGTCGTCCTTATGGGAGCGAAAGTAACGCTCGATGCCCCGAACATGTTGTGCGAGAATCCTATCTGCCTCTTTCTCTTGCCGCTGATCAAAGTCAAAGTGACGTCCCAATTCATCACGGTAAACCTGCCAGCGTTGTTTGGTCCGGTCCAGGTCGAGCCATCCTCGAGAATCCGGTTCCGGAAGAAGAGATTGGTAAACACTGGCCAGTGGACCGGTGGCCTGACGAAAGAACCCGGTGGAAGAAAAACCTCCTCCCAACACTTTTTGGACACCTTCCTCCAAAAAGTGCCAGCCGACCACCAAACGCAAGGCAACCAGCGCCAGAACAGCCCATGTCCCCAACTGCAATCGTCGGTCAATCAGCACGCGATCCTCTGTCACCGAAGACAAAATTGTCGTTCCTTCCCCTCATACAGATCGTACCTGACTCGTGTTGGCCTGCCAGTGGAAAAAGAGCGTTTCACTCCCTTTCCAGGTGGTTTTTCAAATTTCTCATGCATCACAGAACCCCTGGCGAGGCAGCCAAAGGTTGGTCTCCGTTCCGTTGGTGACCAAACGATCGCCAGGCCTCCGACTGGGATTTCCAGGCTGTTCTAGCACAAGCCATAGGTGGCAAAACAGGAACACGACACCTGCGAATGGAAGACAAATTAAAAGGCTTCCAGACACAACGAGTCCGCATTATATCGTGACCTTTTCGCCATGACCACTATCGGTTGAGAAACCGGTTCACAAATGGCGAGAGGCCAACCTGCCACTGCCCCCAACTGCAAAACAGGAAGTCCGACATCGATGATTTCTGACTCAAAGGTGAATTCCTGCCGGCATCTAAAGCGCTCCGTCGAACAAGATGTGCAGCGACTACCCTGCCTTGTTATCCACCCTCCACCGCGCGGCACTCCCTGATCTGCGGTTGCTTCCCGGCCAGATGCATTCTACCCTACGGTTGCAAGATCCACTATTGCTGAAGGGTTCGATGGCGGCCGACGGAAATCCGTCATCCCGGATGAACTCCACCTAGCGGGAAAAGCGGTAATCGCTTTACAAATTTTCTGCCGGACGCGCCGGGGTGTCTCCGCATATTTTAAAGCCACAGCGACCGCTACTGCACACTCGTTCGACAACAGGGGGATGACTCGCAACGACTGTCGGCCGGCCTATCGCTTTCATCTCCACTAAACCTCATTCGAACCATTAATCGTGCGAATCGTACTGTGTTATCCGGTCGAACCCAGACACATTGAGCAGATCGCTGCGGCAGCTCCCGAAGCTGAAGTCATCGACGCTGGTCAGGAGAAGATTGCGCACGAAATCCTGCAGGCAGACATTTTCTGTGGCCACGCAAAAGTCCCCGTACCCTGGGAGCAGGTTGTTGCGAATGGACGTCTCCGCTGGATACAATCCTCAGCCGCCGGAATGGATCACTGCCTGGTGCCCTCCGTGATTGACTCGTCGATCCTCGTTACCAGTGCATCGGGAATCTTTGCCGACCAAGTCGCAGAACACACACTGGCTCTGTTGACTGGTTGGTTACGAAACCTTCCCACTTTCTTCCTGGCCGCCCAGCGTAAAGAGTTCATTCGGCGTCCGACTCGCGACTTGCATGGCGCAACGGTCGGCATCGTGGGCATGGGGGGAAATGGCCAACGAATTGCCGAAGTCCTGGCACCATTTCGACTCCGGCTGCTGGCTACGGACCTTTTCCCGGACGCAGTTCGCCGGCCCCCGGCCGTGGAACAGATCTGGCCAGCGGACCACCTGGGTGAGCTATTTAAAGTCTGTGACATTCTGATCCTGTGCCTGCCACTTAACCCCGACACCCGTGGACTGATCAACCGTGACGTTTTCCAGCAAATGAAGCCGGACGCCGTCCTGGTGAACGTGGCGCGGGGCCCTATCGTTGTCGAAGAGGATCTAGTGGCGGCCCTTGAACTGCGACAACTGGCAGGAGCTGCGCTGGATGTCACAGAAACAGAGCCTTTACCACCTACCAGCCGGTTGTGGGATCTCCCTAACGTGCTTATCACGCCCCACGTGGGAGCCCAATCGGCAACTCGCATTGATGCTACCACCCGGCTCTTCGCCGAGAATCTCAAACACTTCCTCGTCGAGCACCCTCTCCGAAATATTGTCGATAAACAACTTGGATTTCCCGTGCCGGGAAACGAATGACGAAACAATCGACTGAGGAACTGTACCCTCAACCAGTGGGGTAACCGGTTGTCCCTTGCCGACTCTGTACGCCGTCACACACGGAATTGATTTCACTGCCATAGAGATCACAACCGAAAGAGCACTACACGACTTCAGGTACAGCGGTTAATCCAACCCCAAACACCGACGACGGGGCAGCAGTCCACGGACAGACGGATAAGCATTACCCAAGACCCCACCAGGTTCACCATTGGGCCGCCCGGTCCACAGCCACGTACCCCCAATCTTTTTTTTTATTTTTGAGCAACATTTACTGCTTGCACACCTATTTTCAGTTCTTCGCGGGTCCCGCGTTTTCTGAATTTTTTTTTAACCGTCCAAGCGGACCAGTCCGGCGTGCTCACTTCAGCCAGCAGGTGCTAGAACTTCCTTCTCTAAAATCCTCTGGACTCTGACACCCAAAATTTTTTAAGATAGCGAAATGGCGGCAGGATACCGCTTCCCACCCACTGCAGGATGTCCCCCTCCCACCCACTTCAGGAAACATGACTCCTTCATGAGCGCTACAACTTTTTCGGATCTCGACGCCACACTCACCTTTGGCGGTCAGAAACATGAGCAACGCTCGAAAGAATTGGACCGGCAATACCGATCCATCCTCCAACAGCAACAAATCGGCTGGACCTCCCACTATCGTCTGTTGAAACCGATCGGTTCGGGCGGTCAGGGAACTGTCTACTTGAGCAGGCGTCGGGGCGCCGACAATTTCACGCTTCCAATCGCAATCAAAATTTTCTCGCCCGAAAAGTACCACGACACTCACAGCTACGAAGATGACATGGCACGACTGGCGCGAGTAGGTTCTCGAGTCGCTCAAATCCAAGAAGAACATCTTCTAGCGGTTCACGATTTTGTCGATCGCAATCGCATTAGAATGATGCTCATGGAATGGGTCGATGGCTATGACCTGTCCCGCCTTTTGATCAATCGTACATTAAACAAAGTGAAGGCGCGCGTCAGTCTAAAACGCTGGGATTACATTAATAGTGTTGTCGTGACACACGGGTTTACTCAACCGCGTTTGAAGCCGGGCACAGCGGTTGCCATCGTCCGGGAATGTCTCGCTGCACTGGCAGCCCTGCACCGTGACCAAATTGTGCATGGCGATATCAAGCCCTCGAATATCATGATCAAACGCACGGGCAACACCAAGATCGTCGATATTGGATCCGCCTTTGAAGTCGATGATCCACCCCTCCGGCGCTCATGTACACCGGCCTATGCCGCGCCCGAAGTGCTCGACGGTGCCGAATGCACCCCCCGCAGTGACCTGGCAAGCTTGGGCTACGTACTGATTGAAATGCTATCGGGTCAACATCCTTTCCCGAACACAAACGGTTTGGACGAATTGCTCGCTGCGAAACGCTCATTACCACAACGATTGCACGAAATCTTGCCCGGGGAAGTTATGTGCAACGAGTTACTTACAAATTTTTGCCGGGGCTTGATTGCGCCTGATCCCACGCGGCGGTTTCCTTCGGCCGAAGATGCGGATTTTCGCAAAGGAGGTGCTGCCGCTTTTCATCGGCAGCTCATCAAAAGCGACCTGGCATCTGAGTATGAAAATGACCTGCGAATCTGGGTCGAAGAACTTCGTGAATTAGACGAACTGGAAAAAGATGGGCCGAGATGTTCGTGACTGCGGCTTACTGAAAAATTCTCGTTTCACCTGACGCCCCGACGATCCATGACGGTTTGCCAGCCGAGAAGGCTGGACGACCTCTTTGCACACCCTGCCGTTTCCGGATTCTTTCGAGCCCGGGAAGATGTCTCATGCCGATTACCAGGAAGTTCATCGATTGGAGCCGGCCCGCCTTCCCGGTCATCGCCGACTGGCTGGTGGACCGCTTCACTGCCGGCAAAATCTTGGACATGGACCGCGTCCAGATCGTGGTCCCCGGTCGCCGCGCGGGCCATCAATTACTGGAGTTTCTAGTCGCCCGGGCAGAAACCCGCGGCCTGGCCTTCTTTCCGCCACAGTGGACAACGATGGGCTCCCTCCCGGAATTGCTCTATCAACCGAAGCGTCCGTTCGCGACAGACTTGGTTCAAAGACTGGTTTGGATGCAGTCCTTGCGTGAGATCGACACGCAACAACGTGAATCTTTCTTACCACAATTACCGCCCAGGGAAGATTGGAGCAGTTGGTTGAGTTTAGCAACGCTTCTCTGGCGACAGCATGCTGAACTTGCCGGTGAAGGATTGCACTTTGGAGACCTTGTGGAACACGGACAACAGACGCCCGATTTCCTGGACACAGCGCGTTGGCAATTCTTGCGTGACCTGCAGACTGGTTATCTGCGAAAACTGGACGCAATCGAGCTTTGGGACCGCCAGACGGCTCGATTGTACGCCCTGGAACACACGGAGTGCAAAACTGACAAACAAATTATTCTGGCTGCCACAGCCGACATGAATAGGACCATGCGATTGATGCTCGATCAAGTCGCAGACCGGGTCACCGCACTCGTCTACAGCCCGGATCGTTTTCAAGATCGATTCGACCAGTACGGATGTCTGAAACCGGAGAAGTGGAGTCAAGTCAACATTCCCCTGCAGGACGATCAAATCAAGTTGGTCGACAGAGCACAGGATCAAGCGCAGGCGATCGTCGATGCGCTAGAAACTCTGGACAAACCGTGTTCCCTGCAGGATGTTGCGATCGGCGTGCCGGACGTCGCCTTAGTGCCGTGGATTCAAAATCGCCTTCATCAAAGTGGCATCTCCTCCGGGTGGTCGTTGGGACGCAACCTTTCTGCAGCCAGCCCTGTCCTCCTGCTAACGGCCGTGGCACAGTTCATTGACCACCACCACGTGGAAGAATTCGCGGCTCTAGTCCGTCATCCGGATCTCTACCAGTGGATTCTCTCGGTCCGTCCGGTGACCGGATCGGACCAGAACCAAACATCACCCCTTAGTAACTACATCTCGCAACTCGACCAGTACCTGAACGACCATCTACAAGCTCGGCTGGGTGAATGGCTCGGTCGCCCCGAAGACTTCAACCTCGTACAACCTGTTTACGACAGCGTCCTATCCTGGCTGGCACCATTACAAGTTACACCAGACACCACTCCGATTTCCAAACCTCTCCATGATTGGTCCCGGAAGATCGCCGAAGTTTTGACAGCAATCTACGGCAACCAGATCATCGATCAAACTCAACCAAGTGACAATGAGGTCTGCGACACGTTCCAGAAAATACGAAACGCACTCCTGGCGTTGCAGAACGTCCCTGACAGCATTTCGCCTGTCCTCTCAGCCCCGCAGGCCATTCACATTCTGCTCGACTTGTTACGGTCCGAACATCTGACAACTCACTCTACTGGTCAGGGGCTACAGTTATTGGGTTGGCTCGAACTCCCCTGGGACACGGCCGAACATGTTATCATCACTTCCTTTAACGAAGGATTCATTCCGCAATCCGTGGATGCCGACCTCTTCCTTCCGAATCGCCTGCGTCTGGCATTGCGGATCCTGGACAACTCGCGGCGATATGCACGTGACGCCTACGCCCTGCATTGCCTGCTGGCTTCCAGAAAAACGTGCCAATTAATTGTTGCTCGCCGCAACTACCAGGGCGATCCCCTTAAACCCAGTCGCCTTCTCTTTGCAACCGATTCAAGTCGACTTGCTTCTCGGACACTCGCCGTTTTTAACACTGAAACTCATTCAACGGCGGTTGCTGACATTCACCCGCCGTCAACTCCCCGATCCGAGAATTCGCAGTTCACGATCTACAAACCTACACCCCTGCGGGACAAATCCAGTTCGATGTCGGTCACCTCGTTCCGTTCCTACCTCGCCTGTCCTTATCGGTTCTACCTGCGGCACATCCTGAAAATCCAGTCTCAGGATGACAGTGCAAGAGAACTTGACCCCGCGTCTTTTGGCAATATCATCCACGAAGTACTTTGTCGTTTCGGACGTGACGACTTGCGGCATTCGACGGACGCCGACCGTATTCGAATCTTTTTGCGACAAGAAATTAAGAACTACTCCAGCCAGATGTTCGGGACGGATCGACGCCCGGCCATCAATTTGCAGATCGCTCAAGCCCGAAATCGCCTGGATGCATTTGCTCAGTGGCAGGCCACCTGGGCCGCCAAAGGTTGGCGGATCGAACACAGCGAGGTTCCCGATGACGGCCGCACCTTCACTTGGAACGTCGACGAGGGCTCCATCGAGCTTCATGGCCGTATCGATAGAATTGACCGCCATGAAACTACTGGTGAATGGATGGTCTTCGACTATAAGACCTCTGACAAAGGTTCTTCGCCCGTCGAATCGCATCGTCGGCAGGATACCTGGACGGATTTGCAATTGCCACTTTATCGCCACCTCGTCAAGGCACTGGGTATTCAGGATCCCGTTTCCCTGGCTTATATCTTACTTCCCAGGGACACCAACCAAGTCGGAATCTCTCGTGCCGAATGGACTCAAAACGAACTGGACGATGCAGACCATCAGATCGGCGAAGTCGTCCGTCGGGTGCTGAACGAAAACTTTTGGCCACCTGCCGCACCCGCCCCCCGAATTTTGACAGAGTATGACACCTTGTGTCACGAAGGAATTTATGGGCAATAAAATCATCGCAGTCGATCCCAAGGCTGGCTCCAACTGTCCTACCACGCCACCGGTCGGACCTCACTCCCACGGCACCCTGATTTACCTTGATCCTTCCTTCGCCATGACCGGATCTCTTTGATGCCTGATTCCATTCTCGACAACGTCCTGATTCGAGCGTCAGCAGGAACCGGTAAAACGTTTCAACTGACAAGCCGTTACCTTCGTCTGCTTCTGGCAGGAGCGGAGCCTGACGAAATCCTGGCAACCACGTTTACACGAAAGGCTGCGGCGGAAATCCTGGATCGGATCGTGGTCCGCCTGGCAGAAGCGGCTCAGAATGACCAGGCCTGTCAAGAGCTGTCCAGAGACCTGCACTTACCCGCCCTGCAAAGCAAACAATGTGTCATTCAACTTGAAAAACTATTACAAAATCTACACCGACTTCAAATTGGTACACTCGACAGTTTTTTTCTGCAAATTGCACGTAGCTTCAGCCTGGATCTGGGACTGCCGTCAAGTTGGCAGATCATGGAGGAGTTCGAAGAACAACGATTGCGGGAACAGGCGGTCCAGGCGGTCTTACAGCACGAATCGACACGTGAAATTTCCCGGCTGATGCACCTGATGACCAAAGGCGAAGCAGAACGCTCGATTGGTGAACTCTTGCGAGAAACCGTGAATCGCCTCTACCTGGCTTACCTGGAAACATCCCGGGTGGCATGGGAGCAGTTCCCTCAGCTTCAAGGACTGGGTGACGATGAAATCAACCAGGCAATCGATCATCTCAGGGACGTAGACCTTCCTGACAGCGCCGCATTGAACAAGGCCCATCAACAGAACTACGAACAGGCACTCCGGAACGACTGGGAGCAATTCATCAAGAAAGGAGTGGCCAAAAGCATAAAAGATGGCAAACCCAGGTATGGCAGCACTCCCATTCCTGATCCCATGCGACAGGTCTACGAAAAGTTGATTCGACACACGACCGCGACTCTCGTGCAACAACTTTCCAATCAAACCTCGGCCACCTATCAGCTAATCGATAAATTCAACCACGCCTATGAAGCGTTGAAACAAAACGCTCACAGTCAACGGTTTGATGACATCACCCGCCGCCTGGCAGACACTGCAGACGACAACAACCTGGACCTTGTGGAATTTCGGCTTGATCAGCGTGTGACCCACATTTTGCTGGACGAGTTCCAGGACACTTCGGCCTCTCAGTGGAAGGTGCTCCGACCGTTCGCACAGCGGATCACACGTGGAAAACCACTTCGAGTCACTGCAGCAAAGAAGGCAATTTGCCGGGCTTCCTCGTCAAACGACGAGGCCAGTTCGCCGGAAACGAAAAGGGACTTGGCGCCAACCTTCTTTTGTGTCGGTGACGCGAAACAGGCCATTTATGGCTGGCGGGGTGGAGCCGCAGAGATCTTCGAAGCCCTGGAGGGGGAGCTTGGCAATTTAACGACACACGAGCTGGCCTGCAGTTTTCGCTCGTCCCAGGCGATCATCGACACGGTCAACGAAATTTTTTCCAAAGCAACTCAACACGACAATCTGGGAAACTTGGCGGACGCGGTCTGCCACTGGTGCGAACTGTTTCCTGAACACTCCACTGCCAAGAAAGGGCTACCTGGATACGCTTGTTTAGTTGCCGGACCCCACGGCGCGGAGGACGAAGACAGAGAAGACGTCAAGTTGCAATTTGCGGCCCAGCGAATCTTGAACATCGTACAAAACTCACCCCACCAATCGGTCGGCGTACTTGCTCGTCGCAACAAAGTCGTAGGACGCCTGGTGTATGAACTGCAACGACTGGGAGTTTCCGCGAGTGAGGAAGGGGGAAACCCTCTGACCGATTCGGCAGCGGTCCAACTACTGTTGTCCACCCTGCGTCTGGCCGATCATCCGGGCGACCTGGTCAGCCGGGAACACGTTGTGCATTCTCCCCTGGGAACGCACTTTGGTCTGCAGGCCGGGCAAGACGACTCCCAGGCCAGTCGGGTAGCCCAGGGACTCCGTAGAGCGCTGCTGAATCACGGTTATGGTACTTGCCTACACAACTGGTCCAAAGAACTTTCACCGCTTTGCAACACCCGGGACTGGCGTCGCCTGACACAACTGGTCGACACCGCTTACGTCTACGACTCACACGCCACTCTCCGTAGCGGGGACTTCGTCCGTTACATCGAAACTCATCGCGTTCTCGATCCCAGCAGCGATCCCGTGCGAGTGATGACCGTTCATCAGGCAAAGGGTCTTCAATTTGACTCCGTCGTTCTTGTCGACCTCGATTCTCGACTAAGGGGTCAACCACCGCCTTACGTGGTCGGACGTGCCTCCCCAATTGCGCCGATCAACGAGGTCTGTATCTATCGAAACGAAAACATCCAGTCACTTCTGCCCGGCAGGATTCAGAAATTGTTCCAGCAAGCAGTTTCACGGGAAGTGGCAGAAGATCTGTGCGTGCTCTATGTTGCACTCACCCGCGCCGTCCATGCATTGCACATGATCATTGCGCCCACCGGTTCCCCAAAGGCAAAAGCACCCCGTACAGCGGCAGGTATCTTGCGGGCAGCGTTAACCAATGGCTTACCGGCCGAGGGTGGTGCCGTTCTGTACGAACATGGCGACCCACATTGGTACAAGACCGTACCGGCTTCCCCACGGCCATCCAAGCAAACCAAATTATCCGTTCCGACCTCATCGACATCCGGTCCATTCGTCACCACGCGCTGGGCCGATCCTGCAGACGAAACCGGCACAAGACTGCAACGGATATCTCCATCCTCCCTGGAGGGGGGCCCGCAGACTCGCCTGGGTGAAATCCTCTCATTGGGAAATTCACGGTCACGATCTCGTGGTTCCTTGTTTCATAAGTGGTTCGAACAAGTCCGTTGGCTGGATGATGGTAAGCCGGACCTCGAACAATTACGAACAGCAGCCTGCGGTATCGACGCTGGCCAACTCGACCTCCGCTCGGAGATTGAGCGCTTCATGGTTTGTCTCGAGCAAGACAACATTTCTCAACTTCTCCGGCGGTCATTTTATCTGGAGACAGACCAGTTCAGACCACCTGCTGACGACCATCGGAATAAACGTTTGGAAGTACGCAACGAACAGCGATTCGCGGTTCGTATTGACCAACAACTTCTGACCGGAGTCATCGACCGGTTGGTGCTCGTTTACGCAACTGACAACCTGCTGGCCGCTGATATCGTGGACTTCAAAACCGATCATCTTTTGCCAGGAGACACCGAACAGCTCCATAAACGCCAAGCATTGCATGAACCACAACTTGAATCTTACCGGCGTGCGGCGCAACAAATTTTTTCATTGCCAGCGGAACGCGTTACTGCACGCCTGGTGTTTGTCTTTTCCGAAAATTGCCACGAAACCGCTGTCGGTTAAATTTCTGGCGCAATAATCATTTCAACACCTCGAAAGTTGTTAGCAATGGATGCCACAGGCTGTCCGGCGGGGTTGTGCGAAAAACCCCCTCACAGTAGCACCCTCTCCACCTTTAACACTCTCCCGCATCCGTTTAAATATCAACCATCGTCGAAGTTGTGACTGGTTCAAGGGAACAGGGAACACATTGTCTCCCTTTGGCCATTTCAACATTTGTTGCGAAAATCACCAATATTGCCCGTGATTGATCGAATACCCGGTATGCGTTATGTTCTGGCGAGTCGACTCGTCTACTGTCCCCACGGAGATTAGATTATGACTGCGACCTGGATTGTACTCGCGATTGCGATATTGGTTCCGGTTCTCATATTGATGTACGCCGTTGGTGTCTACAACCGGCTGGTAACACTGAAAAATCGGTTTCAGAATGGCTTTTCACAGATCGAGGTGCAGCTTAAACGTCGCTATGATCTGATCCCCAACCTGGTGGAAACCGTCAAGGGATACATGGCCCATGAACGGGAAACACTGGAGGCAGTGATCCAAGCCCGCAACCAGGCCGTGGGTGGCCTGCAGCAAGCCGCTGCTGACCCGGGGAATGCACAGGCGATGAAGGCCCTGGCGGGAGCCGAACAGGGGCTGGCGGGAGCCTTAGGACGAATGTTTGCTTTGTCCGAAGCGTACCCCGACCTGAAAGCAAATCAGAACATGGCTCAACTCACCGAAGAAATTACAACCACCGAAAATAAAGTGTCCTTTGCTCGTCAGGCTTATAACGATGCCGTGACGAGTTACAACACGTATCGGCAAACATTTCCGCCCGTGTTCTTTGCCGGCATGTTCGGTCACGGCACCGATGCCTCGTTACTCGAATTCGATAGCGAAACCATCGCCGAAGCACCGAAAGTTTCGTTCAGCTAAGTCACCTGCGTGCAACGATTTCAACCAGGACCTGGTTGTCAGAGGTGAATAGAAGGCCACCGGAGATGGCTTCCGTTCTAGCTTTTTTATCTCACTGCACATTTTTTTCTACTGCGAACATGGCCACAGACTTTTATTCCAGACAGGACACCGCCCGGACCAGTACCACATGGCTCGTCGTGATGTTCCTGTTGGCGGTCGTCGGGATGGTCGGAAGCATCTTCGCCATCAGCTACGTGGGAGTTGAAATATACAATGCCCAAGCGAAGGACTCCGGCCATATTGTTAACCGTGCTATTGCTTCTGACTTGTCTTCTGACTTGGCTTATCTACCGGCGGTTATCTCCCTACTGCTTATCATCTTCGGCACGCTGTATAAAGTCAGTGTTCTACGGCGTGGTGGTGGAACAACTGTGGCGGAAGGCCTGGGGGGTAAACGACTTTTCCCTGACACCCAGGATCCGACTCAACGGCAATTGCTGAATATTGTTGAGGAAATGGCGATTGCTTCAGGCATTCCTGTACCCCCTGTTTTCTTTCTGGAAAACGAAGATTCCATCAATGCTTTTGCTGCAGGATATTCCCCCAGCGACGCGGTCCTGGGTGTGACCCGGGGCTGTGCCGAAAAACTCACCCGTGACGAGTTACAAGGTGTCATTGCACATGAGTTCAGCCACGTCCTCAACGGCGACATGCGAATCAGCATCCGCTTGATAGGCATTTTGCACGGAATTCTTTTAATCGGACTGCTGGGCCAGATCATTTTTCGCATTTGCGCCTACGGCGGTTCTCGCCGCAATTCCAAATCCGAGTCAAATGGAATTAATGGAATTGTTTTTGCATGTATCGTAGCGGGCTTAGCACTGATTGTGATTGGATTCATCGGCACAATCTTCGGAAACCTTATCAAGGCTGCTATCTCCCGACAGCGAGAATTTCTGGCCGACGCATCCGCCGTCCAGTTCACTCGCAACCCGCAGGGAATCGCTGGTGCGTTGAAGCGGATCGGCGCCGTCGTGCGGGGATCGCACCTGCAAGCGCCGGGTGCGGCCGAAGCCAGTCACATGTACTTTTCCAAAGGCCTGAAGGGAGGACTTTTCAACCTCTCGTCAACCCATCCGCCATTGGAAACGCGAATCCGTGCGATCGACCCGCAATGGGATGGAACTTTTTCAGAAACCGATACGGTTGCCTCCGGATTTTCTGCTGATGGGGCGCAGGGTTTTGCCGGAGACACTTCCACCACATCGCCACCGGCGGCAATCGAAGTCGTTGACCAGGTGGAAGTACCGACCGCAGTTCATCAGGCCTATGCTGCTTCACTTATGAGTGAAATTCCCAAGCACGTGCTCTCAGCAGCCAGGGAGCCTTATGGTGCACGCGCGGTGACCTACTGTTTACTGCTGGACCGTGAAGACGAAATTGTACGCCAACATCAATTACAGATTCTGACAGACCAGGCCGAAGCTGACGTCGCACGACTCACTCAGAAACTCATCCCCTACGTCGACCAGCTTGACGTACGCACCCGACTCCCGCTCATTGATGTAGCACTCCCGGCCTTGCGATCCATGTCACCGTCACAATATCAAACGTTCAACGACTGTTTTGAAAAGCTCGCCCAGGCCGACAATCAGTTGAATCTTTTTGAATGGATGTTGTCTGAAGTATTGTTGACTCACTTGCGACCACAGTTCGAAACCATCCGCCCTCCCAGGATTCGATACTACAAGCTGAAGCGTATGACCGACCCCTGTTCCATTCTGCTATCGACCGTCGCTCATGTCGGACAATCCGCGGCGAAAGCAGCGGACGCCTTTGCTGTGGCTGCAAAGACTTTACCCGAACTCAAACAACTGCGGTTCCAATCTCGAGATGAAAGCGGACTCACACCATTGCGCCAGGCGCTGAAAACGCTCGCTACCGTCCATCCCAAACAGCTAACTCGCCTCATGGATGCCTGTGAAGCTGCCATTTGTTTCGACGGTCACATCAAGCCACAGGAAGTCGAACTGCTACGGGGAATTTCCGACCTGCTCCACTGCCCGATACCTCCCCTACTGCCAGGGGAAGACATCTCGGAACGGCTGTAATTCGGCTGTGGAGGATACAAACTCACCGGTTCGAAATGCCAACCGGCTGGCCACCGCCTCTCGCCTCATCTAAGCCGGCAATCATGTATTGCCGCTGGACGGGAACAGGACCAGACTCGAAGTGGCGAGCATGGCACGGTCAGACACTCGTGACACAATCATGTCGGTGCTGGCCGTTGTTTTGTGAAACCCGATCGGCCGACCTGACAGACCCCGGCAAATCTTTTTCCGCGGGCCGGTGTGCTACAATTCGAACCTGGCCGGAAGACGAGTCCCACCGAGCATAGAGTCGGCTGACCAGATCAAACAAGAAACGACCACCCACACGCGCAATTCTCCGATGGGAATGAGGTGGCCACTTGTGTCGATAGGGGCTGCACTGTTCGACGGCGAATCCCGCCTCGTTAAATAGATTTCCCAGGCACATGGGACTCCAGGTGTAAAGATGATGGTTGACATCATTGGGCCGGTACTCACAGGCAACCGATTCGGACGGAACCACAAAAACCAGCCGGCCACCTGGTTTGACTTTGCCCCACAACTTCTGTAACTCCTCCAGCGGACTGGTGACGTGCTCCAAAGCATGATTCGAAATAACCAGATCCGCCCAATGATCCGCGACATCCAGGGTTTGGGGCACCGTTTGAATTCCCACCTCCGCAGCCGCTTTCCGAGCCACTTCATTGATTTCAATGCCCAGTTTGTCGGCACAATTCAGTTGCCGAAGTAGATAACCGCCTCCACAGCCGAAATCGAGAACTTTAAACTCCGGGTACACAAACTGCTCGAACTTCGTGCGATTCGCCCACCCTCCAAACTCACCGATGGAAGCTTGGTAGCGGTAATAGAATTCGTCGTAATAGCGTTCTGTTCTGCTAGACACGGCGTGGATCCTCACGAAATCTCAATGAATCGGCACAAAAAACATTTGTAATTAAAAGTTCAACGGCATAACATCTGCCGACATCGGCCAACTTTCTATCTCCTATCTTTCTGCCACCCGGCTTTCTACGGGGGACGGAACCGACACTTTCCGGTGACTCCACTCATTTCGTTCGGAATGAGAACTGCCTAGACAGGAATAGATCTGGCACCACATTTCCAACACAAGAGCCTTAAAAGTAAACGCCAGGTCATCTTGACCACGACGCTCTCCGGCCGCCAATTCCCGGGCGGTTGCAGGTTGCAGGATTCCTGCCTGGACCAGGTAACCGTTGTCAAGCGTACTGCCGTACCGGTCCACCACCGATCCATACCATTCACGCAGAGGTGGAGTAAAACCAAGTTTCTTTCTGCGCAGAAATTCCTCGGGAAGAAATCGGGCTGCTGCAGATCGCAACCTCGCCTTGGCAGGCAAACGGTGGTCAGGACGGTTCTTTCGCAACCCAATGGCCGTTTCGACGAGTTGATAATCGACCAGCGGCAGCCGCAATTCTACGGAAGACGCCATACTCAGACGATCGGCTTGCGCGATCCCGTTTTCGCGAAGATAGGTGTGACATGTCAAACCCGTAATGGCGACGTCGAGAGGGATATTCGCTGGAATTCCTCGAAACAGGTCGGCCGCGTCACGCGTCACCTTTTGCTGAAACTCCATCGTGAACAGTTTCTCCTGCATCTTTGCGGCAACACAAAAACTCGGCACCATGTCATAGAAGACAAATTGATCTGGCGGCGAGCTTCCGTCACGGCGCAGTTGCTCCCATCCGTCGGCTATGCCGCGTCCCACACGCTGCAAACTGACCAACTTTTTCGCGGCCACACCATTTTTCAATGGGTTCAGGTATTCATGCAATGTGCGCCACGGAGAATGCAACCAGCGCTGTTTTCGATCGGTCGCCGCGACGCTCCGACGTGCCCATTCATACCCCCAAAACAGTTCGTCTCCTCCCTGCCCCTGCAACATGACAGGTATTCCGCATTCGGCCGCACGTTGCATGACCGAGTAATAGCCCCAGGACGCAATATCGGCAATGGGGTCATCCGCGTCGAGGACGAGTTGTGGAAAAGCGTTGACGAATGAATCCGTGGAGAGTTCCACCTCGTGAAACTCGATGTCCAGGTAATTCGCGAGGCGGCGGGCGTCGTCCCGTTCGTCACAGGGCGGGCGGCCAGGGTAGCCCACGCTGAAGGCATGCAGTCGTCCCGGATAGCGATGAGCAGTTAACGCAGCAACCAGGCTGGAATCTAAACCACCGCTCAGGGCCACCCCCACGGGTACATCCGATCGCAGGACCAGTTCTCCAACTCGCTCCAGTTCGCGATCAAGACACTGTTCGTCGGCTGACTCGAGGGCCGGAGCATCCTCAAGTCTCCAGTATTTCGACTCCTGCACGCGCCACGGTTCCAGATCGACCTGCAACACGCTGGCAGCATCAAGTTTCTTTACTCCGCGAATCGGAGTTTGCGGCTCTGGAACATAGCCGTAGTGAAAATAGAGATTGACAGCATCTTCGTCCAGTTGAAACGGCACGACGCCACTGGCCAGGATCCCTTTCAGTTCCGAAGCGAAGAACATTCCCTGATCAGACAGGTGAAAATAGAGAGGCTTTTCTCCCATTCGGTCCCGCGCCAGAACCAACCTCTGTTCGTTCAGGTCCCACAGCGCGAAGGCAAACATGCCACGCAATTGCTGCACACAGTCCGGGCCTTCTTCTTCATACAGGTGGAGAATCACCTCGCAATCACTACAAGTTTTGAAGCGATGGTTTCGTTGCTGCAGTTCCTGCCGCAATTCGATGTAGTTGTAGATCTCGCCGTTAGCGATCAGTACCAGACGACCATCCTCGCTTGTTAAAGGCTGTCCGCCTCCTTCTCGGTCGATGATGCTCAATCGTCGATGCATGAACACAATGTGTCCGTCATCGTAGAAGCCTTCGCCATCGGGACCCCGATGTTGCAAAGCATTGTGCATGCGCTGCACGCACGCCATGTTAGGGCGACCTCGGCGAGAGATCATGCCGCTGATGCCACACATGATGATCCACACGAGCCAACGCAGACTCGTTCTAAAGCCTGAAGCATTTCTAAATCTCAACTAGGGGCGAATTCTAGTGGTGTCATCAAACTGGCTCAAGAGAAGCTAGCGAAGACACGGACTGTGCCCTAGGCCTGCAAATCAACCCGAGTTCCCTGCCTCCAACTCGACCTGGCCGCCATCACAATTTTCAAAGCCTGGTAAGAATCTTTCAGGTTAGAGGTTTTACGAACCAAGCTCACCACATCATGGTAGAAATTGGAAAGTAACTGTTCACCGACAGGTCGCTCACTTTCCAGAGACTCCCGGTGGCGCCCTGCCTCGTCAAACCAGACCAGACTCGCCGGCAGGTCGACAAAAGCAATTCCGCGTTCGCAGCAAACTTGTAAAGGTGTAGGTGGTTGAAACGTAACCGCTTCCGGCCAATGATCCGGGATGTATTGCCCGCAACTGATTTGTGCCGAAGGCCCTTTCCCCAGTTGTCCAACTGGGGAAAAATCAAGGCTCATCATTTCATATTCGTTGCCGCCATGCCCGGTTGCCGCTGCATGACATGACCCCATCACGGAAGTAGAATCCTCACCAATCACATAGCGGCACCAGTCGACCATTTCCACAAGATTCTGCAACATGTGATCTTCCGGATCAAGTTGCTTTGTGGGAGCTAACTTCGTTTGCGAGGCGATACGATGATGACAAAACAACATCTGTGGTGGCCCCAAGTGTGTCGCCACAAGTTCTTTCAAACGTTGCGTGGCGGGCGCATGGCGCCGGGGACATTCGAGCATGAAAGCAATTCCCGCTTGCTCGATTCTCGACCGAACATCTTGAGCTTGCGCCGACTGGATGTCCATGGCGTTGGCACAGTAGACAGCCTTCCCGTAATCACAAGCGGCCAAAATTGGCAACGAGCCAAACCACTGTGGAGCAAGCATTAAAATAGCGTCAACGTCATCACGCCCTACCAGTGCACGATACCCGTCGACTGAAACAGCACTAAATTCCCGCGCGGCACGCTCCGCCAAATGGCCGACTTCCTCACAAATCGCCTTCACTTCAAAACGGTCCGCCATCGATCTTAAAGCAGGTCGGTGGCGTCCTTCCCAATGCTGTCCCAGACCAACAAGCCCTACTCGTAGTTTCATGTTTTATTTCCACGACGCGTTAAATCAATGTCCAGTTGATATCGACGAATCTTTCGATCCAACGTGGATCTTTCAATACCCAGAATCGAAGCGGCCCGACTTTTGTTGCCCCCGGTCGACTGGAGAGTGGCCCGGATATGCCGTCGTTCCATTTCCGCTAAGGTTGTCGGTTCATATCCGTGGCCGACAGTCGGTATCTCACCAGTATCCCCCGCGGTAGCCAGATTACTGAGCAGCAGATCACTGACTTCAATTTCTTCCCCTCGCGCCAACACGACCGCTCTTTCGATTACGTTCTTGAGTTCCCGGACGTTGCCCGGCCAACGATACTGCTGAAGGCGATCTAGCGCTTCTGCCGTGAAACTGCGGAGTCGCCGTCCCGTTTCGGCGTTGAAACGATGTAAAAAATGATGTGCCAATTCGATCACGTCACTTGTCCGCTTTCTTAAGGCCGGTACTTGAATCTCCAGCACATGCAGGCGAAAATACAGATCACGACGGAAGGCCCCCTCTGAAACATCTTTTTCCAGATTTCGGTTCGTCGCAGCAATTACGCGCACGTCAACTTCAACCGACTCGCTACCCCCGACTCTCTCAAAAGGATGGCCTTCCAGAACCCGTAGAAATTTGGCCTGGATGCTCGGACTCATTTCACCAATCTCGTCCAACATCAACGTGCCATCGTGAGCCGCTTCAAACTTCCCAATTTTACGCTCCGTTGCCCCGGTAAAAGCTCCTCGTTCGTGCCCGAAGAGTTCGCTTTCGAGCAATGTTTCTGATAGGGCAGCGCAATTCAAACAGACAAATGGTCCCTTCCTACGTGGACTCGCATAATGGACTGCCCGAGCCACCAGTTCTTTTCCCACCCCACTTTCACCACGTATCAAGACCGTTGCCCGACTCGGTGCCGCCCGTTCCACCTCCTGATGGACTTTGCCCATCGGCGCGCTTGACCCCACTATCTCACTTTCAGCACCCAGACGTTCACGTAGCTGGACGATCTCGTCTTGCCTGATCGTTATGTTTTCCGCGAGTTCTTGCTGACGATTCAGATTTTTCAGTGCCAGCGCCACGTTTTCAGCTACCGCTAAAGTGAACTCCAGATCATCCGGATCTGGTACTTTCGCGGAACTGGTGGCATACAAGTGAATGAGCCCGACAACAATCCGCCCCTGACGAACCGGGGCACACAGAATGCTCGTTGCGTGTAGTTCTCCCTTACTGTCCTTGACGCTCAACATGCTGTCGTCTTCAACATTTCGCGCCAGAACAGCTTCCCCTTCACGCAAAACAGTCGTAGCCAGAAAATTCGAAATCCGATGATAGGCCGGTTCACTTTCTGCCTGGGATGCGATAATCTCCAAATCGTTTCCTTCCGGTGCCCCCTCAAAGTCACGTGGCAACAACAGGACCGCACCGGCATCGACTTGTGTGCTTTCGAGTAGCCCGCTAAGAGCAAGATTCGCCACGGAATGGACATCCGGACGGTTTGCCAGTTCGAAAGCCAAACGGCAGAGCTTGGTAGCTGCTTTGCCGACTCTAGGGGTGGTCGAATCTTCCTCGTCAAGAGGTTGTTCCAGAAACTTCGTCTGGCCTTTTCGATGGGTAATCGTAGGAGGTTCCAAAGCAGACAGCACGCTAGAGTCATCGGACGCACTACCAACAGTCTCCTCGTCTATGTCCTTTGCCGCCCGCGCGGCTTTGTTAACCACTGATTCAGGAAATGCTGCCGATAAATCATCCACAAATGCCAGTTGGGCATGGGCGATCAAAATCACATGACCTGGTTGTAACTCAACATCACCTCGAACAGGCTTGTCCTCCAGGATTGTCCCGTTTCGGCTATCCAGGTCACGTAGTGTCCACTGGCCTTGCGTGAGAAAAATTTCTGCATGGTGTCGGCTGCATCGTTCGTCTTTGACTACGATCTGATTCGTCGGTGCGCGGCCTATGGTAACCGTCCGGCCGGGAATCAGCCGGAACACATCGGTCCACTTAGAACCTTCACGAATGACCAAATAAGCGACCATCAATTGGATCCTCTGGGGCAAGACCTGGGAATTCTGTCCACGCTGACCGCCGTCCACAAGGCAACAGCACCATGGATCACTGACCAGGGCCTTCCTCCATCCAAGATAGTCCTTGTCTGGACCTCGCTACAACACGTCACTAAAAAAAATCCCACTGGAATGGCTAAATATTCGCTAATGAAGGCCAAAGGGGCAATTTACACGGCACCCAAACCCTGCAACCGGAAGATTCCGTGGATTCCCTGTTTTCTGGATTACGGGCAGCTTTTGTTGAAAAATCCCCACCCTAAAACTATGATAAGTAAGGGGATGTCAGTGCGTCTTCTTTTGAAAGATCATCATCACCGGACGACCCGATCCTACTGAGACAGGATGCGAATAAAACTTGAGGAGCGCCATTCCTTCTCTCCCTCAACCAAGGACTAAACCCATGTTGTCGCGTTACCCGCTGAGTCGAATCCTCACTGCCTGTTGGTTCTGTGTTATCTCCTGTTTTATCCTCATTGATCCGGCAAAAATGCATGCCGGGAATTTTGGTAACAGTGCGGTTGGGGGTGTTATCGTTGATGCCAACGGAGTGCTTCGGAAAAATCCGCAGCATGATTTACTTCTTCGACGTGACGCACTGCTGGATCTGAATCTGGTTCCTGGCGGTTTGGATCAGACCGTCGAATTGAGAAGAGTTTCATTACGTCGACTTCAAGCAGCAATTGACGACTCTTTACAGAACAACAATGGAATCCTCCCCTTGGACATTCAATTCCTGGGAGGTTTACAGCGGATTCAGTACATCCTGGTCTACCCCGAAGAACACGACATCGTGCTCGCCGGTCCCGGCGAAGGCTGGACCATCGACGACCATGGCTTTGTGGTGGGCACCAGTACGGGCCAACCTGTTATTCGATTGGACGATTTATTGACTGCCTTCCGTACGGTCACAGAGGCACGTACCATTGGAATCTCCTGTTCGATCAATCCCCGTCAAGAGGGGCTCCAACAGATGCAGCGACTAGTCGCCTCGCAAAAATCGTTTCAGACAGGGATCGTCAGTGCAATCGAACGCGCCCTGGGCCCACAGACCATTTCGATTACCGGCGTCCCTGCAAACAGCAATCTTGCCTTGACACTCGTGGCAGCAGATTATCGCATGAAAAGAATCGCCATGGGACTTGACGACTCACCAATCAAAAGCTTGCCCAGCTATCTGTCACTCGTTAAATCGGCCCGGGCTGTGAAAAACATGATGCCCCGCTGGTGGTTAGCCTGTGATTACGCGCCACTGGCCCGTGGTGAAGGAGGATTGGCGTGGGAAATTAGAAAACCTGGAGTGAAGTGCCTGACCGAACCCTCGTTCCTTGACGAGAATGGAACGGTCCAAAAAGCTCGCTCCAGAGGTCATGCCGCCGAACGATGGGCTGAAATGATGACGACCGCGTACGATGAACTCGCCCAACACGATCTCATTTTTACGCAACTGCGCAACACGATGGATTTGTGCGTCGTAGCCGCGCTCATCCAACAAGAAGGGCTCCTGGAACAAGCTGATTTCAGCTTGTCACTCCTGACGGAACCTGACGGGCCACTCCTCGTTCACAAGAAAAACGCACCTCAAACGGTTGCTTCTCAGGCCAGCGTGGTACGGCGTGGTCGTCACTACATCATCGCTGCTTCGGGAGGAGTCGAAATTAACTCCTGGGGAATCGCCTCGCAATTCCACGCAAGCGAACAGGTTGAACAGCTTCGCCTCCAAGCGGCGCGGGGAGCCAGTGAATCCACCTGGTGGTGGCAGTAGAACGGGCCGTCAAGTCACCGGATCAGGCGGCTCCTGCAACCGGCATATCCCGGAATTGCGGGCCGCCACACTTGTAAATCCAGCGACCATCAGGCAATTGCGTCTACATCCGGCAGGCCTCGCCGAATCAAAACAACAGCTCGTTCGTTTTGTAGAGTCTTGTCTCGGAACAACTCTCATCCCGAAAATTGACGCAACGAGTCACTGGAAGTTCGCTCGCCAACTGCGGAAGAAAACCATCGACATACCCTCGCTGGGCCGCCTCCTCAATTGTAGTTGCCGTGGACAGGCCGGTGGACTTCAGTAGAACGAGCTCGTCGGCTGACAAGACAACCGCTACTCGAGCCGCAATCGAATCGCTCGTTACGATCTCGTCCACAGGTAAACAAACGCCTCTACAACCTGGTTCGTGTCGCTCTAAAAATTGTTCTGCGTCGAAGAGGCAGGACCCTCCACCAACAAGACTTCGCTTCAGGTGCTCAAAATCAACAACGCAACTCACATCCTCCAGTAACCAAGACAGCGATTGCGTGTTGATACCCATGGCACGGACACACAACCAATGTTCAGCCTCTTGGCCCATCTTCTGCAAACGGCAAAAACGCTGTACCTCATCGACCAACACCCCCCCTCCGACGATGATGATGTTCGCTTTCGGAGTTTGCACAGCGATCCATTCCCGCAGTCGGTACGACAGGTCCGGCAGAGTCAGCAGACTGCCTCCCAACTTCACAACACGCGCGGAGTGTTCAGGAACGATCACGTTTCCAGACTTTCACGGGTTAAGACAGCCAAAGCATGCGCCGTGGCACAGGGTGATACCCGACTACCAACTTTTTCTTCCCAACGAATCACAATGCCCTGATGCCCCGAGATGCGAATTGCCTGGCTCGCAAGAAATTCTCCACTTCCCGATAGAATACACGCTGTCACCTGATTTCCACAGCGCTCCTGTACCTTTTGAATCGCCAACCCGATCTGGCGGGCTTGACGGGCTGCCAATTCCGTGGCCATCCGTTCTGCGTCATCTGGAGAAAAAGAATTTACATCGGCGCAAATTACTCGAGCCAAGCGACGATGTGCTGCCGCCCTGGTTGCAGGACGTCCGTCCGCCGTATCACAGCGATCATGTTGCTCGGGTAACTGTCCCAACATAAGGTACACGTCCCAACTGGTGGCAAACCACTCGTTGGCGATAGCACATCGCCGTCCGTGATAGGTAATGTTGTCGGCAATGCCGCAAATCGGTGTTCTTTGCACGCCGGTGTACACAAGCTCCTGATACAGCAGACGTTCCGTGTCGGTGGTGCCTTTTGCCAACACTTTTTCTGAATTCAATGGAATGACATCACAAGTGGTCGACCCGACGTCAACCAGAATCGCTGTCCCCCGCGAAACAAAGCGACAACAAAAACGAGCCAACGCGTGCCAATTAGAAGCGGCGGTCAGATACGGTCGCCGGCGCGCTTCCTCGACCGACCTGTAGCTTCCGTCAGCCAGGTACACGCGGACTTCAGTCCGACACGCCTGTTCAACTGCATCCAGAATGAATTGAACACCGTCAGTTTTGGTTTCAAAACAATCTGCCAACTCACCCGTCATTGTCACGGCCAGGAGCTCGTGTGGTGGTGCAGTCGAGATGATCTGCCCCAATTTTTGGGCCAGACACTGCGGTTCTTTCCAGAGTGCAAACGGAACCAGTGTCAAGTATTCCAGCCCATCGGCTGCCTTGATGTTCGCTCCGCCGATATCCAATGCCAACACACTCACCAATGCTATCCACAACGACCGGCGGCAATTCAACTCGAAAACTTCAACCGTGAAAAGGATCTTATACCGCAACGTGGCATCAACAGACACCCAACAGCGCCTCATGAAACAGAAATCCGGGCCGCGGGAACCCCAAAAATGACCTGTAAAAGTAAATCCTCATCTTCCCTCGTGGCACCTTGGCTCGACGAGTTCGACCAGGATGGCGTTCCCAAGGTGCTCGTCTTAGCTCAAAACCCGACGGGGATTTCGCTGAGCACTCCGTTGGATCAACAAACAAACGCAGCCGGAAACGACCTCACCACAGGAATAGTCTGTCGGTATCCACTCCCAACTGGCGAGTAGCCCTTCTGCAAACCCAATCCGTGGCCTGTAAAATCGCCATTTCGCATCACAATACTTTATGCACTAATAGGTTACGCAGTTGGTCCGATTTTCAATCCGAGTCCCGCAGTCACACCTCCGGCCGATGTGTGATTGCCTCGCGCGCCCGAAATTTGTACGATACTACGTCGTAACGTACTCTGAAGGCATGCTGGGCCGCTGGGGCATTAGAGTGTGTGGTGGTGACAAAGGATGACCTGTTCACTTTTGATTCTCAACGGCTCGGCCCCGGGGACCACTTTACGGCTGGATGCCTCTAAACCAGAGTTCACGATCGGTCGTCATCGCACGCGCGACTTACAACTAGACGACGAACGTGTCAGCCGTCTGCACGCCAAGATCTGCTACCAAAGCGGAAACTGGCACATGGAAGATTGCGGCAGCACCAATGGAACAGTCGTCAATTCCCAGGCAGTGGATCATTCGATCCTCGAAGCGGGTGATTTGATCCGTATCGGCGACCGCCTGATTCTCTTCGTCAAAAACACGAGTGACGAGACACCCGATTCCCCTGAACCGATCCACTTCAATTCCACGAAGCTCTTTGGACGGATTCCCTCGGACGGCGGTCCGGTCGATTCCAGTCTAGCCACGACAATGTCGCGCGTGGTACGCGATTTAACAGTTCTGTGTCGCTTGGCAAACCAGTTGCATCAGCGCTCCAGCACGTCTTCGCTGGTCTCCGTGGCTGTCGAAGCTTTGGTCGATGGCATTGCAGCCGACACGGCGTCGGTCTGGCTGGTAGGTCCCGACGGAAGATTGCGGCGAGCCGCCTATTGGGGAAATGACGACGAGGCCGGTGATGATCATCTGCTGGCCAGCCTGGCGGTGGAAAAGAACGAAGTGATTCGTCTGGAAAAACCCATTCGAAGCGTTGAAGAAACCATTGACGACGTCCAGGAGCTGATGGCCGCCGATGCAGGCTTGGCAATAGGAATCCCCATTCCGGGACGCGAAGCCTGCAGGGGTGCAATCGAATGCCGGCGTTTGGCCGATCGCAAGCCATTTTCCAATAGTGACTTGGACTTTTCTGTGGTCGTGGCACATCAAACCGGAGCAGCGTTGGAAAATCTGGAACACCGAGAGCGGCTGGAGCAGGCAAACCAGGAATTGCGACAACGTGTTCACAGTCAAAGTTCACTGACCGGTGATAGTCCTTCCATGCAGAATATTTTGGATCAAATTACGAGAGTTGGTCCCACAGATTCAACGGTTTTGATTCTGGGTGAAAGTGGAACTGGCAAGGAACTCGTTGCTCGGTCCATCCACGACCTGAGCCGCCACAGCGAAGGGCCTTTCATTGCTATCAACTGTGCCGCGTTCAGCGAATCACTTCTGGAAAGTGAACTCTTTGGCCATGAAGCCGGTGCCTTTACGGGAGCGGATCGCAGGCGTTTGGGCCAGTTCGAACGAGCTCACCGCGGAACGATCTTTCTCGACGAAGTAGGAGAGATGACTGCAAATTGCCAGGTCAAACTTTTGCGTCTGCTGGAGGGCCACCCCTTTGAAAGAGTTGGTGGCGAGGACACGGTCAGTGTCTCTGTTCGCGTAGTGGCAGCGACGCATCGGGATCTTGCCGACCTGGCACGTCAGGGAAAGTTCCGTGAAGACCTTTTTTATCGGCTCCGAGTGATCGACATGCATCTACCGCCCTTGCGGGAACGTGGCGATGACGTCATCGAACTGGCGGCACAATTTCTCGATCATTTCATTCGGCAGATCGGTCGGGGACCGCGGCGTCTATCTCAAATAGCCCTTGATGCGATCCGTCGCTATGAATGGCCAGGAAATGTACGCGAACTCAAAAACTCTGTCGAGCGGGCTGTGGTACTGAGCCGATCAGACGAGATCATGCCCGTTGATCTGGGGATTCCGCAGATCGACACTGGAACCGAAGATCCGCCCGAATTGATCCCTCTGAGAGATGCTGAACGAAAACACATCGACTACGTTCTTTGGAAAGTCGGCGGCAACAAGACCGAAGCCTGTCGTGTACTGGGAATCAGCCGTGCCACGCTGTATGCAAAATTAAATGATGACTAAATGATACGGTCAACAGATTTAGCGAGGAGAAAAGTTTGGCGTTTTGTTTGATCGTCTTTATACTAAGAGTTACTCATCAGAGCGGCCCCGCCGGTGTGCTGCACACTGGTAACCAACAAATGCGGTACTTAATTTTCTCTTGAGAGCATTTCAAGAGAAGGTTGACGGGATGCCTGACATGACGTCAAAACAACAACTATCTCGTCGCGAAATGTTGCGGATCGGTTCCGTGGGTGCTACGGGTCTTTCGTTGGCCCAACTCTTGAAAGCCGATGTGATCAACCGATCGTCCGGAGTCGCACCCAGGGCCACTTCGTGCATCATCATTCATCTCAACGGCGGCCCAAGCCATCTGGACATGTGGGACATGAAGCCGAATGGACCATCGGAAAGTCGGGGCGAGTTCAAGCCGATCCCCTCGTCGCTGCCTGGAATTCAGTTGTGTGAACACCTGCCACGGCTTTCTCAAGTGATACACCACTGTACCCTGGTCCGTTCGATGCACCACAGTGTCAACAATTCACATGCAGCTGCCGTTTACGTCTCGCTCACCGGTCATGATCGGGGTGAAGCTGGCGGAGGAGCCAAACCGACAGATCACCCCTGTCCAGGTGCCGTCGTATCGCTTCTGAGACCTCCAGTTCAGGATGCCGTGGGACACGTCTCACTTCCGTACCAGACCACGGAAGGCACAGGTGGACCACCCCAACCTGGATTTTACGCAGGCTGGCTTGGAAAAGGACACGACCCGCTTTGGGTATTGCAAGACCCGAATGCAGATGGCTTTGGAATTCCCACCCTGACCTTGCCCTCCGATGTTTCCCCAGAACGCTTAGCCGCACGTGTTCAATTACTAACCCGGTCAGGAGGGCAACTGGCAGCCAGGGGGCTTCACACGGCAAGCAGCGCGATGACGGAATTTAAAGGGCGGGCCCTTGATCTATTGACTTCCTCCAGGGCACAACAGGCCTTCGAGATCCACCGTGAATCCGAACAACTTCGCACTTCCTACGGTCGAAACATTTATGGCCAAAGCATACTTTTAGCGCGCCGACTGATCGAAGCCGGAACACGAGTCGTCACCATGACTTGGGCTCCCAGCGCCAATGACACGTGGGACACCCATTCAAGCAACTTCAAAATGCTGAAAACAACGCTGCTTCCACAATTCGATGCAGCCTGCAGTACGCTACTTACTGATTTATTACAGCGTGGCATGTTGGACGACACGCTGGTGGCAGTCCTTGGTGATTTCGGGCGTACTCCGACGATCAACGTAAACGATGCGGGACGCGACCACTGGAATCATTGCTATACCATTTTACTGGCTGGTGGTGGCATTCGATCCGGGTACGTTCATGGTGCCAGTGATCGTGCCGGAGCTTGGCCGGCCGATCATCCAGTGGCGCCTGCAGAAATCATCGCAACGATGTATCATTTGCTGGGTGTCGATTACCGCCGCATCATCAACGACCAACTGGGGCGCCCACAACAGGTTGTACCTGAAGGTCGGCTGCTCCCGGAAATTCTGTCCTGAGTCCAAACGACACCCATTTGCCACTTGGAACGAAATGTCTTTAGCGCGGCAGGTGTCGAATCGAAAGAAACGCCTCAAAACAAGGGGTTTTCCCGACACGGCATCTGAGTAAATGGTGCATAATCCGAAAAGCTCCCAGCGAATCGCCGTGCTAAGTAACCCTCAAAGAAAGGCCTTCTGAGAAACCGTCAAGGTCTGAGGTTTTAACAACGGTTCAATCGAGCAGGTCCACTCAGGAAGCCGCTTGCACGGACATAGAAACGCAGCTTCAAATCCTGCGCGCTGGAAATCCCAATTCGAGCCGAACGACCAATGCTGTTCTCCGGAAAATCTTCTTCACGGACCATCCACAATTTGTCGCCGCGTGTCAGGTCCCAACCGTTCAGATCGAGATCAACATCAAGAGCTTGACAAAGTCGAGCGGGCCCCCGGGTCAGGTCACGTGGACGACGGTTCTGGCGCCGCTCGCTCATCAATTCCAGGCCGCATAGCGGTTCGATCGCACGAATTAGTACAGCGCTGCCCGTCCCGGGAGCCTGAGTCACTGCGTTCAGACAAAACTTGGCGTGGATCGTGTAAATGTAGGCGTGCCCGGGAACTCCGAACATGGCCGCATTGCGCCGTGTTGGGCCGCAATGCGTATGGCAAGCCGCGTCCCCCTCGGCAAGGTACGCCTCTGTTTCGACGATGCGGCCTCCCGTTACTCCTGACTCGGTTTTACGAATCAGCAGGGTTCCCAGCATTTCCCGGGCAACTGTCGCCGGATCTCGGTCGAAAAATTTACGCGGCAGTGGTTGATTCATCATGGTGTGCTGAGGGGCTGAAGTTTCTAGAATGAACCAGGAACTTGAAACACCGGTTGGAGGCAATCCTGACTCTACACAATTCCCCTTCCTGCCGACTGAATCGGACTTCGTGGGACCGAAACTATTCATCAGGAAATCCGGAAACGTATTTGAATTCCCCGTCGTGAAATCACCATCTAGGTGATTAGGCTCGTAGTTCCTGAGGATGTCCCCTTTCGATGCACTGCCTCGTCACATTTCCTTGTGCATCAAACTTCACATGCTCTGCACGCAGCGAGTAATTCCCAGGTTTAGAAAGGGCGACATCCAGTATGAGTTCCGCCAGATTGCCGTTCACAATTCGTCTCAACCCGACGTAAGAAGTCGTGAGTCGCGGGTTGACCTCAATGACCACATCCTCGCCGCCTTGAACATCGCTTCCCAGCACCATGTCAATTCCAAGGTATCCTGCCAAGCTACCGGGCAGGGCATCAACCACCTCGAGTGCCAGGGCCTGGGCACGACGGCACCGATCAGCTTCGATGGGTACTTCACCGCCCCGGTAATGAAATCCTGAACTTGGTTCAACAAACTGCCGACAGGCGGGCAGAGCCAAGCAGTACCGCGGGCCCCCCAGAATTGCCACACTGGCTGCCATTCCGTTGTGAAATTCTTCCAATCGCAAGTTGCGCCCGGAAGACTCGGTAACCGGCACATCATCCCGCCCTTCAATCAGTTTGATTCCGATCGAACCGGCACCGTCCACGGGCTTCAAAACGGCCGGATACTTGAAATCTTCAGGCAACGTCTGCTCGGCACCCAAAAGTATCCCGTGGGGAACCTTCAGGCCTGCATGAGTCAGCCTCCTACAGAGTACGTGCTTGTCACTCGCGATCTCTACCAGTTCAGTGTTCGGACCGAGCAGGTGCCCGCCAACCGCTTCGACAATTCGACAACGCTCAAGAAGTACCCCGCCAAACTCTGGCGCGATCACTACCGTCCAGTCCGATTCTTCAGCGAGTCTTTGGAAAAGCCGAATTTCTTCTTCCGGTTGATGTACTTTCCAGCATTTCGCTTCGGACACGTTCGGCATCTCGAGTCGAGAATCACACAATAACGTTACCCGCACATCAGTCATGCGCGCGAAGTCGCTTGCCATGGTAGTGACCATCGCCAACGCTTCACCCATCAAGGGACCGCGGGGCACTTCAGAGTGTGACAGCAATCCGCCTCCCGTGATGAACTCGTAGACGAACACCTGCATGAAATTCAACCCGTTAGAATTATTACCTGCCGGGCACGCCTGTTCGAGTTGGCCGGTAAATGAGGGGCTGCGACCAGAGGTCCGGATTGACTGCTTCCTCAGTCATTCGATTTTCTCGTCAGACACATGCGTCCAACAACGGACCGAGATTAACAGCACAAGTGGACTCAGAAGATGCCCAGTTGATCCTTGGCATCTTCAGTCATACGATCAGGCGTCCAAGGAGGATCCATGACAATCTTGACCTCCACTTCGCCCACGCCTTCCATCGCACTGACTGACTGTTTGCTTTGGCCAATGAGTTGTGGCCCGGCAGGACAAGCCGGGCTGGTCATCGTCATTTCGATCATGACGTTCGTCGTCCCTTCGCCATCTTCTTCCAGATTGACAACGTAAATCAATCCAAGGTCGACAATGTTGACGAACAGTTCGGGATCCACCACTTTTTTCAATTCTTCTCGTACAGCGTCTTCTGAAATCGACATACTTGGGGGTTCCTTGTCAATCGCCACGTGTCATCCATTGGGTTGTCAACGGACGTAACGGATTTTACCACAAAACGGTTGACAGCAGCCAAAAACTACCAGAGTCAGGTCTCAATAATTCTCACGTACAACTCATCACCCTCGACCTTTACTTCGTGAACAGCTGTCGGTTCGGTGGCCGGCATGGTGAGGGCTTTACCACTACGAATATCAAACTTCGCCCCATGCCGTGGACATGCTATCTCCAATCCGTCCAACTTTCCTTCACCCAGAGGACCTCCGTCATGGGTACACACGTCATCGAGACAATAAAAATCGCCATCTGCCTGAAACACTACCACCAGACGATCTTCGATCTCGATATAAGTCTTGCCCCCTTCGGGAACATCCTGAGTACTGGCCACTTTGACAAAGTCAGACATTGACAACAAATTCTTTCAAAAAGGATCGCGGACAAAATCACAAAGATCGGTTTTCCAAACGGGTTCTCGAGTGAACCAGCAAAACTTCCTTCCATCTGCCAGATCGTTCTGGGGCACCACTTATTCGTACTCCCGTACACGTCGTGCTATCGCCATTCCCAGTGATTCACGTACGCTTTCGATCGAGATGCGGTCGAAGATCTGTTGAAAGAAACCTGTCACGATCATGCGGATGGCCTCGTTACGGGTGAAGCCTCGAGATTCGGCATAAAAAATCATTTCATCGTCTACACGGCTCGTCGTTGATCCGTGAGTGCAGCGCACGTCATCTGCATCAATCTCCAATCCCGGAATCGCATCAGCGCGAGCCTGACTGGAGAGCAACAGATTGTCATTGCGTTGGTAACCATTCGTCTTCTGAGCCGCGAGGTCCACCTTGATCATGCCACGCCATATTGTCCGAGATTTATCCTGCAGTGCTGCCTTATAAAGGAAATCACTGCGACAATTCGGCGCTACGTGGTGCTGGCGAGTGTGATAAGACAGGTGCTGCCGTCCTTCCGTGAACATCGTTCCATTCACCTGAACTTGAGCACCCTCTCCGGTTAGTTCCACATGTTGATTCACCTTGGCCAGACGACTTCCCAAAGCACCCATGGTCCACTGCAGGGAAGCATCACCTTTGACCACTACATTTTCATGGGAAAAATGCCACACACGCTGGTCCCAGTTCTGGAGACTGACGTACCGCAGATGAGCATTAGGCCCAACAATGATCTCTGTGGCACCACAATGAAAACCACCGGCCACCGAGCCTGTGTTGGCCGTTTCAGTCAGCAGTGTTGCCTCGGAACCTTCCTCCAAAATTACCAGCAAATGCCCCAGGTCCACACCTCCATCAGCCAACGCTGACAAAGCATGAAACGGTCCATCCACCACGACGCCGCGCGGCACGTACAGCAGGGTTCCACTTGACCAGCAGGCCCCATGCAAGGCTGAAAATTTGTCCGCTGCGAAATCGAAGGCCCCTTTCATCAGGTAGGGTCGCAGTAGTTCACTATGCTCCACTGTCAACCGTGCCAGATCTCCAAAAAGGACACCCTGGTCGATCCATTGCTGACCGATCGAATAATCGACCGTTTGTCCATTCAGGGACGCACCCTGACCAGCCAAATCCACTCCTGCAGTTAGCAGGGGTGTGGGTATCTCGATCTCTCCCTGCAACTCACCGGGAATACCAAACGAGTCTAATTTAAACAGGCGGATGTCCGTTCGCATCCACTCTTCGTCACTGCGACTTGGCAACTCTTGTTCGCAGAACACCTTCCAGGCAGAGCGACGACGATCGATGAGCCAGTCTGGTTCGTTACGAGCAGAGAGGAATGCGTCGAAAGCGTCTTTGGTAAATCCGGGTGTAAGGGTAGCTTGAGTCATAAGTCCAACAGGTCGAAACCTGGCATCGAGGCGTCTCGCAAAGAGTGCTGTGAGAAATGGCCGAAAGTACTTCGCTAGCCGACAGAACCTTCCATTTGCAATTGGATCAGACGGTTCATTTCCACGGCATATTCCATCGGCAACTCTTTCACCAGTGGCTCAATGAACCCATTCACGATCATCGTACTGGCTTCCGACTCGGAAAGTCCCCGGCTCATCAAATAGAACAGTTGTTCCTCGCCGATTCGTGAGACACTGGCTTCGTGTCCAATCGATACATCTTGCTCGGCAATTTCGATATAGGGATAGGTATCGCTGCGGCTTTGTGGGTCCAAAATCAAAGCGTCGCAAACCACGTTACATTTTGCGTTTTTGGCTCCCTTTTCCACTTTCACCAGACCGCGGTAACTACTGCGACCACCGTTTTTAGATATCGACTTGGAGATGATCTGCCCGGTCGTGTTCGGTGCACAATGCACCAGTTTGGCCCCCGCATCCTGATGCTGTCCTGCCGAAGAGAAAGCGATGGACAGGATTTCACCCCGTGCTCCAGGTTCCATCATGTAGACCGAAGGATATTTCATGGTTAACTTACTGCCCAAATTTCCATCAACCCATTCCATCGTCGCGTCCTGGTAGGCAAGCGCCCGCTTGGTCACCAGGTTATATATATTGTTAGCCCAGTTCTGGATCGTCGTGTAACGACAACGGGCATTCTTTTTGACGACGACTTCGACCACCGCCGAATGTAAACTTTCAGTACTGTACATGGGGGCCGTACAACCCTCGACATAATGCACCTGGGAACCTTCGTCACAAATGATCAGAGTACGCTCAAACTGCCCCATACTTTCGGCATTGATACGAAAATAAGCTTGCAACGGATATTCAATCTTCACTCCGGGTGGAACATAAATGAAGGAACCACCTGACCAAACGGCGGAATTGAGTGCAGCAAGTTTATTGTCATGCGGAGAAATGATGGTTGAAAAATATTCACGCAACAAATCGGGATGCTCTCGTATCGCCGTATCCGTATCCGTGAAAATAACTCCCTGCTTTCCTAATTCATCTTTCAATGATCCGTAAACCACTTCGCTTTCGAATTGCGCTTTGACCCCGGCCAGGTATTTCTTTTCCGCCTCGGGAATCCCAAGCTTGTCGAAAGTGTCTTTAATATCTTTTGGCACATCGTCCCAGGTCTTTCCCTGGGATTCAGTCGGTTTGAGATAGTAGTACACATCCTGAAAATCAATGCTGATATCGCCACCCCATTCCGGCAAAGGCTTTGACTCGAATATTTTCAGACTTTCCAATCGGAATTCGCGCATCCAGTCTGGTTCATTCTTAATATCCGAAATCTGGTTGACGATTTCGGCATCCACACCTTTTCGTGCTTTAAAGATCGCCGTGTTCGGCGTCTTAAAATCGTACTTATTTACGTCACCAAGGACATCTGTCGATTCTGCAGTAGCAAGGTCTGTGGCCATGTTATGTTATTCGGCTTTCCGGTTATAAGTTAACATTTCGTTGACAATTGAACTCCGTATATTTAACACCGGCAATTCGGCTTCTTACTTCGCTACAAACTTGCCGACGCCTCCTTAGCGCTCATCTGCTGATTGTCGGCATCCGCTTCGGGATACTTTTCACGAATCCTCTCGTAACCCTGAGAATGAAGCTCTTCGGCCAGTTCTACTCCGCCCGTTTCTACAATCCTTCCACCCAACATGACGTGAGCGAACTCAGGCGGATTGTGCTCCAACAACTTATCGTGATGTGTGATAATCAATAGTCCCATTTTTTCACGGCCAATCTCGGCAATACTCTGACTGGCTAATCGCACCGCGTCCGCATCGAGCCCACTGTCCGTCTCGTCTAAGATGGCAAACTTCGGCTGCAGCATTGCTAACTGCAGTATCTCGGCCCGCTTCATTTCGCCACCCGAGAATCCGTCGTTAACATAACGGCGAGCGAACTCCGGATCCATCTGCAATTGTTTCATTTTTCCCTTCAATTCCTTGCGGAATTCACGCATGGGGATCAGTTCCTCTCCCTCGCTCCGATCCGGATTTCGAACGTTGGTCGTGGCATGCCGTAGAAAATCAGACATTTTCACTCCCGGGATCGACAGGGGCCGCTGAAAGGCCATGAAGATCCCCTGCCGGGCACGTTCATCTGCTTTCATCTCCAGTAACTCGTCACCATTCAGCGTGACGCTGCCACCAGTCACCTCGTAACCAGGATGGCCCATAATGGCTAATCCTAACGTGCTCTTTCCGGAACCATTGGGCCCCATCAAGGCGTGGGTCTGGCCACGTAGAATTTCTAAATTGACGCCCTTCAAAATGGGCTTTCCAGCAACGGCAACGTGTAGGTTTTTAATCTTCAGAATTTCTGGCATGATAGTTAATCGTTTGTAGGGAATTGACTGCGTGACCTTCACACTTTCAAAGTGTTCCAAAAACGCCGGTCAATACCGACTCCTATTGCTATTTCTCGTGGGCCTTGCATCCGTTCGCATCAGCCCGTGATCTTCTGGTGGTCGTACAGGGGTTCTGTATCGGCAGGAGCAGAGACATAACCCGAATGGTGGGGCAACGGCAACTGATCGTCAACTTTGATACCGGCACCCAACAACCCACTTCCAGTCCCCGAACGGCGAGCAATTTTGTGACCCCGAATTTTATCCTGGATCCGCATCAACCCTTCGAGCAACGCTTCAGGTCGCGGAGGACAACCCGGCACGTAGACATCAACCGGCACGACCAAATCCACACCCTTGACGACGTGATAACCCCACTTGAAATAAGGTCCACCACCTACTGTGCAGGCACCCATCGCGATCACGAACTTCGGGTCGGGCATCAGGTTATAAAGGCGACGAACGCGACTCGCCATCTTGTAAGTCACCGTTCCAGCCACAATCATCAAATCTGCCTGTCGTGGTGTTGCCCGGAAAGCGCCTGCTCCAAATCGGTCGATGTCGAAACGACTCGCCCCGGTCGCCATCATTTCAATCGCACAACACGCCAAACCGAATGTCATCGGCCAGACACTCGATTGACGTGCCCAGTTGATGGCTTGTTCTAGCGCCGTCGTAATGACCCCTTCCTCCATTCGTCCTTCAATCCAAGGCTGTGTCATTTTTTATATTCTCTCCCGCTATCCAATGGGCAACTGGTCATGATCAATTTCAATTCAAACCAAACGTACAGCAATTCCCCTCATCCAGCCGGCATTTATCAAGACGCACATCCTGGCCTAACAGATCGGAAAACATCATCCGTTCCATGGCACAAACTGAACGATCCTGCTCTACCAGATCTGGATAAGGACAGGCCAACACATTCAGTGTGGGAAACTCACCAGTCACATCGACGGAAATCGGTATGTTGCGGTCACCAAATAACTGACTGATGGAATTCATTTTATCCACTATCGTTTCGCCTTCGATCTGGTCGGAGTAAATGTCAACCATTCGCTGAGCAATTCGCTTTAATAAGCCACGGCGAACCTCCGGGTCTTCGATCTCACGAATTTCATTCCAAAGTGCAACGGCCAAATCAGCAAAGTTGGCACCCGTCTTACGACGGCCTTTGGCAGTCAAGGAATAACGATGGCTCGGACGACCCCGCCCGGACTTGTGCCTGCACCTCTCAACATAACCAACTTCCATCAAATGACTTAACCTTTGGCGAACGGCCGTCCCCGTGACTTGCATGACGGCCGTCATCTGGGAAACCGACATCCAGTCATTTTTCCGCAGTAGATCAAGAATCGCTACTTCAGAGGAAACCAGATTGATGCTCATATCATTTAACCCTAACACTGGATGTGCCAATGCCTTACCCCACTATGATATACATTCCATCATTTATTGCAAGTATACCTTTCAAAAATATATTCTAGATCCAGCCAACTTGCCGTAAACTCTTGACTGGATTAGATTTATCAGATAGAAGCTGGACTTGTAAGCATCAAAAGACGTTCGGTGGCCCGTCTGGTGAGATAGGGGGGGGAATATGCACTTACGAGTGGCTCTGATCTGCCTAATCGTGGGCAGCCTGCTGGCGATGCCGTCGCCCAACAGTACCGGTTTAGCCGACGAGGGCCAGGCTTCAACGGCGACGGAGAAATCTGCTGCGACCGACGCCGAAAAGCCCCCAGTTAAAAAAGAAAAGTCGCTGCTGGCCCACTTCAACGACAAGATGTTTGGGCTGCTCTTTTTCGATGTGGCTTTTGGCGCCATCCAGGTGGATGAAATCGATCGGGCCGGGAAACCAGTCCTGCAACCGAATGGAAAACAAAAGCAGAAGACCATTCCGATCCCTTTCCTGATCACCATCCTGATCCTGGGGGCTATCTTCTTCACCTTCTGGTACCGCTTCATCAACATCCGCGGTTTTAAACACGCGCTAGACGTCGTGCTCGGCCGCTATGACAATCCGAATGACGAAGGCGAAATCTCTCACTTTCGTGCCCTCACCAGTGCGCTGTCAGCGACGGTTGGCCTGGGAAATATCGCGGGCGTCGCCGTGGCGATCGTCCTCGGAGGTCCTGGCGCCGTGCTCTGGATGATGATCGCCGCGGTCTTCGGTATGGCAGCCAAGTTCAGCAGCTGCACCTTGGCGCAAATGTATCGACAGGTGAACGCGGACGGCAGCATCTCCGGTGGCCCCATGTACTACCTGGATATCGGACTTCGAAAGAAGGGGGGGCCGTGGGGAAGCATCGGCAAAGTGCTCGCGATCATGTACGCCATCATGGTGATGGGAGGGGCGCTGGGGGGCGGCAACATGTTCCAGGCCAATCAGACCGTGGAGGCTTTGACGTCGACCTTCGACTTGCCAGATTTAGCGCCCTGGGGAATTGGCCTCGTCATGGCAGGCTTGGTGGCGGCTGTGATCCTGGGAGGCATTCAGAGAATCGGCGCTGCAACCTCTAAAATTGTCCCGGGCATGTGCGGCCTGTACGTGCTCGCCGCGCTCTTCGTCATCATCTCGAATATTTCTCGGCTTCCCGAAGCTTTGGTCCTGATGGTGAACATGGCGTTCACCACAAATGCTTTCTATGGCGGCGCGGCAGGCGTCTTGATCTGGGGCGTCCAGCGCGCGGCTTTTTCCAATGAGGCCGGCCTGGGTAGTGCCGCTATCGCTCACGCGGCAGCCAAGACCGACGAGCCCGTGCGAGAGGGACTCGTCGCGATGATGGGACCCTTCATCGATACAATTATTGTTTGCTTAATGACTGGCCTGGTCGTCGTCATCACCGGGACCTGGAACTCTGACGAGGTGGTGAACGCGGACAGCTTGCAGGGAGTGGCAGTGACAGCCCAGGCATTTGGCTCCGTGGTCTCTTGGTTTCCAATACTTCTCACCCTCTGCGTGACACTCTTCGCGTACTCCACGATGATCTCGTGGTGCTATTACGGCGAGCGAGGCTGGATCTATCTCATGGATCACTTCGGCGGCGCCGGTCTTCGAACTGTCGTCGTCTTCCGGATCATCTTCGTGGTCTTCGTAGTGATCGGTGCAGTCAACAATCTCAAGAACGTCCTCGATTTCTCTGACATCATGATCCTCAGCATGGCCTTCCCCAACATTGTGGGGAGCGTCGTCCTTGCGCCACTGGTATTGGAGAGACTACAGGATTATTGGGGACGGTACACCTCCGGAGAAATGAAGTCCAACAAATAAGAAAAGGGCCATCTGAAAGGGACCTGGGCTGTTCCTCGCCCTTGAAAGGGCGCTGTAGCTTAGGGAGCACCTCCAGATGCATTCGCAGCAGGTGTCTGCGGGTGGACCTGTGCCGTCGTTGCTTGCTGCTGGCAAAATAGAAAATTGCCCGTGGGACCTGGAGGAACAGCTTTCCGTTCGGATCTTTGAGGGGCAACCTCAGGTTATACAGGCTGTTGGGTGGCCTGAATTGACAGAAAAACTCCGGTCCTCATCGAATCCACTTAAATGCCCCGCGATTGAACCACTTGCCTGACCAGTCAACTCACTGTCAGGTCATTTCAACGGCCTGCTGCTGAACTACCCTCCTGCTCTACCAAACTGTTTCGGTGTGCCTCCTCCACTCAACCGTATCACCAGACACCGTCATTGACGTTTCTGACATCATGCTCCTCAGCATGGCTTTCCCCAATGTCACTGGAATGATACTGCTCAGGAGAGTTCTCTCTCCGAAGTGAAAAGACAATGTCAGCCGGTTGGAATCCGGAAAAATGAAACAGACAGGTCAGAACACCCACAAGACCGCATTACGGATCTTTGGGGAAAAACCGCTGAACAACTTCGCGAAATTCGTCAGGGGTGTTGATTCCGGCGACCCGCGTACGAAATTCTTTCGCGCCGGGTCGCCCCTGGGCATAGCAACAGGCGTATTTTCGCATCAAGATTGTGCCTTTGCCGACACCAAACCGTTGTACGACCAGGTCATAATGTCGCAACAGGCATTCGCGCTGCGCCTCCAGCGTCGGGTCATCCGGAATCGGTTCATTTCGCAGGGCAGCGGCAATCTGGCTGAACAGCCAAGGACGACCCAGGCAAGCTCTCGCGATCATCACACCATCCACCGGGTACCTCTGAAACACGTCAACGACCTTCTGCGGCGACTCCAGGTCGCCATTGCCAATCAAGGGAATTCGTCGCAGCACTGATTTCAATGCTCCAATGCGATCCCAGTCCGCTTGGCCGCGAAAATAGTCCGTCGCTGTGCGTCCATGAACGGTCAACGCCGCGGCACCCGCTTGCTCCACCGCTTGCGCCACCTCGGGAGCTGTGATGTTGTCGGGCGAACACCCCAGACGGATTTTCGCCGTAACGGGCGCGGGAGTACAGGCTTGAACGACACGCTCAACAATTCTGCCGATTCTATCGGCATCCCGTAGAAGATAACTGCCGCTATGTGCCTTCTCACTCACCTGCTTCACCGGACAACCGAAGTTGATATCAACGACACTAACATTAAACTCGTTGACCAGACGGGCACCAACTCGCGCCAGCGTCTCCGGGTCATTGTCCCAAATCTGAACGGCAAGCGGCTGCGGCTCCTCTTTGACACCCCATAAACGATCCGGAAATGCGTCAATTTCCTTGTCAAGATAGGCAAAACCACGTGCACTGATAAATTCAGTTGCCTGTAAACCTACACCACCAAACTCTCGTACCATTTGCCGGAAGGCATAGTTGGTAAACCCGGCCATCGGGGCTTGCAACACAGGTGGATCCACTCTGAGCGACCCGATCATCAACGGACGCGGGGTACCTCGCCGCCGGGGCTGTCCCAGGACTTTGCTATCTCCTACGCGCGTCATCGTCTGTTGTTCAGACATCATCAGCCGAGATTCTCACCTGGAAGAAACAAACCCAGTGCCACGTTCTCGACGGAGCACCGATACACCTGGAATTTATTATTCAACGGGAACGGGTTGTAAATCAATCTCCATACCCGGTGGAACTTTACGTAAGCCCCTTTTAGACACTGGACCCAAACCCTGTTCGTACACAGCTGCGCCGACGTTGTCTATGCGTCGAGTTGCTAACTGGCTCCACTCTGGTCGCTGGGGAACGAGCATACGGACTATCTGAATGTCGCTGATACGCTGCGGGGCGACCGCAAATGCGTACTCCACGATGATCCGATTGTATTCCATGATGTTGGCCACCAAATTTTCTTTTTGTCGGTGCCAGCTACTACAAGCGTTCACCAGAACTGCGAGTTCCACCTCGCCATCCCCGGCTTCGTGTTGGATTTTGTAAAACAAACGTTCAGCTGCCCGCAGCGAGTGGACCCGGGACTCGATCACTTTCTGCATGGGCTGCAACATTTCATTGATTTCGACCAGACGCCTGGAGGGCGTCTGGTTCTGAAACATCCGGTCAAAATTGGTCTGATAGGGGCCCACGATGGGAAGATCCAGAGGCAAGGGCAGGGGAGGACGTCCATCTTGTTGCCGTGGGCCACCAAGTAGTCCTGCGAGCCGGTGTTGGGATTGGAGCAGTTCCACGCTCGCCTGATTTTTTCGAGTCACAGCTTCACTTTGCAGCACTTCAAGCTCTACGGCCCCGGCAGTGTCCCGGAAAACTTTCGTGTCTGAAACTCGTTCCAACTCGTCCAGAGCAAATTGTTCCAGAAGCAGTTTTAGACTCAAATCCCAATAGGTAACCACAATTTCCCTACGGTCCGGATGATCAGATTTTCGCAGGCACTGGGCCAGCGTAAGAGGAGATACGCCCGGGTCTGGCATCGTCAGTCGCCGTGTCAATGCCTGGACGAGCAAGTCACGAGCGGCTTGTCCCGGAAGCCCGGCCAACTTTTCAGAATCCTCCCAATGGCCCACCTCTTGTACGCTTCCCGGGTCCGAATCCTTCTCCCGCAGGTCGGATTCAAAAATCAGTTGTGTCAAAGGCACCCCTGGTGCGGCGATTCGTCGCGGAAAAACTGAAGTGTTCTCCGTGGGGAATTGCGGTGAAGGACCGGGCGGATCATTCTTTGCAGAGCGCGGTACCGGATCGGGCACGGAAATCATTTTTGTGATCGGCCTGACCAAACCCTCGCCATAGGACAATTGCGCACAAAATAAGACCATGGCGACGTTCCAAGATTTCATCTCACACATCCCTCTCAGCGTTGGAGAGTTGAAAATCCGTCGTTCAGCGTCCAGAGTATCTTCGCAATGCACCAACGACTGCAATCCACCTCCTGTCACCAAACTTTGACGACACAGCCCTCACCCAGTCGAGCTACAACTAGCCGGGCGTGTCCAGATACGGATCCTGGCCCATTTGCTGCTGCATTTTGCGGCGTTCTCGTTCGTGATGCATTAACGCTTGTCGTTGGCGAAAATATTTCCGTTCGACTTTGGCTTGTGCCTTGTGGAACAATGACGCCAGCCGATGCGGGACATTGCCAGAGTCAGCACCACGACTCTTGAGAGACTTTGATTTCCTCGGGCCCAATCCGCTAAGCAATATATCGTCGTCCAGAGAAAGAAACTGCCGAAACGTTCCGGGATCTCCCTGCCGACCACAGCGACCAATCAATTGCCGATCAATTCGCGCCGAATCATGAAGTTCAGTACAGATGACATGTAGTCCGTCGATCTGCCCAACTCCTTCCCCTAACTTGATATCAGTTCCTCTTCCCGCCATGTTGGTAGCGACAGTAATTTTCCCCTTTTCTCCTGCAACCATCACAATTTCCGCTTCTGCGGTTAGGTTATTCGCATTGAGCACTTTCAGGTCCACTCCGCGGCCACGCAACAGTTCCGCCAAGCGTTCCGATTTATCGATCGATCTGGTCCCAATCAAAACGGGCCGACCACGATCATGACACTGCAACACCTCTTCAACAATTGCCCCGAACTTCGCTTCGGCCGTACCATACACGCCGGTCTGGAACCGCTTTCTTTGGGCCGGCCGATTGGTGGGAACGGCGACAAAATTAACCTTGTAAATCTTTTTCAATTCCCGTGCTGAATCAGCCGCCGTGCCGGTCATTCCGGCCAGGCGTTCGTAGCGCAAAAAATAGTCCTGTACAGTAATCCGGGCGGCCTGATTCGTTTCAACAGTGATCTCTACATCCTCCTTGGCTTCGATGGCCTGATGAATTCCGGCCCGCCACTTTCGGCCCTCCGATAATCTTCCCGTGAATTCGTCAACAATCACAATCTCTCCGTCACGGACCACGTAATGGCGATCCAGGAGAAACTCCCGCGCCACCTTGATGGCACGCTCGGTATGTTCATAAAGATCAAACATACCCACGGCTGCCAATTCCACGGGCTTGGCTATCTCGCGCACCATGCGACGACCATCGGCGTTGAGTGTGACCGTCTTCTTTTGATACTCGTATTCATAGTGAGTATCCTCTTCATAGCGATCAACACTCTCTGCAGCCCAATGGTAAGTCTGAATTGTCGTGTTGTAGTCTTCGCCAGGCATTGCGCTGATAATCAGGGGAGTTCTCGCTTCGTCAATCAATAAACTGTCCGCTTCATCTACCAGGCAGAAATAAGGATCGCGTTGGATGGCCTTATCTCCACCGACAGTTTGCTTCTGCCCCAGCATCCCCCCCAACAGGTCTGCCGTACCATCGACGGTTCGACGCAACAGTAAGCGGTCGCGAAGAAAATCAAATCCAAATTCCTTGGCCGTGCCATAGGTCACGTCCGACTGATAGGCTCGAACTCTCTGCGCGCGAGGTATTTGCGTCTCGATGACTCCCACGCTCACGCCCAGCATGCGGTAAATTGGTCCCATCCACTCGGCATCTCGACGCGCCAGGTAGTCGTTGGCAGTCGCCAGATGGACCGATCGGCCGGTCAGTGAGGCCAGGTACATGGGCAGGGTCGCAGTCAGCGTCTTACCTTCGCCCGTCTGCATCTCAGCAATCGAGTGGTTATGCATGGCGATACCGCCCAACAACTGTACTTCGTAATGCTGCATACCAAGAGCACGTTTACTTGCTTCCCTCACCAGGGCGAATGCCTCGGGAAGCAATTTTTCCAAAGAGTCTCCACTCTTGGCTCGATAACGAAGCGCTAGACTTTCTTTTCGCAGTTGCGCGTCAGAGATATTGACGTACCCGTTTTGCTGCGACTTAATTTGCGGAACCACCTTGTTCCATTGCTTAAGTCGCAAATGCCCCACCATTTTCAGACCAGTATCCAAGACGGTAGCAATTGCCATGGTGTAGCCAGAGACACAGTCGTGTTAAATTTCCCCGCTGTCGGGCAGCCCACCCGCTGGCCACCACCCCTTCTCTCTTTTTACCACGAAAAAGGTGCCAGTCGCCACCGCAACCTATCCCTGTCCGCAATATAAAGAACCAAAAGGGGAATTTTGACTGACAGCACAACAAGGCCTCGCAGCTACCTGGGAGCAGCGTCAAACTGACGCCATTGCCCCGGTTGCGGGCCGTTTTTAAAGCCATTTCTGGTAGTTGTCGCAGGCAGGGCCGGTTCCTGAAGTTCGCCACTTGCTACGGCCACCGACTGTTCCACGAGAGGCAGATTCGTGATCTCGGTCAGTTGATCAGGCAGTTCAAGTCTGCGAGGTTCTGAAGTCTCAAGCACCGTTCCGCTGGTCACCATAGGCCGAATGACAACCGACGGTGACTGGTGAGCCATCCGGGGTTCGATAACGTCATTGGGTTCATTGGCCAAAACTGATCGGATAGGGAACCTGGCTGCGTTGACCTGATTCCGTAAAGGCGTGTCATGGCGACCCGATGTGTTACCTAGCCTTTCTTCCGCCGTTGCCCGCTGAATAATTTTCCGTGGCGAACGCCAGCCAGTGCTTCCAGCATCAACAATTGTTGCCAATCCAGCCACTGTCCCGGATCCAGTCACTGCCGCCGGAGACAATTCTGGCGTTTGGGAGGTCGTGAGAACCGGAGGCGTAAGTGTCTGCCCGTCTGCCGTTGAACCGGCGGGACGGACTTGAGTTGAAGTCGTTTCCGAGCCGTCCTTCTGCGGAGCCCTCGATTGATAATAGGGCGACGTAGTCGCCGGCTGGCCAAAACTACCTGTTGGTGGAGGCGGTATGCGCTGCGGCCCCGTGGCCCAACGACCAAAACCAGCGCCTGCCGCGTTGCACCCCACACAGCTAACAGCTACCAACAGCAGAAAAACAGCCCGCCGCATCGGCAAACTCCTTTGCACCCGGAAGCGAATGAAAAACAGAAGTCGTTCCCGAAGAACGCTGCACTCAGGCAGTCATGGAACCCACAAAAAGGGTCCGTAGAGTAGCGATTTCAGCCGTTTCGGCCAAGAGGTCTTCGCTTCCCAACCGCTAGCCGACTCCAAAAACTGCGGGCAAGTCGACTTTCCGCTAGCTGCTGCGCAGCCAATCCGGCAGTTCGCCCGTGCAATCCACTGACCCAGCGGCTGTTTGGCCCAGACTTGAGTCCAATGAACACAGCAAGCCCGGACTCCGGAGGCACGTGTCGTATTTTATATTCTCAGCAACCATTGAGCGACGACTCTTGACTGGCAGTGTCAACCCTTCCCTTGTTACTCGACCTGTGCCACCCGGTCTTCCATCACGGGTTGGCTCTGACGCACGAAAGGATTTCTTATCACGACGGGCAGGGACGCCGAAACGACGTGGTGAATCTTATTCACTTGACCTGTAGAATCAGGCTTCACATAGGGATTCGCGACTTCTTCGGGTGTAACCTGGGGAATAGCAGGTGTCTCGAAAATGCCCGGATAGGCAAAAGGACTATAGCCATAGGTTCGAGGGACGAAGTCACTATAGTGTACCGGCGGGTGCAGAGCAAAATAGGGAGGAGTCGGAATTCGTCCCATGGCATAGGGCATTTCAAAACACCCTGCTCCCAACCCGTGGTAACCTAAGAGATAATTGTTACAGCCCCCATAGCTACCGAGGCCGCCAAACGGACCACGGGCCTGACAGGTATCTTCAGGTAAAGAAACTGCCAAAAGCGATGTGACGAACATGAACAAGAACAAGCGAGATACAGTTTTCATAAGTTGCCTCGAGTCATTCAGCCGTAAAGCAAGGGACAAGTACTGCTAACTTTTTAGAATAATTGACACGCCCTCCCGACTCAAGCTTTTCATGAATCAGCCAACGATTACCCAACAACTCAAACAACAGGCAAAACGCCTAGGTTTTGAACTAGCGGGAGTTTGTCCTGCATCCAAGGCGTTATCTTTCGAGCGTTTTCTCCACTGGTTGGATGCGGGATATGCTGGAAAAATGGATTATATTGCGCGCCGCGCCGCAGCTTATGAACACCCGCAGAACGTATTACAAGACGCACGCAGCCTGGTTATGTTGGGTATGAGCTACAGCGGCGATGCACCCCAACCGCCTCAAACGGGGCAGGGCCGTGTGGCGCGTTACGCCTGGGGAACCCAAGACTATCACGACGTCATCCACAAGAGGCTCAAACTCCTTAGCGCGTACCTTGTCGAACAGCTACCTGATTGCCACGTGCGGGGAGTTGTGGACACCGCCCCATTACTTGAACGCGACTACGCTGTACTCGCCGGCCTCGGATGGGTGGGAAAAAACACGCTCTTGTTGAACAAGGAGCGTGGCAGCTGGCTCTTCCTGGCCGCACTTTTGACGGACGCGGAACTGGAATACGATACCCCTTTCAAAACGGATCACTGCGGCACCTGTCAAGCCTGTCTGGATGCTTGTCCAACCAATGCCTTCCCACAGCCGTATGTACTGGATGCCACCCGTTGCATCAGCTATTTGACGATTGAACTTCGGGAAGAGATTCCAGAGGATCTGCGCAGTGGAATCGATAATTGGCTATTTGGTTGCGACATTTGTCAAGAAGTCTGCCCTTGGAATCAACACGCTCCCCAGACAGGTGAGAAATCATTCTTGTCAGCCGATTCATTCAACCCGATGGAACTTACCGCACTCTTCGACATGGACGACGAAGCATTCCGTAAACAATTTCGTCAGACTCCATTGTGGCGTTCTAAACGCCAGGGCATTCTACGCAACGCCGCAATTGTCATGGGGAACCACCGGTCACCTTCTGCACAAGCAGCACTCCACAAAGGACTAAACGACACAGAACCATTAGTCCGTTCTGCATGCGCCTGGGCATTGGGACGGTACGCTAATCTCACGGCGCGGCAGGAACTGGCCAAACGTCTAGAAGTCGAAACGAGTCCGCACATTCGCCGAGAAATTCAGAGTGCCCTGCAGGGTGCGTAGCCCTGGTCACCACCAATGAGCTTGCCGGCGTTACGGCCGTCTTTCCATCCATCAAAGCCTCGGCATCATCCCGCGCCTTTTGCCGCGGTTTTGGCTTGCGGCTTCGTTCTTGCACGGAACGGGATGGACGCGGCGACAAAGGGAAATTCTCCGAGGCACAAAACTCCCACTAGGCGGCCATTTCCTCGCGTTTCACCTGGAAGTCTTCGCGAGGTGTCGTGAAGTTGAGAAGCTCGCGAACTGCATAATGTTGTTTACCCTGAGACCCATAGTAGGTGCGAGCATTAACTTCGCTTAACAACCCCAGGCTGAGAAACTGTATTCCCGAGGTCACAAGCAGGACAGTCAGCAGTAAAAGTGGATTTCCTGTCATGTCGACTTGTCCCATGATTTTCATCGCCATGACACCAAATCCCGAAACACCGCTTGCCAAAAAACACCAAACCGCAATCATCCCGAACAGTTTCATGGGACTGGCAGAGTAATCCAACAAAAATTTAACCGTCAGCAGGTCAAGAACGACTCGTAGCGATCTTCCGATTCCATATTTTGTCTGTCCGAAACGACGTGCATGGTGTTTCACTACCACTTCGGTACAACGCGCCCCTCGCTGGTGTGCCAAAATAGGAATGAAACGATGCATTTCGCCGTACAACTCGAGATCCTGTGCAATCTCACGGCGCATCGCCTTGAGTGTGCACCCCAAGTCATGAATCTGAAAACCAGTCGTCTTGGAAATCAACCAGTTCGCCAACCGCGAAGGCAGTCGCCGATTGATCCAGGCGTCCTTACGTTCCTTGCGCCAGCCATGCACTAAATCATAACCTTGCGAAATTTTTCCCAACATCATCGGAATGTCCGATGGATCGTTTTGCAGATCTCCGTCCATGGTGACCACCACGTCATGTGAAGAATACTGTAACCCAGCCTGCATGGCCGCTGTCTGTCCATAATTTCTACGAAACAGGACCACTCGCACCCGGGGATCCAAACCGGCAATCTCACTTAGCCGAGCCGCGCTACCGTCTGTGGACCCATCATCCACCAAAATAATTTCGTAAGGGCAACCCAGTCCGGGCAAGACCTTGTTGAGTTCGTTGCAGAGAGGATCCAGATTTTCCACCTCGTTGTAGATTGGCACAACGACGGATAGACTCAAACCGGAATCCCCATCACACGTTTGTGGCGACGAACCTTGCACATCAGATGACACAAAATGCCTCAGTTTCCGGAAGGATATCATATTGTCTTCAATTCCTGTCTTTGTGGTTCTCTAATCCGGCTGTCAAGTGCGATGGACGGACATGCCCCAGAAGTACCAAACGATGTTTCTTGAGGAAATACGGAACTTCTTCCAACACGCCTACACACTCATTGACGCGCAACTGAAGATCCTGAAAGTGATGTTCTGTCGTAATTACGTAATGGTCAGAACTGGCATTCAGAAAACTTGCGGTGGCAACACTATCACCACCAAAAGGCCGGATCGTATGACCACTGTAAAACACCCAACTGGGCTCTAAACAGCGATACGATGCCAGGCGAGATTGAGGGCGGTCACTCACAACCTTTTCAAACAGCAGGTGGTTTTGCTGATATTTGGCGACCTGGCTGGTCACCAATCCGAACAGAGACCAACAGAACAAAATCCCCGTAGCAACGAACGTAGCTATCATGGCCCTTCTTCGTTCGTAGTGCAGCAGTACCAGACACGCAACCGCGCCCAACAACGGAACCGCGCCAATCAACCAAACAACGTTTTCATCGGGCAGGTATTCCCGGGCAACCACCAGCAATCCAATCGACAGCAGAACACCGACCAGTCCGTAGATCATCTGACCAACACGGATTCGGGCCAGGGACCACGCGAAGTCGCCAGACAGCCAATTCTGAACAAAACATGCCGTAAGCAGTGCCAACGCGGGGTAGCAGGGAGTGATATAGTTCGGCAACTTGGTTTGAGCGAGAGTGAATATCCCTAAGTAAACACCCACCCAGCAACAAAGTAAAAGATAGGCATCGTACGTTTTACCCTGCCGGCGCAGCTGTTCGATAGCGTTCTGAAACGCTGGCCAAATCAACACCGACGCAGGAAAGAACCCCGCTAGAATCACCACCAAGTAGTACAGCGGAGTGCCACCATGGTTTTCCATCGGTGCCGTGGCACGTCCAAAATTCTCCACCCACAGAAAACGCTCGATCCACAATCCATCAGTGCGTGCCGCCACCCATACGTACCACGGCAAGGCAATCAGTCCAACTGACCCGATCGCCGTCAACGGACGCATGGCCCATACAGTCCTCAAAAAATGAACGGGTGCAAACGGCCTGAACAATGGCGCCGTAAATTCCACCAGTCTTCGCCAGGACCAGGCCCCACGTTGCACCGACTGCGCCTTGCCGGCTTCAACTACCTCCCGATTCGGCAGTCGTTTGATCAGCAAATGCATGCCAATGACTGCCATGGGAACGACCACGCCAACCGGCCCTTTGGCCAACACCCCCATCCCTAACATGGCGTACATCAAAACATACGCCCACCAACTGCGGGACAGGCCGGAAAATCCGGTGTAAACATACACCAGGATTCCCAACGTGCTGAAGAATATGAGTAGCGAGTCAGGTGTGGCCGCCCGCGATGACACGTTGAACATCAAACTGGCAATCAACAGCATGGCAGCCCACACGGCCACTCGTGCATTGAACAAGCGTCGCCCCAGATAGTAAGTTGCCAGCACCGTCCCCAGTCCAAGCAATGCAGACCAAAACCGTGCCGCAAACTCGTTGACACCGAACAAGCTGTAAGCCGACATAATGAACCAATAAAGCAACACGGGCTTGGCAGTCCGTAATTCGTCATTGAACACCGGTACCACCCAATCCCCACGGGCCATCATTTCAGCAGCACATCCGGCATTGCGTGGTTCATCTCGATCCCACAGGCGCGCAGTGCCCAAGTTCGTAAACAGTACGACAGAGCCCACGGCAATAATCAACACGTGGTGCTTAAGAATCTGGGCCATCGACAACTCTCACTCCGTTATCGAATCATCTCAAGAAAGTGGTCCCGACAATTGGCAGTCGACAGCACGACTGCAAGCAGAGAAGTCTAAAGAAGGCCACCCGGCGGAGCAACGGCAGTTGAAAACTCCAGCTAGCAGAGGGGTGGCAACTCCTGTCAAGACGTTCGTCGCGGCGCCAGACGCTGGCAAAAGTTTATCGAATGCCTGGAGCACCTGAAAATCATCTAAAGACCAAGGACCTTGGATGATTCCGCCCCGTTGCGGGCTTTTGCCTTAAGCGGCTTCCTCGCAACCTCTTTTGCCCAGGTGTGCTTCCAACGATGGATGCCGACCTGGTGCATCGTCGTCGTACCAGCGATCCAAAACAACCTTCCAGTCCGACAGATCTTTCACCCGGGCAAAGTCTTCTCGCACCTCTTTCCAGCGGGGATGCAATGACGAATACTTAATGCCAAATTTTCGCATGGGCACACCACACCGCACACTTCCATATACCTGCTCGGCCAACTGAAAATGCTGCAAAATGACTTCCCGTTGCTCCCGCAATGATGGAGCTGCGGGCAACTCCTCCCCTCGCGCCAACGCTCTAGCTTGTTCAAAAATCCAAGGATTACCAATCGCACCCCGGGCAACTGTCACTCCATCCACTCCCGTCTGCGCCAGCATATCCAAGCAATCCTGGGCTCGAAACAAGTCGCCGCTTCCCAGAATGGTTCGGTCTCCGGAATGCCGTTTTACCTCCTGTAAAAAACTCCATCGGCTGGGTCCGACGTAACGTTGTTCTACCGTCCGGCCATGCACGGTCACTGCCGACACCCCGGCGTCGAACGCACCGTCAAGGATGCCAAAAAACTTGTCCCGACTTTCTGTCGTGTCATCCATGCCCCGCCTCATTTTAACCGTCACCGGAATATGACCGGGAACTGCATCGCGCGTCCGCTGCACAATTTCCAGAGCAACTTCAGGCTGACTCAGATGATACCCACCGCGGCAGCGTCCCAATACTTTCTTGACAGGGCAACCGAAATTGATGTCGATCACATCAAATCCAGCCTCCACCAATCGCAAGGCAGCCGGCCCGAACTGCTGGGGGTCAGCCCCCATCAGCTGAGCTCCCACGGGGTGTTCTTCGTCGGTCACGTACAAAAATCGGCGAGTCTTGTGTCGCGGTTTGACGTTCAACACAAACTGGTCAAGCATTACCTCACACAACGTGTAACAAGCCCCCAAGCGTCGTGCTATAACACGCATGGGCCAGTCACTGTAACCGGAAAGAGCTGCTTGCACGACGGGAAACTCCAGCTTGATCGAGCCAATCTCAAGCTCAGGTAATCGGAAAGTCTCGTGCATGGGGTTTCAACCTGGAACGACAGGGGGGCAAGATTTACAACCTCAACGTGGTCAACGACAATTATCAATTGAACCACCACGACTTGCAATGCCGGCCCGGTCGAAGTGAGGCATCACAACACGGGATCGATCCAGAATCCTTCGTTTACTTTAGGTCGGGTTGACTGCTCCATCGCCGCAACCCAACGCGCAAGCAGATGGCCGCCTTCCCCACTTGCCGACCACCGGGTCCCCCCAGACTCAGTGCAGAACGGGACATACGTCGAACCACTCTCGTTCCTGGGAGCGCATCCATTCTGTCGAATTTTCCGGACCCCACATCTGCAACGGGTATCGCTCCAGGGGCGGCGCTGCCGGACTCTGCCACGCAGCAACAATCGGATCGATGATATTCCACGCCATTTCCACCTCGTCACTACGGGCAAACAAGCTGGCATCATCGTTGAGCACGTCCAGGAGCAGTCGTTGGTACGCATCCGGCATCGAACCTGAAAACTCGCGAGCATAACGGAAGTCAAGATCCGTCATCCTCAATCGCAATTCGGCATCCGGCACCTTTGTTTGAAACTGCAACTGGATTCCTTCGGCGGGTTGGACCTGGATCACGAGCCGGTTGGCATCCAGACTTTTCATACCCCCCTCATCGAAAAGCATGTGCGGCGGCTCGCAAAACTGAATCACAATCTGAGTCGTTCGACACGACATACCCTTGCCACTTCTCAGGTAAAATGGCACACCCTGCCAACGCCAATTGTCAATCCACAACTTCAAGGCAGCAAAGGTAGCCGTTGAACTTTCGCCAGAGACGCCTTCTTCCTGCAAATAACTTTCATACTGGCCACGTACGGTATCGCTCGCAAAATCCACCCCGTGCATAGGGCGCACTGCCTGCAAGACCTTTACTTTTTCGTCCCGCACAAGGTCTGCCTCGAATCGTACCGGAGCCTCCATGGCCGTAATCATCATCAGTTGCAGCAAGTGATTCTGAAACATGTCACGCAAAACCCCGGCACGATCGTAGTATTCTCCTCGGCTACCAACGGTGACTTCCTCGGCCACAGTAATTTGTACATGGTCCACATAGTTCCGGTTCCAGACGGGCTCGAAAATAGTGTTGGCAAACCGCAGCACCAGCATGTTCTGGACGGTCTCTTTGCCCAGGTAGTGATCAATGCGATAAACCTGTCTTTCCTGAAAGACTCGGTGCACGGTGTCGTTGAGAATCCGTGACGACTGAAAATCCTTCCCAAAAGGTTTTTCAATCACCACTCGACGCTTGCCCGACGACTCATCCGCCAATCCCGCCTCGCCAAGTTGTCCAACTGCCTCCGGGTAGAGCGATGGGGAAGTCGCCAGGTAATAAACCCGCTCACATGAATTTCCGTTCTCCAATCCTTCGAGAAACTTCCCCAATTTGGCAAAGTCGTCACCCTGACCAATGTCAGCCGATAAATAATGGACCCTTGTTGCGAAGTCCTCCCACCTTTTCCGGTCGAACCCTTCATCGGTGAATCGGGAAGTCGAATCCGCCAGACGATCTCGCCATGAGTCAGATTCAAAATTGGAGCGGGCCACTCCGACAATCTTTGTTTCCGGTGGAAGCCGGTCTTTGACGTACAAAGAGTACAGTGCCGGAATTAACTTCCGCCGCGTCAAGTCGCCGGAGGCTCCAAAAATAACAATGGTGTGTGACACTGTAGGGTCCAGATGCAGGTTGTTCGATTCTTGGTTCAGACGACGGCATACCGGGGACAAAAATCAGTAGCCCCAGTCACTCGAAGGAGAAAAAATAAACTCCAGTCTGGTTTTCGTCCAACTCAATCCGAAATCCTGAACTCCAAACGTTTTTACGAACATCAATCGTCAGAGAGCTTTACTGAGAATTCGGAGCCCGTCGCAACGCCAGCCAATCGGTGTGGAACTTTCCTTCTCGATCTGTTCGTTCGTAGGTATGCGCTCCAAAATAATCTCGCTGGGCCTGCAAGAGATTTGCAGGCAATCGCTGCAAACGGTAGCTATCGTAGTACGCCAGGGCGGTGCTGAACGCGGGAACAGGCCAACCCAGTTCCGCAGCCGTCGCGACCACATGCCGCCAACTCCGCTGGGCCCGCTGAACCGCTTCAGTGAAATAGGGTGAAAGGAGCAAGTTCTCCAGAGCCGGCTGTTCATCAAAAGCTGCCTTGATGTTGTCTAGAAATTGTGCGCGAATGATACAGCCGCCACGCCACAGCAACGCGCAGTCTCCGTAATTCAAAGACCACTGATGAACCTGACTCGCTGCCTGCAACTGGACAAATCCCTGTGCGTAGCTGCAAATTTTTGATGCGTAAAGAGCTTGCCGCACGTCCTCCACAAATTGCGAGTGATCTCCGGAATACGCGGTCGAGGGTCCCTCCAGGACCCGGCTGGCTCGGACCCGTGATTCTTTTAATGCCGACAGACCCCGAGCGTAAACAGCTGCGGTCACCAGCGTACTGGGAACACCCAGGTCCAGGGCTAGCTGACTCATCCATTTGCCGGTTCCCTTGGCACCCGCCTTGTCGAGAATTCTATCTACAAGATCATCCCCGGATTCCGGATCCTTGACGCTCAGAATGTCGCGAGTGATTTCAATCAGGTAGCTTTCCAGTTCACCCCGATTCCAATCATCGAACACGTCATACAACTGATCGTTGGTGAGATCCAGGGCATTCTTAAGCATAAAATAGGCTTCGCAGATCAACTGCATGTCACCATATTCAATGCCGTTGTGGACCATCTTGACGTAATGGCCTGCGCCTCTTGGACCTACCCACTCGGCACAGGGAATGTCCTGTTGTGGTCCTACTTTGGCAGCGATCGCTTGGAAAATGGGGCGAATTTGAGGCCACGCCTCCTGACTACCGCCGGGCATCAGACTGGGCCCTTTGAGGGCTCCCTCTTCGCCACCAGAAACCCCTGACCCGACATACAACAGCCCCTGCTGCTCCACATGCTGTGTGCGTCTTTCGGTATCAAGGTAGTGGGTGTTACCACCATCGATGATGATATCCCCGGGTTCCAACAAGCCAGCCAACTCGTCCAACAGGGCATCGACAGCCGGTCCGGCCTTGACCAGCAACATGACTTTTCGGGGCCGAACTAGCTGGCGCACCAATTCTTCTACAGAATAGCAGCCAACAAAACTTTTCCCCCGTGCCCGGCCTTGCAGTAGACCATCCACCTTCGAGGTGGTTCGATTGTAGACAGCAATGCGATAACCCCGGCTCTCAATGTTGAGAGCCAGATTTTCGCCCATCACCGCCAGGCCGATGAGCCCGAAATCACAAAGATCGCTCATGATCAGAATTACGCAGCTTTGCCGACTACCAACTTCGCATACTGGCGCTCGCGTAATTCAACCAGGACCTGGTCAACCAGTTTGGCCTGGACAATTCGCACAAGTCGCTCACGCAAGGAAATTTCGAGCCGGTCATGATGGTAGTACGCCCCGTCAACTTCAGCATGTACCATACCCGATACACGCGCGTGAACGTAGCCCCTCGCCTCGGCGGGCGGCATGAGTCGAGCCCGCTCGTTAACCAGTTCCCAGACGGATTTTTTTTGACAATCTGCGATCTCGTTTGCAATCTCCGGCAAACTCGAATCGCGAAATTGGCTAATGATTCTCTGAAACCAGGACATCGCACCGTTCCTCGTCCAAATGACGCAATTCATGTTCAAAAGGGAGCCAATGACCGGCTCCAGATTAGCTGGACTGATGAACAGACTGCCTGTGCCCAGCGGGCGGAGCGTGTACCGATACCCGGCCGCCACTCGCTACCAGCGATATGCGACCAAACAAGCCACCCCCGTCTTCCCTGGAAAGGAATCGATTCTGAGAGGTACTATTCTTCAGCCTTTCAGGATTTTTCCAATGGAAACTACGTAGGTAAAATATGCGGCCCGTTCGTTCCTCCAGTCTTACCCATTTTTCTTGACCGGCCTTGCCGTTTCTTGGTGACCTGTCCCGAACCGGCTTCTTCAGGCAGCAGGACAAGAAGACGAATTGACTATTTTTCAAAAACTTCGAGAATCGCGGCTACGTGTCTCAACGAGTTGGTTTCCGAATCCGGGAAACCCTCTTACGGACCACCACCTGCCAGGAAAAGTCTGCCATGAAAATCACGAATTTCCGAACCCATGTGATGGGAATCGCCCACCCCGGCAAAATCGCGCCATCGCGCAACTGGATTTTTGTGGAAGTGGAAACCGACGAAGGAATTACCGGGATCGGCGAAGCGACCACGGAGTACCATGAGCAAGCCGTCGTGACCATGATCGACGATCATTTTTCCCCCCTGTTGATCGGACAGGATCCGACACGAGTGACCTTCGCCTGGCAACAGATGCAACGATTCTTTTGGTGGAGAGGAGGAATCGTCGCCTCCAGCGCTGCTAGTGGAATCGAACAGGCATTGTGGGACATCACCGGAAAGGCATACGGCCAACCAGTCTACAAACTGCTGGGTGGTGCGGTGCGTGATCAAGTTCGAGTTTATGCTCGTACCGACCTCGGCCTGGACACTCACGCCGAAGAGGCAGCAGCCGCCGTCGAGGAGGGCTTCGATGGATTCAAATTCGGTCCCGGAAACTACGTCCAACCCTACGACGATGAAAAACAGGTGGACGTCGCCTTACGTACCGCGCACGAAATTCGCCGGGCGGCAGGCCCCGACTGCCATTTGATGATCGACTGTGGTGGGATCTTTTCAAAACAAGCCGCACACCGTCTGATCGACGGTTTACGCAAAGTTCGCATGCTGTTCGTCGAGGAACCAGTCAATATGGACACGCCACAAGGACTGATTGAAATGAGACACGCGTTTCCCGACGTGCGTATCGCAGCCGGCGAACGATTGATGACACGCTGGCAGTTCCGAGAGTGGTTGGAACAGGGCGCCGTCGACGTGATCCAGGCCGACATTTCTCATTGCGGCGGCATCGGTGAACTGTTACGAATTGCCGGCAACGCCGAAGTTTACAACGTGCAAATCGCTCCACACAACCCGTACGGGCCGGTGGCTCTGGCAGCCAACGTCCACGCGGCGGCCTGCATGCCAAATTTCCTGATCCTGGAACATTGCCGGCACCGCCCCTGGTTCGACGAAGTCCAAGCCTGCGGGCCGACGGTTTCCAACGGTGCCATCCAGTTAACGGATCGACCCGGCCTGGGAATCGAACTCGACTGGGACTACGTCAAGCGGCACCCTTACCAAGCGTTGAAACTGCGCAGCTTTACCGATCAAGACGGCGGCCTACCGCTGATTTGATCGATGGGTGTCGGCAAAGAGCCGGACCACACTGATGGCCGAGTTTCGCAACGACCCCGGAATCCACTCAGGCTGCGGTACGATCACGCGTCGGGACTACAGCCCCAACCACGAACTTTTACCACCGCCGGGAACGCTAGCTTGCCAGCCGCTGCACGCCAAAGTCTGCGGTGACACAGAAGGCTCGCCCCAAAAAAACTTTGGCTCCATTTGGCCCAGCAGCTGAACCGGGTGACAGACAAGGCTTTCCCATGCGATGCGTCGCGGGGGAGCGTTTCCTGACCAGCGGACGAAAATTGGCATCGGTTGTCGGCGTCATTCGAAGAGGCGCCGCCCGGATTCGAACCGGGGATGGCGGATTTGCAATCCGCTGCCTTAGCCACTTGGCTACGGCGCCTGAACCTTTATTTAAAGGTATTTTCTTTCATTCTTCACTTGATCGCCCGCAGGTTTAACAGCTGTCAGATGGAAAACATCTCCTGCAAAAACCCCGGCCTAAATCCAACGCGCAGGTGACAATTCGCCCATCGTGATCAAACTGCCAAAACGTGGCGAACTCGTCAGGCGAAAGTCTAGCAAATCTCGATCGAGCGGCAAGATCAACAACGGCCGGGAGTCCGCCAGAAATTCGGAGCCATGCTGCCTCAACGACTCACGCTTTCCACACGAGCCGGCTTCGGGGCCAGAAAATACGGGTCAGAACCCGGTCAGTTGAAGTCACGAATCCATCACTGGACCAATGGCCGGAGGCAGATCCACGGGCCGCGAAAGTGGTGCCCTTGCCGGGCAATCTCAACTCATCATGCGAAAGTGAAAGTCTACAGCAGACGGCCAGCATCGAAGCACAACAGCCACTGACACCCCATTCCGGATTGCCAAAAAAATTGCCAGCAAAGAGTCCGTAAAAATCACCCCAGTTCAAAACCAGACAACAAACGACACGGAGACTCGGTCGCCCAAAAAGGGGACTGAAACGAGAATCGAAGCGGGCGAACTCAAACCGCGAGTTACCAAGGCGTCCTGAAAAAAGAACGTTGTCCCACATCGGGACGTTTGTTTTTTTCGACGATAAACCAGCCCGCTTCTGTAAACTTCAACTTAAAACCTTTTTGCAAGACGCTTAGCGGTTCGACCAGCCCTGCGTCGCCACCTGAAGTACCGGACCCGCCCTTGTGTTCGATCCAGGTCGGGTTGCGTTCACGATTTCGTCGACGCCGGTCAAGGCCCGGTCAACTGACCGAGGGGTTGTAGGACGGATAGTAACCGAGTATTACGTCTGTGTGTAAACGCACCAGGCAGGTCTATTTCAACGGAAACAGGATGGTTCATTGATGAAAATTGACGTTTACGGCATCGGAAACTCGTTGGTCGACGTACAAACCCAGGTGACTGACGACATTTTAGCTCAAACGGAGTTTGCCAAAGGGATCATGACGCTGGTCGACGACCAGCAGCAGCAAGCCGTGTTACAAAGCATCGACGGCCTGCCATTGAACCGGTGCGCCGGCGGCTCAGCCGCCAATACAATCGTCAGCATCGCCGACTTTGGGGGGAAAGCAGCCTATTGTGGTAAGGTAAGTCATGACGAAATGGGCCACTTCTTCCTATCCGACATGCGGGAACTCGGTGTGACAATCGGGGTCACACCGTCCTCAGAAGGCCCTACCGGAACATGCGCAATCTTGATTACTCCTGACGCGCAGCGCACCATGTTGACGAACCTTGGTGTCTCAGCAACCCTCGCACCCGATGACGTTGAAGAAGCCGAAATTCGCGAATCTCACTACCTGTACGTCGAGGGATATCTGCTGACCGGGGACAAGACAAAGGCTGCCGCCTACAAGGCCATGGAGTTGGCGCAAAAACACAACGTGAAAATTGCCTTCACCGCCTCGGACCCGTTCCTGGTGAACTTGATCCGCGATGAAATCTGGCAGCTGATTGAGGGATCGGTGGACTTGTTCTTCTGCAACGAAGAGGAGGCAAAAAGTCTGACTGGCAAGGACGATGTGTTTGCCTGCGCCCGCGAAATTCACCAGCACACAGAAAACGTGGCGATCACCCTGGGGGCCCGGGGATCGCTCATCATGCATAACGGTGATGTGATTTCCATTGACGGTGTCGAGGCCGAAGCCATCGACACAACCGGAGCGGGAGACATGTATGCCGGTGGACTGCTATACGGAATCACCAACGGGTTGAACTGGAAACAGGCAGGTCATCTGGCGTCGCATGCGGCTGCCCGTATTGTCGGTCAGTTGGGCGCACGTCTGGAGCGGCGTTTCACGAAGGAGGAAATCAAAGCGTTTCAGATGTAGCGGTTCGTGATCCATACTTCAGGGGTAACATCGCGGTTTGAACCCGGAGCCAGTTCCTGTCCACAACTGGAAGAGAAATTAGCAGACGGCGGGTCAACACGTGTCACAAACAACGATCAAAGTGAAGAAGGCAAACGATCGAATGGGTCATTCGTACCACGCATGGCCCAACTCCCTTTTTCTATTCCACCCGTTTAACGGGTTCCATGCAGGCAGGTGTATCATTTTGGGGGTTGTTCACCAAAGTACTCACAGCGACTGGTTCTAAATCGTCCCCGGAGTAGGGGCGTAATATCTCCTGCAACTTGTCCGCGTCTTGAAATTCGGAATCGAGCCATACTTCAATCTCATCCGGATGGAGAATCACCGGCATACGATCGTGAATTTTGGCCAAAGGAGCGTTCGCTTGTGTCGTGATGATAGTACAGCTTTCCAGACAAGCAGCCTCCTGCTCCCAACGCTCCCAGAGTCCGGCAAATGCCAGGGGCGGACCTTTGCGATAAATGTAGTAAGGCTGCTTGGAGTTCCCAGCCACTTTTCTCCATTCATAATAGCCGTCGGCCAGGACCAAACAGCGTCGACGCTTAAAAGCATCGCGAAAGGACGGCTTTTCGGCAACCGTTTCGGAACGGGCATTGATCATCCGGTAACTGATCCTGGTGTCCCCGGCCCAGGAAGGGATCAACCCCCAACGCATCGCTGCGAAAATGCGCTCGTGGTCCATTTGATGCATCACGAGAGCCATCTGGGTCGGTGCCACATTGTAACTGACACGTATCCCCAGCGGGTCGAGGAATCCACGCAATGCGGTCCAATAAGCTAAAGTGACGGGGCCTAAGACATAGCGTCCACACATCAGTCACCCTCCTGAGTACCGAAACGGCGCGTGGTCCATAGCCTTTGAAAGTGCAAGGAAGACCCTGTAACGAACGACTCCCGGCCGGGACGACTCGCTTTCCTTCTTCTGATAACGACCAGCGTACCCACAACCAGGCAACCTACACCCGCACACTGCGTCTGCTGACCACGCTCCGGGTCTGGCGGTGACACATTAACAACGCGTCGCGAGCCAATTCCCCGGAGAGCAATTTTGAATCCTTACCCTGTTTGAGAGCCCGGGCAACTTCGCGAAGTTCGGCCACAAAGCCGTCCACTGGATCCCCCGATCCCAATTTGGGACGGAAGGTGCGACCATTGGCTGTTAAAACGGTAAGTGGCATGGACACCGTCGGCTGGTTCCCCAGCACGGAAAAATCAAATAGCAATGTCGCCTTCTGGAGGTGGATTTCAAATCCATGGGTAAACGCTCGACCCTGCTGATGGATCACTCCACTATCCGCGGTGACACTCAGTGACTGATCGGCAAACCGAAACTGGCTTGAGAAAAATTCGGCAACGTCGCCTCTCATTCTGCCAACACTATTCACCGATACGGGCATTCCAAACAACAAACGAATAAAGTGTGCATCATGCACGTGTAAATCGACGGCAGGACCACCCACCTGATGTGGATTATAGTAGTTCTTCAACCACTTCGGGTCTGAAATAACACGTTTAAAATGCCCACCCAGTAGTTTCCCATATCGCCGACTGCGAACGACCTGGACTACATAATTAAACTCCGGGAAGAACGGCAGCACGTGGCCAACCAAAAGCATTCGTCGATGAGTTCCTGCTGCCTTCAACATCCGTTCCGCGTCGGCAAGCGTCACCGCAATCGGTTTTTCACAAAACACGTGCTTTCCCGACCGCATGGCTCGGACTGCCATCGTAGCATGCAAATTCGGTGGCGAACAAATATCAATTGCGTCTAAACGTTCATCTTTCAGCATCTCATCCAGAGATCGGTAACGGGCAATTTGATCCAATTTCATTTTTTGTCCCGGAGGACCGAAGTTGCCCCGAATCGAACGCCAATCACCCTCTCGCTTCTCGCGGTTTCGAGTCGCGATAGCGCTGACGCGAATTCCTCGCAACCTCTGATAAGCAAGATAATGAATCATGCCCATGAACCCGACACCCACGATACCTACGTTGATCATTTTGTTATCTCGTGTAGATCATCGGCTGACCCGTGCTGACAACGAACAGCTCCCAGACCTAAAATAGTTGCGGAACATGTACGGATGAATGATACTAAACTTCAGTAGCGTCCTGCCTGTCCGCCACGGGCGCGCCGTGACAACATTCGCAACAAAGACGCAGGACCTGCACGAATTGGCAAAAGTAACCGCCGTTCAGGAGAAGGTTAACAGTACCCAAAATTTGTTCGGGTGGAAAGCTGTTAAACTGCCCGACCAACTGGTCTTTTCGATTTGCCCACCAACCTTTTCCTGCCAAATATCAGACGAACCTCTTCACGTTTCCACTTGCCCCTGTCCACCACATAAAATTTCATGTCGGTCAACATATTGATTACGGAGGACCACGGCGTGGTCCGGGCGGTGCGCAGGGAATTGCTTTAGAAGATGCCATGATCTACCACTTTGCCCGCCACTTCCCTCACCGTTCGATCACCGTCGTCGTTCTGACACTTGTCTTTACAGTCGGTATCCCTGCCCGCTTACCGGGCAGTGACCGTATCGACGTAAAACTTTTTGTTGATGAAGAAGAACCCTATCTGCCCCAGCGCTGGCAGCAACGTTTGCGGAAAAGACTTTTGCGAGCTTCAAAGATCATGGAATCTTATACCAGCCTGCCATTCCGAATCTCTGGGTTTGGTATCTGGCAATCCGATAACCAGACGACGGAATTCACCGCCAGTTTACGGGAGTTCGAAAAAGAAACGAGCGTTGGGCGCAACGAAATTGCCGTGGCATTCACCAGCCAATACCGCATCGTACCGGGACGATACCGTATGGGAGGCACGCGGGGACCCCTCCACAGCCACATCTTGATCCGCGAAAACAATCCTCAAGCCTCCGAAGCAGTCCGTGTTGAACTTCTGATCCATGAACTGGGACATCACCTGGGTGCTGCGCACAGCAGTCAACTCCAATCTGCGATGCGTCCTACTCTCGGTGATTTCCACCCGGGTTCACAACGACTGCGGTTCGGTTTCGATGCATGGAATGCGCGTATCATCCGCCTGGTCGCAAGTGAAATCCGTTTTTTAAATGTCAAACAATTCGGGCAACTTTCGGCAAAGACCAGGCGGCAACTGAGGGAATATTACGCGGTACTCGCTGAACAACTGCCCGAAGATCCGGCTGCGCAGTACTATCTGAAACTCATTCAGTAAGAAAAAAACAGCCCAAACCATGAAAGACTGCTACAGTCCGGGGCGTTGGGTCGTGACGGAAATCAAACGGTCCAGTGAAAAACGCGATTGACTTTCAGCGCTGGCTCAATTCACGCCACCAACCATCCACCGTACCCGTTGGCAAAACGCTCCAGCGAACGCGGTTGGATGGGTGTTCGAACCACGGCCGAGAATAGAGTTTCGGCCGGGGCAACGCACTGACTTGCGGTCGACTGTTCGAATGGCCATACCACTTTCGCGCGGCGATGCGCTGTTCGCGCCGGGCAGCACGTTTCTCAGACCGACGGCGAATGGCTTGCTTTGAATCTTCGTATCGCTGTCGTTCTTGTAGATAAAACCACATCTCGGGGGTCATCATCGAACCAGTGCGTGCCGCACTCCCCGTGTCCCCCGTTTGGCCGGCAGATTCTGCCCGGACATTGCAGCTGACAAGGCAACAAGCGATCGTGACAAAGCATGTCAAGAAAAGCCATTTCATGAAAATCTCTCCCACTGCCAATCCGGCTGGTGGAACCCAACCAACTCCCAACACGGGCACTATAGACTGGGGTCGGCGGAGTGAGTGCCTCAAGATTAAGAGGAGTCCCGATAATTCCGACTAGAACGACCGAATGTACTCGTAAGGTAAATGAGTCAAGAAATTCGGGCTGCAACAGGACCGGCTGCTGCCTTCCGACGCCGGTCGAAATCGACTGGAAACCGCTTCAACGGAACATCGGCCAAAACACATCCCTCAGCGTCCTTTGGACAAAATGCGTCCTCCCCCGACTTCCATCGATTTCCTAACCGCGCTTCTTGGGTCGCGGTATGCGCTTCCCTTCCTTGGGCACGCGTCGCCGACGTCGACTCCGACCGGTCTCTTTGACCGGAGTGCCGGCTTCCGAAATCTTTTGGCCCACGGCATCTCGCAGTTCCGTGATTCGATCGCGAAGCGAGGCCGCCCGTTCAAACTCAAGGGCCTCGGCGGCCTCCATCATTTCAGACTCAATTTCGTTAATATATTCCTGAGTGATGTACTCGGTTTCGTCCGTTCGTCCAACTGCGGCGTTCGCTTCTTCCTGAGCTGTCACTGCGGATTCGATACCGGCCGATACGTTTTTTCGAATGGTTTCCGGAGTGATTCCGTGCTGCTGATTGTACTCCTGCTGAATTGCACGGCGGCGATCCGTTTCTTCAATAGCGCGTTGCATCGAATCCGTCACTTTATCGGCATAGAGAATCGCCTTGGCGTTCACATGGCGTGCTGCCCGTCCGATCGTCTGGACCAACGACGTTTCACTTCGCAGAAATCCTTCCTTGTCCGCATCCAGAATGGCAACCAAGGACACCTCCGGCATGTCCAGGCCCTCGCGCAACAGGTTTACCCCCACCAGACAGTCAAATTTCCCCAGGCGCAAATCGCGAATCAATTCAACCCTCTCGAAGGCATCCAATTCACTGTGCAACCACTTGCAGGCGATCCCTTTCTCGCTGAGAAAAGCCGCCAAGTCCTCTGCCAAGCGTTTGGTGATCGTAGTGACGAGCACCCGTTCGCCAACCGCTGACCGTTCTTTAATCTGCTCAAGCAAATGGGGAACTTGTCCCCGCGCCGGAGACAACTCCACGATCGGATCCAGCAAACCGGTAGGTCGAATCACCTGTTCAACAAGCTCGCCTGCCGTCAATTCTAATTCGTAAGGGCCAGGCGTTGCTGAAACAAATACCGCTTGATTGATCCGTTCTTCCCATTCACCAAACTTCAATGGCCGGTTATCCAATGCACTGGGGAGACGGAACCCATGTTCAACCAAGGTTTCTTTACGACTTCGATCCCCGGCGTACATGGCCCGGATCTGTGGCACCGTTACGTGACATTCATCAACGACCAGCAAGAAATCGCCGGGAAAGAAACTGTAAAGCGTGTAAGGTGGTTCGCCCGGTGGGCGACCGGACAGTGGCTGGCTGTAATTCTCGATGCCCGGACAATATCCCATTTCCTGCATCATTTCGATATCGAAGCGTGTCCGGGCGTTGAGGCGTTGAGCTTCGAGCAGCTTTCCCTCACGCCGAAAAATCTCCAGTCGCTCGTCCAGCTCCTGCCGAATCTGTTCGACAGCTCCTGCAATTCGCTCGTCTGGCAGCACAAAATGTTTTGCCGGATAAATGTAAACCTGCTCCTGCTGAGCAGTCACTTCCCCACTGGTAGGGTTGATGATTGAAAGCGAATCAACGTCATCGCCCCAAAGTTCGATTCGGTAGGCAAACTCCTCGTACGATGGCCAGACTTCGACACAGTCTCCTCGAACACGAAATTTACTGCGTTCAAAACTAACATCGTTGCGTGTGTATTGGATATCAATGAGCTTCATCAACAAATCATCGCGATCAATCGTGTCACCAGGTTTCAATGCGACCATCATCTGTTTGTAATCTTCCGGAGAACCCAAACCATAAATGGACGAAACACTGGCCACAACGATCACGTCGCGCCGACTGACGAGCGAGCTCGTCGAGGCCAGACGCAAACGGTCGATCTCTTCGTTGATCGAAGCGTCCTTTTCGATGTAGATGTCGCGTTGGGGGATGTAGGCTTCCGGCTGGTAGTAGTCGTAATAGCTGACAAAATAATGCACCGCGTTGTGCGGAAAAAACTCCTTGAATTCCGAGTAAAGTTGAGCAGCCAGGGTTTTGTTGTGTGAGATCACGAGCGTTGGTTTCTGGACATGCTGGATGACATTCGCCAGGGTAAACGTCTTTCCCGACCCGGTCACACCCATCAACACCTGGTGCTTGCGTTGGTCTCGAATTCCGGCAGTCAGAGTTTCAATCGCCTGTGGCTGATCACCTGCCGGTTGGAACGGACTCACCAGTTGAAATTCCATGACGTTCATCCACCCTGCGAAAAAACAATCATTCTACCACTTCGCGAAGCAGCGACAATCTCGTCACGTCTCACAAATACTCTGCCCGATTGGACCGGACGCCGTGTTCCCTCGCATCCAGCACGTACAAGTCACGGGTTGTTTGCGTGTCGCGAAAGTCGTAAACGTCTGCATCTTCTAAAATCATGAAATGGCGGCCGGTCCTTACCGGAACACCAATAAAAACACATGGACTCAGCGCATCAAGAACAACAACCTAACCTGTTAGTTCGCTGAAGATATCTGTCAGTGGTTTCTCTGCTGATGGCCCGCTCATGGGACACTCCCCACGACTCGTTCGGTGGTGGCTAGTGGCAGCAGGAAAGGTCGAATCTGTGCCATGGTCTTCGGTCCAATCCCTTCTACCTGCTCCAAGCCATCAAAATCTGAAAAGTGACCGTGTCGATCACGGTAACGTACAATGCGTCGCGCCAGCGTCTCGCCCACATGAGGAAGCTGAGTCAGTTCAGGCCAGGCAGCCTTGTTGACATCAAGCTGGAAAGTGATCCTGCTCAGATTGGCCCGTTCGATTTCGACCAGGCGTCCTCGCAACCCGCCTTGTTGTACAAAGGTGATCCCCACAGCCAGTAAACAAAACAAAACACTACAACCAATCACCCGCTGGTCTGTACAGCGTAACAAGGGGCGAGTCAGGCGCAGCGATTCTGGTCCAGATTTACTGTGCATCGTTCAACGTCTCCTTGCGACGTGATGGCCGCCTTGCGACGTGATGGCCGCGAGTCCGGATCCAGCAGCACGGCCAGCAACTGTAGTGAAACGGTTGATGTGCCCTCCCTGACGTCCCAGGATGGCATCACGTCTGGTGGTCAAACCATGTTCTCCGGCGCCGACTGAATAGACAAAGGATCCATTCAATGCGGCGTCTCATCAAACAGAACGTGACTGTTTCTAGTCATAACGGCCTTCTCATTCACTGGCAAGGAGTTGTGTCACTTTGCCGACTTCCTTCTCGGATGGCCCTTTCAATCTGGCAGTCAGCATGCCGCCGTGACGTTGAATCACAAGATTTGACGTTGCGGTTTCCCTGCCGTGTTCTTCGTTCGGTCGCTTGACAGCAATCATCCCGCGAGCGGACTGTGACGACCGCTGTTCGTGGTCCAAAAACTACGGAACCAACACGCCTTTACCGGCAGAAAGGGGGATTTTTGGCCATTTTTCCTTCCCAGCCAAGATTCAGCGAAACTCTCCTGAGCGGCAGGGGTTGATCTGTTAGTCACCCCGCAGAGGCGGTCCATTGGTGGTCGTCCCGGAGTGGCCGGACTGAACAGGTTTATTCGTATCAGCGGAGAATATCAAGATGAAAAATTCCTTCTTAATCGCTGGGATTGTCCTACTCCTAGGTTCGTTCGTCGAGCCTCTCAGCGCCCAGGGGCCCGGCGACAGCAGGCAGGGTTTGGATCCCGAACAACGCCAAAAGTTGATCACCAAGTTTGATACCGACGGTGATGGCGAACTCAACGAAGAGGAACGCCAGAATGCCCGGCAGTCAATGCGTGAACGTCGCCGCAACCGCTCCGAAGGATTCTCGAGGAGACGACCCGGCGGACCTGAAGACCGTTTCCGCGAGCGGCGTGGACCCGGCGGACCCGAAGACCGTTTCCGCGAGCGGCGTGGACCCGGCGGACCCGAAGACCGTTTCCGCGAGCAGCGTGGACCCGGCGGACCTGAAGACCGTTTCCGCGAGCGACGTGGACCCGGCGGACCTGAAGACCGTTTCCGCGAACAGCGTGGACCCGGCGGACCTGAAGACCGTTTCCGCGAGCAGCGTGGACCCGGCGGACCTGAAGACCGTTTCCGCGAGCGGCGTGGACCCGGCGGACCTGAAGACCGTTTCCGCGAACAGCGTGGACCCGGCGGACCTGAAGACCGTTTCCGCGAGCAGCGTGGACCCCGCCGGTTGGAGAGACGCCCACCATTTGAGCTCAAGAAAATGTTCGACAAATTCGACGAGAATGGCAACGGTTCTTTGAGCCGTGAAGAATTTCAATCATTGACTCAACAAGTTCAGCGGATGCGCCAAAAACACGTTGGTCGTCAGAGGCGTCCGGAAGGCCGTTTTGATAGTCAAAGATTCGGGCCTGGCGTTCGCCGGTCCGGAGAAGGGAATGGAAAAGAAAAATGCGAGGATTGCCAGAAGCCAAACAATTCCGACGCGGAATTCTCCATCCCGGCCGTTGACGAGCCGGCTGCGTGAGATCAACCGAATCTGGTCGTCATCTGTAATCCCAGGAGTCCTGGAACCTGTTGAGGGCTGGCACGGCGTGGCAACGGTCGTCATGAGATCTACGGAATCCGGGTTTCGTGACCAGCTGGTTGGGTCCAGGCTCCATCAACAGATTCTGATGTTGAAGCCCTCCCGGTTTTACGAACCGTGATTGCAACTTGCCGCAAGTCGGCTTTGATTTCTTCCGGAAAACCCGAACATGCTTCTGCGCGTTGTGCCCGATGGTCTCCTGCGGGTCACTTCCATTTCTGATAGCCACTGCAGCACTCCCACCCAATCGATCGTGACATCAAGGTCTTCACATCCGGCGCCAGTAAGTTGAAGCAGGATGTCTGACGGTCGCTGAGTCCCCGCTCTGCCTCTGCTGAGGCTCTTTCTCAGCGCCGGTTTCCCATCACACGGGCCTTCCAAACGTCTCCTGGCGACCAGCGTCCTTGTTCGATCGACACCTAGCTGTAATCATTCAAGATGACAGAAATAGTGTGAGATTTATCTGGCGAGTCTGCACCTTGATTACACTTCCTCGAACACTCGCAGCGGAAAACAGAAGCCCCTGAAAACGCCTCGGTCCGCGTTGCCACCGACTTACCACAATCGCTTGCAGTCACCGAACACGACCCCGAACAACGAAGATCCAACCATGTCGAAAGAATTCACGCAAATCAGTTGGGATGCGGCCACCGGATTCGATTGCCGCCAACTCGTCCGCTTGTGGGTACATGAAGACCTGGAACGCCAACACGACTGGACCACGTTAGCCCTGGTACCACCGGACGAACAGGGCAGGGCGGCCATCGTCAACCGGGAAGCGGGCATCCTCTGCGGTCTGCGCGCCGCTGAAGTTGCACTCGACGAAATGAATATCACTTGTGCCTGGCAGATCGCCGTACAGGATGGCCAGCACGCCGCCGCAGGAACTGAAATTGCTACGATCCAGGGCCAGGCACGTGAACTTTTGACCGCCGAACGTCTGTTGCTGAACCTGATTGGCCGGCTTTCCGGGATCGCCACCTTAACTCATCAATACGTCAGTCTAATTTCCGACACGCAGGCCGCAATTTACGACACGCGAAAAACACTACCTGGCTGGCGTAGACTTGAAAAATATGCGGTGCGGTGTGGAGGCGGAAAAAACCACCGCAGTGGCCTGTTTGATGCCATTCTCATCAAGGACAACCACTTGGATTTCGCTGCTGTGGCCAACTCTGACGCAACTCCCGCGCATGCCCTCCAGACCGTCCGACATTTCTTACAACAATCCGAAAACAACCCTTCCAGGGACTTGGTCGTTGAAATCGAAGTCGATTCGCTTGAACAACTCCGCACCGTTCTGCCGGAATGTCCTGACATCGTTCTGCTGGACAACATGGATCCCGGCCAATTGCGAGAAGCGGTCCGGCTTCGTGACCGAGCCGCACCACTCGTCCAGTTAGAAGCTTCCGGAGGAATCCACCTCGATACGGTAATCTCCGTGGCCCAGACCGGTGTCGATCGAATCAGTGTCGGAGCCCTTACGCATTCAGCCCACACACTAGACGTGGGGCTCGACTGGAAATTCTCGTCAAATGCGACTTGATTCAACAAGAAAAGACACTTCTTCGTGGCCTTTCCGCAACATCCAAAGGCGACCAAACGCTCGCGATGAACGAAGTTTGACAGTGTCCCTCGTCAACCTATGCTTGTAGTGCATCAGCATCTTGGGGAGAGGCGGTGGTGTTGATTCGCGGCGAGGAGAGTTGGGAGCTAGAGGGGACCTCGTCGCGCTATTTTTTCTTCCCACCTTGATTTTCAATCCGGTTCGCCAAAACCGGCTAGGGGCCGCATCTATGGCAAAATACGTCCTGCTGTGCGACGACGAAATCGACCTCCTGCTGCCCACAGAACATGCCTTGCAACGGGTTGGAGTTGATATCAAGTGCGCGGTCGACGGACAACAAGCCTGGGAACTGATACTAGAACACCCCCCAACAGTTCTCGTGACCGATTGGCAAATGCCAAAACTGAACGGAGTCGAACTGGTCAAGAGAATTCGTGGCCTGCAAGAAACCCGTCATCTTCCGGTCGTGATGATCACAGCAAAATATGCGGAACTCGTACAAGCCGCGGAAACGAGTCGCTTACAACTGGCTGCAATTATCGCCAAACCGTTCAGCCCTCGTGAACTTAGTTTGTGCGTTGAACAAATCGTCGAAACCGGTGCAAACCAACCGACCTTCTAGCCCCAGACCACGATGAGTTCACTTCGTCGAGGGTAGTTCACCTTGAGTCGGCACAGAAACAGAATCACCAGTTCCAGCATCCACATTGCTGGCATCAGGCTGTGGCACTTCCAGCAGGGAAGAAGACCTATCGGGTAACGACGCCTGCGGCCAAAAGACGAGTACGCTTCGCACGCCGCTCAGCCCGCAACCGGGCCCGACGCTTGGTTTCGCTTGGTTTTTCATAGTATTCGCGACGGCGCATCTCTTTTTTGATACCGCTGCGCTCCACTAATTTGCGGAAACGGCGAACCGCCTCCTGGATCGTCTCTCGATCTCGCACGAATAGCTTTACCACTTTTCCTCCTTAATTTGATCTCTTTAATTTCACAGGTTGTGCGAGACGAAGACCAACACGACCCCCAGCAATTGCGAATTAACAAGTATAAATCAGTTTCGACCCTTAAGTCTAGTCGTGTACAGGCTGAACGAGACATAAATCTCCGGCTGAAGGGTGCCGCGTCACCTCTGACGACCTACCCAACGACCTTTCATCCCCCAAGCCACTAGAAAATCCCTCGCCGGAAAATCACGCCAAAGTCCTCCCCAGACGGGTCCGCGCGGACCTTGAATCCGCAGAGTCGAATCGATGAAGTCTCCTTAATCGTTACAATCTGGCAGCCGGTCGCCTGCAATACCCCAAATTCGTGGTTGGCCACCTCAACTGAAGGCCCCTGTCAAGCCGATCCGAATGGATGAGAAGTTACTCATTGATAAACTCCAACCTGCTGGCCTTTGAAATTACTGAACGTTGAATTCGCGGCTCCTCTAGACGACCGATGGCCTTCTGACTACCGGCAAGCCCGAGAGAACCAGATGCGGTTCAGCGTGGTCCCTCCTTCACCCACCCCGGCGTCCGGTCCTATCCTATGTACCCAAAGGTTGACCAAGCGAGTTTGCTGGAACATCTTGAAACGCAGCAAAAGCATGTGATTCAAGGTCTGGACCAATTGAACACCCGTATCGAGGCAGCCATTCACGAGTGGTCGGTAACGGACGATCACCGCCGGCCAGCGTCTCCCGGTAGGAGAATGTGCGATTCTGACCCCCGTCCGGCGAAGACATCGACGGGATCCTACTCACACCTGGTACAGTCCGGCGATTAACTCCTCCGCGCAAAGGTCCTCTGTTCAAAGGCGAGTTTCCCCAGGTATTGCAGCAACAAGTTGCGAAAACGAGTTGACGGAGTGTGGTGTGTTCCTGGTATGATGCCTGATGGTGGAACAGCGTGCCCGTCACTTGGCTTCAACGCAGGAGGAGATTTCTGTGATGCGTCATTCCGCGTACTGGGTTCCGGCCAACGTCCTGACTCTTTTATCAATCCTGGCTTGTTTCGGATGTGAACCGTCAAGCATCGAAACGGGAGAAAAACCTCATCAACACGTTGACCATGATGGCCACGATCACGAAAACGGTCCTCACGGAGGACATCTGATCGAATTGGGTGTCGAAGAATACCATGCAGAATGGCTGCATGATGATGAGACAAACACTGTCACTGTCTACATTCTGGATGCTGATGCCCGGAACGAATTCCCCATTGCGGCTGCTGAAATTTTCATCAATGTCAAGGTAAATGATCAGCCCAAGCAGTACAAGCTAACAGCCCTCCACACCGAACAGGGAAAGTCGTCGCAATTCCAGCTTGTTGATGACAGCCTGATGGTCGCTTTAAAAGTCGGAGAGGGGGTTTCGGCTAGACTTCGGGTCGACATTAACGGAACGCCATTTTCAGCAAGCATCGAACACCATGCCCATCACCACTAAGTCGACACCGACCGGTTGTTTCTGACCAGCCCGTTTGAGTCCCGACAAACTCATCTCAAGGTCTGTCATTGCTTTCAGAAGAAGCTGAAGCCGAGTCCATCTGACTGACGAGCCGTTACAAATTCTCGACCGAACGCTGTTCTTCTCAACGCTGCGGGTTGAGTGTCTGGCGCATCGCCTGAAAGGCCGCTGCGTGAAACCGCTCCGGACCTTGCCAGAATCTCTGCAGGGACTCTTCACAGGAAAACAGGTACACCTGCTGACGATAGAACACTCCATGTTCACGGGTTCCGGGCACGAGTCTACCCTGTTCGATGTAAACCACTGAATCGTGACCCGAAAGCATGGGAGCGTAAAAGTCCGGATTCTCCATGAACCGCTGCTGCTCGGCCAGGCCGACAAAAAGGTACGTTCGTCCGCGATGAATCGCGCCCCAGCGCGGGTCCCCTAACTGCCACCGGCTCTGTTCTCCCAGGGTAACCGGACAGTGGCCGTCCAAACCAGTGGTTGGATTCGCGTGGATCCCCACTTCTTGCGCAACCGCAGGAGGAGTCAGCTGATGCAGGGGTGCACCACGCCCCCCATTTCCTAGAGTAACATTCTCCGTCGGTAGCTGTGGATTGTTACCGTACCGGTTTCCCGGTTGTACAGTCAGCTGCCGCTCTGGCGGCACATGTGAATTGGCAGCCGGGGCGTTCGACTGCATCACTGGTTGACGGCCGATCACTGGCTGCTGTTGATAGTCAGAATAACGCGGAGCCACCGTCGCTGAGGGTCGCGGAGCCACCGTCGCTGAGGGTGACCCACCGTATGAAAGTGGCCCGGAATTTTCTAGTTGGTAAGGCCGGAACGCAACCTGATCGGAATTGATGTGAGGGTCGGAATAACGACTCCCTTCCTGAGCCAGGGGATTCGTGGTGTTGCCTGCCGGCGAAAATTGTGCCGAAGGGTTTTGTTGCCACGTCACCGGTGTCCGGTTCGTAGCTTCACGAATGATCGGCGGTTTGGAATTAGCCGCCAGCTTCGTAGACGGCGGCTGGTTGGCAGCTGCAATCTGTTGAAAATGTGCGACGAATGCCCGAGCCGTCATGGGGCTAGGACCGTGATGAAGTACCTGCCCGGTGGGAGAAATAACAACATCTCCGGGGATCTGAAAGATTCCATACCGATGGGCCGTTCCTGGAGTTTGTTCCGCATTGATCTTCACTGGTACGTAGTCACGTGCGAGCGATTGTGAAACACTAGGATCGGAAAACACGGTGTGCTCAAGCCGCATGCACGGCGCGCAAGTTGGTGACCAGAAATGCAGCAATACCAGTTGATTATTCTGCGCGGCAATCTGCTGAGCCATCTCCATGGTGGGCACCCACGCCACCCTGCCTGCCGAAAAAGCTTGACCCAAAAAAGTCAGTTGGAGCAACAATACTAATGCCAAAACACGCTGTTGTGCTCGCATGGGCCGCTCACCTTCTATTGAATTGAAACAACTGAACCGTAATCTCAACGACTGTCAGCCACCGTTCTGGTGCGACCGCATCGGGCCAGCTCGACTGCCAGCTCTGTCACCGGTCGCAACAATCTGACCTCCCGCCAAACGTGGCGACACATTCCGTTATCGGACCGAACCCTGTGACTCCACACAAAAAATGCGGGTTATGACGAAAATGCAGGCAGAGATTCGAAAGCTGCAGGCACCGATGGTGGCTAGGCAAGCGACAAACAACGGAATTTTTTTCAAAAATCTCCGCCAACCGTTATCCCAACCACGGTTGATCCTTGTTGAACCTGCAAGCAGGCTTCGTTATCTGCTGTTCGCAACTTCTCACTTTTTTCGCGCCTCAAAACTTTTTTAACTTTACAGCGGCGCAGTAGATTCAAGTAATAACCACCAGCGCGTTGCTGGTTTGAAACGCCATGTTTTTTCCGACGAACCGCAATTCCGTGAAATTTCGCCCCAATTCTCAAGATTATGTTGATACATCGCTTGACACGGACGAATAGAAGATTAAGATGCCGATAGTTAAGCTTCTACCTGGTACTTACGGCGCTGCTGGTCCAACACACTTGATGTCTTAGGGCCTCTTCTCGACCGATTTGAACAGCGGAACTAAATCTGCTTCTTTTGAGTTGGGAAGTTCACTGGCGCTTCTTAAGCGCAGCCGTGCTTTGTTACGGTGAGCTTGAGAAAAAGAGAACAACCTCCGCGTGATAGGATCTTGGTATTGAGATTCGAATGCGCCATTTCCCAGGTAGTTTATCTTCTGACAGTGGGTTTTCTATTTGGCGAACAATGGAAACGTCAAATGATAACTTGGATTGGTTATATCTACGAAACCGTTGTAGTCGGATTCAACCAGTTTCCGGCATAATGGTAGTCGCTCAAGCTCCAGGAGAGCTTAAAAAGGACATCAGATGCAGGCCATAACCACGCCTGTGTGTGCATGCGGCACTATTTCTTCGCTTAGGTGATTCATGGCAAAAAAAACAAAAAGAAGAGGCTCAAACTCTCGAGGCGGGGGCCAAGGGCGTGGTTCCAATGGACGCACACGCCGCCGTCGCCGGCCTGCCAACTCGTCGTTAGCCCCGACAGGAAAGACCGAATTCGAGGGTGACAACAACGGTGAAGCACTACCGCTGCAGCCGGGTTACGGCCTCTTGGAACTTCACCCCAACGGCTATGGTTTTTTGCGGAATCCGGAGAACAACTACGCGCGAGAACGCTCCGACCCTTTTGTTCCGGGAACCATGATTGAGCGTTACCAGCTGCGCCAAGGTGTGATGATCAGCGGAATGGTCCAGCAGGGACGCAGGCAGCAGGGCCCCCGTTTGCGTGAAATTACGCATGTCGATGAAATTTCTCCGGAAAAATACTCGGAAGTTAATTCCTTTGAAGACCTGACTCCAATTAATCCTGAGCAATGGTTGAAATTGGAAACCAAATCCGGGCCTTTGACAACACGCATCATGGACCTGCTGACACCAATAGGCAAAGGTCAACGTGCTTTAATCGTTGCACCGCCGCGTACCGGAAAGACCATTTTGCTGCAACACATCAGTACAGGGATTGCTGAAAACCACCCTGAATTGCACTTGATCATGTTACTGATCGACGAACGTCCCGAAGAAGTTACGGACATGCGCCGACAGGTCAAAGGCGAGGTCGTGGCAAGCAGTTTAGATCAAGACATCGAAAGCCATGTTCGCATTTCGCAACTTATCGTCGACCGAGCTCGGCGAATGGCCGAAATGGGCAAAGATGTGTTCTTATTGATGGATTCTATCACACGTTTGGCAAGAGCTTTCAACAAGTGGATTGGTAACACCGGACGTACGATGAGTGGCGGTGTGGACATTAAAGCCATGGACATACCTAAGAAGTTGTTCGCCACGGCGAGAGCCTTTGAAGAAGGTGGTTCACTGACGATTGTGGGTACGGCGCTGATCGACACCGGCAGTCGTATGGACGAGCTGATCTTTCAAGAGTTCAAGGGCACGGGAAACATGGAACTCGTGCTGGACCGCAAGCTGGCAGATCGTCGAGTCTGGCCTTCGCTCGACATCAACCAATCGGGAACCCGTCGAGAAGAACTATTACATCACCCCGATATCTTACATGCAGTGACCATGCTGCGGCGTACCTTGACATCGATGCATCACGTCGAGGCCATGGAGCAACTCACGCGACAGCTGGGAAAATTCAAGACGAACGCCGAATTTATTCAGCTCATCGCTGGTGCTAATACGCTCGAATAAGCCCAGAAGCAGGTCAATCTCTGCTGTCTGAAGAATGGAACACAAAGTTGACCCCCTGGATCGCGCCTTGGGTGTGCTAATGACTTCCGGACGTCGGAAGTAATACCAAAATCTTTGGAGGGTAAGCGAATGGCTAGCGGCCTCACTGGAAATGAGGTGCCGGGAAACCGGTTGTGGGTTCGAGTCCCATGCCCTCCGCTTTATTTTTCCCTTGCTTTAAGAGCTTCGGCATCGCCTTCCCATCGAAGGCTGATCGCGAGGCAGCCTGTTGGTCTGTGTCGAGTTCAGTCTCCCGCTCGATGACCACCCGCGGTTGCCAACCTTGAGTGGAGCGGCCGATTGCAGGGTCAGGGCAACCATTCAACAGACAATCACTCCACCACCAGAGGCAGCCTGTGGCGTGGCTTGTGGAGACCTTCGGTCGGCAGTGATCGTCGGTCGGGAGATGGGTGAGCTACAGCGGGCTTGGGGAGGTGACGTGTCGGATGAGTGAGACCAACGCAGCACTGCCAACGCCGATCCTGCTCTACGATGGTGTGTGTGGCCTGTGCCATCACATGGTAGGGCTGACAATTCGGCTTGATCGTCATGGGCGGTTCCACTATGCGCCCCTCCAGGGGCAGACCGCGGAGACCTTGCGGCAACGGCACCCCGAGATCCCCGAGGCCACGGAGACCCTTGTGCTGGAGGACGCCGGCCGGATCTTCCTGCGTTCAGCAGCTTTGTTCCACGCTGCACGGCACCTGCCGTATCCCTGGCGTCTGGCCAGCTGGTTTCGCTGGCTGCCGGCGTTCCTGTGCGATCCTGCATACCGTCTGGTTGCTGCGACACGGTACCGGCTCTTCGGGCGTTACGACAGCTGCCGTCTACCGAACACGGAGGAGAAGGAACGGTTGCTTCCCTAGCTGAATCACGAAGGAGGTGACGACGACGTTTCCGGACGACTCCCTGAGCAGTGTGCCGTCCCAAGTTATCTGAAAGTCGAAACGGCAGAAGTTCGGTGTCTGCACGACGGGCCTTTGTAAACAACGGGCCACTGCAGATTTGAGACACCAAGCGTCGGCGGAGTCAAATCAGCCAAGAGTGGGGAGTTCTCTCCCAATCCACTCCCCTTACGACGCACACATTCTCACAGAACGGGTCAAAGCAATCGGTTGAACCCTACAGAAAGAATCGTGTCTCAGCTACAAGTCCCGATTGCCGTCTTTTCCGAACGGAAACACGAAAATAAAATAGTTTCCTTGCAAATCCGTATTCCAGAATCTAGATTAACTTTTTGACAATCGCCACTTTTTCCATTTTGTACATTACGGTCGCGATGCCGACCTCTCGTCAGGAGAGACAGCTTGCCACAACAGAAAACGGCATACGATCCGGCGCAAAAATACCCGGTAACCTCCTTCGATGTGGAATGCGACACGTCACAGAATGCCGTGATTCAGGCCCGTCTCTATCAACCACAGGGCAACGGCCCGTTCCCAGTACTGATGGACTTTCACGGTGGAGCCTGGAGTGGTGGTGACCGCCAGCAGGGTCAATTGAGAGACAACGCGCTCGCAGAGAGTGGTTTGCTTGTCGTTGCTGTCGATCTCCGCACGAGCCCCAGGCACCATTACCCGGCACAGGTCGAGGATGCCAATTTAGCCATTCGCTGGGCCAAGACCCATGCCCATCTCTACCAGGGTGAGGCAAACTCCCTTGGCGCATTCGGTATCTCCAGCGGAGGCCACACCCTGATGCTGACAGTGATGCGCCCGGACGACGAGCAGTTTACATCCCTCTCCCTCCCCGCCAACACTTCGTCTAAGGCTTGTGTGCGCTACGCCATCGTGGAATCTGGTGTGCTTGATCCCTTACTCCGTTACCAGTATGCAAAATCCGTTGGGCGGAAGGACCTGGTCGAAAAAAGTGAAAACTATTTTGGCACGGAAACCGTTATGCAAGAGGGTAATCCGCAGGGCATCCTGGATCGCGGTGAAGCTGTCGAACTCCCTCCCGTCCTCTTGTTCCAGGGCACCGCCGATGCGAACATACCCGCGTCGATTCCCGAAAACTTCGTCAAATCCTATCGGGCCGCAGGTGGCAACATAGAATTCAAGCTTTTCGCCGATGCAGCACACGGATTCAGCCGGCTACCGGGTCAACACACGGAGGAAGCGATCTGCCTGATGAAAAATTTCATTTCCAGACAGCTTGCCAATAGCAATTGTGAAATTTCTGAGGCGCGATGACCCTTGATCTTTTCAATACCGGGATCAAGCCTTTCGAAGCGGCCAGACACCAACAAAATACTCCGAAACACGCGCGCTGCCTCTGAACCACTTGGAGAACAAATTCATGGCCCAACTACGACACGTCGCCCTCTGGTGCCGCGACATGGAAAAATCCCGGCGTTTTTACGAGGAAGTGATCGGCTGGGAATTTATCGGCTATCGACCGAGCAGGCGCGGACTCGACATGAGTGACGGCACCAATAACATCACCTTACTGGACTACGGAACTCAGGAACGTCCAACACTGGGCGAGGGACACGAGTACATTCATTTGGGTATTCTCGTTGACAATCTGGAGGATACCTGGAAGTGTCTGCATGCATGGGGTGCCAAATTCCCTTCGAAGACCGTCAAAGGTCGCTACGATGTCGACTCGAATGAAATCCCTGATCGCGCTTTCAAAGTATTCGATCCTGACGGAAACATTCTCGATATTACCAGCGACAAAAAAGAATGGGTCGGAACTGCTGTTTAGTTGCCGACGTCTTAAATCCGACATCGGTCGACCATTGCGGATCAAAGGTTGATCCCGCGCATCAACCCGGAACACACGTCCCGTGTCATCTTACGAGCGAACTTCTCTCAATTCCCGTTTTCGACTGGCAGTGAGAAACGGGGCAGTGACGACCGTCCCGGAAGGGTTCCGACAACGCACCAGTTGCATCCTTATGCTCGTAATCTGGCCTTGAACGACCTCCGGCCGAAGGGACCCAAGAACGGAACTGCGGGACCCTTGCGACGCGGAGCCTCGGAGTGCAAAATCTGTAACCGTACACCCAGAAAAAGGGGCCAAGGTCCCATTGAGACCACCAGGCTGGGTCTGCGGAAGGGCCAACCTGTCTAAATTCAACCCATTTGCACGGAGTCTTCGATCAATGAAATATCGTTTTGCGGAAATGACCATGCACGAAATCAAGGATGCTGTCCAGCAGCAGCGTGTCGCCGTGCTTCCTGTCGCGACTTTCGAGGACCACGGACCCCACCTCCCGGTGGATACTGACGTCGTGTTGG